>JBILXZ010000026.1:0-50729 GCA_044378015.1 Tagaea sp.
CCGCCCGCCGACCGGCAGCCGACGGCCGCCGAAATCGCCGCCTGCCTGCCCTTTGCCCGCCGCCACATCGCCCTTGCCCGGCCGAAAATGCTGGTGCTGTTCGGCGAGCTTGCCGCGCGCAGCCTGCTCGCCACCGGGGAGAGCATCATCAGGCTGCGCGGGCGCTGGAAGACCTACGAAGACCCGGCCTTGCCCGGCCCGATCCCGGTCCTTGCAACATATCATCCTTGGTATTTGTTGAAGCAGCCGCTGCAAAAAAGGGATTCATGGAACGATTTATTGTCAATCAAACAAAAGATCGCCGAACTATAAATATAGAATTCCATGAATAAAGCCTCTCGTCTTTAGTCTAAGCATGTGGAAAAGCTTATAATTCTGCTTGCTGCAGCAGGATGTATTGCACTATGTCTTTGCGACGATGCGTCGGACAACAAACTGTATTTCGCGAGTCGCAGTATTAGCTGTCTGCAGCTTTTGTGTGCTGACGGCTGGACTTACGTCTATTGCCTCAAGTCAAACGCGAACCGGCGAATCGGCCGACCGCAGGGTCCAGACCGCGTCGCTGCCGCGATTCGACGCGCTGGTGGACCGCGCGACCGAGCTGCCGCAGCCTTTGTCGGCCGCCGATGCCGCCCTTTATCGCGAGATTTTCCAGCTCCAGGCGCGCGGCGCGATCGCCGCGGCCGACCAGCGGATGGCCAATCTGCGCGACCGCACGCTGGTGGGCCACGTGCTGGCCGACCGCTATCTCGGCCGCCATTATCGCCCCACGGGCGAGGAATTGGCCGCTTGGCTCAAGGACAATGCGGCCCAACCCGATGCGCGCGCGATCTACAATCTGGCGCTCCGGCGCCCGGGCGTGCGCGCCGCCGCGCTGACGCGCCCGCGCGAGGAAGCCTCGTTCCAGGAGCGCGCGGCAGCCGACGATTTGGGCCCGTCGCTCAGTCGGCCGATGCCGCCGGGCAGCCCGGCCGGGGCGGCTTTGCGCGCCCGGCTGCGCGACCAGATCGGCGACGGGCATTTCGACGCGGTCGAGCGCAGCTTGGCCGCGCGCGAAACGCACGCCGCCCTCAATGCGGGCGAAATCGACCATCTGCGCGCGATGCTTGCGGCCGGCTGGCTTGCGCGCGGCGACGATGCGCGTGCCCTTGCTTTTGCCGAGCCCGCCCTCAGGCGCTCGGGTGCGGCCGTTCCCCGCGCCTATTGGATCGCCGGGCTCGCCCGCTTCCGACAGGAACACTACGCGCAAGCAGCCGCGCATTTCGAGGCGCTGGCGCAGCTGCCGCAAGGCCAGCCTTGGGACGTTGCGGCGGGCGCCTTCTGGGCGGCGCGCACGCATCTGCGAAACGCGCGGCCGGAGCGCTACAACGACTGGATGGCGCTAGCGGCCGAGCATCCGCGCACCTTCTACGGGCTGATGGCCGCGCGCGCGCTGGGCGTGGCGCCCGGCATGAATTGGAACCCCCCGGCTTTGGGCCAGATCGAGCTCGACCAGCTTCAGCGCTTCGGCGGGGCGGGCCGCGTTTTCGCGTTGCTGCAGGCGGGCCAGGACCGCCGCGCCGAGGCGGAGTTGCGGCGCATTTCAGCCCAAAGCCTCGGCGCCGCCAACCGCGCCATTCTGGCCGTGTCGATGCGCGCCAACATGCCGGGCCTGTCGATGCGCCTCGCGCGCGAAATCGCCGATGTCGACGGGCGGCGCTACGACGGCGCATTCTACCCGATTCCGCATTGGCAGCCGATCGGCGGCTACGACGTCGATCCGGCCCTCGTGTTCGCGTTCATGCGGCTCGAATCGGCGTTCAACCCCGCGGCCACGAGCCCGGCCGGCGCGCGCGGCCTCATGCAGCTGATGCCGGCCACGGCCGCCGCCATGGATTCGCGCAGCTTCAAAGGCCGCGGCGACCTGCTGCTCGATCCCGAAATCAACGTGACGCTCGGCCAGCGCTATCTGCGCCATCTTCTCGAAGAGCCGCTGATCGGCGGCGAGCTTGTGCGTCTGGCCGCCGCCTACAATGGCGGGATCGGCAATCTCACGCGCTGGAAGCGGCTGCAGGACAATCGCGGCGAGAAGCGCGAAGATGCGCTGCTGTTCCTCGAAAGCCTGCCCGCGGCCGAAACGCGCCATTTCATCGCGCGCCTGCTCTATTCCTACTGGATGTATTCCGAGCGTCTGGGCCAGCCCACCGCAAGCCTCGACCAGATCGCGCAGGGCGAGTGGCCGTTCTACGCCGCACCGGCGGCCCTCGCCGATCGGCCCGCCAGCCCGCGCGTGTCGCTGCAGCCGCCCCCGCCGCCGCCGACCCCGAGCCCGCGCGTCGCAAATCTGCCTGCGGCCGAGCCCGTGTCGCCGCCGGACCGCGCGCTCGCGCGCCGCTAGCCCACGATGCCGAAAATCGACGAAACGCAGCCGTTCCTGGCGTGCAACATCGCAATCCTGACCGTGTCGGACACGCGCGACGCGGCAAGCGACCGCTCCGGCAACGCGCTTGCCGAAATGATCGCGCGCGACGGCCACAAGGTTGCGGCCCGCGCGATCGTGCGCGACGACAAGGACCAGATCCAAGCGCAGCTGCGCGCCTGGATCGCCGATCCCGCGATCGACGTCGCGATTTCCACCGGCGGCACCGGCGTCACGGGCCGCGACGTGACGCCGGAAGCCTTCGAGCCCCTGTTCGACAAGAAGATCGACGGCTTCGGCGAAATGTTCCGCATGGTCAGTTTCCAGAAGGTCGGCACCTCGGCGCTGCAGAGCCGGGCCGTGGGCGGCGTCGCGGGCGGCACCTATCTGTTCGCGCTGCCGGGTTCGCCCTCGGCCTGCCGCGACGGCTGGGACGAGATCCTGAAATGGCAGCTCGACGTGCGCCATCGCCCGTGCAACCTGGTCGAGCTGATGCCGCGCCTGCTCGAACATCTGCCCAAAAAACCCAAAGCAACACTCTAAGCCTGCGCGCAGCGCCGCCAGCGGCGCCAGTCTTCTGCCGTGTCGATGTCGGCCAGCACGCGCAGTTTCGCCACGCGGCGATGCCCGGCATTGGCAAGCGTGTCGGCAAGGGCGAACTCGCTCGACCAGCGCACGCGGTCGAACAGACGGGCAGCAAAGCGCCCGGCGCTTACGCCCACGAGCCAGTAGCCGCCGTCCGCCGCCGGGCCGAAGACGATGTCGGCGCGCCCCAGGGCCGCAAAAGCGGCGGCGATATCGCTGCGCGCGAGTTCGGGAATGTCGCCGCCGATTATCGCGGCCGGGCCCCTGCAGCAGGCGAGGCTGCGCGCCATGCGTTGGCCCAAATCGCCGCGCCCTTGGGCTTTTCGCACGATACCGGGCGGCCACGCGCGCGAGATGCGTCGCGCACTATCGGGGGCAACGCACAGAATCGTCTGCCACGGCCCGCCGCGCGTTTTGGCGAGCGTGTCGGCGAGCGTGCGGCGATAGAAGGCCAACGCTGCGGCGTGGCCGAGGCCCTTGGCAAGCCGCGTTTTGACGCGGCCGATCTGCGGGAATTTGGCGAACACGATCAGCGTGCGTTTCATCGGTAGAGCCTTGCGATCGCGCGCGGCGGCACGCCCGCGAAATAGAGCGCGAGGCAGAAAAGATTGCGCAGCGGCCGCAACCGCCAGCCGTCGCGTTCGTAGCGCTCGGCCGAAGTCGTGGCGATTGCGGGAAGTTCGACAAGCCGCCTCTTGCCGATGCGGCGCACGAGATCGACGTCTTCCATCAGCGGCAGCGGCCGGTAGCCGCCGAGCTTTTCGTAGTAGGCGCGCGCCAGCAGAATTCCCTGGTCGCCGTAGGGGAGGCCAAGGGCGCGCGCGCGCCAATTGGCAAGGGCGGCGACGCGCGCACCGCGCGGATTGGCGGTCGCGAAGGCGAGCTTGAAATAGCCAGCTTTTTCGGCGTTGGCCGGATCGGCTGCGAAGGCCGCAACCGCGTCCCGCCATGCGGGCGAAAGAACCGTGTCGGCGTGCAAAAACAGCAGCCAATCGCCGCCAGCCGCCGCGGCCCCTGCGGCGAGCTGGGTCCCGCGCCCGCGCGGGGCCGAGAGCACTCGCATGTTGGCGCCCACTTGCGGCGGCGTTTTCGAGCCGCCATCGACGACAAGAATTTCGCAATCCGCGCCCAAGATCGCCAGCGTGGCCGCAAGCGCGGACCCTGCATCCAGCTCGGGCAGGACGACCGAGAGTTTCACGCGAGCGACAGGATATGCGCGTCAATTCGGTGCCGAATCTTGAATTGGGCCGGTGCTATGCGCGCGAGCAACGCCGAATGTTCGGCATCGAAGGCGGCAACCGCATCGGGCGACAGCGTGGCCGCCACGCCGCGACACGCGCGCATGCGTCCGCGCCACGCCGCCTGCGTAAACGGAATTTCGGCATCGAACCAAAACATGGCTTTCAGCCGAAGGCCGCGCTTCGCCGCCCAGGGCGGAATCGCCGGAATGTCGCCGCTCCAATCGCCGCCGCGCCAAGCCGGATTGTGCGCGAGGATCAGCGCCTCGCTTGCGCGCGCGACCGCATCTTCGCGCGGCAGCCACGAAAAGTGGCACGTGCACAAAAGGCCGCCCGGCCGCAGCACGCGGCGCAGCTCCGCCAACGTCCGGTCCGCATCGAAATAGAGCCAACACTGGCTTGCAATCGCCGCATCGCACGACGCATCTGGCAGCGGGATCGCTTCCGCCGACGCGACCGCGAATTGCACCGCCGAAGAAGTCGACTTGGCTGCAGCAATCTGGCCCGGCGCTATGTCGATGCCGACGACGTCGGCCCCGCGTGCCGCCAGCGCGTGCGCGACGACGCCCGTTCCCGTTCCCAAATCGACGATCCGCTGACCTCGCGTCCCAAAACCCAATGCCGACAGACGCGCGTAGAGCCCGTCGGGTGGGCCTGGGCGATGGCGGGCATAGTCGCCGCTCGTGTGGCTCCAATCGATCGTTCGACCAGGATCTGTTCCCTCGATTCCGTGCATTTTCCAAGTCTGCCGCAGCAATTCCCGTTCGCCAAGGGGTGCGCAAGTGGGCTAAAAACCGTGTCCATGTCGTTGCCTGCCGTCCCCGCTCTGGCCGCCGCATTGAAGGCGATTCCGCGTTTTGCCGAGATGCCTGCGGACGCGCTGGTCGAGATGCCGCGCAAAGGGCTCGCGCACATGCATTACCGCATGCCGATCGGGCGCGCGCTCGCGCGCGTTCCGCTCGCGGCCTTCGGCGGGCTCGATGCGGCGGCGAGCCTCGCGCGCCAGGAAGCGTGTTTTGCGCGCGCCCAATTGTCGGACGCGACGCCGCGCGTGCTGGCCGCGATCGCGCCCCGCGAGGGTTTGCCTTTCGGCGCGTTGGTCGTCGACGACATTCCGGGGGCAGGCCCCAATCTGCCGTCCCAACTGCCCGCAATCGCGACGGCACTTGCGGCTTTGCACAGATTGCGGGTCCCCGATGCGGCGGCACGCGCGCCCGTTCCCTGGGCCGCCGATCCGCTCGGCGAGACCGTGGCGGGCATCGCCGAAAACATGAAGTTCGCGCCGCGCGCGAGCCTCGATCCGAAGGCCGAACTCGCTTTGGGCCACGAGCTTGCGTGGGCACGCGAATTCTCGACCGCCAACGCCAGGCGCTTTGCGCAGCTCACGCGCGCGCTGTGCGTCGTCGACGCGCATCCCGGCAATTTCGTGGTGGCCCCCGGCGGGCGCGCCTATGCGGTCGATCTCGAGCGCTGCGCCTACACGCTGCCCGGATTCGATCTGGCGCACGCCTGCTCGCTGCCGGCCACGAGCTGGGATCCGGACTGCGCGGCGGCACTCGATTCGAGCCAGATCGACGAATTCATGCGGGTGTGGGAAAAGCGCGTGGGCGATCCCATCGCGCGCGAAACGGCGGGCCTGTTCCGCCCCTTCCGGCGCCTGATCTGGCTGCGCACCACGGCCGTTTTCCTGCGCTTCAAAGCCGAGGGGACGCACAAAGCGCTCGAGCCGCGCGCCGCCGCGCACGCGCAAAAAGCCATCGACACGGCGCTGGACATCGCAACGATCGCGGTCCAACGCAAAGCGTGGGCGTGAGCGCCGAAAAGACCGATAAGTTCTTGAATTGTTCCGCATAAGTCGCTAGCGTCCAATGCCATGGACGATGCGATTCCCGATATTGCGCGCAAAGGGCGCGGGGCGGTTTCGAATGCGGCAGGGCGCTTCGAGCGGCACGCCAGCCGACGCATCGACGACGGCTGGCATCGCGACGCCGAGGACGATCTGCCGCCTTTGCGCACGCAAGTGACGCGCGACGCCAGCCGCACGGTCATTTCGCGCAACGAATCGCCGGACATTCCGTTCGCGCAGTCGATCAACCCCTATCGCGGCTGCGAGCATGGCTGCGTCTATTGCTACGCGCGGCCGACGCACGCCTATCTCGGCCTGTCGCCGGGGCTCGATTTCGAGACCAAGCTGTTCGCCAAGCACGATGCGCCCGAACTGCTGGCGGCGGAGCTGCGCAAGCCCGGCTACAAGCCGATGGCGATAGCGCTCGGCACCAACACCGATCCCTACCAGCCGATCGAGCGCGATCTCAAGATCACGCGCCGCATTCTCGAAACCTTGGCGGCGTTCTCGCATCCGTTTTCGATCGTCACCAAATCCGATCTCGTGGCGCGCGACCGCGACATCATCGGCCCGATGGCGGCGCGCAATCTCGCGCACGTGTTCGTGTCGGTGACCACGCTCGACCGCGATCTGGCGCGCACGCTCGAGCCGCGCGCGCCTACGCCGGCAAAACGCCTCGCCGCGATCCGCAGCCTGGCGGATGCGGGCTGCAAAGTGGGCGTGATGGCGGCCCCGATGATCCCCGCGCTCAACGACGCCGAACTCGAGGCGATCCTCGAGGCCGCGCGCGATGCGGGTGCCACGCGCGCGGGCTACACGCTGCTGCGCCTGCCCCTGGAGCTGAAGGAAATCTTCGGCGAATGGCTCGAAGCTCACGCCCCGCTCAAAAAGAAGCACGTGCTGTCGCTGGTGCGCGACACGCGCGGGGGTGCTTTCAATTCGGCCGAGTTCGGCACGCGCTTCGTGGGCCACGGCCCCTATGCGGCGCTGCTCAACCAGCGTTTCATGAAAGCGCGCGCGCGTTTGGGCCTCGAGCGCAACGACTGGTCGACCGACCTCGCGCAGTTCAAGCCGCCGCCGCGCCAGGGCGACCAGCTCGGGCTTTTCTAGCGCCCCTTGAAACGGTACGGGTGGGCGGGATAGACGCCGATGATCTTCACGGAATCCGAGAAGAAGCCGAGCTCTTCGAGCGCGTGCGCGAAATTGGTTTCGCTCGGATGGCCTTCGACGTCGGCGTAGAACTGCGTGGCCGTGAACACGCCGCCCAGCATGTAGCTTTCGAGCTTGGTCATGTTGACGCCGTTGGTCGCGAACCCCCCCATCGCCTTGTAGAGCGCGGCCGGGCGGTTCTTGACGCGGAACACGAAAGTGGTGACGGCGGGGCCCTTTTTGGGATCGGCCTCTTGCGGTTTTTTGGACAGCACCACGAAGCGCGTGGTGTTGTGCGCGACGTCTTCGAGATCTTTCTTCAGCGATTTGAGGCCGTAGATCTCGCCCGCCAGCGACGAGGCGATGGCGCCGCGCGTGGGGTCGTTCGCCTTGGCGATTTCGGCGGCGGAGCCTGCCGTGTCGGCGCCCACGACGCGCTTCAAGCCCAGCTTTCTGGTGGTCTCGCGGCACTGGTCGAGCGCCTGGATGTGGCTTTGCACGGTGCGCAACGTGGCGAGCGTGGCCCCGCGCGGGGCCAACAGATGGTGGTTCACGCGCTGGAAATGCTCGCCCACGATATGCAGGCCCGCACTTGGAATGAGATGGTGGATTTCGGCCACGCGGCCCGCGAGCGAATTTTCGATCGGGATCATGCCGAGTTCGGCCCGGCCGCTGCGCACGGCCTCGAACGCCTCCTCGAAACTCGGGCACGGCAGCGGCTCGAATTCCGGACGGGCCGCCTTGCAAGCCAGATGCGAATAGGCGCCAGGCACGCCTTGAAACGCGATGCGGGACGGGTTTTTGGGCTTGGGCATGGCGACCAATTCGGCTCAACGGGAAAAGGGCGCGGAGTATCCGGGGCGGGGCGGGCCTGCGTCAACAGCGCGCCTGCGGCAGACTGTCGCAGGCGGCGGCGGCGTTTGTTTGAGTTGCGCACGCCCGAGCGGGCCTCTAAATTGCCGCACGTTTGCCGTTTGCCAATCCAGAACGAGTCGGGGCCGCGACCATGAACTCCTACGAACTCAACAAGATTTTCGGTGCCGTCGTCGGTTCGGTGCTGGTGGTGACGGTCCTCGGTTTCATCGCCAACATGCTGGTGCATCCGCACCAACTCGAAAAATCCGTGCTCGACATCAAACTGCCGGAGACCGTTGTCGCCGCCGCACCGGCAGAGCCGGCCGTCGCCCTCGAGCCGATCGGCCCGCTGCTCGCCTCGGCCAATATCGAGGCCGGCAAGGCCGCCACGCGCAACTGCACCTCGTGCCATTCCTTCGAAAAGGGCGGCAAGAACGGCGTCGGGCCCAATCTGTGGGATGTCGTCGCCAAGAAGAAGGCGCATATCGAGGGCTTCAACTACTCGCAAGCGCTGTCGGCCGCCGCCGGCCGGCCCGGCGAAGACGGCCAGTGGGGCTACGAACAGCTCAACGGTTTCCTCGCCAACCCGCGCGGGTATCTCAACGGCACGCGCATGGCGTTTGCGGGCCTGCGCCGCGCCGAGGACCGCGCCAATCTGATCGCGTACATGCGCACGCTCTCCGACAGCCCGGCGGCGCTGCCGTAGCCGACAGCCGCGCACGATGGCGAGCAACAAATACAACGTCGCCGTCGTACCCGTCGGTCGCATCGAGATCGTCGTCATCCATGTCGATGCCGCGTCCTGCTCGACGCCCGAAATGCTCGCGCGCTCGATGAAGTTTTTCAAAGCCCGGCTTCTCGGCAAGCACGTGGTTCTCATGTATGTCGATCTGATACGCAGGCCCGTCTATCTGGGCCCGCCCAATCTCGTCGAAGCACTGCGCGGCAAGGGCGTCAACGATCTCAAATGGCAGAAAGTCGCCATGGTCTGAAGCGGCACGCCGCTTGCCTAAACCCAGGCATCGATGCCCGGATTCTTCGGGCGGAAACGAGGCCGCACCCCCATGTCGATCCCGCCCCCTTCGAAACCGCCCGCGCCGAAACTGCCTGGTTCCAAGCTTCCCCGGCGCCACTGGCACGAAATGACGTGGCCGGACTTCGCGGCACTCGACGCCGACCGCGCGATCGCGGTGCTCCCGGTGGGGGCGATCGAGCAGCACGGGCCGCATCTGCCCGTCTATGTCGATGCCTGCATCAATGCGGGCGTGATCGCCAAAGCGATCGAAACGATGCCCGCCGACCTGCCGGTCACGTTCCTGCCGCCGATGCCGGTCGGCAAATCGAACGAGCACATCTCGTATCCGGGCACGCTCACGCTGTCGGCCGAGACGCTGATCCGGCTATGGACCGAGATCGGCGAATCGGTGGCGCGCGCGGGCATCCGCAAATTCGTGATCTTCAACAGCCACGGCGGCCAGCCGCAGGTCTCCGACATCGTATGCCGCGAACTGCGCGTGCGCTGCAAAATGTTCGCGGTCGCGATCAACTACTACGCGCTCGGCAAACCGCCCAATCTGTTCCCGGAGGGCGAGCTCAAGCACGGCATCCACGGCGGCTCGGGCGAGACTTCGATGATGCTTCATCTGCGCGGCGATCTCGTGAAGACCGCCGAATGCCGCAATTTCGAACCGCTGTCGGTACGCATGGAACAGGATTACGAGATCCTGGCGCCCGAGGGCCGCATCGGCTTCGGCTGGGAAACCCAGGACCTGCACCCGATGGGCGCGTGCGGCAATGCCGCCGATGCGGACGCAGCACGCGGCAAAATCCTGGTCGAGCATTTTGCGGCCCGCTTCGTCAAAGCGCTGCAGGAGATCGACCGCTACCCCCTGTCCAACATCGTTTCGCGCTGAGGACTGGCGCGAACGCTGGCGCATTGCCTAAATTTGCGGCAGCTTGCTAGGATGCGACCGGGGCCATCGACCGGCCCTTTGCCGGGCCGCAATGGTACGGGTTTTGCTGCCACGATCTGCCGTTTAATCGGACTGGAAAAGACTTCCCGAAACCGTGCTTTACCCCCCTCCCCGAACAGGAGCAAAGCTATGAGCGAAAAAACAATTTCGCGCCGCCATTCGCTTGGTTTGTTTGGCGCCGCAGCCGCCTTCGGCACCTTGGCGGCCCCCGCCTTGCGCGCCCAGGCGCTCGACAAATTCTCGTACCAGACCAACTGGCGCGCCCAGGCCGAACATGGCGGCTTCTACCAGGCGGTCGCGACCGGCATCTACCGCAAATACGGCATCGACGCCGAAATCCGCATGGGCGGCCCGCAGCAGGATCCCAATACGCTGCTGGTCGGCGGCCGGGTCGACGCGATCATGTCGAACTCGTTCGCGGGCTTCAATTACGCGTCCGAAAACCTGCCCTTCGTGGTGGTCGCGGCCGTGATGCAGAAAGACCCGCAGGTGCTGATCTCGCATCCGGGCATGGGCAACGACACGCTGCCCGCACTCAAGGGCAAGCCGATCCTGATCGGTGCCGGCGGGCGCACCTCGTACTGGCCGTGGCTCAAGTCGAAATTCGGCTTCACCGACGAGCAGGCGCGCCCCTACACGTTCAACATGGCGCCGTTCCTGGCCGACAAGACGCTCTCGCAGCAGGGCTTCCTGTCGAGCGAGCCGTTCGCGATCGAGCAGGCGGGCGTGAAGCCGGTCGTGCATCTGATGGCCAATTACGGCTTCGACAACTACCAGACCACGATCAACACCTCGTGGAAGCTCGTCAACGAAAAGCCCGACCTCATGCAGCGCTTCGTGAGCGCGTCGATCGAGGGCTGGGTTTCGTACCTCACCGGCGATCCGGCACCGGCCAATGCGCTCATCAAGCGCGACAACCCCGACATGGACGACACCAAGATCGCCTACGCGATCAAGGCCATGAAGGACAACGGCATCGTGCAGTCGGGCGACGCGGCCACGCTGGGCGTGGGTGCGATGACCGACGCGCGCTGGAAGAGCTTCTACGACGCGATGGTCGCCGCCGGTGCCGTCAAGGCCGGGCTCGATCTTTCGAAGGCCTACACGCTGCGCTTCGTCAACAAACGCGTCGGGATGGGCTGAACTTGATCGCTGCCGACGACGCAGCCGCGCAAGCGCGACCGGCCGGGCCTTCCGCCCGGCCGGTCGTCGCCGTTCGCGGGGTCGCCAAGCTGTTTTCCAACGGCACCTTGGCGCTGCAAAACGTCAATCTCGACATCGGGCGGCGCCAATTCATGTCGCTGCTGGGCCCGTCGGGCTGCGGCAAGTCGACCTTGCTGCGCATGATCGCGGGCCTCGGCTCGGCGTCGGCCGGCACCATCGACTGGCCCGAAGCCGACCACGACGCGCACGGGGCGGCGTTGCCGCGCCTCTCCTTCGTGTTCCAGGAGCCCACGCTGATGCCGTGGGCGACCGCCCTCAAAAACGTGATGCTGCCCTTGAAGCTCGCGGGCGTGTCCAAAGACGAACGCCGTGCGCGCGCGGCCGACGCGCTCGCCATGGTCGGCCTGGGCGCTTTCGAAAACGCCTATCCGCGCGAGCTTTCGGGCGGCATGAAGATGCGCGTGTCGATCGCGCGCGGCATGGTGACCAAGCCCGACGTGCTGCTGATGGACGAACCGTTCGCGGCCCTGGACGAAATCACGCGCTTCAAGCTCAACAACGATCTGCTCGAATTGTGGCACGCGTCGAACTTCACGGTCGTGTTCGTGACGCACTCGGTGTTCGAGAGCGTCTATCTCTCGCAGCGCATCGTCGTGATGGCAGCACGCCCCGGACGCATCATCGCCGATCTCGACACGGCCGCCCCCTATCCGCGCGCGCCCGACTACCGCACCTCGCCGCTCTACAACGACCATTGCCGCCGCGCGTCGCAAGCGCTCGAAACCGCGATGGGCCACGCCCTGGGAGCACATTGACGATGGCCGAAGCCGCCCGCCCCGCCATCACGATCGGCGACGACGCCCCGCCCGTCATGCTGCAGCACAAGCGCGTGCTCGGCGTGTCCGTCGCGACCTGGCCCAAGATTCTGATGCCGCTGGCCGTCGGCATTCTGGCGCTCGCGGGCTGGGAGCTTGCCGTGCGCCTGCAGGGCATTCCGGTCTACATCCTGCCGGGTCCGATCCTGATCGCGAAGACCATGGTGGCGGATTGGGGCACGCTTTCGGGCTCGCTGTGGATCACGCTCTCGATCAGCCTCGCCGCGTTGAGTGCGGCCGTGGTGCTCGGCGTGAGCCTCTCCGTCCTGTTCGCGCAGTCGAAATGGGTCGAACTTTCGTTCTTCCCCTACGCCGTGATCCTGCAGGTCACCCCCATCGTCGCGATAGCGCCCTTGATCATCATCTGGGTCAACGACGTGAAGCTGTCGCTGCTGATCTGCGCTTGGATCGTCGCGTTCTTCCCGATCCTCTCCAACACCACGCTCGGGCTCAATTCGGCCGACCACAATCTGCTCAATCTGTTCCAGCTCTACAAAGCCACGCGCTTCCAGACGCTGATGAATCTGCGACTGCCCTCCGCACTGCCTTATTTTCTGGGCGGCCTCAAAATTTCGGGCGGGCTCGCGCTGATCGGAGCCGTGGTCGCCGAATTCGTGGCCGGGACCGGCGGCAGCCAATCGGGCCTTGCCTACCGCATTCTCGAATCGGGCTACCAGCTGCGCATTCCGCGCATGTTCGCGGCCCTGTTCATGATTTCGATTTCGGGCATCGTGATCTTCATGTGCCTGTCGCTGCTGTCGCACCTGACGCTGCGGCGCTGGCACGAGAGCGCGCTCAAACGGGAAAACTGACATGCGAACCGGATTCTTCGTCCCGCCTGCGGCGGCACGCTACGCGCTGCGCCACGTGCGCGTCCCCGCCGCCCTCGTGGCGGGCGTCGCCGCACCGCAGACCGCCGACGGCCATCTCGAACTCGACATCACGATCGCCGACGGGCGCATCGCGGGCTTGGCGCAGGCGGGCAGCATGGATGCGGGCGCCGGTCCCGATCTGCGGCAGGCGAGCGTGTGGCCGACCTTCGCCGATCTGCACACGCATCTCGACAAGGGACATATCTGGCCGCGCTCGCCGAACCCGGACGGCTCGTTCGCGGGCGCTTTCGTCGCCGTGGGCAACGACCGCAAGAAACACTGGCATGCCGCCGACATCGAAGCGCGCTTCGAATTCGCGTTGCGCTGCGCCTACGCGCACGGCGTGTCGGCGATCCGCACGCATCTCGACAGCTTCTCGCCGCAGGCCGAAATCTCGTGGCCCGTGTTCGCCAAGCTGCGCGACCGCTGGGCCGGGCGCATAACGCTGCAGGCCTCCTCGATCGTGGCGATGGACCCCATCGCGACCGACGACGGGCCGCGCCTTGCCGATCTCGTCGCCAAGACCGGCGGCCAGCTCGGCGTCGTCACGCGCCTCACAGGCCAGGACCATATCGGCGTGCCCGCCAATTTCGACGACTACATGCGCCGCGTGTTCGAACTGGCCGAAGAACGCGGCCTCGATCTCGATCTGCATGTCGACGAGACGGGCGACGGGGAAGCGCGTACCTTGATCCGCATCGCGCGCATGGCCGCGACGCGCGGCTTCAAGCGCCCGATCCTGGCGGGCCATTGCTGCTCGCTCGCCGTGCAGCCGGACGAAGCGGTCGAAGAAACGCTGAAGCTCTGCGCCGAGGCGCGCATCGACATGGTGAGCCTGCCGATGTGCAACATGTATCTGCAGGGGCGGACGCCTGCGCGCACGCCGCGCTGGCGCGGCGTAACCGTGCTGCACGAGGCGCGCGCGGCGGGCCTGCGCGTGGCCGTGGCCGGCGACAATGTGCGCGATCCTTTCTACGCCTACGGCGACCACGACATGCTGGAGACTTTCGTGCAGTCGGTGCGCATCGCCCAGCTCGACCATCCGCTCGGCGACTGGGTCAAGGCCGTGACGACGACTCCCGCCGACATCATGAAGCTGCCCGAGACGGGCCGCATCGCGGCGGGCCTTCCCGCCGATCTCGTGGTGCTGCAGGCGCGCAGCTTCTCCGAATTGCTGTCGCGCCAGCAGCACGACCGCGTCGTGATCCGCGGCGGCCGCGCCATCGACACGAGCCTGCCCGACTACCGCGAACTCGACGAAATCGTGGGGGCCTGACGATGGACGCGGGCGGCCACGGCTACGATCTCGCGGGCTTTCGCAAGGCGGTCGCGGGCGTCGCGCTGATCGACGATCCGCAGCTCGTGCGCCAGCGCAGCCGCGATTTCTTCTGGTACAGCCCGATCCTGAAGGCGGAGCTCAACCGCAAATCGGCCGATCTCGTGGCGCTCCCCAAAGACCAGGACGAGGCTTTGCGCATCCTGGGTGCCTGCGCGCAGTTCCGCATTCCGCTCGTGGCACGCGGCGGTGCCACGGGCAATTACGGCCAGTTGGTGCCGCTCAAGGGCGGCATCGTGCTCGACACGGAAAAGCTCGACCGCACGCTGTTCGTGAAGCCGGGCGCGGGCCGTTTCGAGGCGGGCGCCAATCTGGTGGCGATCGACGCGCAGGCGCGGAAAATCGGCTGGGAACTGCGCATGCACCCCTCGACCAAGCGCCAATCGGCCCTCGGCGGATTCGTGGCCGGCGGGGCGGCGGGCGTGGGCTCGGCGATGCTGGGCCAGTTGCGCGACTGGGGCAGCATCCCGGCCGTGCGCGTGGCGACGTGCGAGAACGTGCCGCGCGTGTTCGATTTCCGCGGCCGCGACGTCGCCGCCGCCACGCACGCCTACGGCACCACGGGCGTGCTGCTCGAAGTCGAGATCGCGCTCGCACCCGCCTATCCGTGGCGCGACGCGATCGTCGCATTCGACGATTTCATGGATGCAGCGCGCTTCGGCCAGGCGCTCGGCGAGGCCGACGGCATCGTCAAAAAGGAAATCGCGGTGATCGCGGGCGCCATCGCCGTCTATTTCAAGGCGCTCAAGGCCCATTGCCCCGAGGGCAAGCATTTCGCTTTCTGCATGGTCGCCGACAGCGATCGCGCCGCGTTCGAAAAGCTCGCGGCCGAACATCGCGGCGGCGTCACGCTGTGGAAAGACACGCCCGACGAAAGCGTCGGCAACGACGTGCCGCTCTACGAATATTGCTGGAACCACACGACGCTGCAGGTGCTGAAGCTCGACAAGGGCGTCACCTATCTGCAGACCGTGTTTCCGATCGGGCGCAATCTTGCGACCGTCGAGACGATGCACAGGCGCTACGGCGACGAGGTGATGCTGCATCTCGAGTTCCAGCGCCGCTTCGGCCGCGTCAACAATTCGGCGCTGCAGGTGGTGCGCTGGACGACGCAGGAGCGTCTCTACGAAATCATCCGCGACCACGAGGCGGCGGGCTGCATCGTGCCCAATCCGCACACCTACATTCTCGAAGACAAGGGCCCCAAAGTGATCGCCGGCGACGCCCAGTTGGCGTTCAAGAAAAAGGCGGATCCCTACGGGCTGCTCAATCCCGGCAAAATGACGCGTTGGACGCCATGAAAAACGAGTGGAAAGACCCCCCGCCGCCGGTTTCGCACAAGACCGATTGGGACGCCTTCAAAGCGGCGATAGCGCCCGTCGAGACGATCGACGAGCCCGCCCTCGTCAAGCAGAAATCGCGCGATTTCTACTGGTACTCGCCCGTGCTCAAGCGCCAGCTCGGCAAGCATTTCGGCGATCTCGTCGCGATCCCGAAGAGCGAGGCCGAGGTGGTCAAGGTCGCGAGCGAATGCGCCAAGCGCCGCATTCCGCTGACCGTGCGCGGTGCGGGAACCGGCAATTACGGCCAGGCGATGCCGCTGGCGGGCGGCGTCGTGCTCGACATGACGGCCATGGACAAGATCGTTTCGCTCGACAAGGGTACCCTTAAAGTCCAGCCCGGCATGAAACTGATCGACCTCGAAGCGCAGACGCTGCCGCAGGGCTGGGAGCTGCGCTTCCATCCCTCGACGCGCCGCACGGCCACGATCGGCGGCTTCATCGCCGGCGGCTCGGGCGGCATCGGCTCGGTCAATTTCGGCGTGTTGCGCGACCGCGGCAACGTGAAGGCCTTGCGCGTGGTGACGGTCGAAGAAACGCCGCGCATCGTGACCCTCGCGGGCGACGACGCGCAGAAGGTCGTGCACGCCTACGGCACCAACGGCATCGTGACCGAGCTCGAGATCGCGATGGCGCGCGCGTGGCCGTGGACCGACTGCATCGCGAGCTTTCCCGACTTCATGGCGAGCGTTCGCTTCGCGCAAAGCCTGTGCGAGGCCGACGCGATCGTCAAAAAGGAAGTGGCCCCGATCGCCTGGGGTGCCGCCAAATACTTCAAGCCGCTTTCGGGGCATCTCAAAGAGGGCGAGCATATCGCGATCTGCATGATCGCCGATCCGAGCCTCGAGGCCTTCAAGGATCTGCTGGCCGAACACGGCGGCAGCCTCGTCTACAGCCGCGAACTCGCCGACGCGGCGGGCGACATTCCCCCGCTCTACGAATTCACGTGGAACCACACGACGCTTCAGGCCCTCAAGATCGACAAGAGCATCACCTATCTGCAGACGCTGTTTCCGCCGCCGCAGCACGTGGCGCTCGTCGAGAAGCTGTGGAAGGAATTCGGCGACGAGGTGCCGATGCATCTCGAATTCGTGCGCCTGGGGGGCCAGGTCGCCTGTTTCGGGCTGCAGCTCGTGCGCTACACGACGCAGGAGCGCCTGGCCGAAATCATCGCCGCGCACGAGGCCGCAGGCGCGCCGATTTTCGATCCGCACACCTATCTGCTCGAAGACGGCGGCATGCGCGTGGTCGACGAGGCCCAGTACGCGTTCAAGCGTGCGGCCGATCCGCACGGCCTCCTGAACAAGTTCAAGATGCGCGCGTGGGACGAGCGCACGCCGACCGAAGGCAAGTGGGCCGAGGTCGATCTGTGAGCGATCTCGCCGGTTTTCGCGACCGGCTCGGCGACGTTCCGACGCGCGACGACGCGGCGAGCCTGCGGCTCAAGAGCCGCGATTTTTTCTGGTTTTCGCCGATCCTGCGCGAAGAGCTGGGCGCCCTCTCGGCCGATCTCGTGGTAATGCCGCGCGACGAGGCCGACGCGCTCGCCGTGCTGCGTGCTGCCGCCGCAACCGACACGCCGCTCACGCCGCGCGGCGGCGGGACCGGCAATTACGGCCAGGCGATGCCGCTCGCGGGCGGGGCCATCGTCGATCTTTCCGCACTCGAAGGCATTCGCGCGGTCACGCCGGGCCGCGTGCGGGCGGGTGCCGGCACCAAAATCATGGCGCTCGATTTCGAGCTGCGGCTGCAGCACGGTGGCGAATTGCGCCTGCACCCTTCGACCGCGCGCACCGCCACGATCGGCGGCTACATCGCCGGCGGCTCCGGCGGCATCGGATCGATCCAGTGGGGCATGCTGCGCGACCGCGGCAACGTGCTGGGCCTGCGCGTGGCCACGCTCGGCCCAAGCCCGCAAATCGTCGATCTCGAAGGCGACGCGGTCCAGCAGGCAAACCACGCCTACGGCACCAACGGTCTGATCCTGTCGGTCGACATGCCCACGCAGAACGCGATCGATTGGCGCGAAGGCATCGTCGCGTTTTCCGGCTTCGAAAGCGCGCTGCGCTTCGGGCTTGCGCTTGGCGCAAGCGACGGCATCGCCAAGAAGCTCGCGAGCGTCGTGCATCCCGCCCTTGCCGCGAATTTCGGGCCCATTCGCGAAGCTTGCCCGGCGGGGCAATTGATCGTGCTGACGATGGTCGCCGAGGCGGCACATATGGCGTGGCAAGATCTCGTGCGCGAATGCGGCGGCGAGATCACGCTCGACCGGCTCGCGGGCGAAGCCCCCGGCGAGCCGCCGCTCTACGAGTATTCGTGGGGCCACACGACGCTGCACGCGATCCGCAAGGACCGCAGCGCCACCTATCTGCAAAGCATGCTGCCGCCGGGCGACACGGTTGCGCGCGCGATCGCGCTCGAAGCCGCCACGGGTGCGGAGATGCTGCACCATTACGAATGCGTACGCTTCAACGGTGCCGTCACTTGCCAGGGAATACCGGTCTTCAAATGGCAGGACCGCGCCCAGCTCGACCGGCTCGTCCGCGCGCACGAAGAGCTTGGCATCCGCATCGCCAATCCGCATACGTGGCTGCTGCAGAACGGCGGCATGAAGCGCATCGACGAAGCGCAGATCGAATTCCGACGTCGCCACGATCCCAAGGGCCTGATGAATCCCGGCAAGATGGCGGGCTGGCCGACCGGCCCCGCGCTCAAGACACTGGGCGGCGGAGCGGCCGAGCTTGCGACGGCGGGCTGGACCTAGAAATCTTCGAACGTGCGGCGGACTTTCTCGAGGAAAGCCGCGCGCTGTTCGCGCGTACGGCTGTCCATGCGGCCGAGACCGCGCCACAGGAAGCGGCAGCCGGGCTTGCACATCGCGCGGACGCCCCGCGACAGGAACATTCGGCCCGGATGGCCCATGTACCACGAGAACCACCAGGGTGCTCCCATCGTGGTCACGACCGCGACGGTTTCGATATTGCCCATCAAGGGGCGGATAACGCCGCCGTTGATGTCGAACGCAACGCCGGGCGCCCACACGCGGTCGAACCAGCCTTTGAGCATCGCGGGCAGCCCGTACCACCAGGTCGGATAGACGAGGACCAAGGCTTGCGCGCGCTGCAGCCGTTCGATTTCGCCTTCGATGCCGGCGCGGTTTTTCGCGAGATCGTGGTAGTTGAACCGCTCCTCGGCCGTCAGCACGGGCTGGAAGTTTTCGGCGTAGAGATCGGCAAGCGCCACGCCATGGCCCGCCTTGCCGAGGGCTTGGACGACCGTGTCTTTGAGCGCGTGCACGAACGAATCGGCGCGCGGATGGCAATAGACGACGAGCACATTCATCGGAACGACTTCATCTGGGATTCGACGCGCGCCAGAAACTTGGCGCGGCTTGCGGGCGTGGAGCGGTTCATGTCGTAGTGTGCCAGCCACTTGGTGCGCGCCCGCCCGCCCGAAAGCAGCTTGAAATAGCGCAGGATGTGGCGCTTGGGAAGGTTGCTGATCACGAACGTCGCCACCCACCAGGGCCGCCCGTAGGTGGAGATGCCGGCGATGCTCTTGATGTTGCGCAAGGCCGGAACCGCAATACCTTCGTCCGTCAGTTCGAACGAAACGCCGGGCAGAAGCACGCGGTCGAACCAGCCTTTGAGCATGGCCGGCAGGCCGTAGCACCAGGTCGGGAACACGAAGACGAGCCCCTCGGCCCATTGAAGCAGATCGACATAGCGCTGCACTTTCAGTCGATTGGTGCTTTGGTCGTGGTAGCCGAGCCGGTCTTCGCGCGACAGCACGGGATCGAAGCCCTCGGCATAGAGATCGACGTCTTCCACGTCGTGACCGCCCGCGCGCAAGGCGGCGACGGCGGTGCGGTGGATCTCGGCGTTGAAGCTGGTTTCGACCGGGTGGCAGTAGACGACGAGGATTTTCATTCGGGCACGACCGGCAAAAGGAGCGAAGAGGCGGCAGCCGCACCGCTGCCGATGGACAGGCACAGAACGCGCTGGGCATCGACCGCATCGATGCCGGGCGCATGGCCGGTACCCGGATTGACCGAGAAAGCCGGGAACGCGCCCGCCGCCAGCGACAGACGCAGACGATGGCCGGGCTTCAGCACCGCGCAGAGGCCGCGCATCTCGACCCGCACCGGCGTTCGCGCGTTTTCGACACGCACGATGCCTTGCGTGAGGTTCCAAACCTTGCCGTCGGGTGCCACGTCCGAAAGCACGGCGAACAGATCGAAGCACGGCGCGTCGGCCGTCGCGTGGATTTCCGCGGCCACGTCGCCCGCCAGATGCAAGGCGCGTTCGAGCGCGGGGCCGGTATAGGTTGCGATATCCGTGCGCGCATCGACGGCGGCACGGTCGCACGCCCCGTAGACGGGGCCTGTGTGGCCGCCATGGCTCGGCGTCGGGCGCCACGGATCGAAGACGAGCCGGTCGATGCAAAGCGAAGAAGCGGGCGACGGCGCAAGCGTGCCCGCCGTACCGTCTGTCGCGGCAAGCCCGTCGCTTGCCAGGAAAAGGCGCGTAGGCGCAGGCTCGGGCCACGCCGAAAAGCCGCGCCAACGGTCTCCGCCCATCTCGAACAGCTCGACGGCCGGCTCGTCGGGCAACGGCGCGCCCTTCAGCCAATGGTCGAACCAGGCGAGCTGCACGCGGTCCATGCCGCGCGCGGCCGATGCGCCGAAATCGCGCTCGCCGACCCTGCGGCCCCACGGCAGATGCGTCCATGGTCCGATCTTGAGGCGCTGGGGCGCGCCGCTTTTGGCCATGTGCTTCCACAAGGCCAGCGTGCCGGTCAGCAGCGAGTCGAACCAGCCGCCGATATGCAGCATCGGCAGATCGCAGCTGCCGAGCTGGGCCGAGGGCGACATCGCGGCCCAATAGGGTCCGGGCTTGGGATGCGCAAGCCACTGCGCGTAATGGCCGTATTTTTCGAGCAACGGCAGGATCGGCGGGCGCTCCGGGATCGCTGCCGCCAGCGGCAGACCGCGCGACGCCGCGATGAAGGCGGCATAGGCCGCATCGTCGCCCGCGCGGCGCGCAATGTCGGCCGCCATCTGCACGCCCCACAGCAGAGACTGGTGCAGGCGGAAGGCGCCGCCCTCGTAGGCCATGTCGGCATAGACGTCGAAGGCCGGCATGGCGGGCGACAGGCACGCAAGGCCTTTGCCGCCGGACGCGGCCGCAAGCAATTGCGTGCTGGCCTGGTAGGAAAAGCCGTACATGCCGACCTTGCCGGTCGTGTCGGGCAGGGTCGCGAGCCAATCGAGCGTGGCTTTTCCGTCCGCCGCTTCGTCTTGCCACAGGCGGAAATCGCCGCCCGAACTGCCGCGGCCGCGCACATCCTGGATCGCCACGATATAGCCTTGCGCCGCGTACCAGGCCGGATGCGCCCACACCACGGTCGACGCGATCGCCCGCCCGTAGGGCTGGCGCATCAGCAATACCGGAAACGGTCCGGGGGCTGCCGGACGCCACAGATCGGCGTCCAGACGCACCCCGTCCGGGGTAGCCATCGAAACCGTTTGCGGAGCGGCGACTTCGAACGTCATTTTCAGTCCTTGCCCGGTTGGCCGGAAGCTTGCAACGATCATGCAAACCCGCACCCTTTCGCCAAGGCCTTGCCATGCTCGTGACCCGACAGAAAGTCCTGCGCCGCTTCTGGTACCCGGTTTTGCCGCTGGATCGGCTCGGCGACGCTCCCGTGCCCTTCACGCTGCTGGGCGAAGCGATCGTGCTGTGGCGCGACGCGGCCGGCAACCCGGCTGCGGCCATCGACCGCTGCTGCCATCGCACGGCCAAGCTTTCGAAGGGATTCTGCCAGCAGGGTCGGCTGGTGTGCGGCTACCACGGCTGGGAATTCGACGGCACAGGGGCCTGCGTGCGCATCCCCCAGCACAAGGACCCGACGCGCGCGCCCAAATTCAAGATCGACAGCTACCGCACCCAGGCGCGCTACGGCTACGTTTGGGTGGCGCTGGACGAGCCGCTTTTCGAAATCCCCGCGATTCCCGAAGCCGACGACCCGGCTTTCCGCCATATCCCCGAATTCTACGAGACCTGGAACGCGGGCGCGTTGCGCGTGCTCGAAAACTCGTTCGACAACGCGCATTTCACCTTCGTGCACAAATCGAGCTTCGGCGACCCCGATCCGTCGCCCTCGGAGATGACCTACACGGACTATCCGTGGGGCTTCGAGACGCACTCGCTCGTGCACGTGAAGAATCCGGATCTGCAGAAGAAGAATCTCGGCCTCGCCGAGGAGATGACCGTGCGCGACAACACGCGCACCTGGTACATGCCGTTCTTCCGCAAGCTGCGCATCAAGTATCCGAACGGGCTCGTCCACGCGATCCTCACGGGGGCGACGCCCATCGACGACCGCACGAGCCAGCTCGTGCAGTTCGTCTACCGCAACGACACCGAGGCCGACACGCCCGCATCTTCCGTCGTGGCGTTCGACCGCCAAGTCACGCAGGAAGACCGCGCCGTGCTCGAAGCGTGCGACTGGGACGTGCCGCTTGCCCGCATGTCGGGCGAGGAATTCCACATGCCGTCGGACAAGCCGGGGCTCTTGATGCGCGACAAGCTGGCGGCACTGCTCGCCCAGGCGGGCGAGACGGAAATCCGCCGCAGCGCCTAGCCGTCGAGATCGAGTCTCGCCCGGTCGAGGCCGCGCAGCGCGTTGGCGCGCATCAGGCCGCGCACGTCGCGCACATAGTCCATGCGCCGCTCGGAATAGCGGTGCAGGTGCTGGGCGAGGCTGTGGCCGTCGAGCGGCTTTCCCTCGGCCCGATATGCCGCGCGCGCGCGGCGGAACTCGGCGTAGGCGCGGTGGGTGTTGAGATTGAGCGCGTAGGCCTCGACGGCGGCCGGCAGATCGGCGAAATGCCGCAAGCGGCCTTCGTCGTCGTCGCCAAAGCGCATGTGGCCGAAGACCGAATGGCCGTTCCTGGCGCCGCGGCTGGTTCCCCAGCCGCTCTCGAGGGCGGCCTGAGCAAGCGCAAGCGACACCGGAACCACGTCGACCCGCCGCAGCAGGTCGCGCGGATTTCCGGGCTCCGCGCCGTAGCGATCGAAAAGCTCTTCGAGGAAGGCGGCCTCGCGCGCGCCGACGGGTCCCGCTTTTTCGAGGATCGCCAGCAGCTTTTCGCGCTCGACGGCGATGCGCTCGTTTTCGAGCAGCAGCAGCGGCAGCATCGACTTTATGAACACCGATTTGCGCAGATCGACCGAATCGAGATCGGCCAAATCGCCCGGCAGATGTTCGACCACGAGCCGGGGCACGGGCTCGCCGCCGCGCCGCAAGGCGCCGAGCTCGTAGCCGCGCTCGACGAACAGCGCGTAGAGATCGCCCGCCGCCATGCGCGCGAGGCGCGGCATGTCGGGCGCGAGGGCTCCTGCGCCGTCGGGCGCCTGATGGAGCAGCGCTTTCGAGGTTCCCGGCGCCCGGCTGTGCGGCGGAACGAGTGCGAGTGCGAGCGCGATCGGGCCCA
Source organism: Tagaea sp. (assembly GCA_044378015.1). Classification (GTDB taxonomy): domain Bacteria; phylum Pseudomonadota; class Alphaproteobacteria; order CACIAM-22H2; family CACIAM-22H2; genus Tagaea. Next base: position 23,130 of record JBILXZ010000026.1, read on the forward strand.
GAATCGCGGCGACGAAGACGGCGCCGCCGACGCGAAAGCTGCCGGGCGGCGCCGCACGAAGTGCGGTGTCGTATGCCATATCGACGGTAACCTTTCGAAGATGCCGCTGCAGCGCCCGTCAGGCGACCGCGCGAACCTCGACGATTTCGGGGATGTAATGGCGCAGCATGTTCTCGATGCCCATTTTCAGCGTCGCCGTCGAAGACGGGCAGCCCGAGCACGAACCCTGCATGGTGAGATAGACCACGCCGTCTTCGTATTTGTGGAACAGAATGTCGCCGCCGTCCTGCGCCACGGCCGGGCGCACGCGCGTGTCGAGCAGCTCGATGATCTGCTGCACAAGCTCGCCGTCTTCGCCTTCGGCCGAGCCGTGCGCGGTTTCCCCGCCCGCCGCCAGCGTGGCCGCACCGGACGTGAAATGCTCCATGATGGCGCCCAGCAGAGCGGGCTTCATCAAATGCCAATCTTTGTCGTCTGTCTTGGTCACGGTCACGAAATCCGCGCCCAAGAACACGCCCGCGACGCCTTCGACGCCGAAGAGCTTGGCGGCAAGCGGCGAGCGGGCGGCCGCGTCGTCGGCGCTGGCGAAATCGGCGGAGCCTGCGGCCAGCACTTCGCGGCCCGGCAGGAATTTCAACGTCGCCGGATTGGGCGTGGTCTCGGTTTGGATGAACATTCGATTTACTCCCGTCACGCGCAGCGCTAAGAGCAGCGCTATGAAGCGAAAGAAAAGTTCAGATTCGATGTGTGACTTGGCGCCGAACGCCGACCCTGTCAAGCCTTGCGCCGCAACATGTTGAAACGGAAAGGGTTAAATTGAGCTCGTCGCCGACGAATCGGAGCAACGCGCGCCCGGTCGGCGTGCACGGACACCGGCGCTATATGCGGCCGGTGGGCCAACGGCCGCAGCACGCGACGCGCGACTCGGTGCTGCTGTGGCTGCGCGGGCCCGCGCACGGCGTGGGCAGCCCGATCAAGCTGCTCGACGGGCTGTGCTGGCGGCTCGTTGCCGCCGGCGTGCCGATCGACCGGGCGGGCGTTTCGGTGTCGCTGCTGCATCCGCAATTCGCGGGCTACGGCATCCGCTGGTGGCGCGACAGCGGCGAGGCCGAAGAGTCGCTGATCGAACACGGCGTGCGCGACAGCGACGCCTACCGCAACAGCCCCTTCCCGGCCGTGGCCGAACGCGGCGAGACGGTGCGCCTCGGTATCGGCCCGCTTCAGAACGCCGACCCCTATCCGGTTATCGCCGAGCTGCGCCAGCAAGGCTTCACGGGCTATCTCGCCCAGCCGCTGTCGCTGTACGGCTTCCTGCCGAGCACGTCCGATCGGCCGTTCCAGGCGGTCAATTGGGCGACCAAACGCCCCGGCGGCTTCGACGACGCGGACGTCGCCTACCTCGCCCATGTGCTGGCGGAGCTGGCAGCCCCGCTCACGCTCGTGACCGAACGGCGCATCGCGCGCGATCTTCTGTCGATCTATCTCGGCCGCTCGACGGGTCCGCGCGTGCTGGCGGGCGAGAGCAAGCGCGGGGCGGGCGAACCGTTGCGCGCGGCGATCCTTGCGACCGACATGCGCGGCTTCACAAGCTTGAGCGACCGACTGCCGGCCGAACGCGTGGTCGAGATCGTCAATGCCTGGTTCGAGCGCCAGGTGGGGGCCGTGCACGCGCATGGCGGCGAGGTGCTGAAATTCATCGGCGACGGCATGCTCGCCATTTTCCCGATCGTCGACGTCGAGCTCGCGCGCATGGCGGCGCGCGACGCGCTGGGTGCCGCGCGCGACGCCATCAAAGCGGCCGCGGCGATGAACGCGGATCCTGCCTTCGCCGATGCGGCGCCTTTGCGCGCCGTCGCGGCCCTGCATGCGGGCGAGATTTTCCTCGGCAATATCGGCGCACCGGACCGGCTCGACTTCACGGCGATCGGCCCGTCGGTCAACGTCGTCTCGCGGCTCGAATCGCTGGTCAAATCGCTGAACCGCCAATTGATCGTGTCGGCTGCCTTCGCCGCCATCAGCTCGGAGAAACTGTTCTCCCTCGGCAGCCACCAGCTGAAGGGCGTCGCCGAGCCGGTCGAAGTCTTCACCTGTCCGACGATGGCCCCTGCCTGACGCGCGATCGCGTCGATTTTTCCGAGCACGGTCGCGGACGACCGTCGCCGGACCGAGACCGGTCAGTTGTCGGGGAGCTCGCCGATGCGCAGCAGACGCCGGATGCGGGCATAGTCGTACGCGGTGTGGCTGTCGCGGAACCACTGCAGGCATTTCGGATGCAACGGGTCCTGCCACAGCCAGCTCCAGCGCGCAAACGCGGCGCCGCCGTCGTTGAGCGCCCGTTCGATCGCCTCGGCCGCGTCCAGCCAAGATCCCTGCAGCGGGGTCGCTTCGCTGATGCGAATTGAGGCCTCGTCCGGGAACCAGATGTCGTAGACGAGCGTGTTGTCGGGACGGCGCCCCCTGGCATCGTAGTGGTTGCAGCCGAGTTCGACCGACACGGCCGTCGACCAAGGGCGCGACACCGTCGAGGAGCGAAGCTGGAGCGGCGACTCGATGTAAGCCGTCGCCGTCAAGATCGAGTAGGTCTGAAGTTCCCGCACGACGAGGCCGACGGTGGCGCCTACCAGCACGACCGCCGCAAGCAGCATGCCCCAAAGCATGCCGCGCCCCTTGACCTTGCCGCGCCTCGCCTTCTTGCGGACGGAACGCGCGGGCTCGGGATCCGTGCGAAAGGTCTCGGCCGCGGTGCTGCGCTTCGACACCACGACGCGGCGGACCCTCGTGCCGAAGCGTTCGACGACAAAATACGATCTATGCAAGCCAGGCCAAATCTCGTCGGCGTACATGAAGAACGCAAATACCCAGAAGAACCAGCAGAACACGCACAGGACGGGCGCCAAACCATAATCCGTCTTGAATAGAAGCGCCCCGTTCAATTCGGCGTTTTCCAGTGCGATCCAGTAGGCGACGTCGCCGATTGCCGGCAGAGCAAAGCCCAATGCAATCAGCGGCCCGAACACGAGGATGTAGCTGAACCAAAATCCCGCTATGCGGACTTTCATTTTCTGTCAAAAACTCTAGCTCGCGTGTGCAAGTTTATCGGGCAGTTTTTGCGGCAGCAAGGGTTGGACATGCGGCGCCCCCTCACGTAATCGCGTCGATTTCGTCGTCTGCCAAGCTGCCGGGGACGATGGTGAGGGGCACGCGCAGTTTGTTGGCGTATTTGCCCGTCAATGCCGACACGAGCGGGCCGGGGCCCTTGGCCGACGTGCCCGCCCCCAGCACCAGGACCGAGATCGAGGGTTCCTCCTCGAGCAGTTTCAGCAGTTCGTCGCGCACGTCGCCCTCGCGCACATGCAGCATCGGCATCTGGCCCGACAGTTCCTGCACGAGGCTCGACAGCTCCTGCAGCCGCGCCTCGGCTTCCTGACGGCGCTCCGCGCGCATAAGCTCGCCAACGCCCATCCATTCCACGCCCTCGGCGGGCTCGGTCACGAAAAGCAGCGCCACGCGCCCGCCCGAATGGGAGGCGCGGCGGCACGCGAACCGCAGCGCGATCTTGAGTTCCGGCGTCTGGTCGACGACGACCAGAAAAACGCGCTGGGTGTGCGGCTGGCGAGTCGGCATGGTTCCTCCGGTCTCCCGCTTGCGGCTATCTTCTGAACACGGCGCCGGCGGCCCAGCCGGCGAGAACGGCGACCAGCACGGCGAGCAGGCCGTAGATCGCCGCCCGGTCATGCGCGAATTCGTAGATGTCGGCGCCCACGCCCACTTTGTTCACGAACATCGGCGTCGTCTGGGCACCGATCACCTGGCCGCCGCGCACGAGCAGAACCTCGACCGAGTAGGCCCCCGTCGGCACGTTGGCCGGAAATAGAATGCGCGTGCGGAACAGGCGCGGACCCAGGAACGACACGCGGCCGATTTCCGCATCGTAGAGATTCTGCGCTTCCTTGTTGCGCAAGAGGCCCGCGCGGAATGCCGCAACCTCGTCGGGCGCAGCGTCGGCCGGGGCCTGCAGGCGCAGGAACTCGGGTCCGATCTGGTGGCGCTGGCGCAAAGCCGTCGGCACGAAATCCGCGAGCGGTTTCGAGGCCGCCACGCGGTAGAAAGCGGGGGCGCCCGCAAAGCGCATCTCGTCGCGGTTGATCCACAAGCCCGCCACGCGCGCCTTGCGCCGCACGCTGGTATCGCTGTCGGGCCCGCGCACGATCACAACCACGTCGCCCTCGCCTTCGGTCGCCCCGAAGAGCAGGAGCTCCGTGCCCGCGAAACCCGTCGTGATCGCGATCAGATGGCTCGACAGATCGGCCACCAGCGGCTGCGCTTTGGCCGCCGGGGCCATCGCCAGCAGGGCGAGCAGCGCGAGGGCCGCGCGCATCACGGCGTTTCCCCCTGCGGCAGCGGCGCGAGATCGAAGCGGATCGAGTAGAGATCGTCCGGCCTTTCGACGAGGCCGTAGCCGAGCTGGCCCGCCACGCCCAGAACCAGCAGCGCCAGCAGTACGCGCAGGCGCGTGGCCCCCAATTTGGCACCCAGTTTGGCGCCGAAAGGCGCCGCCACGACGCTGCCCGCGATCAGAAGACCCGCAAGCACGATGTCGACCGTCTGGTGCGAAACCGCCTGCAGGAGCGTGACGTTGGCCGACACGAACACGATCTGGAACAGCGAAGTGCCCACGACCGTGGCCGTCGGCATGGCCAAAAGATAGATCATCGCGGGCACCAGCAGGAAGCCGCCGCCGACGCCCATGAGGCCCGTAAGCACGCCGATGAACATGCCCAAGACGAGGGGGGCCAAGGCGCTCGTTTCGATGCCCGATTTGGGAAACCGCACCTGCCAAGGCAAGCTGCGCAGCCAGCGCCCGCGCGGCTTGGGGGCGGCCGCGCGCACGGGCTTGGCGACCAGCTCGCGCAGGCTTTCGGCGAGCATCAGAATGCCGACCGAGCCCAGCAGCAGCACGTAGCAAAGCGCCACCACGAGGTCGATCTGCCCGAGGCGCGCGAGCCAGCCGAAAAGCCAGACGCTGGCACCCGAGCCGACGAGCCCGCCCAGCAGCAGCAGCACGCCCATCTTGAGATCGAGCGTGCCGCGTCGCCAATGCGCGATGGCACCCGCGGCCGACGAGGCGACGACCGTATTGGCGCCGGTCGCCGCCGCGATCGGCGGCGGCACGCCCAAAAAGATCAGCATCGGCGTGATCAAGAACCCGCCGCCCACGCCGAACATGCCCGACATCAAACCAACGCCCGCGCCGATCGCGACGAGCAGCATCCCGTCGATCGCGGTTTCGGCCAGCGGCAGATAGACCGGCAGCAGCGCCATGGCTCAGCTCCGCGCCTTGCCGCGGCCGCCGCACGGCGCGACCGCGTCGCCGCCCGGCAGCGGCAGCGAAAAAACATCGACCGAAACTTCGGCAAAGGGCAGATAGATCAGCACGCAATCGCCAGAATGCGCCTGCACGCCCCGATACGGCAAGCGCTTTGGCCCGTTTTCAGGGGGCCAGGAAGCCGACCAGCTCGTAGACCTGCCGCAGATTTGGCTTGGCGATCGCGTTGGCTTTCTCGGCCCCTCGTTTGAGGATCGCGTCGATGGCCCCCGGATCGGCCATCAGCCGGTTCATCTCGGCCGTGATCGGCGACAGGACGGCCACGGCCATGTCGGCCAACGCGCCCTTGAAGGTCGAGAATTGCGCGCCCGCGAATTCGGCCACGACGGCTTCGAGCGTCTTGTCGGTCAGGGCCGCGTAGATGCCGAGCAGGTTCTCGGCTTCCGGCCGGCCTTCGAGACCCGCGGCACTGTCGGGCAGCGGGTGCGGGTCGGTCTTGGCCTTGCGGATTTTGGACGCGATCATGTCGGCATCGTCGGTCAGGTTGATGCGGCTCTGCTCCGACGGCTCGGACTTGCTCATTTTCTTGGTGCCGTCGCGCAGGCTCATCACGCGCGTCGCGGCCCCGAAAATCTGCGGCTCGGGCAGCGGGAAAAACTCGACGCCGTAGCGGTGGTTGAACGCCCCCGCAATGTCGCGCGCCAGCTCGAGATGCTGCTTCTGGTCCTCGCCGACCGGCACGTGCGTGGCTTTGTAGAGCAGAATGTCGGCCGCCATCAGCACCGGATAGGCGTAGAGGCCGAGGCCCGCATTGTCGCGCTGCTTGCCCGCCTTCTCCTTGAACTGGGTCATGCGGTTGAGCCAGCCGAGCGGCGCGAAGCAGCCGAGCGTCCAGCCCAGTTCCGCATGGCCCGACACGGTCGACTGGTTGAAAATCGTGCAGGCGACGGGATCGATGCCGCACGCGATGTAGGCGGCCGTAACTTCGCGCGTGGCTTTGCGCAAGGCAGCCGGATCCTGCGGCAGCGTGATCGCGTGCAGATCGACGATGCAGAAGACGCACTCGTAGTCGCGCTGCAGCTTCACCCAGTTGCGGATGGCGCCCAGATAGTTGCCCAGATGCAGGTTGCCGGTGGGCTGGATGCCCGAAAATATGCGGTTCATGGGCGGCAGCTTATGGCGGCCTTTGCGGCGTTAATCAAGTGCGGCGCGACAAGAGCCCGCGCAAATCCGCGCGGTCGGCCGCGCCGAAAGCCCAGGCGGCGGCGGCATAAAGCGCCAGCCCGAACGCGACCAAGGCGGCGAGCGTCGCCAGGCGCAACGCGCCGGGCTCGGCCATGAACGGGGCTGCCGCCTGCAGCGCAAGCCACAGGCCCAAACCCATCGCGGCGGTCGCGGCCGCTTGGCGCGGCAGGCGCCGACGCAGCCGGGCGCTTGCGACAAACTGCCCGCGCGCGGCAAGGGCGCGCAGCAGCAGCAGCGCGTTGAGCGCGGCCGAAAGCGCCGTCGCAAGCGCCAAACCCACATGGCCGACGAACTGCATCGCAACGAAGCCGAACACGCTGTTCGAGACGACGCACAGCACGGCGATCTTGACCGGCGTTTTCGTGTCTTCGCGCGCATAGAAGGCCGGCGCCAGCACCTTCACCGCCACATAGGCCGGCAGGCCCACCGTGTAGGCGACGAGGGCCGCGGCCGTGGCGGCGACGTCGGATGCCGCGAATGCGCCGCGCTCGAACAGGCCCGCGACGATTGGCTCGGCCAGCACCACGAGAGCGGCCGTCGCGGGCAGCGTGAGGAGACCCGCCGCTTCGAGCGCGCGGTTTTGCGTGGCAAGGGCCGCCGCTTCGTCGCCGCCGCGCACCTGTTTGGACATCAGCGGCAGCAAAGCCGTGCCGATCGCGATGCCGATCACCGCGAGCGGCAGTTCGTAGACGCGGTCGGCGTAGTAGAGCCAGCTGATCGAGCCTGCCGCGAGCAGCGAGGCGAGCATCACGTCGACCACGAGATTGATCTGCACAGCACCCGAACCCAGGGCCACCGGCGCCATGCGCTTCAAGAGCGTTTTCGCGCCGTCGCTCAAGCGCGGCCGGCGCAGGCGCAAGGCCATGTCGGCGCGGCTGCACGCAACGGCGAGGAACAGGAACTGCGCCACGCCCGCCGCAAGCACGCCCCACGAGGCGGCATGGCCGGGCGTCTGCACGCGGCCCACGAGGCCCAGCAGGGCGCCGATCATGCACAGATTGAGCAGGATCGGCGTGGCCGCCACGGCCGCGAATTTGTCGAGCGAATTGAGCACCCCGCCCTGCAGCGCGACGAGGCTGATGAACAGGAGATACGGAAACGTGATGCGCGTGAACTCGACCGCAAGGCCGAACCGCGCGGGCTCGTCGGCGAAGCCGGGGGCGACGACACGCAAGACCCACGGCATGCCGATCTCGGCCGCGACCACGAGCGCGAAGAGCGCCACCAGCAGCACGGCGAGCGCTTCTTCTGCGAATTCGCGCGCCGCCGCTTTGCCTTTGACGGCGACCGTGCCCGCGAACATCGGCACGAAGGCGGCGGCAAAAGCGCCCTCGGCGAACAGGCGGCGGAAGAAATTCGGGAACTTGAACGCGACGAAAAACGCGTCGGCGACGGGGCCTGCCCCCAGATACGCCGCAATCAGCATGTCGCGCACGAAGCCGAGCACGCGGCTCAGCAGCGTGTAGGCGCCGACCGTCGCGATGGGACGCGCGAGCGACATCGCGACGATTGCTAGCGCTTCTCGGGCAGCGCTATGCCCCACAGCGCCAGCCACGGCGCCCAGAGCTGGCGCTGCGTCTCGTACCAGAGCCCCGTCGGCCAGAGCCCCGTCGAATCGAACGCCAGGGCGGGCAGATGCGGTTCGCCCGTCAGCACGATCCCCATCGTCTCCGGCGAATTCGCGCTCGCCGGACGGTGCAGAATCTCGAACGTCATGCCCGGCAGCTTGGCGCGTGCGCGCAGCTCGTCTGGAAAGGAGGACGCCATGGGGTCTATTCCGCCGCTTCGGGGCCTGCGCGTTTGCGCGGATTGACGGGGTCCGCCGCCTCGGGATCGGCGAGCGCCTGCAGCAGCGTCTCGCGGATGCGTTCGAGCTTGTCGTCTTCGAAGACTTTTTGGCCGAACACGTCGACCACGTAGAACACGTCGACCGCGCGTTCGCCGTAGGTCGTGATCTTGGCCATGCGGATCGACAGGCCCAGGGACGTGATCGCGGCCGTGACGTCGTAGAGGAAGCCCACGCGGTCGCGGCCGTTCACTTCGACGAGCGTGTGGTACTTCGAGGCGAGATTGTCGATCAGCACGCGCGGCGGCACGGTGAAAACCCGCATGCGGCTCGGGATCGCGGGCCGCTTGCGCAGCTGCTCGCGCAGGCGCAGCCGGCCGCCGAGAGCGCCCTCGATGTGCGTGGCAAGGCGCGCGAGCTTCTCGGGCCGCGCGTAGGCGGCCGGCTGCGCGTCGAGATCGCCGCCCGCCTCCTGGATCGAAAACGTGTCGAGCGCGCGCCCGTTCGACAGCGTGAACACGTTGGCCGCCACGATGTTGGCGCCGCCGTAGGCGATGGCGCCCGCGATGCGCGAGAACAGGCCCGGATGGTCGTCGGTGTAGATCGTGATTTCGGTGATCGAGCGCGCGCGGTCGATGCGCGTGTCGATGGCGAGCGGCAGGTGCGCGCGTTCCGCCTCGCGCACGAAGCGCGCGTGGCGGGCTTGCGAGCCCGCGTCGAGCGACAGCCAGTAGGCGGGATAGGCGAGGCCCGAGAACCACGCGAAATCGGCGTCGTTCCAGTCGCGCAGCTCCTCGCGCAGGCGCGCTTGGGCGGCCGCCACGCGCTGCAGCGTGCCCGTCTCGCCGTAGTTGCCCGCCAGCGCTTCGGCCGTGCGCGCGTAGAGCTCGCGCAGCAAGGTCGCCTTCCAATTGTTCCACACGCCGGGCCCGACCGCGCGGATGTCGGCAACCGTCAGGCACAGCAGAAGGCGCAGGCGCTCCGGGCTCTGCACATGCTCGGCGAATGCGCGGATCGCCTGCGGGTCCTGGATGTCGCGCTTGAAGGCGGTGGCGGACATCGCAAGATGCCAGCGCACGAGCCACGCGCACGTCTCGGTCTCTTCTTCCGTCAGGCCCAGGCGCGGCCCGAGCTTGAGCGCGATCTCGGCCCCCAGGATAGAATGGTCGCCGCCGCGCCCCTTGGCGATGTCGTGCAGCAGCAAGGCAAGATAGAGCGCGCGGCGCGAGGCGACCTGGTGGATCACCTGGCTCGCCAGCGGATGGTCGGCGACGAGCTCGCCCGCTTCGATGCGGTGCAGGATGCCGATCGCGAAGATCGTATGCTCGTCGACCGTGTACACATGGTACATGTCGTGCTGCATCTGCGCCACGACGCGGCCGAAATCCGGCACGAAGCGGCCGAACACGCCCGCTTCGTTGAGGCGGCGCAGCGCGGTTTCCGCGCGGCTGTCGGTCAGAATGTCGAGGAACAGCTTGTTGGCTTCGGGATCGGCGCGCAACGCCCCGTCCACGCGCCGCAGCGACTGGCGCACGAGGCGCAGCGCATAGGGGTGCACGTCGATTTCGCTTTCCTGCGCCACGCGGAACAGGCGCAGGAAATTGACCGGGTCTTTTTCGAACACGTCGGCGCGCGCCACGGTCAGGCGCCCGCTTTCGACCGCGAAGCGCCCGTCGCCGAGCTTCTTGGCGCGCCCCTTGAACACCGATTTCCAGCCCGCGACGCCGAGCGTTGCGCGCTTGCCCTCCTCGATCTCGAGAGCCGAGCAGAAGATGCGCGTCAGATCGCCGACGTCCTTGGCGACGAGGAAATAGTGCTTCATGAAGCGCTCGACGCCGCGCGTGCCGCGATGGTCCGTGTAGCCCATGCGCCGCCCGATTTCGCCCTGCACGTCGAAGGTGAGCCGGTCTTCGGGCCGCCCCGCGACGTAGTGCAGATGGCAGCGCACGCTCGTGAGGAACTCCTGGCACTTGTCGAACTTGGCCGCCTCGTCGGACGTGAAGACGCCCTTCAGCACGAGATCGGCCACCTGGTCGACGCGGTGAACGTATTTGCCGATCCAGAACAGCGTGTGCAGATCGCGCAGGCCGCCTTTGCCGTCCTTCACGTTGGGCTCGAGCACGTAGCGCGAGTCGCCCGTGCGCTGGTGGCGCTTGCCGCGCTCGTCGAGCTTGGCCTCGACGAAGTCGGCGGCCGTCGACTTGGCGATCTCGGCGAAAAAGCGCTTCTTGAGCTCGAGGAACAGCTTGTCGTCGCCCCACAGATAGCGGCTCTCGAGCAGGGCCGTGCGGATCGTGTGGTCCTCGCGCGCGAGGCGCAGGCACTCTTCGATCGAGCGCGTGGCATGCCCCACTTTCAGCCCCAGGTCCCACAGGAGATAGAGCACGAACTCGACCAGCTGCTCGATGCGCGGGCTGGATTTGTAGGGCCGCACGAACAGCAGATCGATGTCCGACTGCGGGGCAAGCTCGGCACGCCCGTAGCCGCCGACGGCCGCGATCGTCACGCGCTCGGCCGTCGTCGGATTGGGCAGCGGATAGACGTGGCGGTCGGCGAAGTCGTAGACGAGCCGCACGATCTGGTCGACCAGGAACGAGCCCGCGCGCACGGTTTGGCTGCCGCTGGCGGCGCGGCCCTCGAAACGGCGGCGGATTTCCGCGCGGCCCGCGTGCAACGCGGCTTTAAGCACGTCGCGCATTGCAGCCCGCCGCTGCTCGGGCTCGCGCGCAAGGCGCAGCGCAAGCGCTTCGAGTTCCGCGTCGACCGCGCGCCGATCGAGAATGGCGCGCTGGTTCGGGACTTCCTTCGATGCCGGTGCGGGCAGTTCGTCGACGAGTTCGGCGGATTCCATGGCGCCAGTATATAGTGGGTTTTCGCGTCGCCGGGAGTTCGATCTTTGCGTCCTGTTTTTGTCCTCGTTGCGACCCTTTGGGCGGCCGGGTGCGCGGCCCCCGCGCCGCAGATCCGCACCCAGCTCGTCGATGGCGGCCGCACCATCGAGATTGTCGCGACAGGGCCCGAACGGCTGCTCCGCGCAGCCCTGATCGCCGCCAACGACACGCGCATCCCGGCCGAAATCGCGGTGTTTGCGACCGCGCCCGAGCGTCCGCGCGTCGGTATCGGCGCCTCGGGCGGCTCGAGTTCGGGCATCGATCCCGGTATCGGGATAACGGTTCCGTTCGACTGGCTCGGCGGCGGCGGCGGGGCGGCGCAAATCGAGTCGCGCGCGCGCATCAAGTTGCCGCCGGATGCCGCCCCGCCCTATGGCCGCCTCGAACTCGAATTCTCGCGTGCCGGAACAGTGGCAATGCCGGCCCCGCGCCGCTAATGTGCAGCTCATGAAAAAGCCGAACCTCACCCGACGCCTTTTGCTTGGAACCCTCCTTGCCATGACCGCAATCGACCCTTCGGACGCCCAAACGCCGGACCTCGCGACGGCGACGCGCACGCGTTCGGGCCTCGGCATTATCGACACGGTCGAAGGCACGGGGGCTGCCCCTGCCGCCGGCCAGACCGCGCGCGTGCACTATACGGGCTGGCTGCTCCAGGACGGCAAACGGGGCGCCAAATTCGACTCCTCGGTCGACCGCGGCCAGCCGTTCGAATTTCCGCTGGGCCAGGGCCGCGTCATTCGCGGCTGGGACGAGGGCGTGGCGACGATGAAAGTCGGCGGCAAGCGCACGCTCGTGATCCCGCCCGAACTCGGCTACGGCGCTCGCGGTGCGGGCAACGTGATCCCGCCCAACGCGACGCTGGTGTTCGACGTGGAGCTGCTGGGCGCGCGCTAGGGCGTCGGCGATTTTCGTTCGTCAAGCCTTCGAATAAGCTCTATTGATCAGAGGTTTTTTGGTCAACATTTGGTTTCTCTAAGCCTTGCTTCTTGGCTTGATGGACCGCGTCTTGAGGATTAAACATCGCCAATGCAAAAATTTTTGGAGTCTCTCAATGAAAAATGCATTTCGAGTTGCATGCGGATGATTTCGCCGTTGCTGAGCTAGGCATTCATTCGCGTCAGATGGAGTAGGTAGAATGGCATCGAAAAAAAGTGCCGACCAAGAACTGAAGCAGGGTCCGCAAGCCTTCGAGCTAGTGGCCCCCAATGATCTCCGCCTTGATCTTGAAAATCCTCGCTTCACTGAGGAAAAATTTCCATCAGAAATCGATGCGATTCAATATCTCTACGACAACGCGGACGTTGATGAACTTATTCAGTCAATTCTATCGGCTGGTTACGTTAACTTTGAGCCCCTTGTTGTTTTGCGAAAAGAAAACATCGTTCTTGAGGGAAATCGGCGGCTGGCGGCGCTAAGATTAATTGGCGACGCTAACCTTAGGAGGGACCTGAAGATATCACTTCCGGATATTCCCGACCCCAAGAAACTCCCGGAAAGGATTAATGTAATCTATGTCCAGGATCGATCGGCTGCCCGTAGCTTTATCGGTTTCAAGCATATCAACGGCCCCCATAAATGGGATGCGCTTGCAAAAGCACGCTATGCCGCGTCTTGGCTCGAAAGTGGCGGGGATATTGGACTGATCGGTCGCACTCTCGGCGACAATCACAATACGGTTCGCCGCCTGGTGAATGGCTGGTACGTCCTTCGTCAAGCTCAAAGCGAAGGTTTCGAGAGCAAGCAAATCACAAAGCGGAATTTTTCATTCTCTCATGTTTACACAGCCTTCTCGCGCCCTTCGGTTCGTGAGTTCCTGGGGCTAAGCGAAGAAAGCGCGGACGCCGCTCCTCGAAAGAACCTGATCTCTTCGGAGAATGTCCCGAACTTGCTGATTCTAATGTCTTGGCTCTACGGACAAGAACAAAAAGGTGAGCCAACAATCATTCGCTCCCAGAATCCAGATCTGAATAGGCTTGTTCGTGTTCTGGGAAATACAGAGGCTAAAAAAATGCTGATGGCACGTCGTGATTTGGATGTCGCTTATCAGCGTGTTGATCCGGCTTCAAATAGGTTTGAAGTAGCACTAATTGATGCGGCCAAGATGGCGGAGAATGCCATGAGCTTGGCAGGTCATTATGATGGCGATGCTACACTTTTGAAAGTTGCAGACGGATTGCAGAAAACAACACGTTCGTTGTTGGTTACTATGCGCGAACGCAGTGACGGCAAGGATAATGAGTAATGCCGTCGGCCAAAGAACCGCTTGCTGATAAAGTTCATACACATACAGAAGCTGGCCCATCGGACTCAACGCGGGCGACATCGTTGCTGTGCGGCACTAGGCTTCTACTGAACGATCCAACGATAGATGAAACGCGCAGCAATTTTGCTGATTGGCTCGAATTGTCAGCATTTCTTTCACCGCGAGGCAAGGCATCAAAGTCGAAGATAACTGGACTTTTGGGGCTTGGCGCCGATGATACAGCATCAGAACGCGAGCGATGGGATGCCGAAGCAGGCGAACGTGTCGATGAGTCTATTCTTGAAGGCAAACTTGAAGAAATGATTGTCTCTGTTTTTGACGAGCTTGAATTTAGGAAGAATGCACTCGGTTCAGCATATCCGTTCGATATTGATGGGAAAAACGCGAGCATATCACTTCAGCTTGCGGAAGACTTCTCGCACAAGGGGCAGGTCGTTTACCTGTTTTGCTTACTCGCAACCGCGCTTCGGACAAAGTTGCTTGCGACTGAAGAGCATGTGCATGAAGCGCACAAAAAAATTGGTAATACATTTCAGATCTGCGCCTGCTTGGCAGCCGGTGGCTACACCTTGGGCCGAGTCGCTTCATTTGGTTTTCCTCGCGCGGAGGGAGATGCATTCCTGCCAGCGCTTCAAAGAACATTTTCTAGATTTGGATTTGGCAAAACCCACGAACAACCACCAAGTGGATACCCAAACAGCTTGAAGGATGGTGGAATCGACGTATTTGCGTGGCGACCTTTTCCGGATCAGATGCCGTCTACAATGTTTCTGGTGGGGCAGTGTGCGTCCGGTCTCGATTGGCACGAAAAACCCGTTTCCAACTTTATCCCACAATTAAACGCATGGTTCGTGGACGGGGGCCTGCCGGAGCACGCGCTGCCGGCGATTTTTATACCATTTCCCCTGCATTACGATTTGCCAGATCCAGACGGCGTTAGATTTGACGAAGCGCTAAGAAATCGTTGGCACTTTCAGCAAAGATCTTTTGGCGTGATCTTTGATCGCGTGCGCATCGCACACTTTGCAGACGAGTGTTGGAACTTACCTTGCGAGCTCAAGAAAGAAATCGACGGTATTGATAGTTTCGACGACGTTCGCGAATGGGTGAAAGTCGCCGCAGGCCTCGCAGGCTTTGCTGGTGTTAGCGCATGAGACATCCGTTACACTCAATTTGCCCCTACTTTGCAATGTTTCCTGAGGATTTCGTTGCGAAGCAGGTGTTGGCATATACCAAACGCGGTGATGTTGTATTCGACCCGTTTTCAGGGCGTGGAACTACAGTCTTTGAAAGTCTCCTTAATGGAAGAAACGCTGCGGGTGTAGATATAAATCCTGTCGCAGCTTGCATTGCCGGAGCTAAGGCTGACCCGCCAAGGCTTGGGGCAATACTGAAGCGCCTCGCGCAACTTGAGGGACTATTCAAAAAGTGGCGTCCAAACGGCGTTCCAACGTCTGAGTTTTTTGAGGCCTGCTTTCATCAGCAAACCCTAGTCGAACTAGTCTTCCTTCGCAGCATCCTTGATTGGAAAAACTCAAAGATCGATCGATTCATTGCGGCAGTTTCGCTTGGCTGCTTGCATGGCGAATCGCACAAGTCAAAGAACTGCTTTAGCAATCGCATGCCCAGGACGATAAGCACTAAACCAGAGTACTCCGTAAGGTGGTGGAAAGCGAATGGATCTGTTGCTGAGAAACGCTCAACATTCGATATTTTGAACAAGATGTCAGCTTATCGACTTGCGCAACCTGTAGCTCCCTTGAAGGGTTCTATAAAGTTGCGCGATGCCCGACGCGCGTCATCTGCGTTTTTAGGCTTGAGAGGCGCTGTAAAGCTTGTTGTCACCTCTCCGCCATATCTTGACACAACAGACTATAGCGAGGACCAGTGGCTTCGACTTTGGTTCTTGGGCGGCCCAGAGCGTCCATTCATAAAAACAAATTTAGATGACCGGCATACAAGTGCCGAAGAGTATTGGAGATTTTTGTCCGAGGCCTGGGGCGGCTGTTCAGGCCTCCTAATGTCCGGAAGTGTAATTGTAATACGTATTGGTGGCACTCGCTTAACGAAAGATGATCTATACGACGGTGTGTTGAGCTCACTAAGTAACGGACTCTCCACGCGCTTAAAGGCTCTTGACTATGGCAGCACGACAGAAATCAAGAATCGACAAACCAACTCTTTTCGCCCAGGCACGAAATCAGTGCGGTTTGAGCACGACTTTGTTTTTCAACTTTGCTGAGCTTAATCAAATTCATGTTTTGGAAATTTCTACTTTCTTAATGTTACAAAAGTTAGCTCAGCCCCTCACACCCCGCGCGTGATGCCGCCGTCGACGCGCAGATTCTGGCCGGTGATGTAGCCCGCGTCGTCGGACAAAAGGAACGCAGCCGTCTTGGCGATCTCTTCGGCCTTGCCGTAGCGGCCCATCGGGATGCGCGGCAGCAGCGCTTCTTTGACGGGCAGCGAGTCGACGAAGCCGGGCAGCAGATTGTTCATGCGGATGCCGACCTTGGCGTAACGGTCGGCGTAGAGCTTGGCGAAAGCGCCAAGCCCTGCGCGCATCGCGCACGAGATCGGGAACATGAGATCGGGCTCGAAGGCCGCGAAGGTCGAGATATTGACCCACGCACCCGACTCCTGTTTTTCCATGATGGGTGTCACGATGCGCGCGAGGCGCACCACGTCCAGGATCACAAGTTCGAGGCCCTTGGCCCAGTCTTCGTCGCCAAGCGCCAAGAGATCGCCTTTGGGCGGATGGCCCGTGGACGTGACCACGCCGTCGATGCGGCCCCATTTCGCCATAGCCGAATCGACGAGCTTCTGCAGATCGGCGGTTTCCAGGACCGAGCCCGTCACGCCCACGCCGCCAAGCTCGGCCGCAAGTTCGACCGCACGGCCCGACGGCGACAGAAGCGCAACGCCCCAGCCGCGCGCGGCAAGCTCGCGCGCGCACGCGGCTCCCATGCCTTTGCCCGCACCGGTGACCAACACGACTTTCATTCTGCCTTCTCCTTCGGCAACAGCGCTTTGAGCGCGTAGAGCGCCTCGAGCGCTTGTTTGGGCGCAAGTTCGTCGGGATTGAGATCGGCGAGCGCCTTGGCCAAAGCGCTCGGTGCCGTATCGGCAACGGGGCCGCCTTTGGGCCTCGCTGCAAACAGCGGCAGATCTTCGGCGAGCTGGCCGAGATTGCGCTGTTCGGGGCTCTGCTCGAGGGCGGCCAAAACGGTTTCGGCGCGTGCCACGGCCAACGCGGGCAGGCCCGCAAGTTTCGCCACATGGATGCCGTAGGACCGGTCGGCGGTGCCGGCGGCGACCTCGTGCAGGAACACGACCTCGCCCTTCCATTCCTTGACGCGCATCGTTCGGCAGGCGAGGCCCGCGAGTTTCGCGGCAAGGGCCGTGAGTTCGTGATAGTGCGTGGCGAACAAGGCGCGCGACCGGTTGACGTCGTGAAGATGCTCGACGCACGCCCACGCGATCGAAAGCCCGTCGTAGGTCGCCGTGCCGCGCCCGATCTCGTCGAGGATCACGAGCGAGCGTTCGGTCGCAAGATTGAGGATCGCGGCCGTCTCGACCATTTCGACCATGAAGGTGGACCGCCCGCGCGCCAGATCGTCGGCGGCACCCACGCGGCTGAACAGCCGGTCGGCCACGCCGATGCGCGCGGATTTGGCGGGCACGTAGGATCCGCTCTGCGCCAGGATCGCGATCAAAGCGTTCTGGCGCAAATAGGTGGATTTGCCGGCCATGTTCGGCCCCGTGACGAGCCACAAAAACTGCCCGCCGTCGGCGTCCAAGCGGCAATCGTTCGCGACGAAGCCTTGCGCCTGCTCGGCCAAGGCCGCCTCGACGACCGGATGGCGCCCGCCTTCGACCGCGAAGACGCGGCTGTCGTCGACGGTCGGTCGGCACCATTCGCGCTCCACCGCAAGATCGGCCAAGCTTGCGGCCACGTCGAGTTCGGCCAACGCGCGGGCCGCGCGCAGAATCGCGTCGCTGTGCGCGAGCGCGTCGCGCACGAGATCGGCGAAGATCGAAAGCTCGAGGGCAAGGGCCTTGTCGCGGGCACCCACGACCGCGCTTTCGAGTTCGCCGAGCTCGACCGTGGCGAAACGCACGGCACCCGCCATCGTCTGGCGATGGATGAAGATCCCGCCGGGCTTCAGCAACCGGTCGGCGACGTTGGCGTTCGCTTCGACAAAATAGCCGATCACGTTGTTGTGCTTGATGCGCAGGGTGGAAATGCCGGTCGCCTCGACATAGCGCTGCTGCAGGGCGGCCACGAGGCGGCGGCTTTCGTCGCGCAGTTCGAGGATGCGGTCGAGCTCGGGCGCGAACCCGGCGCGCACGAAGCCGCCGTCGCGCATGTCGAGCGGCAGATCCGCACCCAACGCGCGCGCCAGGAGATCGGCCAGCGCCGAATGCTCGCCCAGATCGTCGAGCGCCTGGCCGATGCCCTCGGGTGCGGCATCGAGCCCTTGTGCGCGCACTTGGGCGCGCACCTGCGGCAGGCGCGCCAAACCCAGCCCCAACGCCGCCAGATCGCGCGGGCCGCCGCGCTGCAGCGCCAGGCGCTGCAGGGCCCGTTCGAGATCGGGGAAGCCCTTCAGCGTTTCGCGCAAAGACGCGCGCGCGGTTTCGGACATGGCGAAATAGCCGAGCATGTCGAGCCTTCGGCGGATCGCGGCTGCATCGGCCAAGGGGGCTGCAAGTCGTGCGGCCAGAAGGCGCGCGCCTGCGGCAGTCTGCGTGCGGTCGATCGCGGCGAGCAGCGAGCCCTTGCGCTCGCCTGTTTGGGTTTCGGCGATCTCGAGCGAGCGGCGCGTGGCGGGGTCGATCTCGAGCAGGCCCGCCGCCGATTGGCGCTGCGGCGCCTGCAGGCGGCCGACACGGCCTTTCTGCGTGAGTTCGACATAGTCGACGAGCGCGCCCGCCGCGGCGATTTCCGCGCGCGCGAAGGCGCCGAACCCGTCGAGCGATTTGACGCCGTAGAGCGCTTCGAGCCGCCGCTTGGCGTTTTCGCTGTCGAAGCGCGCCGAGGGCAGCGGCGTTAAGGCGCGCTTGAGCGGGGCGACGGATGCCGCGATGTCGCCGCGCGCGAGCAAGCGGTCGGCGAGCAGCAATTCGCCGGGCGCGATGCGCGCCAATGCGGCCGACAGACCCGGTGCCGTCGCCGTCTCGACGCGGAAATCGCCGGTCGACAGATCGAGCCACGCAAGGCCGAGGGCGCCTGCGGCTTCGGCCAGACAACAGAGATAGTTGTTGGCGCGCGCGTCGAGCAGCGTGTCTTCGGTCAAAGTGCCGGGCGTGACGACGCGCACGACTTCGCGCCGCACGAGGCTTTTGCCGCTGCCGCGCTTTTTGGCCTCGGCCGGGTCCTCGGTCTGCTCGCAGATCGCGACCCGGAAGCCCTGGCGGATCAGCCGTGCAAGATAGGCCTCGTGCGCGTGCCACGGCACGCCGCACATCGGAATGGGTTCGCCCGCATGCACGCCGCGCCGCGTAAGCGTGATGTCGAGCGCTTTGGCGGCCGCGACGGCGTCCTCGAAAAACAACTCGTAGAAATCGCCCATGCGGTAGAACAGCAGCGCGTCGGCATGCTGGCGTTTGAGCTCCAGATACTGCGCCATCATCGGCGTGGTCGACTGGGGCGCGGGCGCCTGGTCGGATTGCGGATCGCGGGCGGCGTCGGTCATTGCAGTGCAGCATTCCCATCGGTTCGTGCGTTTTGACGAACGGCACCCGTTCCCCGTACCATGGCGAACCAAAACCAAGCAAAACGAACTTCAAAGGGAAGGCAAACGCAGCCATGGCGAACGAGACCGGGCCCGTGACCGAACAGGAATCGCTGCTGTTCCACCACCAAGGCGGCAAAGCGGGCAAGATCGAAATCACCGCCACCAAGCCGCTGACCACGCAGCGCGACTTGAGCCTCGCCTATTCGCCGGGTGTTGCGTGGCCGTGCCTGCACATCGCCAAGAACCCGGATGCCGCCTACGACTACACGGCCAAAGGCAATCTCGTGGCCGTGATCTCGAACGGCACCGCCGTGCTGGGCTTGGGCGACCTCGGCGCGCTGGGCGGCAAGCCCGTGATGGAGGGCAAGGCCGTTTTGTTCAAACGCTTCGCCGACGTCGATTCGATCGACATCGAGGTCGACACCAAGGACGTCGACAAATTCGTCGAGTGCGTGCGCTACATCGGCGTCACGTTCGGCGGCATCAATCTCGAGGACATCAAGGCGCCCGAGTGTTTCGTGATCGAGCAGCGCCTGCGCGAACTGCTCGACATTCCGGTGTTCCACGACGACCAGCACGGCACGGCCATCGTGGCGGCGGCGGGCCTCATCAACGCGCTCGACCTCACGGGCCGCGACATGCGCACGACCAAGATGGTCATCAACGGCGCAGGCTCGGCCGGGATCGCGTGCGCCGAGCTCGTGAAGTCGCTCGGCATGCCGCACGAAAACGTGATCCTGTGCGACACCAAGGGCGTCATCTACCAGGGCCGCACGGACTCCATGAACCAGTGGAAATCGGCGCATGCCGTGCCCACCAAGGCGCGCACGCTCACGCAAGCGCTGGCCGGGGCCGACGTGTTCTTCGGCCTGTCGGTCAAAGGCGCGCTCACGCAGGAAATGCTGAAGACGATGGCGCCCAAGCCCATCATCTTCGCCATGGCCAATCCCGATCCCGAGATCACGCCCGAGGAAGCCAAAGCCGCGAGGCCCGACTGCATCATCGCCACGGGCCGGTCGGATTACGCGAACCAGGTCAACAACGTGCTGGGCTTCCCCTTCATCTTCCGGGGTGCGCTCGACGTGCGCGCGCGCACGATCAACGAGGCGATGAAGGCCGCCGCCGCGCACGCGATCGCCGAGCTCGCGCGCGAAGACGTGCCCGACGATCTCGACGCCGCCTACGGCGGCCAGAGCCTACGCTACGGGCCCGACTACATCATCCCCGTGCCCTTCGATCCGCGGCTGATTTCCGTGGTGCCTGCGGCCGTGGCGCAGGCCGCGATGGATTCGGGCGTCGCGCGCAAGCCCATCGCCGACATGGCCGCCTATCGCCATTCGCTCAGCCTGCGCCGCGATCCGACGGGCGCCATGCTCGACCGGATTTTCGAAACCGTGCGCGCCAATCCCAAACGCACGGTCTTCGCCGAAGGCGAGGACGAAAAAACGATCCGCGCAGCGATCAGCTACCGCAATTCGGGCTACGGCACGCCGGTGCTGATCGGCCGCATCGAGCGCATCGAGGCGACGATGGCGGCGATGGGCTTGACCGACAGCCCGGCCGAGCTCGGTCTCGAGATCCACAATGCGCGCCTGTCGCGCGACAACACCCGCTACACCGATTTTCTCTACGCCAAACTGCGCCGCCAGGGCTATCTGCAGCGCGACTGCCAGCGCCTCGTGAACCAGGACCGCAACATTTTCGCGGCGACCATGGTGGCCGTGGGCGACGCCGACGCCATGGTGACGGGCACCACGCGCAGCTACTACCAGGCGCTCGACGACGTGCGCCGGGTGATCGACGTCGAGAAGGGCAAGCGCTGCATCGGCGTGTCGGTGATGATGACGAAGGAGCGCACGGTGTTCATCGCCGACGCGACCGTGACGGAACTTCCCACCGCGCGCGACATGGCCGAAATCGCGATCGGTGCCGCCGCCGCCGCGCGGCGCCTCGGCCACGAGCCGCGCGTCGCGCTCACCTCGTTCTCGAATTTCGGCAATCCGCAGCGCGAGAAGGCAAGCCAGGTGCGCGAGGCCGTGCAGGAACTCGAGAGCATGGCCGAAGGCGGGCGCACGCTCGACTTCGAGTACGACGGCGAAATGAGCCCGGACGTGGCTCTCGACTACGACCTGATGCGCAGCCTGTTCCCGTTCAGCCGCCTGACGGGGCCCGCCAACGTGCTCGTGATGCCGGGCCTGCATTCGGCCAACATCTCGTCCAAACTCGTGCAGAAACTCGCGGGCGGCACGATGCTGGGGCCGATCCTGATCGGCCTGTCGAAGCCCGCCCAGATCGTGCCGATCGGCGCATCGGTCGGCGAGATCGTCAATATGGCGGCCCTTGCCGCCTTCCAGTCGATTTCCAGATAGATTGGCGCGCGCTAGGTATCAGCCCCGCAGGCCCCGCACGACCGCGAGATAGTCGGGGTCGTCGGGGCTGTAGAGGCCGTGGCGCACGAAGAAATCGATCAGCACGAGATTGCAGTTGTATTTGAACTCGTTCGTGTCGGCGACGACGCGCGCGACTTCCCGCCACGGCCACAGGAAGAATTCTTCGATCTCGCCGTCGGTGTTGCGCGGCGCGAAATCGGCCGACATTTCGAGATCGTAGCAGAACTGCACGTCGGGCTTGAGGCCGTCGGCCGCATCCATCTTGTAGGCGATGGCGCCGACGCTGGTCGCTTGGGCCGCAAGCGCGCCGGGAATGCCCGCTTCCTCGGCACATTCCTTGGCAAGGTTCTCGCGCAGGCCCAAGCCCACGGGCTGGCCGCCCGCGACCGTGTTGTCGAGCATGCCCGGATAGGTGGGCTTGCTGCGCGAACGGCGCGCGACCCAAATATGGATGCCGTCTTCCTTGCGCACATAGCCCGTCATATGCACGCCGTAGCTGCGCATGCCGAAATGCGGGGCGGCCGCGCGCTCGATCTGGAAAAGCGGCGCTTGGCCCCATTCGAGCAAAGCCGGATAGGCCTCGTTGCGCCGGCCGACGACCGTACCTTCGGCCTCGAGCGCGCGCACGACCGTGTCGAGGGCAGCCGTACGCGCTGCGGGATTTGCGAGCGTTTCGACGATCGCCACGCGCTCGGCCGCGACGTCGAAAACCGCCGGGAATCCGCGCAGACGCTCGGCGAGCTTGTGGCGCACCGCGCCCACCTCGTGCCCGCCCGCAAAAAACGGCCGAAACGCCGCAGGGTCGTGGGCGTTGCATTCGGCGATGCGGTGGAGAAACGACATAGAAGGGCTCCGCGGACAAAGCTGGCTCGAGTGGGAGCCGTTCTATAGCATAGGCGCTTCGATGTTCTCCTCCGCCCTTGTCGCGTGTCGACGCCTCGAAGAAGCTGCGCGCGCGGCACTCGCCGCACGAATCGCGCGCGACGGGCGCGTCGATACAAAGTCATTCGAGCAGCACCAGATGGCGGCCCACGGCTATGCGTGGCTTGCCGCAAATGTGGCGGGCTTGGACGCGTTGGCCGACTGGGCCGAGCGTGCCGCGCGCGACCCGGCTGCTGCAATCCTTGCCCGCCTCGGTTTCAAAGAAGGGCTGGCGCGCCTTGCTTTCGGCATCGCGATCAGCCAGAGCGAAACGGTGCGGCCCGCCGAAATGGGCATCGGGGCGCAAGCCGCCGCGTTCGCCGCCGACCCGGCCGTCGCCGCATTGATGCACGACGCGGATTTGCCGGGTTTGCGCCGCGACCTCGTGGCAAGCATGGATCGCGAGCGGCTTGCCGCCGACCCCGATCTCGACGACGAGCCGCTGGCGCAAATGCGCCAGACGCTGCGGCGCTTCGCGAAGACGGAAATTGCGCCGCACGCGAACGACTGGCACCGGCACGACCGCGAAATTCCGCTCGAGGTCGTCGAGAAACTCGCCGAGCTCGGCGTGTTCGGCCTCTGCGTGCCCGAAGAATATGGCGGGCTCGGCCTCGGCAAAGTCGCGATGTGCGTGGCGTCGGAGGAATTGTCGGCGGCGCATCTGGCCACAGGCTCGCTTGCCACGCGCGCCGAGATTGCGGCCGAGCTTGTGCGCGGCGGCGGCACGGCGGCGCAGCGCGCGCGCTGGCTGCCCGCCCTCGCATCGGGCCAATGCCTCGCAGCCGCGTGCTTCACGGAGCCCGATACGGGCTCCGATCTCGGCGCGATCAAGACGCGGGCCGCGTTCGACGGGCGCGCGTGGCGCCTCACCGGCGCCAAAAACTGGGCCACGCATGCGGCGCGTGCCGACCTGCTCGTGGTGCTGGCGCGCACCGATCCGGATGCCCGCGACCATCGCGGCCTGTCGATCTTTCTCGCACCCAAGCCGCGCGGTCGCGACGGCGATCCGTTTCCGGTCGCGGGTTTGGCCGGCAGCCCTATCGCCACACTCGGCTATCGCGGCATGGGCGAATACGAGCTCGCATTCGACGGCTTCGAAGTGCCGGCCGACGGGCTGCTGGGCGAAGCGACCGGCGAAGGCTTCCGCCAATTGATGGCGACGTTCGAGACCGCGCGCATCCAGACGGCCGCGCGCGCCGTCGGTGTGGCGCAAGCTGCCACGCTTGCGGCACTTGCCTATGCGCGCACGCGCCGCCAGTTCGGGAAACCGATCGTCGAGTTTCCGCGCGTGCACGGCAAACTCGCCGCCATGGCCGTCGAGACCACGGTCGCACGCCTGCTTGCAAGACGGGCCGCGCGCGCAAAGGATTCGGGCCGACGCTGCGACATCGAGGCGGGGATCGCCAAACTCTACGCGGCGCGGGCTGCTTGGGCCGCCGCCGACGATTGCGTGCAGATCCACGGCGGCAACGGCTACGCGCTCGAATACGAAGCGGCGCGCCTGTTGGCGGATGCGCGCATTCTGAATATCTTCGAAGGGGCCGCCGAAATCCAAGCCAACATCGTGGCGCGCGGCCTGTTGGAACGGAGAAACTGAAGGCGATGCGGTCTTTTCTTTCGGCGTTTCTCGCCTTGCTGCTGCTGGCCGCAAGCCCCGCCTTGGCCGACGAGGCCGCCTGGCGGCGCTTGGGGACGGAACTGCGCTTGCGCGACATCGACGGGTTCGTGGCCACGGTCAAAAGCGTGCGCGAGACGGGCCGTCTGCCGCGCGAGCGCTATCTCGACAAGGACGCCGCCGAAAAAGCCGGCTGGCGGCCGGGCACGGATCTGTGCCGCGTGGCGCCGGGCAAAGCGATCGGCGGCGACCGTTTCTGGAACCGCGAGGGCCGCCTGCCGAACGCCGCCGGTCGGCGCTGGATCGAGGCCGATCTCGACTATGCGTGCGGACGGCGCAACGCCAAGCGGCTGGTCTTCTCGAGCGACCGGCTGGTTTTCGTGACGATCGATCATTACGAATCGTTCCGCGAGGTGCCGCGATGAAACGCGCGGTCTTGGGGCCCGAACACGACACGATGGAAAAGATCTATCGCCGGATCGCGGCCGACCTGAAGCTCCCGGCGCATTTTGCGCCCAATCTCGACGCGCTGTGGGATGCGCTGTTGCGCGACGTCGAGGGCCCGTTCGAAATCGCGTGGCCGCAAGCGGCGACCGACGGCCCCGAATTCGACGCATTGCGGGCCCTGCTGGGCGAACTCGAGGAAGCGCGCGCCGACTTCACTTTCAAGCGGCGCTAGACTTCCGGCGCCTCGCGGCCTAAATCCTCGCTATGGATATCTTGCTCATGGTTCTGCCCTACGCGATCGGCGCGGCCATTCTCGGCGTCGTCGCGTCGCTGTTCACCGGCCTTGGCGGCATGGCCCAGGGCGGGGCTTTCAACAAACGCCACGGCAACCGCATGATGCGCTGGCGCGTGGGCCTGCAGGGCTTGGCGCTGGTGCTGCTGCTTTTCTACGTCTGGGTCAAAAGAAACCATGGTTAGGCTGACGCGCATCTACACCAAAGGCGGCGACACGGGCCAGACGTCGCTGGGCGACGGCGAACGCGTCGACAAGTTCGACGACCGCGTGGCCGCCTACGGCACGGTCGACGAGGCCAATGCCTGCATCGGCTTGGCGCGCCTGCATGCGACGGGCCCGGTCGACGCGATGCTGGCTGCGATCCAGAACGATCTGTTCGACCTGGGTGCGGACCTCTGCACGCCCGAATCCCAGGATCCCAAATACCCGCCTTTGCGCATCGTCGAAGCGCAGGTCGAGCGGCTCGAGCGCGAGATCGACGCGATGAACGCGGCCTTGGCGCCGCTGAACTCGTTCATCCTGCCCGGCGGGAGCGCGCTTGCCGCCAATCTGCATCTCGCGCGCACCGTGGCGCGCCGGGCCGAGCGCGAGATCGTGCGGCTTGCCGCGCACACGAAAATCAACCCGGCCGCGATACGCTACGTCAACCGCCTGTCGGACCATTTGTTCGTGCTGTCGCGCCACGCCAACGAAGACGGCGCAAGCGACGTGCTGTGGGTTCCGGGCAAGAACCGCTAGACGGCGCGCGGCCCGCAGGGCGGGGGTTCGCCCGCGCGGGGCTCAATTGACGGGCGCGGGCGGCCCGCCTATTGTCCGCCTCCTGTTTTTCGAGACAACGAACCGGGTTCTGCCGATGAAAGTGCTGGTCGCGGTCAAGCGGGTTGTCGACTACAACGTCAAAATCCGCGTCAAAGCCGACAAAACGGGCGTCGAGCTTGCCAACGTCAAGATGTCGATGAATCCGTTCGACGAAATCGGCGTCGAAGAAGCCGTGCGCCTCAAAGAAAAAGGTGCCGCCACCGAGATCGTCGCGGTTTCGCTGGGCGCTCTCCAATGCCAGGAAACGCTGCGCACGGCCCTTGCGATGGGCGCCGATCGCGGCATCCTCGTGCAGACGGACGCGGAGCTGCAGCCGCTCGCCGTCGCCAAATGCCTCAAGGCCATTGTCGACAAGGAACAGCCCGCCCTCGTTATCCTCGGCAAGCAGGCGATCGACGACGACTGCAACCAGACGGGCCAGATGCTGGCGGGGCTGCTCGGCTGGCCGCAAGGCACGTTCGCGTCGAAAGTGACGCCCGCCGACGGCGGCCTCGAGGTGGTGCGCGAGATCGACGGCGGCCTCGAGACGGTCGCGCTCAAGCTGCCGGCCATCGTGACGACCGATCTGCGCTTGAACGAGCCGCGCTACGCAAGCCTGCCCAACATCATGAAGGCCAAGAAGAAGCCGATCGAAACGCTCACGCCCGAAGCGCTCGGCGTGGACGCGAGTCCGCGCCTGGCGACCCTCAAGGTCGAAGAGCCGCCCAAGCGCGGCGGCGGCATCAAGGTGCCGGACATCGCGGCCCTGGTCGACAAGCTCAAGAACGAAGCCAAGGTGATCTGACATGGCCGTGCTGGTTCTCGCCGACCACGACAATGCCGCGCTCAAGCCCGCCACCCGCAGCGCCGTCGCGGCAGCCCTCAAGATGGGCGGGCCGGTCGAAATTCTCGTCGCAGGCTCGGGCATAACGGCCGTCGCAGCCGAAGCCGCGACGATCGCAGGCGTGGCCAAAGTGCTTGCAGCCGACGATGCGGGCCTTGCCCATGCGCTGCCCGAGAATCTCGCGGCTTTGCTCGTCAAGCTCGCGCCCGGCTACACGCATGTGGTCGCGGCCGCGACCGCGACGGGCAAGAACGCGCTTCCGCGCGCGGCCGCCCTGCTCGATACGATGCAGATTTCCGAAATCGTCGAGGTCGTGTCGCCCGACACGTTCGTGCGCCCGATCTACGCGGGCAACGCGCTTGCGACCGTGCAGTCCAAAGACGCGGTCAAGATCGTGACCGTGCGCGCGACCGCTTTTGCCGCCGCCGCAAGCGGCGGATCCGCTTCCATCGAGGCGGTGGCGGGAGCGGCCGACGGCGGGCTTGCGCGCTTCGTCAAACAGGAGCTTTCGAAGTCCGAACGGCCGGAACTGACGGCCGCCAAGATCGTCGTCTCGGGCGGGCGCGGCATGGCGTCGGGCGAAAATTTCAAGACGCTGATCGAACCGCTGGCGGACAGGCTGGGCGCGGCCGTGGGTGCAAGCCGGGCTGCCGTCGATGCGGGATTTGCGCCCAACGACTATCAGGTGGGCCAGACCGGCAAGGTCGTGGCCCCCGATCTCTACGTGGCGGTCGGCATTTCGGGCGCCATCCAGCATCTGGCCGGCATGTCGGCTTCCAAGACCATCGTCGCGATCAACAAGGACGAAGAGGCGCCGATCTTCCAGATCGCCGACTACGGCGTGGTGGGCGACCTCTTCAAGCTGGTGCCCGAACTCACCGCCGCCTTGCCGCCGCGCAAATAGCTCTAGAAACCGGGGACAGAAAACATGATCCAGAAAATCGGCGTCGTCGGCGCAGGCCAGATGGGCAACGGCATCGCGCATGTGTGCGCGACCAACGGCTTCGAGGTGCGCCTGCTCGACGCCAATCCCGA
>JBILXZ010000027.1:0-49529 GCA_044378015.1 Tagaea sp.
GCCTAAACCCGGCAGAGACTCCACTTATAAAACCCGGAAAACTGTTCAAACAAACCGAGCCAGCTCTGAATTTCCGCCAGATTCATGTTCGAGGCGTCGAGTTTCCTCGATTGTGGAAAAGACATTGAACAACCAAAGCAGTTCTCGGATTTGTTTTACAACCGCGTGTTCGTCGTCGTTCATCAGACGCAGCCATTCGTCACGCTTCTCGCGAAACTCAAGCAAAAGGCTTTTGTTTTCTACGTCGCATTCCTCGATGCTAAACTTATAACTGGATGGTCGTTTCGCCATCATGACGATTCTGCGTCTTACGCCCCCTTCGCCAAGCCCGGCGGGCGGTAGGAGCGTTCGCGGAAACCGGCCGAGTTGTTGGTCGTGAAGGTCACGCCGGCCGCTTTGATCGCGTCGTCTTCCACCTTGTCGAGCTTCGTGTAGCCCGGGTGGTGGTGCGCCATGAACGGGTTGTTGCTCGCGGCGTTGTAGCAGAACAGCACGGTCCAGCGCCGGTCCGGGCTGCGGTTTTGGTCGCTGCGATGCATGACGTTGCAGTGGAAAAACAGCGCATCGCCCGGTTCGAGCTCGACATAGACAAGCTCGTAGCGCTTCAGCATTTGCTCGACGCGCTCGGCGTTCGCACCCACCTGCTCGCCCGGCAAGATGCCGTGTTCGACGCGGCCGGCCTTGTGCGAACCGCGCACCACTTGCAGGCAGCCATTTGCCTTCGTCGCTTTGTCGAGGGCCACCATCACGCTGCCCATGTCCGGCGTGAGGCAGCCATTGTGGTACCAATAGCCGTAATCCTGGTGCCATTCCCACGCCCCGCCCTCGTAGGGGTCTTTGGCGGTGAGTTTGGAATGGTAGTGGTAGACCTCGCCGCCGAGCATTTCTTCGACCGTGTCCACCACGCGGCGGCTGCGCGCGGCAAGCCCGTACACGCTGTCGCCGGGATGGTTCCACAGCGCCATCTTCGTGGCTTTGCCCTCGGCGTCTTTGCGGTCGTAGAAATTCGCGGCGAGGGCCGGATCTTTTTCGATCGCCTCGCGCAGGATCGCGGCTTCTTGCCCGTCGAACAGGCCGCGCACGATCGCGTAACCGTCGCGTTCGTAGTCGCGTCGTTGCGCGTCGGTGAAAATCGATGCCATGGCGCGGCCCCCCCCTTGTGATGCGGCGTTATGCCGCTTAGCCGCCAGAATCGCGCACGCGCAGTTCCGGCGCAAGGGGCTTGCTTTTTTGTTAGGAATATGTTTGTATTTGAACAGTGCCGCAGGCGGCATGCGCTGTTTGAAAAGTGAAGACAGGCACGGCCCGATTTGGCCCTGTCGCCGATTTCGGCGACTTTGGAGATTGTGGTTACATTTGTTGTTTACCAGAGGCTTAAATAGGCGACGGTCGCCTATTGTCGCCTTTCGTCGCGTGCCTCAGCTGGCCAGATCGACGAGGGCGGGGGCCTGATGATGCAGGGTCAGGAATTTGATCAGATCGGTCGAGGCGATGCTGGTTGTCGCATCGTTGGCGAGCGGATGGCAGTTGAGGCGCGGTTCGCCCATCATCCACGCATCGAGCACCACGCGTACGCGGCGCGCGGTGTCGTTGATGGGGGCAAACGGCGTCACCGCACCGGGGATCACGCCGAGCGTTTCCATCAGCAGTGCGGGATTGCCGAAGGAGAGGCGCTTCGAGCCGATCTTGGCCGGCAGCGCTTTCAAATCGATCTGCCGCTCGAACGGGGCCGAGACGAGCCAGAGCCGGTCCTTGGCGTCTTTGAGGAACAGGTTTTTGACGTTCACGCCCCGCGGCAACGCGTCGTGTGCGAGGGCGAGCGCCTCGGCGACCGTGAAGGCGGGGGCGTGGCGCACCGTATTCGTGGCGATGCCCGTCGCGTCGAGCAAAGCGAGCAGCGTTTCCGGCGTATGGTGCGGCATGGGCCCCTAGTTGTAGACGAGGTCCCGCAGCGCGAGCGAGATCGCCGGCACGTAGGTGATCACCATCAGGCACGCGAAAATCACCGCGATGAAGATCAAAAGATACGGAATCATGCGGTGGATGCCGACCTTGGCCACTTGGGCGGCCGCGAAGAGGTTCACGCCGAAGGGCGGCGTGATCATGCCGAGCGCGAGGTTCACGACCATGATCGTGCCGAAATGCACGGGGTCGATGCCGAATTGCTGCGCGGGCGCCGCGAGGATCGGCGCCAGCACGATGATCGAAGCCGAGGTTTCGACGAACATGCCGACCACGAACAAAAACAGGTTCACGCCGAGCAGATAGAGATTGCCGGTGTCGAACGCGTCGACGAGCCAGGCGGCGATCGCGTCGGGCACGCCCTGGCGATTGAGGAGCCAGCTGAACAGGCCCGCGACGGCGATGATGAACATGATCGAAGCCGACGCCTGCACCGACTTCGCGAACACGCCGTAGAGCTGGGCGGGTTTGATCTCCTTGTAGACGAACAGGCCCACGACCAGCGCGTAGACCACGGCCACGACCGAGGCTTCCGTCGGCGTGAACACGCCCCCGTAGATGCCGCCCAGGATGACGACCGGCATCGCCAGCGCCCACACGGCCTGGCGCGCGGCGGGCAGAAATCCGAGGCGCCCTTCGCCGTCGTTCTTGCCCCAGCCTTTGATGCGGCACCACACGAGCACGGTCGCCATCAGCGCGAGGCCGATCAGCAGGCCCGGCCCGAAGCCCGAGATGAAAAGTTCCGGGATCGAAGTCTGCGTCGCCACCCCGTAGAGAATCATCGGGATCGACGGCGGGATGATCACGCCCAGTTCGGCGGCCGTGGCCTGCAAGGCGGCCGCGAACGGCACCGGATAGCCGTGTTTGACGAGGGCGGGGATCATGATCGTGCCGATCGCGAAGGTCGTGGCGACCGACGAGCCCGAGATCGCGGCGAAGATCATGCAGGTGAGGATGCAGGTGCAGGCAAGCCCGCCCTGCACGCCGCCGACGATGGATTTGGCGAACTCGACCAGACGACGCGAAATTCCGCCGACGTCCATGAGATTGCCCGCGAGGATGAAAAACGGGATCGCCGCGAGCGGGAACGAGTCGAGCCGCACGTACATTTGCTGGGCGGCCACGAGCAGCGGAAAGCGCGTGTGGAATTCCAGGCCCGCGAGCGCCGCAATGCCGATCGCCACCGCGATCGGCACCGACGCCGCGAACAGCACGCACATCGCGACCATCATCGTGGAAGTCAAACGGCGTTCTCCAGCTCTTCGTTGCGGCGCGCGGGATCGAAATAATGGGCGAGCGCGCCCACGACGCAGAAGGCGGAGCCCACCGGGATCGCCGCGTAGCTCCAGGCGATCGAGATGTCGAGGCCCGCGAGATTCTGGCGCGCCACGCGCTCGGCCATCGCCCAGCCGTACCAGATGAGCACGCCGAGCAGCACGAGCGAAGCCGCCAACGCCAAAGTTTCGAGCGTCCTGCGCACGTGCCCTTGCGTAAGGCGGTGGGCAAGGTCGATCGAAACGAGGGCGCCGTGCCGGAAGCAACCTGCGAGCCCGAGGAACGTCATCCAGATCAGCGAAACGCGCACGAGCGCTTCGGACCACGTCGCGGGCTCGTGCAGCAGGAAGCGGCTGAACACCTGCCAGAAGCCTGCCGCCGTCGCCACGACGAGGGCCGCCACGGCAAGCGCCATGGCGGCCCCGGTCGTGAAGCGGTCGAGCGCCAGAAGCCCGCTGGAGATCGGCTTCAAGCTTTCGGCCTCAGTTCGCGCGCCAGCTGCGGATGCGCTCGATGTTCGCGGCACCGAACTCGCGGCCCCAGCCTTCCATCGCCGGCTGCAAAGCCGCCTGGAAGCCCGACATGTCGACGCCCGTCGACACGGTCATGCCGCGGCGGCGCAGCTCGTCCACGCCCGATTCCTCGTCGGCCGAAACGCGCGCGCGGTTCGCGGCTTGCGCCGCCTTCGCCGCCTCGCGGAACACCGCTTTGTCCGCGTCGTTGAGGCGGTTCCACACGGCGGGCGAAACGATCAGCACGGCGGGCGAATAGACGTGGCGCGTGAGCGAGAGGAACTTCTGCACCTGGTTGAGGTTGTTGGCCACGATCACCGGGATCGGGTTTTCCTGGCCGTCGACGGTGCCTTGCTGCAGGGCGGGCACGAGTTCGGAGAACGCCATGGGCGTTGGCAGCGAGCCCAGCGTGCGGAAGGCCTGCATGTGGACCTGGTTTTCCATCGTGCGGATCTTCATGCCCTTGATGTCGTCGGGCTTCGAGACTTCGCGGCGGCTGTTGGTGAGATTGCGGAAGCCGTTTTCGAGCCAGGCGAGCCCGACCAGATTGGCCGCCGGGAAGCGGCCCAGCACGTCCTGGCCGACCTGGCTGTCGAGCACGCCGCGCGCATGCGCGTAGTCGCGGAACAGGAAGGGGATGTCGAAGATCTTCGACTCGGGCACGAAATTGCCGACCGGGCCCGTCGAGGTCACGGTCACGTCGCCGGTGCCGATCTGCAGCGCTTCGATGTTCTCGCGCTCGTTGTCCGAGCGCTGGATGTTGAGGCGGATGCGGTTGTTCGTGCGTTTTTCGATCTCTTCCTTGAAAGCGACGGCGCCCGCCCCGTAGTGCGAATTCACCGGCAGCGGATGCGTGATCGTCAATTGCTGGGCGGCGGCGGGCAAGGCCAAAGCGCTCAAGGCGGCTACGGCCGCGAGGCGTGCGAGAAACATGGGGGGCTCTCCCTCGGGATGTCGGGCCCTGGCGACGATATGCCGCTGGCGCCCTTGTTGGTCGGACAGACTAGATCGGGAAGCCCGGCGACCTCAAGAGCCTCAATTGAGCTTGCTGACGCCGGCGAGGTCCATGCCGTCGGTCGTCGCGTCGGCGAAACTCGCGCGCGTGATGTCGGCGCCGCGAAGCACGGCCCCCGTGAGGTCCGCCTTGTCGAACTTGGCGTGGCTCAAGACGGCGTTGCTGAGATTCGCGGCAAATCTGCGGCCCGAGGAAACGCCGGCCGCATCCTTGAGATCGACCGGTGCAAGATTGGCTTGCGTAAGGTCCGTTCGCCGCAGAACGGCGCCGGCCAGCACGGCGCCCGCCATGTCGGCATATTTGAGGCTGGCGTCGGTGAGGTTCGCCCGCACGAGGCTGGCGAGGCGCAGACGCGCGCGCGAAAGGTCGCAGCGCGCCAGATTGGCGCCGTTCAGCGAGGCGGCGCTGAGATCGAGCCCGCGCAGATCCATGCCGCTCAGGTCCCGGTCGTCGAGCACGGCGCGCTGGCCTTGCGCGCCGTTGGTCGCGATCCAGGTCTTGTGCTGCGACAGCGCCCAGCGCAAGTCGGTCCGCGGCGCAGGCGGCACGGCCGGCGGCGGATCGAAAACGGCGCCCTCGAGATTGGCGGTCTTGAGATCGAGCCCGTCGAGAATCACGCCGCGCATGCTCGCCCCGCGCAGGTCGCAGCCGAGCAGGACCGCGCCCTGCAGCTTGGCGCCGTCGAGGATCGCGTCCTTGAGCCTGGCGCCTTCGAGGTTGGCGCTGGAGAGATCGGCGTTCGCCAGTATCGCCGCGCCCAGCTCGGCGGCGGCCAGTTTGGCGCCGCGCAGCGACGCGCCCGAGAGGTCGGCGCGTTCGAAATTGGCGTCCGCAAGTTCGGCGCTGTCCAGATTGGCGTCGCGAAAGCTGGACCGGCGCTCGCTTTCGTCTTTGCCAAAGCGTTCGGCCCAGACCACGGTCTGGCCGGGCCGGAAATCGGCGCCGCGCAGATCCGCGTCGCGCAGCGACGCGCCGTCGAACCGGCTGCCGCGCGCGTCAACCCGGCGCAGGGCGCTGCCGCTGAGGTCGGAAAAGCTGAAATCGGCCCCGAAAAGATCGGCCAACGAAAGATCGCATTCCTGCATCGACGCGCCGACCAGATTAGCACCCGAAAGCGCCGCGGCGGACAGGTTGCGCCCGCGTCCGTCGACCGCGCCGAATTCCGCGTTGCGCGCGTCCATGCGCTTGCCGCCGGGTTTTCCCGTCAGATAGGCGAGGTGCGCCACGATCGCGGCCTCGAAGTCCGATTGCTGCGCAGATTTGCCCATATCCGGACAGATTACAATTTGCGCGACTGTCCGACCACCGGCATTTTCGGCTCGCCGGAAACGCAAAACGGCCCCGGATTTCGCCGGGGCCGCTTGCCGAAACGCCGGGAGATCAGACCGAGTAGTACATCTCGAACTCGATCGGGTGCGGGGTGTGTTCGAAGGCGTAGACTTCTTCCATCTTGAGCTCGATGTAGCTGTCGATGAAGTCGTCGGTGAACACGCCGCCGGCCTTCAGGAAGGCGCGGCCCTTGTCGAGATTCTGCAGCGCTTCGCGCAGGCTGCCGCAGACCGTCGGCACCTTCTTGAGTTCGTTGGGCGGCAGATCGTAGAGGTTCTTGTCCATCGCTTCGCCGGGATGGATCTTGTTCTTGATCCCGTCGAGGCCCGCCATCAGCATCGCGGCGAAGCCGAGATAGGGGTTGGCGGTCGGGTCGGGGAAGCGGACTTCCACGCGCTTGGCCTTCGGGCCGATGCCGAAGGGAATGCGGCACGAAGCCGAGCGGTTGCGCGCCGAGTAGGCGAGCAGCACGGGCGCTTCGAAGCCCGGGATCAGGCGCTTGTAGGAGTTCGTGGAGGCGTTCGTGAACGCGTTGATCGCCTTGGCGTGCTTGATGATGCCGCCGATGTAGAACAGCGCCGTTTCCGAAAGGTCGGCGTAGCCGTTGCCGGCGAACAGGGGCTTGCCCTTCTTCCAGATCGACTGGTGCACGTGCATGCCCGAGCCGTTGTCGCCCTTGATGGGCTTGGGCATGAAGGTGGCGGTCTTGCCGTACTGCTGGGCCACGTTGTGGACGACGTACTTGTAGATCTGGCAGCCGTCGGCGGCCTTCACCATGGTCGCGAACTTGGCACCGAGCTCGTGCTGCGAGGGCGCCACTTCATGGTGGTGCTTCTCGATGTCGAGGCCCATGTCCTTCATGATCGTGAGCATCTCGGCGCGCAGGTCCGCACCCTGGTCGACCGGCGGGACCGGGAAATAGCCGCCCTTGATGCGCGGACGATGGCCAAGGTTGCCGTCGGGATAGACTTTGTCGGTCACGTACGGACCTTCTTCGGAGTCGATTTCGACCGAGGTCTTGTTCATCGACACCTTGAAGCGCACGTCGTCGAACACGAAGAATTCGATTTCGGGGCCGAAAAACGCCGTGTCGCCGATGCCGGTTTCCTTGACGTAGGCTTCGGCTTTCTTGGCGATGCCGCGCGGATCGCGGTTGTAGGGCTGGCCCGTGCCCGGCTCGTAGATGTCGCACATGATCGTCATCGAGGGCTGGGCCGCGAACGGATCCATCACCGCCGTCGTCGGGTCGAGCATCAGCGTCATGTCGGATTCGTTGATCGCCTTCCAGCCCGCGATCGACGAGCCGTCGAACATCAGGCCCTCGGCGAAGGTCTCTTCCGTGATCGTCTCGACCGCGTGGGCGAGGTGCTGCATCTTGCCGCGCGGATCGGTGAAGCGCAGGTCGACGTATTTGCAGCCGTTTTCCTTGATCTTCTTGAGGACGGTCTTGGGATCCGACATAGGCTTTTTCCTGTGGTTGGCCCGCGCGACCGGCGGGCAGGTTGAATGGAGGATGTCTTCTAGACCGCGTCGGCGCCGCGTTCGCCGGTGCGAATGCGGATGGCTTCCTCGATCGCGGAAACGAAAATCTTGCCGTCGCCGATGCGGCCGGTTTGCGCGGCCCGCTGGATCGCCTCGATGGCGCGCTCGAGAAGCGCGTCTTCGATCACGACTTCGAGCTTCACCTTGGGCAGGAAATCGACGACGTATTCGGCGCCGCGATAGAGCTCGGTATGGCCCTTCTGGCGGCCGAACCCTTTGGCCTCGACGACCGTGATGCCCTTGATGCCGATTTCGTTCAGCGCATCCTTCACCTCGTCGAGCTTGAAGGGCTTGATGATCGCTTCGATCTTTTTCATGGCTCGATTTCGCAAAAAGGACGACTGGCGCGCGGCTGCTTCAAAACAAATTAAAGCACGCCCCATGCCAGACAAACCAGGGACTGGCGTGTCGCATCGGGCCAGCGCTCGGACCTGACTTTGATACCCACAAAGGCCGATTTCTGTCTATTTTCTTCGCACATTGATGAAAAATTAGGCGGTTTTGGCGACGGGATGGGCGGCCAACGTGGCACGGATGCGCTGCATGGCAAGGCGGATATTGTCGATCGAATTGGCGTAGGAGAAGCGCAAATAGCCGTCGCCGAACTGCCCGAACGCCGTGCCCGACAGCACGGCAACGCCGGCCTGTTCGAGCAGCAAGGTTTCGAGCGCGCGGCTCGAATAGCCAGTCCCTTCGATGTTCGGGAATGCGTAGAACGCCCCGCCCGGCTCGACGCAGCGGAAACCCGGAATGGCGTTGAGTTCATCCACGATCACGCGGCGCCGTTCGGCGAAGGCCGCAACCATGGTCGCAACCGCATCCTGCGGCCCGTCGAGGGCGGCGAGCCCCGCAAACTGCGCCGACGCGTTCACGCAAGAATGGCTGTTGATGGCAAGCCGCTCGGCGTGCGCCACCATCGATTTGGGCCATACCGAATAACCCAGGCGCCAGCCGGTCATCGCGTAGGTTTTGGACCAGCCGTCGAGCAGGATCAGCCGATCGGCAAGCTCGGGGTAGTTCAGCAACGACACGTGCGCGCGTCCGTCGTAGGTCATCTGGCCGTAGATTTCGTCCGACATGACCGCGACTTTGGGGAAGTTCCGCAAGCCTGCAACGAGCCTGTCGACCTGGTCTTTGGGCGTGACCCCGCCGGTCGGGTTGGCGGGCGAATTGAGGATCACGAGCCGCGTGCGTTCGGTGAGGCGCGACAGAATGTCGTCGGCCTCGAACGCGAAGCCGTTTTTCTCGAGCAGGGGCAGCGGCACCGGCGTGGCGCCCGAAAACTTGATCACGCTTTCGTAGATCGGAAAGCCGGGATTGGGATAGACGATCTCGGCTCCGGGCTCGCCCGTCATCAGAATGGCGAAGAACATCGTGACCTTGCCGCCGGGCACGATCAGCACCTGCTCGGGCGACACGGCGGCGCCCAAACGCCGGTGGAGGTCGCGCGCCACAGCCTCGCGCAGCGGCAGGATGCCGTTGGCAGGCGTATAGCCGTGATGGCCGTCGCGCAGCGCCTTGATTCCGGCCTCGACGATATGTTCGGGCGTGCGGAAATCGGGCTGGCCGATGCTGAGGCTGACGATCGATTTGCCTTTGGCTTCGAGCGCTTTGGCGCGCGCCAGAACCTCGAACGCGGTCTCGGTGCCAAGGCGGCCCATGCGTTCGGCCAGAATCGGATCCATCGACGCTTCTCCCGTTCCGTTTTTTGGAAGGCACGACCTAGCATGTCGGCGATGCCCGAGGCAAACGCCGCGCGCTTGCAGGGCGGCGGCAAGGCGTGTAAATACCCGGCCTGCTGTGGCGGCCGTAGCTCAGTTGGTAGAGCACCTGGTTGTGGTCCTGGTTGTCGCGGGTTCGAGCCCCGTCGGTCGCCCCAGTCTTCTTGTCCTGTCCCGCGCGCACGGCCGAACTTCCGCGCGGGCTCCCGTCGGCTTCGTCTATAGTGGGGCCGATGCCGCCAAGCCCGCAGATCTATCCCAAAATCTCGCAGATCGAGCTTGCCAAGGCGATCGAAGCGCACGGCCGCATGCTCGCCAAGCAAACGAACGGCAAACGCGTCGCGCTGCCCTTCCGCACGCTCGAGCGTCTGGTCTTCGGGGCCAAGCCGCTCGCCGAGGTCGAACTTGTGGGTGCCCGCATCGCGGAGGCCGATTTCGCCGGCGCCAATCTCGCGCGCGCCAATTTCTTCGGCGCCGATCTCACGCGCGCCAACATGAAGGGCTGCGATCTCACGCGCGCTGACATGCGCGGCGTGCTGCTGCGCGGCGCCAATCTCGAGGGCGCGCAGATGCGGCAGGCCGATCTGCGCGACGGTTTTCTGATCGTGCCCGACGAAAACGGCGAATTCGATTTTGCCAAGGCCACGCAACGCGTCGCGAACATCGACGAGGCCTTGTTCGCGCGCGCGAACATGACGGATGCGAAAATCGCGCGCGCCTTCGGCCGCCGCACCGACCTTACGAACTGCGTCATGCGCAACGCCAACCTCGCCGGCGCCGACTTCTCCAATTCCGATCTCTCGGGCGTGGTGCTGAGCGGCGCGGACCTCACCGACGCCAACTTCTCGCACTGCCTGCTGCAGGGAGCGGTGCTGGCCGGCGCGCTTCTCCACAACACCATTCTCGAGGGGGCGGATCTCACGACCGCCCAATTCACCAAAAAGGATTTCGAGCGCACGGACGTGTCCAAGGCGATCCTGCCGCGGGCACTCGACACGCTCGAACTGCCGGTCCGCGAAATCGTCGAGCTGCATTTCCAGTGGCTGCAAAGCGGCGGGCAGAAGGGCGTGCAGGCGGTGCTCGATGCGGTGGATCTGTCGGGCTTCGACGCGCCGGGCGTGAATTTCTCGGCCGCGCGCTTCAAACGCGCCACGCTGATCGACGCCAATCTCGCGGGCGCGAAGTTCCAGATGGCGGATCTGACGGGCGCAAATCTTGCGGGGGCCAATCTCGCCAATGCCGATCTGCGCGGCGCCACCCTCGACCGCTGCATCCTGAACGGCGCCGATCTTTCGAACGCCGATCTGGGGCCCATGCCGCTGCCCACGACCGCGACCGGGCGCTGGCCTGTGCGCCTGCGCCAGGCCCAGCTGCAGCGCGCCGATCTGCGCGGCGCCACGCTCCGGGCGGCCGATCTGTCCGAATCGCTGCTCCAGCGCGCCGATTTCCGCGGCGCCGATCTGACGGGTGCGAAGCTCGTCGATACGGATCTTAGCGGGTCCGATCTGCGCGGCGCCAAAACCGACGACGCAGATTTCCGCGGCGCGGTCGGGTTCAAATAAACGGCAGCATCAGAGGTTCATCGAATTCGTCGCAGTGGGCGAGAGCCATCGCAAAAAGCTGCAAGGGTTCGCGGAACGCGCCCGGAACACCGACGGTCTCGGGGCGTGCGCGTCCGGCCTCGCTGGTCACGAAAAAGCCCAAAATCCGCCGCCCTTCGCACGCGGCCACGACCGGCTTTATCGAGGCAGGCCCGCACGGCGCAATGAAACGCTTTGAATGCCGAGGCGGGCGCTGACGGCGTCGCCGCTGCGCCCGCGGATTTCGTCACGAAACCAGTTTGATTTCGCGCACGAGCTTGTCGCGGATCGCTTCGCGGAAATCGCGGTAGTCGCGCGCGGGCACGCAGAAAGCGCCGGGGCCGCCGATCACGAAGGCGCGGTAGAAGGCTTCGAGGTCCGGCTCCTCGTTGAGGATCGGCAGGCCGTTTATGGCAATGCCGGCCACGAGCGCGTCGGCGCGCGCTTCGCGCACGTCGCGGCCTGCATTCGAAGCGCCGTCGCCCGACACGTCGATCACGCGGCGCGAAGCCGCGAACGGGCACGCGTCGAGTGCGTCGTGCGCGAAATCGATCGCGTCGCCGATCGCGGTCGTCCCGCCGACGACGAGGCGCGGCGCTGCCTCGAGTTCCTTGGCGAAGGCTTCGAGATCGTCGCGCGATGCCAAGCGCCGCCAGTCGAGATTGACGAGATGGGTCTTGGCGTTCGCGAATTCGAAAAAATGCAGCGCGACGGCGCCGAGCCGGCCGCCGCCGATCGCGTCGGCAAGCGACGGGTGGCGGAGCGCTGCCGCGTACCCCTCCATCTGAAGATAGAATTCGTCCATGTCGACCGACGACGACGAGTCCACCGCCAGCACGATCGCGGCGTCGACCGCGTCGGTCTGGGCGGCGAGTTTCCGCGGCGCAAAGGCCGAGGCGGCGGCGGCCTGCAGCAGCGTGCGGCGTGCAAGGGACCGGGGGGCAGGGGGTGTTCGGTTCGACATGCGCTCTCTCTATTGCCTGTCCAATATGGCATCATTGCGGACATGGCGACCCAAATCGAAGCGCTCTTGACCTGTGCGGAAATGGCGGCGGCGGACAAGGCCGCGATCGCGTCCGGCATTGCAAGCACGGCGTTGATGGAGGCGGCGGGGGCCGCCGTCGCGCGCAGCATCCAGGCGCGTTTCCGGCGCCAGCACACGCTCGTGCTGTGCGGTCCGGGCAACAACGGCGGCGACGGCTACGTGGCGGCACGCCATCTGGCGGCGGCGGGTTGGCCTGCGACGGTGGCCGAGTTTTCGCCGCCGCGCGCGGGCAGCGACGCCGAACACATGGCCACCTTGTGGACGGGCCCCACCGAAGCGGCCGAGCCTGCGGCCCTCGCGCGCGCGACTTTGTTCGTGGACGCGCTGTTCGGGGCCGGCCTCGCGCGTCCGCTCGACGGGCGCGCGGCAGACCTGGTTGCTTCCCTGGTCGGGCGCAAGATCGTCGCGATCGACGTACCGAGCGGGGTTGCGGGCGATACGGGCGAGGTGCTGGGCGCGGCCGCCGCCGCCGCGCTTACCGTAACCTTCTTCCGGCGCAAACCGGGGCATCTGCTCTATCCGGGCCGCGCCTTGTGCGGCCAAACGGTCGTGGCCGACATCGGCATCGGGGAAAATGCGCTTGGCGCGATCGTGCCGACTGCCTTCCGCAACGGACCTGCCTTGTGGGCCGGTTTGTTTCCCGCTCCGGATGTGGAATCCAACAAATACAAGCGCGGCCAGGTACTCGTCGTCGGCGGCGCGGCAATGACAGGGGCGGCACGGCTCGCCGCACGCGCGGCGGCGCGCGTTGGGGCAGGCCTTGTCACGCTCGCAAGCCCGACGCAAGCGATCCCGATCTACGCCGCCGATCTTGCCGCTCTCGTCGTGCGGCCGATGGACGATATCGGCGATTTTTCGGCGTTGCTGGAAGACCGGCGGCGCAATTGCGTGCTGCTCGGGCCCGGCAACGGTGCCGATGCCGCATGCCGGGCGCGCGTCGAAGCCGCGC
The DNA here is from genome assembly GCA_044378015.1 of Tagaea sp. Taxonomy (GTDB): domain Bacteria; phylum Pseudomonadota; class Alphaproteobacteria; order CACIAM-22H2; family CACIAM-22H2; genus Tagaea. The sequence goes on from JBILXZ010000027.1 coordinate 12,931, forward strand.
TTGCAGCCGGCAAAAAATGCGTGCTCGACGCCGACGCGCTGACCGTGTTCGCCGATGCGCCCGACGCTCTGTTTTCGCGCCTTGCGCCGGATGCCGTTCTGACCCCGCACGACGGCGAGTTCAAGCGGCTGTTTCCCGATCTTGTCGGCAGTCGCCTGGCGCGCGCGCGCGCGGCTGCCGCACGCGCCAACGCAGTCGTGCTGCTGAAGGGGGCGGATACGGTCGTCGCGCATCCCGACGGGCGGGCCAGCATCTGCGATACTGCACCGCCGTTTCTCGCGACGGCCGGCGCTGGCGACGTGTTGGCGGGCCTTGTGGCCGGGCTCGTTGCCCAAGGCATGCCGAGCTTCGAAGCGGCTTCGGCGGCCGTGTATCTGCACGCGGCGTGCGCGCGTACCGCAGGGCCCGGCCTCGTCGCCGATGACCTTGCCGCATGCCTGCCCCGCGTCTTGGCCGAACTGGGCGCGCAAACGCATCTTGGTACCGCAAAAGCGTCGGATCGCTTCGATTTTCCGCAGAATCCGACGCCGTTTGAAGATTCGCTCTTGTGTGCAACTGCACGCGGCCCCACCTGTAGAACGAGCGGCGCAAAGCGCGCGGCGCATCGCGAGGACGAAGCTTGGAACATCCGCTTCTCAAAGCTGCCGAATCCGTTTTGGGCGACCAGCACGTCGCCTGCCGTGCGCTCGCGCGCGCGGTCGGTTCCGACGATGCCGGCGACTGGCGCGCGGCCAAAGAGATCCTGTCCGATCTGCCCGAGCAGGATTGGAACGAGATCAAGCGCGTGCTGCGCGCCGATGTGGCCGATCCAGCTGCCCGCCTGAACTGAACGCCCCGAACCCGCCCGTCCCGGTCGTCTTGCGGCGGTTCAAGTCTTCCTTGCTGGGCACTTGCAGGCCGCAAGCGAGCAAGCGACACTGCAAACCATGACCGACGTCCGCACGCCGCAGCGTTTTGTCGCCCGCCTCAAGCAGGCGTGGCGCGGCCTTTCGACGGGCGCGATGGCGGCGGTGGGCGCGCCCCGCATCGCCAGCCCCGAACTCGTCGATGCCGACTTGCCGCAGCTGCGCGCGCGCCTGCTCGATTGCCTCGTCGGGCGCGGCGGCGAAGCCAGCGCGCGCGCGCGCGCCGCCGAACTCGGCCAGACCTATCTCGGTCTGACGGTCGCGGGCCGCAAGCGCTTCATGCAGCTGCTGGCGGGCGATTTCGACATCGACCGCGCGGCTGCCGCCGACGCGGCCGCCCAAGCGCTCAAAGCCTGGCAAAGCGGCGAGCCCAAATCCGTGCGCAAGGCCGAGGCCGCGCTGCGCGCCGCGCTCGAGCCGCCGCGCGCCCGCCTGCTTGCCCAGTTCACCGCGATGGGCGAGGGCGTGAAATTCCTCGTCGACCGGCGCGCCGAGTTGACGGAATGGGCGAAGGAAGATCCGGCCTTCGCGGCTCTGGCGAGCGACCTGCACGAGCTGTTCGCGGCATGGTTCGATTTGGGCTTCCTCGAATTGCGCCGCATCACGTGGGAAAGCCCGGCGGCCCTGCTCGAGCGCCTGGCCGCCTACGAGGCGGTGCACGCCGTGCGCGACTGGGCCGATCTCAAGAACCGCCTCGACAGCGACCGGCGCTATTTCGCGTTCTTCCATCCGCGCATGCCGCTCGAGCCGCTGATTTTCGTCGAGGTGGCGCTGGTGAAAGGGCTTGCGGGCAACGTGCACGATCTGCTCGACGACAAAGCCCCGCTCGGCGATCCCAAAGCCGTCGACACGGCGATCTTCTATTCGATCACCAACGCGCAGCGCGGCCTTGCCGGCATCAGCTTCGGCGGCTTTCTCATCAAGCGCGTGGTCGAAACGCTGAAGGCCGAATTCCCCAATCTCAAAACCTTCGCGACCCTGTCGCCGATTCCGGGTTTCCGCGGCTGGCTCGAGGCGCGGATCGCGGAAGGCATGCCGCGCCTGCTTCTGGCCGACGAGCGCAAGGCGCTGGCCGCAGCGCTCGCGGAACCCGGCGAAAAGCCCGCTTCGGCCAACAAGGGAACGCTCAAGCGCGCGCTCGCCGACGCAAGCTGGATCGACAAGCCCGCCCTGCGCGCGGCGCTTCAGGCGCCGCTGTCGCGCGCTTGCGCGCAGTATCTGCTCGAGGCCAAGCGCGGCGACGGCAACGCGACCGACCCGGTGGCGCATTTCCACCTGTCGAACGGCGCGCGCGTCGAACGCTTGAACTGGTGCGCCGACCGTTCGGCCAAGGGTCTCAAGCAATCGGCCGGGCTCATGGTCAACTATCTCTATCGCCTGTCCGACATCGAAGCCAACCACGAAGCCTATGCAAGCGAAGGCACCGTCGCCGCCGCTTCGGGCGTGCGCGGGCTTCTGTAGGCGCGCATGGCTCAGGTCCCTTCGCGCCTTCTCAAAACCGTCCGTCTGCTTGCCGTGGGCGCGATCCTCGGGCTCGGGGCCGCGTGGGCCGTGCATCTTTGGGCGCCCGCCGACATGGGAACCAAAGTCGCGACCGCGGCGATCGGCGGCCCGTTCGAACTTGTGGACCAAGCCGGCCGCACCCGCACCCAAGCCGATCTCAACGGCAAATTCGCGCTGATCTATTTCGGCTACACGTTCTGTCCCGATGCGTGCCCGATGGCCCTCGTGGCGATGGCCGAAGCGCTCGACCAAATCGGACCGCTTGCGGCCCGCGTGCAGCCGGTGTTCGTGACCGTCGACCCCGAGCGCGACACGGTGGCGCAGATGGCGGCCTATGTCGCGGCCGTCGACGAGCGGCTCTGGGGCCTCACGGGCAGCGCCGCCCAGGTGGCCCAGGCTGCCAAAGCCTATCGCGTGTTTTTCCGCAAGGCGACGCCGCAGGGTGGGGGCGAATATCTCGTCGACCACACGTCGCTTGTCTATCTGATGGGACCGGACGGGGCGTACCGCGCGCATTTCACGCACGAAACGACGCCCGAGCGCATGGCCGAGATTTTGCGCAAAACCGTCGGCGGCTGAATTTCGGAAAGCTTAAGTGTAAAGATCGACGCGCGAGCCGCGCGGCTTGACTGCCATCCGCGACGTGTTGGCTTCGAGCGCGTTTGCGGTCGTGTCGCTGGCGGCGGCCGTATCCGTACCGCTGCGCGCGTCGCGCGCCGCGTCCACGCGGCCCGTGGCTTGCGGGGCCTGGAAAGTCTGGGTCTGCTGGACAGGGGCCGTGCGCTGCGCCGCCACGGCGGAAGCAAGCACCACCTGCTGCTGCGCCGTCGGGGCTGTCGCCTGCTGCGAGCTGGCGATCTGCGCTTGCATCGCCGCCGAGCGGCCGATGCCGTAAGTCTGTGCGTAAACGCCGAGTTCCATGCCGACAATGTAAGCGTTTCTTGCCGCCTAAACAAGGTCCCCAGAAAACCCGCGCGACCGGCGCGCGATCCGCGCCACCTGCGCCAGGAAATCCATTGAATTTGCTTCTATTTCTTCGAGGGCGACCCATTTGACGGCAGCCGCATCGTCGGCCGCGACAGCCGCGCCCGACACGTAGCGGCAGGCGACCGCCACCAGCACGTAGTGATGGCCCGAACCGTTCGCGCTGTCTTGCTTGATGACGTCCACGCAATCGAAAGCGCCGAGCGCTTGCGCCACGATGCCGGTTTCTTCGGCAAGTTCGCGCAACGCCGCCTGGGGCGCGGTTTCGCCCCATTCGATTTTGCCGCCGGGAAAGCCCCAGCGCCCCGGATCGGGCGGATTGGCGCGGCGCACGAGCAGGAATTTTCCGGCATGTTCGAGCACGGCGATCGCGGCGGGGCGGGGGATGCGGGTGTTCAATGTCGCCTCTGGCCTCGAACCGGCGGGATCGCTAAACAGGACGGCCCCAATCTAGCGCAAGAACCGGAACGCTGCCTATGACCGCACCCAAGAACGAGCTGCCGCCGCTGCGCGAATTCGCGCTGGACGCCTATGTGAGCGGCGTTGCCTTCACGCGCGACGGCGAGATCCTGGCGGCCGCCACGGGGGCGGGCGAAGTGCGCCTGATCGGCGTGATGCAGGACAGCACGGCAAGCGCGCGGCCGCACAAGGGGGCGATCCTGTCTTTCGCGGCACACCCCGACGGCAATTCGTTTTTGAGCGGCGGCGACGACGGGCGCATCGTGCAAACGGCGCGCGACGGCACGACGCGGGAAATCGGCGCCGTCAAAGGCCGCTGGATCGAAGTGCTAGCGTCGCACAAATCGGGTGCGTTCGCTGCGGTCGCGGGCAAAGAGGTGCATCTGTGGATGCCGGGCCAAACCGCGCCGGCGGTTCTGGGTCCGCATCCGAGCACGGTGGCGGCCCTCGATTTCAGCCCCGACGGCAGCCGCCTTGTGGCCGCCCACTATAACGGCGTGTCGATCTGGCAGTGCAAGCGCCCCGCCGAAAAACCGCGCACGCTCGTTTGGAAAGGCAGCCACATCCAGGTGCGCTACGCGCCGAACGGAAAATTCCTCGCGACGACGACGCAGGACAACGCGATCCATGTCTGGCGCCTGTCGACGGGCCAGGACATGCAGATGGCGGGCTATCGCGTGAAGGTGCGCCAGCTCGTGTTCACGGCGAATGCGCGCTGGCTGCTGTCGGATGCGGCCGACTGTTTTGTCGCGTGGGATTTCTCGGGCAAGGGCCCCGAGGGCCAACCGCCGCTCGAATTCGGTTTCGGCGACGGGGCGACGATGACGGGCATTGCCGTCCACCCCGACGCGCCCTTCCTGCTGGGCGGCTACGAAAACGGGGCGATCCGCCTGGGCGACCTCGAAGGCAAGCGCGAACTCGCGCTGCGCCAGCCGAGCGAAACCGCAAAGCCGATCCGCAATCTCGCTTTTTCGAGCGACGGCTGGCACGCGGCCGGCGGCGGCGAAGACGGGACACTCGCGATGTTCTCGCTGAAGCCGAAGGCGTGAGGCGGGGCGCACCAAACAGTCGGCGCTCGCAAGCGACGATCTCTCTACGTGGCTTTTTCGTCGCTGCGTAGGACGCGAACGAGCATATGGCGGACATGGTCCTGGCCGCCGAAGAAGATCGCCAGGATCCGAACGCGCTTGGCCGCCGGATCGACGTCGAACCAATAGATGGCGCGATCGATGGTGACAGACCGCGCACCCGGAAGAATGTCGTCCCGAAGCGTGCCGCGCATCGGCGATGCGGCGAGCGTGGCCGCCGCGTGTCGGATCGCCGCAATCCGCAGGGCGGCGTGGTCCAGAGCTTGTTCGGCGTTTTCGCCGAACCCGACATAGCTCTCGAAAAGATGGTCGAAGATCGCCTCGAAATCGCGCACGCACTCGGCCGAAAACTCAATCTTGAACGCCATGTTCCCGACGCTTTCTGGCGACAAGTCGGGACAGATTGTCGTCCGTCATTTTGCCGGACACGAATTTGCCCGCACGGCGTCGGGCCAGCAGTTGGGCGAGGGCGGCCCGCTCCATGTCGTCGGTTTCCATCTGCCTGCGCAGGAGCTCGACGCCCTGCTGCAAGACCGCACTCACGCTCTGGAAGCGACCGGCTTCGACGAGGGTCTTGGCAAAGGAGTGCTGATCGTCGGTGAGCGAAATTGAAGATTTTACGGTCATGGACATTCTCTCGGAGGGATCTCAATTGAACGGTATCACCCAGTCGCACCACGTGCAAGACGACGCCCAGCAGCCGCACCCGTTTGTCGCTTTATGCGCCCGCCAGCCGAAGCCATACACGCGTATTGCGTGCATATTCTCGTTGCCAGCTTTGGACACATGCGCTATCGAAAAGAGTTTCGCCAGTTGAAGCTTCTGCGGATACGCAAAGCTTCTCGTGACGCAAATGCCCGGGGGCGGGCAGCAGGAGGGCGAGGGTGGGGCTAGCTTCGGCAAGCGAACCGCAAGTCTCTTCGGAACGGTCGGCAAAGTCCGCCGATTCCGCGGCTAAATCCGCCAAGCCGGGGCGCGTGGCGATCCGCCTTGCGACCGATGAAGCCGACATCCGCGCGATGCATGCCGAAGGGCGCTTCAAAAAATTCTTCTACGACGAGGCGCGCTTGCTGGCGGCGGGCAAAGCAGCGCTCAAACACGGCAATCCCGGCATCATTCTGGCGGAACGCGACGGCCATCTGGTCGGCATGGCCACCGTCGTGGCCTCGGAACAGTTTTTCACCCCGGCCAAGGTGGCCTCGCTGCATCTTTTGTTCGTGCGCAAGGATGCGCGGCACGGCCGCGCGGGCGTGATGCTGCTTGCCGCCCTGCGGCAATGGGCGAAAGCGGCCGGTGCCGTCGAGCTCAATATCAGCACCACGATGGGTGTGGACATGGCGCGCAGCGACCGCTTCCTGCGCCGCATGGGCTTCCGCCAGACCGGCGGGAACTACGTGCTGGAGGGGTTGGGATGAGAAGCGACGTTTTTAAGTTCGTGCATTGGGTTGTGGCATCTTCTGGCCTAGCGGCATTGCTACTTTTTGCCGTTCCATCCTTTGCAAAAGACGGTATTCGGATTCCGCGCGATCACACATTGAAGATCGTTGGGGGTGTCCCGTACTTGATGCAATCCACGTATATTTGGAACCCACGACGTCGCGGAAGCGGCGTTGATGTGGCGTTTTCGATCCACGCTTATCTCCCAGATTTTAGGCCTCTCGGGCCCACGAACAGAAGTTTGGGAGATACCGTCGAAGGACTTGATTTTATGTTTCAGATCTCGCTGGACGAGCCGGAGATTCCAATCTTTAAAGGATTTGAGAATATGAGTTGCAGCGCAACTCCAGTTGGAGCGTTGGAAGAGATTACTTTAGCAACATGCCCCACATGGCCCCGGTCAGAGATCTTTGCGTTGTTCAAGAAATCTGATTTTGTTGGGTTTGTGGTCTGCAACTATAGAGATAAACGCGCAACTCGGTGCGACTTGAGAGCATATCACAGGTCGAATCGAGTACTTGTCTCCTTCGCGCGCGTTTATCTTCCCGAAATTCACGGCTTACTTCTTAAGATTGAGCACCTGCTTGATGGATTCGTCAGTGCCGCAGATGCGGCACGGTCGGAATCGCTCTAGTCGATAGGCGCGAACAATGACCACTCAGGTTTCGCTCGATATTGTTGCTGCAGCGAAGGGAAAGTTGGATGCTGGCGACCTTGCTGGTGCATGGCGCGTTCTTGCCGACGCTGGGGACGTATACGCGCGTGCGACAGCTCGCGTGACTGACGCGTCGCAGCCCACTGTAATGCGGCATTTGGTTGAAAGCTTTTGGGATGTGGCCGTCGGCGGAACTCCGGGAACTCCGGGGACACTATACTTAATTGACCTGCTGTCTTGAGCCGGGAGGAGGCTGTCATGGCGCGGCTGGCACGGATCGTCGTACCGGGGGTTGCGCATCACGTGACGCAACGCGGCAACCGGCGGCAGCCGGTCTTCTTCGGCGCGGACGATTACGTCGAATATCGTTCATTGATTGCGCAGAGTTGCCGGGCGGCGCGCGTCGAGGTGTGGGGCTACTGCCTGATGCCGAACCATGTCCATTTGATCCTGGTTTCGGCCGACGAAAGCGGTTTGCGGGCAGCGCTTGCGGATGCGCATCGGCGCTATTCGCGTCGCGTCAATTTCCGCGAGGGCTGGCGGGGCTATCTGTGGCAGGGTCGCTTCGCTTCGGTCGCGATGGACGAGGCGCATCTGCTGGCGTGCGCGCGCTATGTCGAACTCAATCCGGTGCGCGCAGGCCTCGTCGCCCGAGCGGACGAATGGCCGTGGTCGAGTGCGGCAGCGCATCTTGCCGGGTGCGACGACGGCTTGGTGCGCGCGGCGCCGATGCGCGAAATTGCACCGGACTGGCAGGGGCTGCTGGACCAAGGGCTCGACGATGCCGACCGGGATGCGTTCCGGCGCAGTGCGCGCACGGGGCGACCGATGGGTTCGGCGGATTTTGTGGCCGAGGTCGAAACGCGCACAGGGCGAACGCTTGCCCGTCAAAAACCGGGGCCGAAGCCGGGCGCCGCGACGCAGAGATATGTATAGTGTCCCCGCAACTGATTACGCCGCAGGCGGTGGCGAAGACGGGGCGCTTGCGATGTTCTCCTTGAAGCCGAAGGCGTGAGCCGAGGGGCGGTTCACTGGGCCGCTTTGCTGTTAGGTCGCGCAAACGCCGCTTCCATCTCGCGGCGGATTTTGACGGCTGCGTCGGTCGCGTCGTAGACGACGTCGGCCCAGCCGATTTGCTCGCCCTCGGCGATGTCGCGTTTCAGCGTGACGTGGCTCGCAAGGCCGAGGGGGAGAAAACCCTTCTCGAGCGAGCGGGTGGCGGGCACTTGTTTGCCCCACACGCAATAGCCGCCTTCGCCGTCCAGCACTTCGCCGGCTTTGAGGGCGCGTTTGGCCGTCGCGGCAACGTCCGAATGGAAAGCCAAGGGGGCGCCGGTCGGTTCGTTGCGGAGTGCTGCACTCGCAACCGAGATGCCGATCTCGAGGCCGATCATGTGGATCGGCCGGTAGAGCGCCATGTGCTCGCAAGTTTCGTCGGGCAGCATGCAGTATTCGGCCGCACAGCGGCGGACGTATTCGTGGTCGGCTGCCACGACCACGTAGGTGCCCCATTGCAGATGGTTGGGTACGGGCGTCTTGTCGCGATAGAGCGAGGAGACGACTTCGACCGTGCCGGCTTTGTCGAGCACGCCGCCTTTGGATTTGGGCTTGCAGAATTTGGCAAGGTCCGGGGCCGGGACGGGCGGGAAGGCGAGGCCGTCTTCCTGTGCGAGCAGGCCCGTCGCGTTCGACACGGCCGTCATCTCGATGCTGGATTTCGAACCGTCGATGAAGCTGTTGAACATCTTCGGATTCATGCCGCCTTTGCGGGCCATCTCGTCGGAAAAACCGAAATTGGCCCATACCGTGTCGGGCGTCGAGTGGTGGAAATCCGGATGGTAGCGGGTACCCTTGCCGGCCGACACGACCTCGAAGCCACAGGCGCGCGCCCAATCGACCTGTTCGCAGATGAGCGCGGGTTGGTCGCCGTAGGCCAGCGAATAAACGACACCTTGTTCGCGCGCCCGGGCCGCGAGGAGCGGGCCTGCCACCACGTCGGCCTCGACATTGACCATCACGATGTGTTTGCCCGCCGCGATCGCGTTCAAGCAGAAGCGAATGCCCGCCCTGGGATCGCCGGTCGCTTCCACGATCACCTCGATGCCCGCATGGTCGATCACGGCATCGGCATTGTCGGTCACGAACGTCGTTCCCTTGTCGATCGCTTGGCCAAGCGAAGTTGCTTGCGTGCGTTCTTGCGGCCAGCCGCAGCTTGCAAGGGCGGCACGCGCGCGCGGCGGCGACAGGTCGGCGATGCCCACGATATGGAGCCCCGCCGTCTTGCGGGCTTGGGCCAGAAACATCGTGCCGAATTTGCCGGCCCCGACAAGCCCGACGGTCACGGGTTTGCCTGCGGTCGCGCGGGCGGCGAGTTTGGCGGCGAGATTCATCGGGCGGTTCCTCCGGCTTTCGTCGATTTTGCGCCAAGCGAAGCACGAAGTCGCCGCGCTTGCAAAGAATCCGGCGGCTTCGTATAGCCATGGCCTGTTCGAACGGAGTTTCCCCATGCGTGCCGAAATCGCCGCCGTCGCCGAAGAAATCCAGCAGTCGCTGACCTTGCTGCGGAGGTTTCTTTGACTGGGATCGCGCCCTGAAACGCCTCGACGAGCTCAACGCGCTCGCCGAAGACCCCACGCTGTGGGACAGCCCCCGAAAAGCCCAGACGCTGCTGCGCGAGCGCAAACAGCTCGAGGCGGCCGTAGGTGCCGTCAAGGACATGACGGCCAAGCTCGACGATGCGGTGGGCCTGATCGAACTCGCCGAAGCCGAGAACGATGCGGGCGTGGTGGCCGACGCCGAAAACCAGCTCGTGGCGCTCAAGAAAGAGGCCGCGCAGCGCGGCTTGCAGGCGCTTCTTTCGGGCGAGGCGGACGGCAACGACGCGTTCGTCGAAATCCATGCCGGGGCCGGCGGCACCGAGGCGCAGGATTGGGGCGAAATGCTCGTGCGCATGTATCTGCGCTGGGCCGAAAAGCGCGGTTTCAAGACCGAGTATCTCGAAGAGAGCCCCGGCGAAGAAGCGGGCATAAAGTCGGCCACTTTGCGCATCTCGGGCGAAAACGCCTATGGCTGGCTCAAGACGGAATCGGGCGTGCACCGGCTCGTGCGCATCTCGCCCTACGACTCGAACGCCCGTCGGCAGACGAGCTTTGCTTCGGCCTGGGTGTTTCCGGCGATCGAAGACGACATCGAGATCGACATCAACGAGGCCGACGTGCGCGTCGACGTCTACCGCTCGTCGGGGGCGGGCGGCCAGCACGTCAACAAAACCGAGAGTGCGGTCCGCCTCACGCACATTCCGACCAACACGGTCGTCGCCTGCCAGACCGAGCGCTCGCAGCACAAGAACCGCGACCGCGCCTGGAAGATGCTGCGCGCGCGCCTCTACGAGGCCGAGCTGCGCAAGCGCGAGGCGGCGGCGCTTGCCACGCACGAAGCCAAAAGCGACATCGGCTGGGGCCACCAGATCCGGTCCTACGTGCTGCAGCCCTACCAGATGGTCAAGGATCTGCGCACGGGCGAGGAGACGTCCGACACGCAAGGCGTGCTCAACGGCGACATCGACCGCTTTCTCGAGGCCTCGCTCGCCTCGCGCCTCAAAGGCGGAACGGCTGCGGTCGAAGATCTGAGCTGACGCGGGATCTGCGTCAGGCGAACATCCGCCTGTCGGCGTCTTCGGCCGCCGTGCGCACCACGCAGGTCAGGTTTTCGCGCAGATCGGCGACGCGTTGGCTGGCGTTCTGTATCGTCGCGCGCATGTCCGCAACGCCGGTGCCGACCGCGTCGGCCGCCCGGCTGATGCCGCCGATTTTCGACGAGACGTCGCGCACCGCCTCGATCGTCTCGCCGACGTTGCGCGCGATTTCGAGCGTCGACGTGTTCTGCGCTTCGATCGCGACGGCGATGGCGTCGGCGACTTGGGCAATGTCGCGAATGCGGTCGCCGATCTCGGCCACGGCGGCGACGGCGGCTTGCGTGGCGGTCTGGATTTCGCCGACCTGGCGGTCGATGTCTTCGGTCGAGCGGCCCGTCTGGTTGGCGAGGTTCTTGACCTCCGAGGCCACCACGGCAAAACCTTTGCCCGCGTCGCCCGCGCGCGCGGCTTCGATCGTGGCGTTGAGCGCGAGCAGGTTGGTCTGGCCGACGATCGACCCGATCAGCTTGGCGACTTCGGAAATCTTCGACACCGATTCCGACAAGGCGCGGATCGTCGTCTGGGCCTTGTCGCCGCTGTCGACGGCGCTTTTGGTGATGTTTGCGGCGCGCGCCACTTCGGAGGCGATGCCGCGAATGGCGTCGGTCATGCCTTGCGCCGTGGCGCCGACCGACTGCACGTTGGCAAGGGCGAAGTCGGACGACGCGACCACGCCGAGACTGTCGCTCGCGACGCTGCTGGCGCGCTGCGAAAGATCGACGGCCGTGCCGTCGGCTTTGCCCGTCGTCGCCGCGACGGCATCGGCCGCATTGTGCGTTTCGCGCTCGATCACGTCGGCCATTTCGAGCAGCGCCTGCTTGCGCGAGACGCGCACGTCTTGTTCGAGCGCGGCCTGCGCTTCCTTGAGGCGGCGATTTTCCTTCGCGTTGGTCTGGAAAACCAGAACGGCGCGGGCCATGGCGCCGATCTCGTCGCTTCGCGCGGTCGCGGGCAGCGCCACGTCGACTTCGTCTTCCGCCAGACGCTTCATGCACGCGTTGAGCGTCAGAATGGGTGCGGCGAGCGCTTTGTGGATCGCGACCGCGCCGAGGACCAGAAGCAGGAGCGCAAGGCCCGCGCTCAAGGCGAGGGTCTGCGGAAACCGCGCCGCAAGCCGTTCGCCGGCCGCGCGTTCGTTCTCGGCAAAGGCGACGAACTGGCCGCTGATTTCCTCGAGTGCTTCGGCGAGATCCTCGAATGCCGTTTCGAAAGCTTCTTCGATCTCTTCTGCGCGCTTCGGGTCGGCGAAAGCGGCTGCGACGACCTCTTTGGCCATCGCGATGTAGCGCTCGAGCTTGGGCGTGACTGCGTCGACTTCCGCGAGGATTTCGGGCGAAAGGTCGAGCGCGCGCACTTCCTTCATCGATGCGAGGAAGCGCTCCGCGTTGGCATCGGTCGCCTCGATCGTGCGTTTTTTCGCGTCCGCGCTCGCAGATTGGCCCTGGCGCAGCGCGCTCTGGACGTTCGCGGAAAGCGCGTCGTGCATCATGTCGCCCGTCATGAAAAGCCGCGTTCCGGCCGTCGTCGTGCCGACATGGCCGAGACTCCGCGCAAGATCCGTGGCGGTGCCGAAGCTCTGCCACGCCAGCAGGCCGATGCCGATCGCCGCGAGGAAAATCAAGACGGCAAGTTTGCCGCGGATCGATATGTTCGCGAGGGTACCCATTGGCTGCTCCGTCTTGTCTTCTGGGATTCCCGATTGAACGGCATTTTTCGTTAACAATGTCTTAGCGGGCGCCGCGACTCGGTCGCTGCGTGCCGAGTGCGGCGCGCCGAGCGGATTGACAGCGAGTGCGGGCTTGATTCAGAGTTGTGTTGCAACTGAATTGGAGTCGCACATGCGCGCACTGTCGTCGGCCGTCGTTTTGTCCCTGCTCGTGGCGGCCGGCGTTCCGCACGCGCGAGCCCAGCACGCGCACGGCGACGGCGCGCATGTCGACGCCGACGTCACACTCAAGCTGGGCGTCGATCGAAACTACCGCTCCAGCAATCCGCGGTCGGTATTGAACGACACCTACGGCGAGGCCGAGGCGGTCGCGAAGCTCTTTTTCAACAGCAATTTCTTCGTGCAGACCAAGCTGCATTGGGAGCGAATCAAGTTTCCCACCGAGAACCGGATCTTCGGCGGCCACGGCATGTACATCGAAAATCTCTCCGCCAATCTCGACCTCGATGCGGCCAGGCTCTATGCGGGAAAGTTCAATCCAGCATTCGGCATTGGCTGGGACGACGCCAAATTGCCCGGCTTCTACGCCAACGAATTCGCCAAAGACTACCAGATGAAAGAAGCGATCGGGGCGGGCGCAGGCTACGCGCTCGATCTTGCCGCCTACGGCAAACACAAGATCGACGTCGCTTCGTTCTTCTTCGACAATTCGTTTCTGTCGCGCGCCGCCTTCAACAATCCCGCCTAAGGTCCCGGCCAAGGCCCGCTTTCGACGACGCAGCGCCTGGGCCAGAACCGCCTCGTCTATGGCGGCCCCGGCAACACGGATGCGCCCCAGTCGGTCGCCCTCCAGTACGAGTTGGCCGATCCCGCCAATCTCGAGGGGCTGACTTTGGCCGCGGGCTATCGCTATCTTCGCGCGGGCACGCGCCAGCCTTTGACCCTTCAGGCCGGCAACGGTCCGGTCGCCAGCCGCGATTCCAACGGATACGTCGCGGGCGCCCGCTACGAAATAGGACTTCCGCTCGACGTGGTGGTAACGCCCTTCGTCGAATGGGCGCGCTTCACCGACGTGTTCAACGCCGACCCCAACATGGGCAACCAGTTCAAGGATCGCACGTATCTGACGACGGCGGCGATTTTCGCGTGGCAGGATTTCACGTTCGTCGCAAGCCGCATGACGCGCCGCTTCGGCGACGCGGACAATGCCGCGACGGCCGGCACGTTTTTCAATCAGGAAGACCGGCAGCTCGCCGCGAATTTGCTCTACAAGGTTTTCGACGAACTGACCTTGGGTGTGGGCTACCGCAAGACGCGCGCGGTGCCCGCCTTCGGCGACCTCACCCGGCAGGCGACCACGCACAGTTTCGGCGCCCAGGCGGTCTACACGCTCGAGTTCTGACGCCCGGGGCGCCTAGAGCGCCTTGACCGCCGCCAGCACCTCTTCGACGTGGCCGGTGACCGAGACCGGACGCCAGACGCTGCGGACAATGCCGGTCTTGTCGATCAGATAGGTCGAGCGCTCCATGCCCATGTATTTGCGGCCGTACATGCTCTTCTCGACCCAGGTGTCGTAGGCGGTCGACGTCTTGCCGTCCTCGTCGGAGGCCAGATGGAATTCGAGGCCGTATTTCGCCGCGAATTTGTCGTGGCTCTTCATCGCGTCGCGCGACACGCCGACGATTTCGGCGTCGAGCTTCTTGAACTGCATCAGCGTATCGTTGAAGCCGCACGCTTCCTTGGTGCAGCCCGGCGTGTCGTCCTTCGGGTAGAAATAGAGCACGACCGTTTTGCCCTTGAGTTTGGCGAGCGAGACTTCGCCGCCGCCCGCGACCGGCATTGCGAAGGCAGGCGCCTTGCTCCCGACTTTGGGTCCGCGCGTCGGCGCATCTGCGGCGGAAGCGGTTTTTTTCGCGGCGGTTTTCTTCTTTGCGGCCATGGCGGGCTCCTCGGATTCGGCGGTCGGTTCAGACGGCACCCGGCAGACGTTTGGCGAGCAGCGCCCGCACTGCCTGGGTGGTTTGAGACAGCTTGGCCTCCAGTGCCGAAAAGTCAACCGTGCCCGCGGTCTTGGCGAGCAGCGTTTTGAGCGCGGCCGGAGCGCTTGCCGCGTCGATTTCGTCGTCGAGCGTGAGGCGCAGCACGGCCTGGATTTCGGCGTAGAGCGCCTGGGCGCGGTGCAGCAGATCGGCGTCGGCCGCCGTCAGCAGATTCTTGCGTTTGAGAGCCGCGATGGCGGTCGGCAGATGCGGATCGACCGCATCGGGCGCTTTTGCAGCGCCCGCGAGCAGCGCGTGCTGGACCAGAAACTCGACGTCGACGAGCCCGCCGCGCCAATCCTTGATTTGCCAGACCGTTTCCGCCCGCCGTTCGTTCGCCATGCGCAGACGCATGTCGGCGATCTCGGCGGCAAGTTTGGCGGGGGCGATTTTGCGGCGCCGCGCCGCGGCGACGGCGGCGAGCGCGCGGGCGCCGAGGGCCGCATCGCCGCAAACGAAGCGCGCCCGCGTGAGCGCCATGTGCTCCCAGGTCCAGGCTTCGCCGGCGACGTAGTCCGAAAAGCCGCCGATCTCGGAGGCAAGCGGCCCCTTGGCGCCTTGCGGGCGCAGGCGCAGGTCGATGTCGTACAGCGCGCCCTCCGCCGTCGCGACGCTGAGAGCGGAGACGAACCGGCTTGCGAGCCGCGCAAAATAGTGCGACGGCGACAGCTTCTTGGCGCCGTCGGACTCTTCGAGCTTCGCCGGATGCGCGTAGACGAGCACCAAATCGAGATCGGATGTCGCCGTAAGCGCGCGTCCGCCGAGCTTGCCGAGGCCGAGAACGGCGAAGCTGGCACCCTTGAGGCGGCCGTGGAGGCGCGCGAATTCGTTTTGGCAGTCCGCCAGCAGGCTTGCGAGCGTGCAGTCGGCAAGATCGCTCAAAGCGGCCCCGGCCGCCTCGGCGTCCAGCGTGCGCTTGAGCAGCTGGACGCAGATCTGGAACTGCAGCTCGTGCTGCCAGCGGCGCGCGATGTCGAGCCGGTCCTGGAAGTCGCGCGCCTGGGCGTTGGCG
Source organism: Tagaea sp. (assembly GCA_044378015.1). GTDB lineage: Bacteria > Pseudomonadota > Alphaproteobacteria > CACIAM-22H2 > CACIAM-22H2 > Tagaea. The sequence continues at coordinate 28,373 of JBILXZ010000027.1, forward strand.
GCGGCAAGGCTTGCCGCGAGGGCCGCCTTGGTCGGCGGCGGCGCGAAGAAGCCGGGGCTCAAGACCGCATCGAGCAGATGAACGTGGGTTGCGACCGCCTCGGCGAGGCGCGGAGCGGTGCCCATGATCTCGGCCGCAAGATCGATCAGCGACGGATTGGCCTGGAACAGCGAAAAAAGCTGCACGCCCGCCGGCAGTTTTTCGAGAAAGCGGTCGAAGCGCACGAAGCCCGCGTCGGGCTGCGGCGTCCGCGCGAAGGCTTCGACGATGCGGGGCGCGAGCTCGACCAGCAGATCGCGCGCGCGCGGCGTGCGCGTGCAGCGATAGCGCCCGGCATGCCAGCCGCGAACGGCGTTGGCGATTTTGGCCCCCTCGCGATAGCCGAGTGCTTCGAGTGCCGCAAGCGTCGCCGGATCGTCCTGCGGGCCGCCGAACATCAGCGCGGGGGCGACACCGGCGGGGGCGGCGTCGTGCTCCTCGAAAAGATCCGAGTAGGCGACGGCGACGCCGTTGAGAACGCGGGCGAGCTTGTCGGCAAAAGCCGCCTCGTCGGCGAATCCCATGAACACGGACAGCCGCCGCCATTCGGCGTCGGTCGTCGGCAGCTTCTGGGTCTGCTCGTCGTCGAGCATCTGCAGGCGATGTTCGAGCGTGCGCAGGAAAACGTAGCAGGCTGCCATTTCCTCGCGGACAGCTTGCGGAATGCGGCCTGCGGCGGCGAGCGCGGCAAGGGCAGGGATCGTGGCGGGAACGCGAAACGCCGGATCGCGCCCGCCCCAGACGAGCTGCTGGGTCTGGGCGAAAAACTCGATCTCGCGGATGCCGCCGCGGCCGGTCTTGATGTCGTGGCCATGCAGGGCCACTGTTTCGCCGCCGCGATACGCCTGGATCTGGCGCTTGATCTGGTGGATGTCGGCAAGGGCTGCAAAATCGAGATGCTTGCGCCACACGAAGGGGCGGATCGCGGCTAGGAAGCGCGCCCCGGCCGTCGCATCGCCCGCCGCTACGCGGGCTTTGATCATCGCCGCCCGTTCCCAGTTGAGGCCGATGCTTTCGTAGTAGGTTTCGGCCGCTTGCGTGGAAAGGGCAGGCGGGGTTGCCGCCGGATCCGGGCGCAGCCGCAGATCGGTGCGGAACACGTAGCCGTCGGCGGTGCGCGCCTCCATGATCGTCACGAGATTGCGCGCGAGCCGCACGAACACGGCTTGAAGCTCGTCCGGGTCGGGGCCTTTGGCGCGCTCGGCGTCGTAGAGCAGGATGAGATCGATGTCGGACGAGTAGTTGAGTTCGCGCGCCCCGAGCTTGCCCATCGCCAGCACCACGAGGCCGCTGCCGCTTTCCGGATCCGCAGGATCGGGCAGCACGAGTCCGTCGCGGCGGGCAGCTTCGCGCAGCAGAAAACGGCAGGCCAGACGCAAGCTCGTGTCCGCGACGGTCGAGATCGCGGCCGTGACTTTGGCAAGCGGCCACAGCCCGGCTATGTCCGCTGCGGCGATCGCCAAGGCCGCTTGCTTCTTGAACCGGCGCAAGCCCGCCATCAGGCGATTCATGTCGCCCGCGTCGGCAAGATCGCGCCGGGCGAGGTCGCAGGCCGCGTCGAAGGCGCCGTCGGGACCGCCTGTGAAGAGTCGGACGGCGAATTCCGGGTCGCCCAGTGCAAGGCCGGCAAGATGCGGCGAGTTGCCGAACAAAGCCGAAAAGGCCGCGCGGCCCGGCGGTTTGGCCGCAAGGGCGCGGGCCGCGCGCTTGCGCGCCTTGTCGGCGATGTCGTCGCACGCCTCGTGCCAGCGCTCGAAAGCGCGGGCGGCAGCCTCCGCATCGGATGCAAGCGGCCATGTCGCGGCCGCAAATCCAGGGTACACTGACGCCATGCGGCGAATCCGTCCTGACCTGTGGCGGCGCAAAAACGTTCTTGCGCCCGGCTTTACGTTGGCCCGACGTCCGTCGCGGGGTCAAGCCGCGCCATGAGCCACCCGATCCGCCTGTTTCTCGAACTGGTCGGCACTTTTGCGGCCCTGCTGCTGATCGCGACCGGCGTGCTGCTGTGGCGCCTCTCGGTCGGGCCGATCACGGTGCCGTTCGTCACGCCGTTGCTGGAAGCGGCCCTGCAGGACAGCGCCAGCGGCATGTCGATCGACGTGGGCGATACGTCGCTCGACTGGTCGGCGAGCAGCCGGTCGATCGAGCTGCGCGTGTCCGACACGCGCGTGCTGGGAAGCGACGGCGCGGAGATCGTGCATATCCCCGAGGCCTGGCTGTCGCTGTCGATCAGCCGGCTGCTGCACGGCGAGATTCAGCCCGAAGCCTTGCGCGTGCAGGGCCTGCGCCTGAACCTCGCGCGCAATGAAGAGGGCAAGCTGCAGCTCCAGGATGCGCCTGCGGCAGAGGATGCGGCGGCCGACGCGGCACCGGTCGAAGGCGGCAGTCGCTTCGCGTCGTTTCTGATCGCCGAGCTTGCCGCACCCGCCGATCCGCAACGGCCGCTCGGCCTGCTGGCCGAAGCCGTTTTCGCCGACACCACCATCGGCATCGACGATGCGGCGAGCGGCCTTCGCTTCGGCGTCGAGGGCGCCAATCTCGCGCTGCGCCGCAACGACGGGGGCATCGCTCTACGGGCCGTCCTGCCTGCTGTTTTGGGCGTCCAGCGCCTGCGTTTCGACGTCGAAGCGCTTTACCGCGTCGCCGACACCGCCGTCGCGTTTTCGGCCGTCGCAAGCGCCGTCAACGTGGCTGCCTTGGCCGATCTCGATCCGCGCTTGGCGGTGTTGCGAAACATCGACGCGACGGTCCGGCTCGATCTGCGTTCGGCCCTGGCGCTCGACGGCACGCTCGGCCCCGTGTCGCTCGCCCTCGACGCCGACGGGCTGCAGTTCGCCGACCGCAGCTGGTTCGCCCAGCCCGTGACGGTCGACCGGGCGGGTTTGCGCGCCGTATTGGCAGGCGATCTTTCGCGCATCGATCTCGAAGATCTGACGCTGCGCATCGGTGCCGCCGAAATCCGCGCCTCGGCCGAAATCCCGGCACCGCTGCAGCGCGCCCAGCTCGACGCCAAGGTCGAGATTGCGGGGCTCGCCACCGACGAACTCAAGCGTCTGTGGCCGCTGTTCGCGAGCCCCAATGCGCGCAGCTGGATTGCCGAAAACATCGCGGGCGGGCGCGTGCCAGCGGCGAAAGCCGAGTTTTCCTTGCGCGGACCCGATGCGGACTGGTCCAACGCTGTCGTCGAAAAACTGCATTTCGAGTTTTCCGTCGACGGGGCGGACGTGACCTTCATCGGCGGGCTGCCGCCGGTGCGCGGCGTGGCCGCCGCCGCCACGATGGACGCCAAGCGCCTGGAGATGCGCACGCGCGGCGGCGCTATCGGAAACTTGCGGGTCGGCAACGGCAGCGTGACGCTGACCGGCCTCGACCAGGACTTGCAATATGCGGCGATCGACGTGCCCGTCCAAGGCCCCGCAGGCGAAGCGCTGCAGCTCGTGGACCGCCCGCCGCTCGGCTTTTTGAAGCGCATCGGCGAGCAGCCCGAAAGTTTCGGCGGTGCCGCCGATATCCGCATTGTCGCCCGCTTTCCGCTGCTCGCGGCATTGAAGCTCGACGATATCGCGGTCGTGGCGAGCGGCCGCGTCGCGGATTTCGTGCAGCGCAACGCGATCCTCGGCAACGACATCGAAAACGGCACGCTCGTCTTCCGCGTCGACGCCAAGGGCCTCGACATTCGCGGGCCCGTGCGGCTTGCGGGCGCGGACGCCGAGATCGTCTACCGGCGCGAGTTCGAAGCGATCGCGGGTCCTGTCGAAACCGCGACGGCCAAGGCCGCCGCCGTTTCGACCCGCAGCGTCAACCGGCTTGGCTTCGATTTCGCGCCCTATGCGGTGGGGCCCGTAGGTCTCGCGATGACGACCCGCGCCTTTCGCGACGGCAGGCGCGAGATCGGCCTGGAACTCGACCTCGCCGCCGTCGATTTCGCCGTGCCCGAAATCGACTGGTCGCGGCCGCCCGCGCCCGGCACCCGGCTTGCGATGGATCTGCGCCTCGAGCGCGACGTGCTGCGGACGATCGAACGGCTCGATCTTTCGGGCGCGGGCATCGCCGCCAAGGGCCGCGTCGAATTCGAAAAGGACGGCCGAACCTTCAAGGCGGCCGATCTGCAGCGCCTGCTGCTCGCCGGCCGCGTCGATCTCGACGCCGCCGCGATCAAGCGCGAAGCGCCGACCCGCGCGGGCGCGCTCGCCTACAATGCGTTCGAAGGCAAGGGTGTTTTCTTCGACGCCCAGCCCTTCCTTGCCGACAAGACGCCGCCCGTGCCCGGCCGGCCGGGTTTGCGTTTGGGCCTCGACGTGGCGCGCGTCGAGCTCGGCGCGGGCCGCGATCTGCTCGGCTTTTCGCTGCACGGCCATCGCGACGATCTGCGCTGGCTGCAGCTCGAGATTTCGGCCAAGACTGCGGATCGCGCGGGCGCGGGCAGCCCCGGCGGCGGCAACCTCGCCGTGTCGATCGTACCCGGCGCGGACGGTCTTTTGACGCTCAAAGCGGCGGCGGGCGATGCGGGCGCCTTGCTGGCGGCCCTCGACATCACGCCCAACGTCGTCGGCGGCACGCTGCGCGTGGACGGCAAAGAGGACCCGGCGCGCGCCGACCGCGCCATCGTGGGCAAGCTCGCGATCGAAGAATTCCGCCTCGTCAACGCGCCGGGTTTCGCCAAGCTCCTGTCGGTGGCGCTGCTCACCGGCGTGCTCGACAGCTTGCGCGGCGAGGGCATCGGCTTCCGGCGCCTGGACGCCGACATTGCGTGGGCCGATCCCAAGATCGAGATCAAAGACGGCCGCATGCACGGGGCGGCGCTCGGCATCACCGCGCGCGGACAGGTGGATCTTGCGGCCGACACGCTCGACATCGAAGGCACGCTGGTGCCGGCCTATGCGGTCAATTCGATACTCGGCAACATTCCGCTGATCGGCCAGCTCCTGGTCGGCGAGCGCGGCTCGGGCGTGTTCGCGGCCAACTATCGCGCTTCGGGCGCGATGGCCGACGTGCAGACGAGCATCAATCCGCTCGCGACCCTAACGCCGGGCTTCCTGCGCCGCCTGTTCGGCGTATTCTCCGGCGGGCCGGGCAGCGGCGGCGCCAACGCCCCTGCCGACGGCCCGCCGGTCGATCCCTACATCACCAACGAAAACGTACGGTGACGCCCGTGCGAAGAAGTGTCGCTGTGGAGTTTCGAGCGGCATTCATGCGCCGCGCGCGATATGGACATGCCGGGAATGCGTCAAGTTTTTTGAAGAAACCGGTTTGAAACGCGTTCTTTTCCCGACCTCGAACCTTGAATTCTCCTTGTCGAGCGTAAGGCCGGTCAAACATCGGACGCAGCCGAAGCCAGCCTTTGGGTAAAGAGGTTTATGGCGACGAGCTTCGCAAGTGTCGCATTGCCTCTGTCTTGATCTACCCCACCTTCACCAGCGCATGCCGCTTCTTGCCGGCGGTGAGCTTCAACGTGCCGTCGGGCGCGAGGGCGGCGTCGGTTACGCGCAGCGTGTCGTCTTCGACGATCGCGTCGTTGAGTTTCGCACCCTTGCCTTGCACGAGGCGGCGAGCGTCGCCTTTCGAGGCGGCGAGGCTTGCGCGCACCAGCAGGTCGAGGATCGGGATGCCGGCGGCAAGTTCGGCTTGCGGCACGGCGATCGTCGGCAGGCCTTCGGCCGAGCCGCCTTGCTCGAAGGTCTGGCGCGCGGTCTCGGCCGCCTGCGTGGCCGCGTCGCCGCCGTGGCAGAGTTTCGTCGCTTCGAAGGCCAGGATCTTCTTGGCTTCGTTGATCTCCGACCCCGCCAGCTTTTCGAGCTTGGCGATTTCGGATAGCGGCAGGTCGGTGAAGAGTTTGAGGAAGCGCGCCACGTCCGCGTCTTCGGTGTTGCGCCAATACTGGTAGTATTGGAACGGCGACAGGCGTTCTTTGTTGAGCCATACCGCGCCGTCGGCGGTCTTGCCCATCTTGCCGCCCGAGGCGGTCGTCAGCAGGGGCGTGGTGAGGCCGAACAGCTCGAGCCCCGCCATGCGGCGGCCAAGCTCGGCGCCCATCACGATATTGCCCCACTGGTCCGAACCGCCCATCTGCAGGGCCACGCCGTAGCGCTTGGCAAGCTCGACGAAGTCGTAGCTCTGCAGCACCATGTAGTTGAATTCCAGAAACGACAGCGGCTGGTCGCGCTCGAGGCGCGTCTTGACCGAATCCATCGTCAGCATGCGGTTGACCGAGAAATGCCGGCCGACGTCGCGCAGCAGCGGGATGTAGGCGAGCGTGTCCAGCCATTCGGCGTTGTCGGCCGAAATCGCCTGGGTTTGCCCGAACACGAGAAACTTGTCGAAGATGCGCCGGATGCCGACGATGTTGGAAGCGATGTCTTCGGCCGTCAGCAATTTGCGCGCGGCGTCTTTGCCCGACGGATCGCCGATTTTCGTCGTGCCGCCGCCCATCAGCACGAGCGGGCGATGGCCCGTGCGCTGGAAGAGGCGCAGCAGCATGATCTGCACGAGACTGCCCGCGTGCAGGCTGTCGGCGGTCGCATCGAAGCCGATATAGGCCACTTGCGGAATGCCGGAGGCAAGGCGCGCATCGAGAGCGGCCGCGTCTGTGATCTGGTGGACGAAGCCGCGTGCCGTGGCCTCGCGCAGGAAGTCGGATTTGTGCTCTGTCATGGCGGTTGCGGCATAGCATGCGCGAGGCCCCGCGACAAAGGGGCTCGAGCGGCGCTGCGTTCGGGCGATGGCGCTACTTCTTGCCGGGCTTCTTGGCGCCGGGTTTGGCCTGGGGCGCTTTAGTTTTGGCCGATGCGGGCTTGGCAGGCGCCGGCTTGGCGGCGCGCTTGGCAGGCGCTTTGGCCGCAGGCGGCGGGCGCTTGGCTTCGGCCTTTGCTGCGGCCGCATTGCGCGCGGTCGTGCGCGCCGAAATCTGCGTCGGCGGCAGGGGCGAGGGCAGTTTCTTGTCGATTTGCACCGGCGGCGGCGGCGGCGGCGGGGGCGGGGGCGGAATGGGGACAGGCTCGCTCGAATACTCGTTCACCATCGCCTCGAGCTTGTCGAGCCGGTCGGTGAAGAAATGGTTGGCACCCTTGATGACTCGGTAATCCACGCGGATGTCGCGCTGCTTGGCGAGCTTGTCCACGAGTTTGACGACCGATTCCTCGGGCACCACCTCGTCTTTGTCGCCCTGGACGATCAGGCCCGAAGACGGGCACGGGGCGAGGAAAGTGAAGTCGAACACGTTGGCGGGCGGTGCGACCGCGATGAAGCGGTCGATTTCGGGCCGCCGCATCAGCAACTGCATGCCGATCCACGCCCCGAACGAAAAGCCCGCAACCCAGCAGCTCGCGGCGTTCGGGTTGGTTTGCTGCAGCCAGTCCAGCGCCGAGGCCGCGTCCTGCAATTCGCCTTCGCCGCGGCCGTAAACGCCTTGGCTGCGACCCACGCCTCGGAAATTGAAGCGCATCGTCGAAAAGCCGCCCTTGAGGAACGCCTGGTTCAGCGTGTAGACGACCTTGTTGTGCATCGTGCCGCCATGCTGTGGATGCGGGTGCAGCAGCAGCGCGATCGGCGCGCGTTCGCTCGCCCCCTGGACGAAGCGGCCCTCTAAGCGACCGTCGGCCCCGTTGATAATGACGTCGGGCATCCTTCCTCCAGATACGCCGAAAACCCGTGTCGGGTACTCGGGTATATTCGTGCCGCTTGCGGCGATTGAACAAAAAGATACTTGATCGGACTAGTCGGGTAACCTAAATTCTTGAGCAACGGCCTAGGACTTTAAAGGGATCCAATGGTTCATGGCCCCCGTTCAGCCGCAGATTAGGCAGTCAACCCGATGAGTTTCAAGGCTATTCGCTCCGACTTGGACGCCGTTCTGGCGCGCGACCCGGCCGCGCGCTCGCGTTTGGAAGTGATTTTGACCTATCCGGGCTTCCATGCCGTGCTGCTGCACAGGCTGGCCCACCGCGCCTGGACGGCCGATTTCAAGCTGCTTGCGCGTCTGATTTCGGGCTTCGCGCGCTTTTTGACCGGCATCGAGATCCACCCGGCAGCCCAGATCGGGCCGCGCTTTTTCGTCGACCACGGCATGGGCGTGGTGATCGGCGAGACGGCCGAAATCGGCGCGGACGTAACCCTTTACCAGGGTGTGACGCTGGGCGGCACCTCGCTCGACCATGGCAAGCGGCATCCCACGCTCGAAGACGGCGTGATTGTGGGGGCAGGCGCCAAAATCCTCGGGCCCTTTACAGTCGCCAAGGGCGCGCGCATCGGCTCGAACGCGGTGGTGCTCGAAGCGGTTCCCGCCGGCGCCACGGTCGTGGGCATTCCGGCGCGCGTCGTCGGTCGGCCGACGAACGACGATTTTTGCGCTTACGGCGCGACGGGCGAGATCGCGGACCCGGTCGCGCGCGCGCTCGACCGCATGGAAGGCGAAATGGGCGCGTTGCGCGCGCGCATTGCCGAGCTCGAAGGCCGCGTTGCGGCCCAGCGCGACGAGCTGGATTCGCGCGATTTCGAAGCGGCGCGCTTCGAATCGACGCCGGCGAAGTTCGATCGTTAGACCCGAGGGATCGCAGCAATGAAACTCAGCACCAAAGGGCGCTATGCGGTGATGGCGATGGTCGATCTGGCCAATGCCAGCAAGGGCCAGCCCGTCGCCCTTGCCGACATCGCCGAGCGGCAGGAAATCTCGCTTTCCTATCTCGAGCAGCTCTTCGCCAAGCTGCGGCGCAGCGGGCTCGTGCGCTCGGTGCGCGGACCCGGCGGCGGCTATCTGCTGGCGCATGCAAGCGAGGCCACGCGGGTTGCCGACATCATCATGGCGGTCGACGAGCCGATCCGGGCGACGCGCTGCGCGTCGCACTCGCCGGTCGGCTGCCGCGTCGACAAAAGCCGGTGCCTGACCCACGATTTGTGGGAGGAGCTCGGCAACCAAATCCACCATTATCTGTCGCGCGTAAGCCTGGCCGACGTCTGCGCGCGCCGTGTGGGCGGAACGCTCGCGCAGGCCTGCGGCGAGATGGCTGCCGCCGAATGACCGAACCCGTCTATCTCGACTGGAATGCGACCACCCCGTTGGCGCCGACGGCCCATGCCGCGATGCTCGAAGCGCTGGCCGAGGTCGGCAATCCGTCGTCGGTGCATGCGGCAGGCCGGGCGGCGCGCCGCCGCATCGAGACGGCCCGCGCGCAGCTCGGCGACGCGCTGAATTCCGGGTCCGCGCGCATCGTGTTCACCGGCGGCGGCACCGAGGCCAATGCCGCCGCCCTGCACGGTTTTCCGCCCGAGGCGTGTCTCGTGTCGTCGATCGAGCACGATTGCGTGTTCGCGCCCCTGTACGGCGCCGAAACGATTCCTGTCGATAGCGACGGCGTGGTCGATCTTGCCGCCCTCGAAACGCTGATCGCGGCCAAACGCCCTCGCCTCGTGGCGGTGATGCTGGCCAACAACGAAACCGGCGTCGTGCAGCCGATCGCCGAGGTCGCGCGCCTGTGCCGCGCCGCAGGCGTGCGGCTGCATTGCGACGCCGTCCAGGGCCCGGGCAAGATTGGGGTCGATTTTGCCGCCCTCGGCGTCGATACGCTGGCGCTGTCCGCGCACAAGCTGGGCGGGCCGCAGGGCGTGGGGGCGCTCGTCGTGCGCGACGGCATCGCCGTCAATCCGCTGCTGCGCGGCGGCGGCCAGGAGCTGGGTTTGCGCGCGGGCACGCACAATGTGGCCGGCATCGCGGGCTTCGGCGCCGCCGCCGCAGCCGCAAATCCGCTCGAGGCGGCTCTTCGCGACCGTTTGGAGGCGAGCCTGCGTGCGGCCTGGCCGGACGTGCGGATCCACGGAGCGGCGGCCCCGCGTCTGCCGAATACGAGTTCGATCGGCCTTGCCGGCGTGGCTGCCGAGACCCAAGTCATGGCTCTCGACCTTGCGGGCTTCGCCGTATCCGCAGGCGCCGCATGCTCGTCGGGCAAGGTCAAGACAAGCCGCGTGCTTGCCGCCATGGGGGTGGGGGATGCGGCAGGCGACGCCATTCGCGTGTCGCTGGGGCCGAACACGACGTTATCGCATATCGACGCTTTCGCCGCCGCCTGGATCGCCCTTGCACGGCGCTTGGCGCGCGGCCAACCGCAACAAGCCGCCTGACCGAACTGGAGCAAGCGACACATGAACACCGCCGCCAAGACCGCTACTGCCGACCGCCCGAACGCGCCGCGCCGCCCGGTCTATCTCGACTACCAGGCGACCACGCCGATGGATCCGCGCGTGCTCGAAGCGATGATGCCGTTTTTCACGGAGAAATTCGGCAATCCGCACAGCCGCAACCACGAATACGGCTGGGAAGCCGAAGAGGGCGTGGAAAAAGCGCGCCAGCAGATCGCCGATCTCATCGGCGGCGACGAGCGCGAGATCGTGTTCACGTCGGGTGCGACGGAATCGAACAATCTCGCGATCGGCGGCGTCGCGCGCTTCTACAAGGACCAGCGCGACCATATCGTCACGCTCGTGACCGAGCACAAATGCGTGCTCGACACGTGCCGCCATCTCGAACAGGAAGGCTTCAAGGTCACCTATCTGCCCGTCCAGCAGAACGGGCTCGTCGATCTTGCCGCACTCGAAGCCGTGATCACCGAGCGCACGGTCATCGTCTCGATCATGGCGGCGAACAACGAGATCGGCGTGATCCAGCCGCTCGCCGAAATCGGCGCCTTGTGCCGCAAGAAGGGCGCGTTCTTCCACACCGACTGCGCGCAGGCCTTCGGCAAAATCCCGCTCGACGTGGAAGCGATGAAGATCGATCTCATGTCGATCTCTGGCCACAAGATCTATGGGCCCAAGGGCATCGGCGCGCTGTTCGTGCGCCGCCGGCCGCGCGTGCGCCTGCAGGCGATGATCCACGGCGGCGGCCAGGAGCGCGGCATGCGCTCGGGCACGCTGCCCACGCCCCTGTGCGTCGGCCTCGGCAAAGCGGCCGAACTTGCCAAGAACGAAATGGCGGCCGAAGCCGCACGCATGAAAGCGCTGCGCGACCGCTTCATGGCCGCGATCAACGCCAAGCTGCCCGAAGTGTTCCTCAACGGCGATCTCGAAAACCGCCTGCCGAGCAATCTCAACCTTTCCTTCGCGTACGTGGAAGGCGAGGGGCTGATGATGGGCATCAAGGATCTGTCGGTGTCGTCGGGCTCGGCCTGCACGTCGGCGTCGCTGGAGCCCAGCTACGTGCTGCGCGCCCTCGGCGTCGAGGAGGAGCTTGCGCACACGAGCTTGCGCATCGGCTTCGGGCGTTTCACGACGGAAGCCGAGGTCGACTACGCTGCCGAGCGCATCGTCCAAGCCGTATCGAAACTGCGCGCGATGAGCCCCTTGTGGGAGATGGCGCAGGACGGCATCGACATCAAATCCATCCAGTGGGCAGCGCACTGACACAGCGGCCCGAACCCGCTATAACCCCCTTCGAACCAGGAGTTTCCACCATGGCCTACAGCGAAAAACTCGTCGATCATTTCGAAAATCCGCGCAATGTCGGCGCCTTCGACAAAGGCGACGACAGCGTCGGCACCGGACTCGTCGGGGCGCCCGCCTGCGGCGACGTGATGAAGCTGCAGATCAAGGTCGGTCCCGACGGCATCATCGAAGACGCCAAATTCAAGACCTTCGGCTGCGGCTCGGCGATCGCGTCGTCTTCGCTCGTGACGGAATGGGTCAAGGGCAAGACGGTCGATGAAGCGGCGACGATCAAGAACACCGACATCGCCAAGCATCTCGCGCTGCCGCCGGTGAAGATCCACTGCTCGGTGCTGGCCGAAGACGCGATCAAGGCCGCGATCGAGGACTACCGCAAGAAGCACGCCTGAACATCCAAGGACGTTCCGCCATGAGCGACCCCGCCGCCACCGCCGCACCGCCCAAGCGAGCCCCCCGCGTGCGCCCGCCCCCGATCACCGTCACCGAGGCGGCCGTCGAGCGCGTGCGCGCGCTGCTCGACAAGCGCGGCAAGCCGTCTTTCGGCGTGCGCGTGGGCGTGCGCACGCGCGGCTGTTCGGGCATGACCTACACGCTCGAATACGCGGACGACAAGGGACCTGCCGACGAGGTCGTGGAGCCTGCCCGGGACGTGAAGATTCTGATCGATCCGAAAGCTTCGATGTTCGTGTTCGGCACGGAGATGGATTTCGTGGAGGAAAAGCTGCAGTCGGGCTTCGTGTTCCGCAATCCGAACGAAAAAGGCCGCTGCGGCTGCGGCGAAAGCTTCCACATCTGAGCCCGCCGCTACGCAGTCCAAGCCCGTCCGCAAAAATGCAGATCACGCCGCTTGCAACCGATCCCGAGTCCGCTCGGACCGCCGCCGCCTTCGCTGCGTGCTGGTCGTGCCGCGGACCTGTGGCGGCGGCGGCTTTGTTTTGCGCCACCTGCAAGGCGATCCAGCCGCCGCAGCCGCTCGACCATTTCGCGCGCCTCGGGCTTGCACCAGGCTTCGACATCCAAGTTCCGTTGCTCGACCAGCTCTATTTCGGTTTCCAGCGCCAGCTCCATCCTGACCGCTTCGCCAATGCCGCCCCGCGCGCGCGCCAGATTTCGCAAAGCCAGGCCGTCGCCTTCAACGACGCTTACGAGACGCTGAAGAGTCCGCTAGCGCGCGCGACGTACCTGCTGGCCCTGCGCGGCCTGCCGGTCGACGGCGAAGGCAGCCACACGATCCGCGACATGGAACTGCTCGACGACCAGCTCGAGCGGCGCGAGGCGCTTCATGAAGCGCCGGATGCCGCCGCCGTCGAAAATCTTGCCGCCGCCGCGCGCCGCGACGCCGCCGCATGCCTGAGCAAAATCTCGGCGGCGTTCGCGGTCGGCGATCTCGGTGTGGCGAGGCTTGCCACGCTGCGCCTCAAATATCTGGACAAATTCGCCGACGAAGCGCGCAATCGACGCGCGTTGCTCGCCCTGCGATCGGAACCGGGCTGATGCTGCTCCAGATCTACGAACCTGGCCAAACGCCGCTGCCGCACGAAAACGAACAGGGGCTGGCTGTCGGCATCGATCTCGGCACCACCAACACGGTCGTGGCGCTCGCGCGCGACCAGAAGGCGGAGATCGTGCGCGACGCGCGCGGCTCGGGTCTCGTGCCCTCGGTCGTGGCCTATATCGACGGCGCCGATCCGCTGGTCGGCGAGATGGCGCGCCGCCAATTGCTCGACCGGCCCGAGATCGTCGTCTCGTCGATCAAGCGGTTGATGGGCCGGGGGACGGCCGATCTTGCGCGCCTGGGCGGCCAACTTCCTTACGAGCTCGGGGCGGCGGCCGAAGGCGGCATGGCGCGCCTGAAGATCGGCGATCGCCTGCTTACGCCAGTCGAGATCAGTGCCGACATTCTGCGCGCGGTCAAAGAACGCGCGGAACTGGCATTGGGCCGCAACGTCGACCGCGCCGTGGTGACCGTGCCCGCCTATTTCGACGATGCGGCGCGCACCGCGACGCGCGACGCCGCACGGCTGGCCGGGCTCGAAGTGCTGCGCCTGGTGGCCGAGCCGACGGCGGCGGCGCTCGCCTACGGCCTCGACAGCAAATCCGAAGGCGTGTACGCGATCTTCGATCTGGGCGGTGGCACGTTCGATTTTTCCCTGCTTCGCCTGGAAAAAGGCGTGTTCCAGGTGCTCGCCACGGGCGGCGACGCCGCGCTGGGCGGCGACGATTTCGACCATGCGGTCGCCGCGAAGTTCCTGGCCGAACGCGGCGGCGAATTCAGCCGCGACGAGGCGAAGCAGGCGCTCGCGACCGCGCGCCTCGCCAAGGAATGCGTCAGCAGCCAAGACCCGTGGCAAGGCGAGCTGATGCTCGACGCGGGCGACAGCCGCCACAGCCTTTTGCGCGCCGAGCTGGAAAAACTGATCGAGCCTCTGGTCGCGCGCACGCTGGCAATCGCAGCGGGCGTGCTCGAAGACGCAGGCGTGAAACCCGAGGCGATCGACGGCACCGTGCTGGTGGGCGGCTCCACCCGAGTGCCTTTGGTGCGCGCAAGGGTCGAAGAGTTTTTCGGTAAAGCGCCTCTTGCGGACATAAACCCGGACGAGGTCGTGGCCGTGGGCGCCGCCTTGCAGGCCGAAGCGCTGACGTCGGGGTCCGACACGCTGCTGCTCGACGTGCTGCCGCTGTCGCTGGGCATCGAAACGATGGGCGGCATCGTCGAGAAAATCGTCGAGCGCAACACGCCCATTCCGGTCGCGCGCGGCCAGGACTTCACGACCTACCAGGACGGCCAGACCGCGATGTCGTTCCACGTGGTGCAGGGCGAGCGCGAGATGGCCGATCAGACGCGCAGCCTCGCGCGCTTCGAACTCGACGGCATACCGCCGATGGTGGCCGGTGCGGCGCGCATCCGCGTGCGCTTCGCGGTCGATGCCGACGGCCTCCTGTCGGTGTCGGCCGAGGAATCGACGACCGGCCGCCAGGCGCGCGTGGAGGTGAAGCCGTCCTACGGCCTCACGGACGACGAGATGGCCGACATGCTGCGCGCATCCATCGACAATGCGGAAGCCGACATGGAACGCCGCCTGCTGACCGAAGCGCGCGTCGAGGCGCGCCGCGCGATCAACGCGCTCGAAGCGGCGATGGCGGTCGATTCCGATCTGCTGGACGAGGCCGAGCGCGGCGCCATCGCGGCCGTCCGGGAAACGCTCGAGCGGGCGATGTCGCAGAGCGACCGCGCGGCCATCCAGGGTGCTGCCGAAGCGCTCGAACACGGAACCAAGTTTTTCGCCGAACGACGCATGGACCGCGGCATCCGCAAGGCGCTCGCGGGCCGCAACGTCGCCGAAATCGGCGGTTGATCTTCGAGAACCCCCAAAACCTCAAAACAGAAAGCACGACGACCATGCCGAAGATGACCTTCATTCTTAACGACGGCTCGCGCAAGGAAGTGGACGCTCCCGTCGGCCTGTCGGTGCTCGAGATCGCCCACCGCAACGACGTGCCGCTCGAAGGGGCGTGCGAGGGCTCGCTCGCCTGCTCGACGTGCCACATTGTCGTCGACAAGGACGACTACGAGCGTCTTCCGGAAGCGAGCGAAGACGAAGAAGACATGCTCGATCTCGCATTCGGTCTCACCCACACTTCGCGCCTGGGCTGCCAGATCACGATCACCGACGAGCTCGACGGGCTCACAGTGTCGCTGCCCACCGCCACGCGCAACATGATGGTCGACAAGGCGTAAGGATCCGCTCCGATGAAGCTGCGCTGGACCGACGTCGCCGACATCGCGATCGAACTCGAAGAGGCCCATCCGCAGGCCGACGTCGCGAATCTGCGCTTCACCGACCTGTGGAAATGGGTGCAGGCGCTGCCGAATTTCGCGGACGATCCGAAAAAATCGAACGAGAAGATTCTCGAGGCGATCCAGATGGCGTGGCTCGAGGAGCGCGAATGACGCGCCGTCTTTGGCAAGAGGGCGGGCTGTTTTCGCGGCTGCGCGAAGCGGCGGCGCTCGCTTGGCAGGCCTATGTCGGGCACGGTTTCGTGCGGCAGTCGGGTGCCGGTACGCTGCCCGAAGCCGGCGCTCGCCATCATCTCGAGCAGGAGTGTCGGTCCTTGATCCAAGATGCGCGCTTTGCGGATCTGGCGAAAACCATCTCGCACGCCTGCCGCCTCGAGACCGATTTCTGGCGCCGGGGATTGGCGGCCGCATGAGCGACCGCGCTCAGATCGCGGCGCGGGACATCGACCTCCACGCCGGCGCGCGCGTGGTCGTCGCGATGTCGGGCGGCGTCGATTCCTCCGTCGTCGCGGCCTTGCTCAAAGAACAGGGCTACGACGTCGTCGGCGTCACGCTGCAGCTCTACGACCAGGGCGAGCTTGCCAAGAAGAAGGGCGCCTGCTGTGCGGGCCAGGACATCTACGACGCGCGCAACGTCGCCGACCGCATCGGCATCGCGCACTACGTGCTCGACTACGAAAGCCGCTTCAAAGACGCCGTTATCGAAGACTTCGCCGACAGCTACGCGCGCGGCGAAACGCCCGTGCCGTGCGTGCAATGCAATCGGACCGTCAAGTTCCGCGACCTTCTCGCCGTGGCGCGCGATCTGGGGGCATCGGCTCTTGCGACCGGCCACTATGCGCGGCGTCTTGCGTCGCCCGCCGGGTCCGAACTGCACGCGGCAGCCGATCCCGCGCGCGACCAGAGCTATTTTCTGTTCGCAACCACGCAAGACCAGCTCGATTTCCTGCGCTTCCCGCTGGGCGGCCTGCCCAAGACCGCCGTGCGTGCCGCAGCCGAGCGGCTCGCGCTGCCGGTCGCCCAGAAGCCCGACAGCCAGGACATCTGCTTCGTTCCCGGCGGCAATTACCGCGACATCGTCGCACGGCTGCGTCCCGAAGCGGCCCGGCCCGGCGACATCGTGGACCGGGCCGGCAACGTGCTGGGCCGCCACGAAGGCACTATCGGCTTCACGGTGGGCCAGCGGCGCGGCCTCAATATCGGCGCACGCGATGCGGCGGCCGAGCCGCTCTACGTGCTGGCGGTCGATGCCGCCGCCGCGCGCGTGACGGTGGGGCCGCACGCGGCACTGGCGCGCCGCGACATTGCGCTCGGCGGCACCAATTGGCTTGGCGGACATGTCGAAGACGGCAACGCCAAGGCCAAGATCCGTTCGACGACCGCACCCAAATCCGCGAAATTCGCGCGCGGCGCGGGCGAAACCGCCTTGGTGACCTTCGAAGATCCCGAATTCGGGGTGGCGGCCGGGCAGGCGTGCGTGCTGTACGAAGGTACCCGCGTGCTCGGCGGCGGTTGGATCTCCCGAACCTAGCAATTCCCAGTTGACGATTATTTGAAGCTATTCGAGTATTTCTAGGGACGCGGCCGTTTCGCGACCGCGCCAGCGGGCAACCGAAAAAATGGTGAAGGAATGAAGAGCTTGCGCTCTGCATCCGTCAAAGCCACGGCCGCGAAAGCGCGGCGGATCGACGATTCTCTGGACGGGCTGTTGGGCCGTCTCGAGCGCGGCGATGTCCGCGTGCCGGTCGCCCGCAAAGGCCGCCCGGCTGCGATGCTGATCTCGATGTCGGAGTACGCGCGTTTGCGCGCGATCGACGAAAGTCCGCACGCCGAAATCATCGGCCGCTTGCTGTTCGCGCGTTAGCCCGATCCGCTGCCGTGCGATGCCGGTCCGGTTCCGAACCGGGCTTCTTGACAGGCCTGGCAACTGGCCTTAAACCGACCGCTCTTCGGCGGCGTAGCTCAGTGGTAGAGCAGGGGAATCATAATCCCTTGGTCGGGGGTTCAAATCCCTCCGCCGCTACCATTTTCCCTATTTGGGGCCGGTTTTTTGGGCCGCCAAATAGAATCATACAATCCTCTGAAAACAAAGCGTTTTTCGAACGTTGAGGTCGCACCTTTCAGCGGCGGTGTAGGAACGTGGTCAGTTTGGCGGTTGGAGTGGGGCTGGATTAAAAATCCTATTTCCCCGCGAAAACCCTCAAATTCTTCCTCGCATTTTCCTCGCACGGGGCTTTTTTCAAGGGATCTTTGGGACGCAAAACCCGTCGTCGGCATTCGCATTTCTCTCAACAGGAAACGCGAAGGAGGGCTACGGCCCCATGGCGATGATCTACAAAGTCAGCTGGAAACGAAAATCAGGCGAAATCTCGCAGCGCTGGTGCGTGGAGTGGACCAACGAAAAGCGCGAAAAGCGGCGCAAACTGTTCGCCAGCGCGCTAGACGCCAAACGCCATCGCCGATTGATCGAAAACAGCGGCGCTCCGTTTGAGGAGACCCAAATAAGCTTTGCCAAAGCGGCCGACGATTTCATCGAAAGCCGCCGCAATCTGGGGCGCGAGCGCAGCACTTACGACATGTACGAGCGCCAAGTTCGAATGCATCTGGGGCCCTTGATCGGCGCCCGCGATGTCCGCTTGTTGCGTCGCGCGGACTTCGTGAAGCTGCAGGAAGATCTGGTTGCCAAGCTCAGCCGAAGTCTTGCGCGCTCGGTCTTCATGACCGCCAAGTCGGTCATGGCGCATGTGGTTCGGCGCGAGTGGCGCGAGGGCGACCCAACGACCGGCCTGCGGTTCGATCTGTCGTCCCGCGAAAAAGCGCGGATCGATGCACCCCGCAAGTCCGACATTCAAGCGCTTCTCGACGCACTCGGCGGCAACGAAATTGCGGCCGGAGCACCACCCACCCGCGGCTATGTCTTTGTCCGCCTGGCATTGGGGTCGGGTCTTCGGGCTTCCGAACTTGATCTGCCCCCTTCAGAGCGGTCCAAAAGTTAACTTAGACTGGACCCTGAATGGTCCTGCCCCGAACTTGGGTCCATTTGCTAAGCGATCTTTTGAGCACGGTCTATTTGGTCTGCGAAGGCCTTCGGCGTCAAGCCGCCAAGGGCCATGTGGGGTCGTTCAGTGTTGTAATCGATCCTCCATTCGTCGATACGCTGCCGAGCATCGGCCATCGAGATGAACCATGAAGCGTTCAGGCACTCGGCGCGAAGACGACCGTTGAACGCCTCGATGAACCCATTATCTGTTGGCTTTCCCGGCCTCGAGAAGTCGAGCTCAATCTTGTTCAGATACGCCCACTGGTCGAGCATCTGACCGGCGAACTCGGGGCCGTTGTCGACCCGAATGCTTCTTGGCTTGCCGCGAACCCGCGCCAGTCGATCCAGTTCTTCGATCACTTGGTACGCCCTGAAGTTTGTCCTCGCACAGGTCGCGAGAGATTCTCTCGTATGGCAATCGACGATCGTCAGGATTCGGAATGGCCGACCGTCGAACAGCCGTTCGGAGACGAAGTCCATCGCCCAGGTGTCGTTGGCACCTTCGACTGCCGGGCGCCCCACCCGATACCGGCAAGATCGGCGCCGACGTGGCGTTTTAGTCCGGATCGACAGACCTTCTTCGCAGTACAGCCGATAGATCCGCTTGTGGTTCATCGACCAGCCCTCCCGACGCAGCAGCACGTACAGGCGCCGGTAACCGTACCGCACGCGCGCGGCCGCAAGCTCCTTCAGCCGCATCCGTAACGCCGTTTGCGGATCGCGGATCGATCGGTACCGGTAAGTCGATCTTGCCGAGCCGCTGACACGAACGGCCCTCCGCTCACTGACGCCGTAGGCCGCCATGAAATGGTCGACGACCTGGCGCTTCGCGGAGGGCCTTATAACTTTTTTCGCAGGACATCCTGCAGCATGGTTTTGTCGAGCGTCAGATCCGCGACCAGTCGTTTCAGCTTCGTGTTCTCGTCCTCGAGCTGCTTTAGACGGCGGATCTCCGAGATCCCCATCCCGGCAAACTGCTTCTTCCACCGGTAGAAGCTCTGCTCGCTCATCCCGAGCCTTCGACAAAGCTCGCCAACCGGCGTGCCGCTCTCCGCCTGCCGCAGGGCAAACGCGATCTGCTCTTCCGTAAAACTTTTTCTTGGCATTCCGCACACTCCTCTTTTGGAGAAAATGTGCCCAATTCTCGCTTAACCTTTGGACCCAAATAAAGGGTCAGAATCATATCTGGCCGAACGCCAGGCCGGGCCCGAGCTTGCCTATCTCGAAATTCGCCAGCAAGAAGTCGAAATGGAGCAGGAACTGCGCGTCACGCGCGGGCGGCGGCTGGAGGCGGAGGCGGGCATCGTTGCCGCCGAAGCGCAGCGCCGCCGCGCCGAAGCCGAATTCGGGCGGGCGATCGCCTCGGAAATCGCCGATTTGGAGAAACGCCTGGCAACCCTTACGCAAGACCATGCCAAGGCGGCCCAACGCGCCGCTTTGCAGACCCTCGTCGCCCCCGTCGCTGGAACCGTCCAGCAATTGTCGGTAACCACGCTTGGCGCGGTCGTCACGGCAGCCCAAAGCCTGATGGTGATCGTGCCGGCCGACAGCCGCTTGGAGGTCGAGGCAATGCTGCTCAATCGCGATGTCGGCTTCGTCGAAGCCGGCATGCCGACGGTGGTCAAGATCGAAACCTTCAATTTCACCAAATACGGCTATCTGATGGGCGAAGTCCTGTTCGTGTCGGGCGACGCAGTCGAAGATCGCGCCCAAGGTCTCGTCTACCCGACGCGGATATCGCTCGAGCGCGCCAAGATGGTAATCGACGGGCGGGAGGTTGCATTGTCGCCCGGCATGTCGGTGACCGCCGAAATCAAAACCGAACGCCGACGCCTGATCGAATATGTCTTGACGCCGTTGCTGCGCTATCGTGACGAGGCGCTTCGAGAGCGCTGATTGCTAGTTTAAGCTCGCATGTCGAAACTGAAGAAGGAGCCGCCCAATGCCGTCCGACACCGAAGTTCCAAGCCGCCCGGCCGACCCGCCCGCGCGCCCCGCTCCCAAGCCGGTAGCAGCCAACCCTGCGCCCGATGCGGCAAGTAATGCTGC
This sequence comes from Tagaea sp., assembly GCA_044378015.1. Classification (GTDB taxonomy): domain Bacteria; phylum Pseudomonadota; class Alphaproteobacteria; order CACIAM-22H2; family CACIAM-22H2; genus Tagaea. The sequence goes on from JBILXZ010000027.1 coordinate 48,730, forward strand.
TCCGGCACCGGCACCCATCGGCGCTGGGACCGCCGGCGCCGTTGCCGAAACGCAAGCAAGCGTGCTTGGCCAAATGGTCTGGCTGCTGCTGCAATCGCCGGCCCATCGACATGTGTTCGTCTCGGAGCTCGAATGGCGCCTATTGCCGCCGCTCACGTTGGGCCAAGCGCGGATATTCAAAAAAGAGAAAGAGCCGTTTGCCTTTGTAACCTGGGCGCTTGCCAGCGAAGGCGTGGAAGGCCGTCTGCGCGCCATGCCGGGCAAGCTCACGCCCGCCGAGTGGAAAAGCGGGGCGCGCATGGTAATCGTGGACGTTGTAGCCCCGTTCGGCGGCGGCGATGCCTGCGTGAACGAGGTGCTCAAGAGTGCTGTCGAATCGGCGCGTGCGGGGACGGGGGCAGGGTAGATGAGAATTTAGGCAACTGGTCTTGCGAATCTCGGGCAAGTCAAGCGGCCTAGACCCATAAAAAAATTATGCAATTAAAAGTCTTTGGAGGACAACATGATTCATCTTTATGTTCGGGATCCTGACGTGACTACCACGATAGCGGTCCTTGGGCGTTATTGGCCGGAACGCGTGATTTTTATCTGTAGCATTTTGCTATTCTTCTTCGTTGGCATACAAGCGTTGGCATTCGGTATCGCTTTATGGATTTGGGTGAGCGCGTTTTGGTACCTCGACGGACCTGGGACAAAGCTTTACCGGATCGGCACTTCAGCGCTTCTCCTCGGCATGGTCGTTGTTGCGGCATTTTCAATCATTGTTCTTGCAATTGGGACTCCTGAGCATTTCGAAAAAT
>JBILXZ010000062.1:0-13391 GCA_044378015.1 Tagaea sp.
ATCTCGCTTGCCGACTTGATCGTGCTCGCCGGCAACGCTGCGGTCGAAGAAGCGGCAAGGAAGGCCGGCGTGGCGGCGAGCGTGCCTTTCGCACCGGGCCGCATGGATGCGAGCCAGGCCGAGACGGACGTCGAATCCTTCGCCGTACTCGAACCCACGGCCGACGGTTTCCGCAACTATGCGAAGGCAGGCTTCGAAGCGCTGGCGGGCGAATTGCTGCTCGACAAGGCGCAGCTCCTGACGCTGAGTGCGCCTGAAATGACCGTGCTGGTCGGCGGCCTGCGGGTGCTCGGCGCCAACGCGAACGGCGCCGCGCACGGCGTCTTCACGGCCACGCCGGGCGTGCTCGGCAACGATTTCTTCGTGAATCTGCTCGACATGCGCACGCAGTGGAAAAAGACCGACGCGGCGGGCGTGATCGAGGGCGTGGATCGCGCCACGGGGGCCCGCAAATGGACCGGCACCGTCGCCGATCTCGTGTTCGGCTCGAACGCGCAGCTGCGCGCTTTGGCCGAGGTCTATGCCGCCAGCGACGCCAAGACCAAGTTCGTCGAGGATTTCGTGGCCGCCTGGACCAAGGTCATGAATCTCGACCGTTTCGACTTGAGTTAAGTTCCGGTTCCGCCCGTGCGGTTTTTCCCGAGCCGCACGGGCGGGTCGTCGGTTTCTCGATACCGCCTCTTCCCTTCCGTTCGGGTTTGCCCTATTTAAATGATTATGACTCGCGATCGAACCTTCACCCTGGCGGTTGACGCCCTCAAAGAATCCGGCCTGCGCCCCACGCGCCAGCGCGTGCAGCTGCTGCATTTGCTACGTGCCGGCGGCAATCGCCATTTGAGTGCGGATGATTTGGCCCGCGAAGCCAAAAAAATCGGCCTGTCGGTGTCGCTCGCGACCGTCTACAACGCGTTGAATCAGTTCACGCAAAGCGGCTTGCTGCGCGAAGTGGTGATTGCCCCCGGCATTTCCTATTTCGACACCAATATCGGGCCGCACCATCATTTCTATTTCGAAGAATACCGCCGTCTGCAGGATATCCCGGTCGATGCGGTGTCGGTTTCCGACCTGCCGCCGGCCCCGGTCGGCACCAAAGTCGCGCGTGTCGAGGTCGTCATTCGCCTCGAATCCGAGCAGAAATAGACAAAATATAACAAATCGTTCAAAATTAATTTGGAACGATTCCAGGCTATTGACGAAGCGCTCCTCAAGACCCATATAGAACGCCGAGCGGGTCCATCGGCCCGCTTTCGGGGTGCATCGCCGCCCCGCCGTTTTCTATTTGCGCCAGAGGGAGCCTGTCCATGCCCGCACTCAAAGGGACCAAGACCGAAAAGCATCTGAAGGAAGCCTTTGCCGGCGAAAGCCAGGCCAATCGCCGTTATCTCTATTTCGCGCAAAAGGCCGACGTCGAAGGCTACAACGACGTCGCCGCCGTGTTCCGCTCGACGGCCGAAGGCGAAACGGGCCATGCGCACGGCCATCTCGAGTTCCTCGAGGAAGTCGGCGACCCGGCCACGGGCGAACCGATCGGCACGACCGAGCAGAACCTGAAGGCTTCGATCGCGGGCGAAACGCACGAATACACCGACATGTATCCGGGCATGGCGAAAGCCGCGCGCGAAGAGGGCTTCGACGAAATCGCCGACTGGTTCGAGACCTTGGCCAAGGCCGAGAAGTCGCACGCCGGCAAGTTCGCCAAGACGCTCGAGTCGATGAAGGCTTCGGCCTAAGACCCCAAGCGGCCCCTTCCGGCGGCATTCTTCGTGCCGTCCGGCAAGGGGCCGTTTCTCCTCTACTCCGCGGCCACATCAGGGAAGCACGTTCCATGCGCGAAGGCAGTCTCGAAGCGCCGACCCGGCACAAGCTCGACTGGACCAATCCGGATTTCTGGAACGAGGAAAAGCTCGACGCGGAACTACGCCGCGTGTTCGACATCTGCCACGGCTGCCGGCGCTGCTTCAACCTGTGCGATTCCTTCCCCAAGCTGTTCGACCTCGTGGACGCAACGCCGGGCGAAGTGCTCGAAGAAGTGCCGTCGAGCGATTTCAAGGGCGTGGTCGACGCGTGCACGCTGTGCGACATGTGCTTCCTCACCAAATGCCCCTACGTGCCGCCGCACGAATTCAATCTCGATTTCCCGCATCTGATGCTGCGCTACCGCGCCATCGAAGCCAAAAAGGGCAAGGTGCCGTTCGCGGAGAAGGAACTCACCAAGACCGACCGCAACGGCCGCTTGGCCGGTCTCGTCTCGGGCGTCGCCAATTGGGCGACCGACACCAAGAACACGACGACGCGCGCCCTGCTCGAAAACGTCGCGGGCGTTTCGCGCGAAGCGGCACTGCCGAAGTTCCACGGTGCCACCTTCGAAGTGCGCGCCAAGCGCGACGCGCTTGTCCCCAATCCGGACGCACCCGCCTTCGGCAAGCGCAAAGCCGCGCTCTACGCAACGTGCTTCGTGAACTACAACAACCCGAATATCGGCATGGCCATGCGCGCCGTGCTCGCCAAAAACGGCGTCGACAGCAAGGTCGTCTACCCGAAATGCTGCGGCATGCCGCAGCTCGAGCACGGCGAGATCGACAAGGTCGCGGCCAATGCGGCTCTCGTCGCGCGCGAGCTGAGCCCGCTCGTCGACGAAGGCTACGACATCGTGGCGCTGATCCCGTCCTGCGCGCTCATGCTCAAATTCGAATGGCCGCTGATCCTGCCCGACGATCCGTTCGTGGCCAAGCTCGCCAAGGCGACGTTCGACGCGTCCGAATACGTCGTCGATATCCACAAGAAGCACGGGCTTGCACCCGGTTTGAGCGAGCTCGACGGTGGCGTTTCGATGCATTTCGCCTGCCACGCGCGCGCCCAGAATATGGGCCCGAAGGCCGCCGAAATGCTGCGCCTGATCCCCATAGTGAGCGTGGCCATCATCGAGCGCTGCTCGGGCCACGGCGGCTCGTGGGGGGTCATGAAAAACAATTTCGAGACGGCCCTTAAAGTCGGAAAACCCGCGATCAAGGCTGTCGCCGCCAACAAAAAGACCTATCTCTCTTCCGAGTGCCCGCTTGCGGGCGAACATCTGGTGCAAGGGGTGGAGCGGCTCGATATGGCGGACAAGCCGCAGATCGACCATTCGCTGCATCCCATCGAACTTTTCGCCAAAGCCTACGGGCTCGCATCCAAGGAGTGAGGAATATGGCTCTCGCCGTTAAGCGCGAAATTTCGCGCGCCGACATTCTGCCCATCGAAGCCTATGCGCTCGAGCGCAAGGCGTTGCGCGAAAGCGTGGTCGCCGCCAAGCGCCTGCGCCGCGTTTCGGTCGGCCCCGACGCCACCTTCTATTTCGAGAACTACCAGACGATGTGGCATCAGGTGCACGAAATGCTGTTCATCGAAAAGGGCGGCGAAGCGCAGATCGCCGACGAACTCGCCGCGTTCAATCCGCTGATCCCGCAGGGCAGCGAACTTGTGGCCACGATGATGATCGAGATCGACGATCCGGTGCGCCGGGCGGCGACGCTCGCCAAGCTTGGCCATATCGAGCGCCATATCGCGTTCGAAGTGGCCGGCAAGCGCATTGCGGCGGCAGGCGAAACCGACGTCGAGCGCACGAAGGACGACGGCAAGACGTCGTCGGTGCATTTCCTGCGTTTTGCGTTCGACGCGGCTTCGATCGCGGAGTTCGCCAAGCCGGGTGCGCGCGTGCTGCTCGGCATCGACCATCCGAACTACGGCCATATGGCCGTGCTCGGCGAAGACGTGCGCGCGGCTCTCGCCGAAGATTTTTCGGCTTAAGCGATCCGATGTGCGTCGGCGGCGTGGCCCAAAGCCGCGTCGTCGGCGGCAACCGCGCGCGGCGGTTTTGCCGTGAATGCAAACGCCGCGGCCGAGACGAGGCCGACGGCTCCGGCGGCGACCCAGTTGGGCCCCACGAAATTGAGGGCGAGGCCGGCAAGCGTGCCGATGGCGCCTGCGAGCCGCACCTGGCGGCTGCGCGCTTCGCCGAACGCGCATTCGCCCACGAAATGCTCGCAGTTCTTTTCCAGCCAGTCGTAGCCCGCTTCGCCGAGCCGCTCTTGCGCGCGCGCCACGATTTCGGCGGGCGGAAAACTCGGCCGGTCGATCGGCACCACATAGAGCACGCGCCCTTTGGCGAAGGTTTCGAGCGGCAGGCGCACCACGCCTTGGTGCGGCAGGCGGCTGATCGCGTGGCCGCGCCCGTCGGCGATGCCGACATGCCAATAGGCCGCTCGCCTTGCGGCCACGATTTCGCCGGGTTCGACAGCGCTCATTTTATCGCCTCGTTCGGATAGACGCCCCAAATCTCGCCGCGCTGGACCCAGCCGCGGAACCCCGCCGTCTCGAGCCGACACCACGAATCGCGGCATTCGAGAATGGCCGCGATCACGCCGGGCTCGACGCGCGCCACGATGGGCGCGTCCGTTTCCGGGCGGCGGCGCAGATTGCGCATCTCGCCTTCGACGACGGCCGAGCGGCGGCCCGTGAGCATGCTTTGGTGAACCCAGCCTTCCGTGCCGTCGCGGTCGCGGATGCGCCGCCACGTTTCGAATTCCTGCAGGATCTCGACGGGCATCTGGCGGCGCACGAACACCCATTCGACCGGATAGCGCACGCCGGGGCCGGTGCGCAGATTGACTTCCTCCGAGCGCAGCGACACGAAGCGCGGCACGGGCAGGTTTTCGCGCGGGCTTTGCGCGGCCACGGGGCTTGCGAAAACGGCGACGCAAACCGCCAGCGATGCGAGCAGACGAATCATCGATCCATTATAGCGGGTCCAGCGGTTCTGGACAGAGGGGGGGATGGGCTGCTACGCGAAAGGCATTCCTTTTATTCCGAAGCAGCCGGAAATCGCCCGCCCATGACCCGTCGCCGCCCGCTTGTGATCGTCACGCGCAAACTGCCCGACCAGATCGAGACGCGCATGATGGAGCTGTTCGAGTGCAGGCTCAATCTCGACGACCATCCGTTCGGCCCGGCCGAACTGATGCGCGCGATGGCGGAAACCGAAATCCTGGTGCCCACAGTGACCGACAATCTCGACGCCGTGCTGATCAACGGCGCGGGGGCCGATCTCAAGCTCATCGCCTCGTTCGGCACGGGCGTAAACCACATCGCGCTGGACGCCGCCAAGGCGCGCGGCATCACGGTCACCAACACGCCGGGCGTGCTGACCGACGACACGGCCGACATGACGATGGCGCTGATCCTGGCGGTCGCGCGCCGCATCGGCGAGGGCGAGCGGCTCGTGCGCGGCGGCCGCTGGACCGGCTGGGCGCCCACCGCCATGCTCGGCATGCGCCTTGCGGGCAAGCGGCTCGGCATCGTCGGGATGGGGCGCATCGGGCTTGCGGTGGCGAAGCGCGCGCGCGCTTTCGGCATGTCGATCCACTACCACAACCGGCGCCGCGTCGAAGCCAACGTGGAGAGCGAGGTCGAGGCGACCTACTGGGAAAGCCTCGACCAGATGCTGGGCCATATCGATGTGCTGTCGGTCAATTGCCCGCACACGCCGGCCACCTACCATCTGCTGTCGGCCCGCCGCCTGCGGCTCCTGAAGCCGCGCGCGATCGTCGTCAACACGGCGCGCGGCTCGGTGATCGAGGAAGAAGCGTTGGCGCGCGCGCTCTATTCGCGCGAAATCGCAGGTGCGGGGCTCGACGTCTACGAGCACGAAGCGCAGGTGCATCCGCGCCTGCTCGAACTCGAAAACGTCGTGCTGCTGCCGCATATCGGCTCGGCCACGCACCAGGGCCGCGACGCGATGGGCGAGAAGGTCATCGTGAACATCAAAAGCTTCGTCGACGGCCACACGCCGCCCGACAAGGTCGTTCACACGATTTTCTGAGAGCGGGGCAGAAGCTCAGTCCGTCGTCGTGTGGTGGCCCACGTCGACGCGCCGACGCGTGCCGGCGGACACGTCGTACATGTGGAACGAATTCATGTTGCGGCCGTAGAGATGCAAGGACACGCATGTCGGCCGGCCGATCGCCACGCCCGTCATGTGGATGTGGTCGGGATTGGGCACGAAACTCGTGACCGCGCCCGGATTGAGCAGCACCACGCCGCCGCGTTTGAGCGCGATGCCGGAATCGGCGCGGATTTCGCCGTGGGGGCACATGTAGGCGCGCTCTTCGAGGAACCCCTCGACCACGCCGACCACGCCCCAGCTGCCGTGGTCGTGCACGGGCGTCCATTGGCCCGGCAGCCACACGAGCGCGTAGAGCGAGAGCGTGTCGTCGGGGCACATGTAGATCGCGTTGCGCCGGTAGTTCGCGGGGTCGGAGCGGCGATGGTCGGCGCCGAGAAACTGCGGGGCCTGCCGCGTCAGGCGCTGCATCAGGGGCGCTATCGCGTCCACGCGGTCGGCAACGTCGGGAAGGCGGTCGATTTCGCGTTTCGCGGCGTCGACGAACTCGGACAAGGCAGGATGCATGGGCGATCTCAGCTTTCGCGGCCCGCGACGATGTAGGCGCCCACCAGCACGAGGCGCACGCCGTCGTCGCCCTTGGCGCGGTCGGACAAAGGCAGCGACACGCGTTCCCACGTCTGGTCGAGCTGCCAGCTTTTGCGCCCGTCGGGCGTGCCGAATTCGAACAGGGCGGAATAGGTGCGCACGACCGGGACCGCCTCGATGCGCACGCGGTCGTATTCTTCCTGCAGCAATTTGGCCTGCGCGGCGGGCAGTTCGTCGATCGCCTTGCCGGTCATCTCGCGGCGGAACGTCTCGACGAAATAGGTTCCGTAGAGCCGGTAGATCCAGCGCTCTTCGACGCGTTCGACCAGCATCAGATGTCCGAGCCAGGCGCGCATCTCGACCGGGTCGAAATCGGCGCGGTCGGGATAGCGCCCGCCGCGTCGCCGCGCTTGCCAGAAGGCGAACAGCTCGGCAAGCCGCGGTTCTTTGAATTCGGGCGTCGCGGTCAAGGGGGGCTCTTTTCGCCTCGGGCGGGAGAAGCGGTCGCGTCGAGTATGCCGCCGCCGCCCGGCCCCGCACAAGGCTGCCTCTTGCGCGGCGGGGCGGAAGCGTGTTCTTTCCGGCTCTTCGAGGCAGAAAAAACACGATTCGGCACGGAATTGCTCAAAAACTTTTTCCGCTCGGCCTTTGGCCAGACGCTGCTGGCGGCCCTCGCCGCGGGCTACATGCGCTTTGCCTACGCCACCACGCGCTGGCAGACGCTGGGCAACGAACATCCCGAAAACTGCGCCGCCGTCGGCAAGCCTTTCATCGGCTGCTTCTGGCACCAGCGCATGCTGATGCTGCCGCCGATCTGGGCGCATCGGCGCAACCTGCACATGCTGATTTCGACGCATGCCGACGGCATCCTGATCGCCAGAACGATCGCGCATTTCGGCGTGCGCACGATCGAGGGCTCGACCAATCGGGGGGCTGCTGCGGCCTTGCGCATGATGGTGGAGAAGCTGCGCCTGGGCGAGCAGGTGGCCGTGACGCCCGACGGCCCGCGCGGGCCCGCGCGCAAGGCGGCCCCTGGCGTGGCGTCCGCCGCGATGCTGGCGCAGGCCGTGGTGATCCCGGTCGCCTATTCGGTGTCGCGCGCGCGCTTCATGCGCTCGTGGGACCGCATGCTGATCCCGCTGCCGTTCTCGCGCGGCGTCATGATCTGGGGCGAGCCGATCGCGCCGCCCGCCGCGCGCGCCGACGTGGAGGCGTTTTCGCGCGATCTCGAAACGCGGCTCGACGCGCTGTGCGTCGAAGCCGACCGCCGGGTCGGGCTCGCCGCGCCATGATGCGCGCCCTCTATCGCGGCCTTGCCGCTGCAAGCGTTCCGGCGCTCGAACTGCTGCTGGCGCGCCGGGTGGCGCGCGGCAAGGAGGATCCGGCGCGTTTGGGCGAGCGCAAGGGCCGTGCGGGTCGGCCGCGTCCGGCGGGCAAGCTGCTGTGGATCCACGGCGCGTCGCTCGGCGAGGCGCGCTCGGCGCTGCCGCTGCTGCGCCGGTTGCTCGCCTCGCGCCCGGCTTTGTCGATCCTGTTCACGACCGGGTCGCTTGCCTCGGCGCAGATGCTGGCGCGCGAGCTCGACGGCGTGCGCGCCTTCCACCAATTCGTGCCGCTCGACGTGCCGCGCTGGGTCGCGGCGTTTCTCGACCATTGGCGGCCCGACGCGGTGCTGTGGCTCGAAAGCGAATTGTGGCCCAATCTGCTGGGGCAGGTGGCGGCCCGCCGCATCCCCGCCGCCCTCGTCAATGCGCGCATCACCGCGCGCTCGGCCGAACGCTGGATGCGCGTGCGGCGCGTCTTCGCGCCGCCCTTGGAGGCGTTTGCCGTGGCGTTGGCGCAAAGCGAGGAAATCGCCGGCCGGTTGCGCGCGCTGGGCCTCGGCCAAACGGCCGCGATCGGAAATCTCAAGCACGACGCGCCCCAGCTTGGCGTCGATGCGGCAGCGTTGGCGGCTTTCGCGGCCGAAGCGGGCGCGCAGCCGCGCTGGCTTGCCGCCCAAATCCACCCCATCGAACTCGGCGCCGTTCTCGAAGCGCAGCGGAAGCTCGCGGGCCAAGCGGCACTCGTGCTGGTGCCGCGCCATGCCGAACGCGGGCCCGAAATGGCCGCCGCCGCCCAAGCGCTCGGCCTGGACGCGCGCTTGCGCAGCCGCGGGCAAGCGTTCGCTCCCGGGGCCGTCTACGTTGCCGATACGATGGGCGAGTTGGGGCTGTTCTACCGAGCCTGTCCGATCGCGTTTGTCGGCGGCTCGCTCGAGCCGCATGGCGGGCACAATCCGCTCGAGCCCGCGCGCGCCGGCGCCGCGATCGCGTTCGGGCCGTCGATGGAAAACTTCTCCGAATTGGCCGACGCGCTGGACGGCATCGGTGCCGCAACCCGCGTGGCCGACGCAAGCGCGCTTGCCGCTTGGGTCGGCGCACGCTTGGCCGATCCGGCACGCGTCGCGCGCGAGGGCGCAGCGGCGGCGGCATTCGCCGCGCAAGGCGCGGGCACGGTGGAACGCGTGCTCGCGGCGCTCGGCCCCGTGCTTGTCGCCGTTGGGCCGGAGGCGCTCGACCGTGCGCGCGCCTGAATTCTGGAACAAGCCCGGCGGCCTTGCGCGCGCCTTGGCGCCGCTGGGCGCGGTTTACGCGCTGGGCGGCGATTTGCGCCGCCGTTTTGCCGCGCCGTGGCGTGCACCCGTTCCGGTCGTGTGCGCGGGCAATCTCACCGTGGGCGGCGCCGGAAAAACGCCGACCGTCGCGACCCTCGCGCAGATTCTCGGGAGCCAAGGGCGGCGCGTGGCCGTGCTGAGCCGCGGCTACGGCGGGCGGATGCGCGGACCGCTGCGCGTCGATCCCGCGCGGCACGCGGCGCGCGACGTGGGCGACGAGCCGCTGCTGCTGGCGCGGGTCGCGCCTGTCTATGTCGCGCGCGACCGCAAGGCAGGTGCCGAGGCCGCCGTCGCCGACGGCGCCGATCTTCTGCTGATGGACGACGGCTTCCAGAATCCCCAAATCGAAAAAACGCTGTCGCTGGTCGTCGTCGACGGGGCGGCGGGGTTCGGCAACCGCGCGGTGTTTCCGGCCGGCCCTTTGCGCGAGCCTGCCGCGACCGGTTTCAAGCGCGCGCACGCCCTCGTGATGATCGGCGCCGACGCGCACGCCGCCGCCTTCGGCTTTGCCGGACCCGTGCTGCGCGCCGATCTGGTGCCGACGAACGGAGCCGCCTGGGTAGGCGTGCCTGTCGTGGCATTCGCGGGCATCGGCCGGCCGCGGAAATTCTTCGACATGCTCGCAAGCCTGGGTGCCGCCGTGCGCGGCGCCTATCCCTTCGCGGACCACCACGCCTATTCGCGCCGCGAGGTCGAACGGCTGCTCGGGCTCGCGCACGCGCAGCGGGCCGCGCTCGTCACGACCGAAAAAGATCTCGTGCGCGTGCCCGCAGATCTTGCGGCGCAAATCCGCACCGTACCGGTCGAACTGCGTTTCGCGGACCCGGCGGCTTTGCTGCGCGTGCTTGCCCAGGGTTTGGCCCGGGGGCGCGGATGAGCGCGTTCGCGCGGCTGCGGCATTTTGGCGAAGCGATTTTCGTGGTCGGGCTCTATCGGCTGCTCGGCCTGCTGCCGCTCGACGCGGCGTCGGCGATCGGCGGCGCCGTTGCGCGCACCTTGGGGCCGCTGCTGCCGGTGACGCGGCGCGCCCGACGCAATCTCGAACGCTTCATGCCCGAACTGGGGGCCGACGGCATCGAGGCCACGATCGTCGAGATGTGGGACAATCTCGGCCGCACGGCCGCCGAGTATCCGCACCTGCACGAATTCGCGATCGAGGGCGCGCAGGCGCGCATTGCGGCGACCGGGGTCGAATATGTCGACGCGGCCAAAGCCGCAGGCCGGCCGATCGTTTTCTATGCGGGCCATCTCGCCAATTGGGAGATGGGCACGGTCACGGCCGCCGCTTTCGGCACGCCCGTGATGCTGGTCTATCGCGAGGCCAACAATCCTTTCGTCGAAAAGCTGTTCCACGAGGGGCGCGGCGCCATCTCGGCGGGGCTCATTCCCAAGGGCAAGAGGGGCGCGAAACTCGCCATCGAAGCGCTGAAGGCCGGCAAGGCGCTCGGCATGCTGCTCGACCAGAAGATGAACGACGGCGTGGCCGTGCCGTTTTTCGGCGTGCCCGCGATGACCGCCTCGGCCGTCGCTTCCCTGGCCTTGCGTTTCGATTGCGCGCTTCTGCCGGTTCGCATCGAACGGCTTGGCCGCGCCGCGCGCTTCGCCGTGACGGTGGGGGCGCCGATGGATTTTTCGGCGCTGCCGGGCGACGACGACAGGACCCGCCAGACGGCGATTCTGGCGGCGATCAATGCCGATCTCGAAAAATGGATACGCGCGCGTCCCGGCCAGTGGCTGTGGCTGCACCGCCGCTGGCCGGACGCCTGACCGGCGGTCCTACGTCGCGGCTTGCGCCAGCGACATTTTGACGATCTTGTCGGGCTTCTTGGGCGGTTCGCCCTTGGCGATGCGGTCGACATGGTCCATGCCGTCCACGACCTTGCCCCAGACCGTGTACTGGCCGTTCAGGAAATGGCCGTCGTCGAGCATGATGAAAAACTGGCTGTCGGCCGAGTTGGGGTTCTGCGCGCGCGCAGCGCCCACCACGCCGCGGTCGAACGGCGCTTTCGAGAATTCGGCGCGCAGATTGCCCTTGTCCGAACCGCCCATGCCGGTACCCGTGGGGTCGCCCGTCTGCGCCATGAAGCCGTCGATCACGCGGTGGAACACGATGCCGTCGTAGAAGCCTTCGCCCGCGAGTTCGCGGATGCGCGCGCAATGGCCGGGGGCAATATCCGGACGCAGTTCGATCGTCACACGCCCCCATTCCAGATCGATATAGAGCGTGTTCGCAAGATCGGCCGTCATGGTCGTCGTCCTTTTCTGGAGTCTTGTTGGCGGGAAAATCAGTTGGGCGCGTCGGCGGCGACCTGCACGCGCAGCATGCGGTCGGGGCGCGCGGGCGGCTCGCCGCGGCGGATGCGGTCGACATGTTCCATGCCCGAGACCACCTGGCCCCACACGGTGTACTGGCCGTCGAGGCTCGCCGCGCGCGCGAACATGATGAAGAACTGGCTGTCGGCCGAATTGGGGTTCTGCGAGCGCGCGGCGCCGACGACGCCGCGCTCGAAGGGCACGCGGCTGAACTCGGCGGCGACGTTGCCGCGCCCCGACCCGCCGCGTCCCGTGCCCGTGGGATCGCCCGTCTGCGCCATGAAGCCTTCGATCACGCGATGGAAGACCTGGCCGTCGTAGAATTTGGCGCGGGCGAGTTCCTTCACGCGTTCGACGTGGCGCGGAGCGATGTCCGGGCGCAGGCGGATCACGACGCGCCCGTAGTCGAGATCGACATAGAGGAGATTTTCGCGGTCGGCGGGCGCTTGCGCCTGCGGTTGCGCGCCGAACGCGACCAGAAAGAAGGCAAGAACGAGAAAACGCAAAGCGCGCATGGCCGAAGACCCGAGTTGGGGGAAGACGAAAACGGCGCGATTATCGGTGCAGGCGGTGGGCAAGAGCAAGTGCGCTTATGGCGCGGGCGGCAGAATCGTCGGCCGGGTTCCGCACAGCGCGCAGCCCGGATCGCGCGGGACGGCTATCTTGCGGAAGTTCGTGTCGAGCGCGTCGTAGATCAGCAGCCGCCCCGCCAGGCTCGAGCCAAGCCCCAGAAGTTCTTTGAGCGTTTCGGTCGCCTGCAGCGTGCCGATCACGCCTGCGACAGCACCCAGAATGCCCGCCTCCTCGCAGCGCGGCACGAGGTCGGCGGGCGGCCGCGTCGGGAACAGGCAGCGATAGCACGCCGTCTTGCCGTCGTGCGCCTTGTAGGTCGAGAGCTGGCCCTCGAAGCGCAGCAGGGCGCCGGCCACCAGCGGCTTGCGCGCGAAATAGCAGGCGTCGTGCACGAGATAGCGCGTGGCGAAATTGTCCGAGCCGTCGACGACCAAGTCGTAGCCGCGCACGAGGGCCGCGACGTTGCCTTCGTCGAGCCGCGTGCGGTGGATTTCGACCGCGATTTCGGGGTCGAGGCGCTTCAGGGCGTCGGCCGCGCTGTCGACCTTGGCGCGCCCGATGTCGGACGTGCCGTGCAGGATCTGGCGCTGCAGGTTGGCCGCGTCTACGACGTCGAAATCGACGAGGCCGAGCGTGCCGACGCCTGCTGCGGCAAGATAAAGGGCGACGGGCGAGCCGAGGCCGCCCGCGCCCACGACGAGCACGCGGCTGGCGAGGAGCTTGGCTTGGCCCGCCTCGCCGATCTCGTCGAGGATCAGATGGCGCGCGTAGCGCGCGAATTGCGCGTCGCTGAGGTCCTTGAAGGCGGCCCCCGATCCGATCGCAGATTCCATCGACGTTTAGGTCTCCGCCTCGACGCCCTGGGCTTTGGCGCGCTCGATGAGGTCGGCCAGCGACAAGGCTTCGAGGGCCGCGATCTGGCGGGCCTGCAGGTCCTGCCAGATCGGCCGCACGATGCGGTGGCCGAGGGCCGAGGCGGGCGCGCCCACCAGCGGATCGGGCGTGGCTTCGATCGTGCGCACGACGCGCACGATGTCGGCGACCGAAATGGCGCTTGCTTCCCGCGCCAGGCGATAGCCGCCCTTGGGACCGCGCTGGCCGATCAGCATGCCGTCGCGCACCAGCGCCTGCAGCACCTGTTCGAGATAGCGCTTGGGAATTCCCTGGCGGCGCGTGATGGCGGCGGCCTGCACGGGCCGCGCTTTGGCGTTGTAGGCGATGTCGAGCACGGCTTCGAGGCCGAAGAGCAGTTTTTTTGTTAGGCGAAGCATGGCGGTTTTCGGTTCCTATGTTCCGGTCGAGCCGAAGCCGCCTTCGGCGCGGACCGTGGGGGGAAGAGACGCGCATTCGACGAAATGCGCTTTTGCGACGGCGGCGATCACC
>JBILXZ010000063.1:0-13368 GCA_044378015.1 Tagaea sp.
CGTCGAACTTGCCGATCACGCGCGGGCGCACGTCGGCGCGCCAATTGTAGAGCTGCTCTTTGATCTGGTTTTCGATCAGCGCGCGCTTTTCCTCGACGACGAGCACTTCTTCGAGGCCTTCGGCGAAAGCGCGGGCACCCTCGCGCTCGAGCGGCCATGGCATGGCGATTTTGTACACACGCAAGCCGATGCGCGCGGCAAGCGCCTCGTCGATGCCGAGATCTTCGAGCGCCTGGCGCACGTCGAGATAGCTCTTGCCCGTGGTCGCGATGCCGAAACGCGGGCTTGGGCTGTCGATCACGATCTTGTCGAGCTTGTTGGCGCGCGCGAACGCGAGGGCCGCGTAGACCTTGTGTTTCTGCAGGCGGTATTCCTGGTCGAGCCATGGGTCGGGCCAGCGAATATGCACGCCCCCCTCGGGCATCCGGAAATCGGTCGGCTGCACGATCTTGACGCGGTGCGGATCGACCGACACGGAGGCCGTGCTGTCGACCGTTTCGCCGGTGCATTTGAACGCGACCCAGCAGCCCGAATAGCGGCTCATCGCCCAGCCATAGATGCCGAGATCGAGGAATTCCTGCACGCCCGACGGGTTCAGGATCGGGATCATGGCCGAGACGAATTCGTGCTCGGACTGGTGCGGCAAGGTCGAGGATTTGGCCGCGTGGTCGTCGCCCGCGAGCACGAGCACGCCGCCGTGCGGCGAGGTGCCCGCGGCATTGGCGTGCTTGAACACGTCGCCGCAGCGGTCGACGCCGGGGCCTTTGCCGTACCACATGCCGAATACGCCGTCGTATTTGGCGCCTTCGTACATGTTGACCTGCTGCGTGCCCCACACGGCTGCGGCGGCGAGGTCTTCGTTGACGCCGGGCGTGAAATGGATGTGGTGGTTTTCGAGATGGCGCTTGGCCTTCCACAAGGCTTGGTCGAGACCGCCGAGCGGCGAGCCGCGATAGCCGGTGACGAACCCCGCCGTGTCGAGGCCTGCGGCCAAATCGCGTTCGCGCTGCATCAGCGCCAGGCGGACGAGCGCTTGCGTGCCGGTCAGGAAAACACGGCCCGTCTGCGCCGTGTATTTGTCATCGAGGGCGAGATCGAGCAGCTTGCCGGCGGCTGGGGTCATGTTCTGGGCGTCCCGTCCCTGGTTGCCTTCGCCTCTGTCGTCGAAAACCGTACAGCGAAGCGCCCATCGGCTCAATCGCCGACGCGCGCTTGCGCGCAGAACGCAATCTCCGGCTTGCGCGCACGCGACGGGGTTTCGCGTTGTTGCGCGGGGCCCGCGGCCGCGCGCAACGACGTTGCGTCAGCCCGCCCGCGTCCGCGGCTTGGCCACAAGTTCGGCGAGCGCGTTTTCGATCAGAATGCGCCCGATTTCGCCGCGCCCGGCCCAGCCCATCGACAGGATCGATTCGGGGTGGAACTGCACAGCGGCGATCGGCAATGTCTTGTGCTGCACGGCCATCACGATGCCGGCCTCGGTCTTGGCCGTGATGTCGAGGGCCGCATGCGGAAAGGCCGCCATGTCGGCGTAGAGCGAATGGTAGGCACCGACGGCGCACGGGCTCGGCAAGTCGGCGAACAGGCCCTTTGCCGCATGGACGACGTTCCAGCGTTTGCCGTGGCGCGGCTCGGCCAGCACCGCCAACTTGCCGCCGAACGCCTCAACCGTGCCCTGCAGGCCCAAGCAAACGCCGAATTGGGCCACACCCGCTTGCGCCAACGCCTCGACCAGGGCGGGCACGCCGAATTGCTGCGGCGTGCCGGGCCCCGGCGAATGCACGACCAGATCGGGGGCATGCGCCATGATCTGGGCGGCGGACAGCCCGTGGCGATATGTTGCGACCGCAGCGCCGGTTTGGCGGAAATAGTCGGCCAGCGTGTGCACGAAGCTGTCTTCGTTGTCGATCAGCACGATCTTGCGGCCAGTGCCCGGTCCCGGTACCTGGACTGCCTGGGCCGTGGCGGGCGCCGAGGGCGCGAGCACGCGGAACAGCGCGTTTGCCTTCAGGTACGTTTCTTCGTTTTCTTCGGGGCCGGTCGAATCCCAGACCAGCGTGGCACCCACGCGGTAGCGCGCCATCTGGCGCTTTTTGGCCCCGCCCTTCTCCGCAGCATCTTCGAGATGCACCGTGCGGATCGTGATGCCGGTATTGACGTCGCCGTTCAGCAGCAAAGCCCCCACCGCCCCGCCGTACCAGCCGCGCGGGGCCGTTTCCATCGCTTCGACGATTTCAACGGCCCATTTTTTCGGGGCGCCGGTGAGCGTGACGGCCCACATGTGGCTGATGAACGCGTCGAGGCCTGTCACGTCGGCGCGCAGGCGGCCTTCGACATGGTCGACCGTGTGGAAGAGGCCCGCATAGGTTTCGATCTGGCGGCGGCCCAGGAGCTTGACCGTGCCCGGCTCGCAGATGCGCGATTTGTCGTTGCGGTCGACGTCGGTGCACATGGTGAGCTCGACTTCGTCCTTCTCCGAATCGATGAGCGCCTTGAGCCGCTCGGCGTCTTCCATCGCGTTGCGTCCGCGCCGCGCCGTGCCCGAGATCGGGCAGGATTCGACGCGGGCACCCTCGACGCGCACGAACATTTCGGGGCTGGTGCCGACAAGCCGGTCGGGCCCGAGCTGCAGGTAGAATTCGAAGGGCGAGGGGTTCACCTTCTTGAGCTTGGCGAACAGCCCCGAGGGTGCCCCCGGATAGGCCGCATCGAAACGGCGCGACAGCACGACTTCGAAAATGTCGCCCACGCGCATGCGCTCGCGCGCCGCATCGACCATGGCGCCGTACTGCTCGGCCGAAAGATCGCTGGTTATCTCGGGCTTTTCCGTCGGTTCGACGTAGCGGCGCTTGGGCACCGGCGCGTAGCAGCTGCGCGCCGCCCCTGCCGTGGTGCGGTCCTTGCGCGAAAACTCGTAGTCGTAGCGGAACGCCGTCTCTTTGCGCCGATCGACGATGTACATGCGGTCGGGCAAAAACAGATGCAGCTCGCGCGCGTCCGCAGGCCGCGCATGCTTGAGTGCTATAGGCTCGAACTGGAACAGCAGATCGTAGCCGAACGCCCCGTAGAGCCCGAGGAACGCGTCGCCGATTCCGGCGAACTCGGCCACGATACGCCGCAGCGGCGAAAACAGCGACGGCTGCAGGCTGCGCTGCTCTTCCGGGAACGGCCCCGAAGCCGGGGCGATTTCGAGCACGCGCAGCCGCGCGGATTTCTCGACGCATCGGAATTCGGCCAGGATCGGGTCGAACAGATCGAGCAGGATTTCGCCGCGCGCATTGAGGGCGCGCAACGCCAGGCGGCGGCCGTTGCCGACCAACTCCAGCGGCGGATCGATGAAGCCGAATTCCCAGCGCGAATAGCGCCCCGGATAGTCCACACCCGACGAAAAGAGCCCGCCGCGCGTGCGGTCGAGCTTCTCGGCAAAGCCGTCGAGTGCGGTTTCGTAGTCGAGCGGGCGCTTCAGGCGCGCGACGAGGAGGCCGGTTTTGGAGGCGAATTCGGTGCGCATGGAATCCTCGTCAAGAAAGAGCGACCGCCCCGGCTTGGTGCGGGGCGGCGAAACGGCCGGTCGATTGCGGGAATCGGAAAGGGAAAATCGGTTGGCTGGCGCTTAGCGCCACCAAGCCTGCCAACGGACGATGCGAACCGCGACGATTTCCATGGAAACAAAGCTAGCAGGCGGGGCGGGGCGAAGTCCAGCATTTACGCGCCTTCAACTTGGCGCGTGATTTTGGCGGCCAACGCGGTTAAAACGCCCTCCGACATGAGCGTTCTCGTCACAGGGGCTGCCGGTTTCATCGGGTTTTCCGTCGCGCGCGCGTTGCTGGCGCGCGGGGAAAGCGTCGTGGGCTTCGACAATTTCGACCCCTACTACGACGTCGCGCTGAAGGAAGCGCGCGCAGACGAGCTCGCCAAACATGCGGGCTTCCGCATGGTGCGCGGCGACGTCGCAAGCGACGGCGCGTTCGCCGCCGTGCTCGCCGACAAGGCGATCGACCGCGTCGTGCATCTGGCCGCCCAAGCGGGCGTGCGCTATTCGATCACGAACCCGGACGTCTATATCCGCACGAACATCGTCGGGCATTTCAACGTCGTCGAAGCGTGCCGACGGCGCGGCGGCGTCAAGCACCTCGTCTACGCTTCGTCCTCGTCGGTCTACGGCGGAAACACGAAGCTGCCCTTCGACGTCGGCGACAAAGTCGACCAACCAGTGTCGCTCTACGCCGCGACAAAGGCCGCCAACGAGCTCGTCGGCCATTGCTACAGCCATCTCTACGGGCTGCCTTCGACGGGTTTGCGCTTCTTCACGGTCTACGGGCCGTGGGGCCGGCCCGACATGGCCTTGTGGATATTCACGAAGGCGATTCTCGCGGGCAAGCCGATTCCGGTCTTCAACAACGGCCGGATGCGCCGCGACTTCACCTACATCGACGACATCGTGGCGGGCGTGGTCGCTGCCCTCGACCATGTGCCCTCGGCCGAAACGGGCGCGCCGCATCGCGTCTACAATCTCGGGAACCACAAATCCGAGCCGTTGCTGCGCTTCGTCGAACTCATCGAGCGCGCGACCAACCACAAGGCCGTTCTCGACCTGCAGCCGCTGCAGGCGGGCGACGTGCCGGAAAGCTTCGCCGACATCGAAGCCTCGACGCGCGATCTCGGCTTTGCGCCGCGCACGTCGATCGACGAGGGCGTGCCGAATTTCGTATCCTGGTTCCGCAGCTACCACGGCGTCTGAGGCGGCTCTCGTGGCGCTGCCCGACATCCTGGCGCGCGACCTGGCCGTTCCCGTCGTCGCGTCGCCGCTCTTCATCGTCTCGCGACCCGAACTTGTGATCGCGCAGTGCTGCGCGGGCGTGGTCGGCAGCTTCCCCGCCCTCAATGCGCGGCCGAAGGAAAAGCTCGAAGCCTGGCTCGCCCAAATCGAGGCAGCGCGCGCGACGTTCGCGGCAAAAACCGGACGCAGCGCCGCGCCCTATGCGGTCAACCAGATCGTCCACCGCACCAATCCGCGGATCGACCACGATCTCGATGTCTGCGAACGGTTCCGCGTGCCGATCGTCGTCACGTCGCTGGGTGCGCGCGAAGACGTGAGCCGCCGCGTGCAAAGCTGGGGCGGCATCGTGCTGCACGACGTGATCTCGGCCGAACAGGCGCAAAAAGCGCTCGACAAGGGGGCCGACGGCATCATCGCGGTTGCGGCCGGGGCGGGCGGCCATGCAGGGCGCCTGTCGCCGTTCGCGTTGGTCGCCGAAATCCGCCGCTTCTTCGCCGGTCCCCTGATCCTGGCGGGATCGATCGCAACCGGCGGCGGCGTTGCGGCCGCGCGCGCGATGGGGGCGGACCTTGCCTATGTCGGCACGCCGTTTCTAGCGACGACCGAATCGGCGGCGGCACCCGACTACAAGCAGATGATCGTCGAAGGCCGTGCGGCCGACATCGTGCTGTCGGACTATTTCAGCGGCGTGCCCGCGAATTTCCTGAAGCGTTCGGTCGCGCGCGCGGGCTTCGATCCCGACCGACTGCCCTCGAGCACCGGCATCAAGCTCGATTTCGGCAAGGCGGCCGACGACGCGCCGACCGCGTGGCGCGACATCTGGAGCGCGGGCCAAGGCATCGGCGCGATCGACGCCGTGGTGCCCGTCGCCGAGCTGGTGGCGCGGCTTGCGGCCGAATACCGGGCGGCCTGCGCAAGGCTCGCCTAGGATTTCGGCTCGCGTGCCGGACGACTGCGCATAAGGAGCGAACCCGAGCCGCCCTTGCCGTTGGCCCAGCGCAGCACGACCTGGCGCGTGTTCTGCTGGTATTCGAGCGCAATCTTCTGATGGGGCAGTTCGGCGACGATGTTGCGTCCGTCGAGCCTTGCAGGCGCGCGATAAGTTCTGTCGATTTTGTCGGTTCCGCGCGCGCTCACCAAATAGACAAGCTCGTAGCCTTCAGCAGCCTTCTCGAGGGCGACGGCTGCGAGATGGGGCCCGGCCCAAACGCCGACCCAAACGCCTTCGTAGTATTTCCACCATTCGCCGGCCGGCATCGCGGCCGGTTTCAGGGTTGCGGCCTCGGCGACCAGGTCGGGGGCTGCAGGCAACCCGCCCTGACCGCATGCCGCAAGGCCCGCGGCGCGCGCGCGCTGCGGATCGAGGAACGCCGCAAGACACGCGGCATAGACTTGCGTCATGGCGGTGGAACTCGAACCGCCATGCCCGGTCAGGACCGTCGAAGCGTCGTCAAGCGGTAGAAACGGCACATTGCGCTTGGCCAGGATTTCGCGGCTGCGCCGGCCGCGTTCGGGGCTTGCGGGCGCGAATTCGTCGGCGAAGGGCAGGATCGGTGCGGCACGCTCGAACTTGCCGTCCGCCAAAGCGGCGTAGAGATGCTCGGTGCCGGCCGTTTCCGCCATCGGGCTGCCGACTTGCGTCAAGGAGATACCAGTTCCGGGTGCGGAGGGCACGATCGCGTAAACCTCGGTGCGGCGCGCGGCCTCGAGCGTGATTGCGCCGCCGTAGCTTTGGCCTCCCAGGATCACGCGCGCATAGCCTTGCGCCTTGGCGCGCTGCACTTCCTCGACCGTACGCGCGACATGGCGCAAACCGCCCGTCGTCCAGCCGCCGCCCTCCGAAAGACCGTCGCGCTTGATGCGGATCACGTCCCAGCCGGCGGCATGCAGCACACGCATGTAGTTGGGCGGTGGAAAGCGGGCTTGATCGTGGTTGCCATGCAGCCCGTGGTTCCAGATGACGATGCCCAGCGCCGTTCCCGGACCTTTGGGCGGCAAATCGTCGAAGCCTTGCACGACTTCGTACTGCGCAAAAGCCGGTGCCGCCGCGAGCAGCAACGCCGTCGCCAATCCCAGAGCACAACGCATCCGACCCCCCCCTTCCGGGCGCCTTCCCGCAAAATGCCGAGTTGAAGGGTCTTGCGACTTTCAACCGCACTCTGGAAACGCAATCCGTCTGCGAAGGATTGCCGCAACGACGATGCACGGTCAACACGAAACCGTGCGGCGGCCCTTGCCGGCGTCTGTCGGTTAGGGACGCAGCTGAACGTGGCTCACGACGCGGCGCACATTGTCGGTGCCGCGCGCTTCGGCGATCGCTTTGTCGAGTTCGGCTTGGCTGTGCGCGCGGCCGAACAGATAGACCGTGCCGTTGACCGCCCGCCAGCGGAAATTGACCGACCGCACGCCGTCGGCGGCCAACAGCTTCGCGCCGAGCTTCTGTTCGATCACGAGATCGTTGGCCGTGGCGCCCACCCCGCCCTCGCTCGCGATCTGGATTTCGTTGACGATCTGCCCGGCGCCGGCAATGCCGCGCGCGATCGTCTCGGCGCGCGCTTTGGCAGACGCCGTCGCGACCGCCCCGGTCAGCATCATGCGCGCGAGATAGACTTCGGTCGAAATGTCGCGGAACAAAGCACCCGATTCGCCCGCGACCGCGCGGTTGAAAGCGATCAGGATGCGGTTGTCTTCGGTGATCTGCGCAGCGCTGCGGTCTTCGCTTGCGAGGCGCGCCACGGTGGACACGCCGGGCGGCGCGCCGCAGGCGGCCAGCGCCAAGGCCGCAAAAGCAACGAGCGCGTATTTCATCGGTAGAGCCCCTCCAGAGCGTCGGCGTAGGCGTCGCGCACGGCATGGCGACGCACCTTCAGCGTGGGCGTCAATTGCGCGTTCTCGATGGCGAAGGGCGCCGACGCTACCACGAATTTGCGCACGCGCTCGGGCAAAGCCAGTTTGGCATTGGCGCGCTCGACCGCACGCGCCAGCGCTTCGCGCACGTCGCCTTCGCCGATCGCCTCGGCGTTCGGCACCAGCACCGCCGCGAGATAGGGCTTGCCGTCGCCCGCCACCATCGCCTGCGCGATTTCGGGCTCGAGCAGCAGCGTGCCCTCCACCTTCGTGGGCGCTATCATCTGCCCGCCCGAATTCTTGATGAAATCCCGCTTGCGGTCGGTGATGCACAAGCGCCCGGCTTCGTCGAAACTGCCGACGTCGCCGGTATGCAGCCAGCCGTCGCGCACGGCGTTCGCAGTTCCGGCCGGATCGTTCCAGTAGCCGGCCATCACCAGCTCGCCGCGCACGAGGATTTCGCCGTCGTCGGCCAAGCGCACTTCCACGCCCTTCAAAGGCGGGCCGACCGTTTCCATGCGCTCCATGAAAGGCCGGTTGCACGCGACGACGGGGGCGGCTTCGGTGAGCCCGTAGCCTTGCAGCACGCGCACGCCGAGCGCATGGAAGAAGACGCCGATTTCCGGATTGAGGGCGGCCCCGCCCGACACGAAGGCTTTGAGCTGCCCGCCGAAGCGCGCGCGCACTTTTTCGCGCACGAGCTTTTCGAGGATGCGGTCCAAGAGCCGGTCGAACGCGCCGAGCTTTTCGCCGCGATAGCGCCGCGTACCCAGATCGAGCGTGGCGGCGAACAGCTTTTGGCGCAGCGGACTCGCCTTCTTGAGCCCGCCCAGGATGCGCTGGTGCAGCGCCTCGTAGAGGCGGGGTACCGCCGTCATCAGGGTCGGGCGCACTTCCAGCATGTTGGCCGAAAGCTTGTCCACGCTTTCGGCGAAATGGATCGTGGCGCCGATGCCGGTCGCGACGCCGAGATAGACCGAATGCGCATAGGCGTGCGACAGCGGCAGGAAACACAGAAAACGTTCGCGGCCGCCGCCCAAAACCTGCACAAGGTCGTCGGCCCCCATCGCGTTGCACAGAATGGCGCCGTGATGCAGCATCACGCCGCGCGGCAAACCGCCCGTGCCCGACGTATGGATGATGCAGGCCAAATCGCCGCGCCGGAGCCGGGCGGCCGAAGCGTCGGTCGGGTCGGGCGTGTCTTTGCCGAGCGCCAGCACGTCGTCCCATCCGTGCAGATCGACGCCTGGATGCTGGGCCAGTTTCGGCACGTCGATCGCCACGACGAAGCGGCATTGCGGGCCCGCTTCGCGCGCCGCCGCGATCGCGTTCGTCGCCAACTCGGCGGTCGAGGCGATGGCACCCACGGCCGAAACATTGGCAAGGATGTAGCGATGGTCGGCGACCGTGTTGGTCGTGTAGGCCGGCACCGTGATCGCACCCGCCGCCATGATCGCCAGATCGGCGAGCAGCCATTCCGGCCGGTTTTCGGAGACGAGCCCGATCCGGTCGCCTTGCTTGACCCCCAAAGCGGCCAAGCCTTTTGCGAGCGCGCGCACCTTGGCGGCGGCTTGCGCCCAGCTGATCGGCCGCCAAATTCCGTCGATCTTCGCGACCAGGAACGGCGCTTCGCCCAGCAGGGCCGCGCGTTCGAAGAAAAGCTGAAGCAGATTGGGGCACTTGGCGAAATCGACGCGCAATCGGACCTCCCGTTCGCGGCAACGCTTGGCGCGCCGCCTTTCCCGACATATATCGTAGCGTCTTCGTCCAATTCCAAGCCCGGGATGGTTCCATGTCCGCCGCCGCGCAAATTGCCGCATCCGACACGCTGCCGGTGTGGAACCTCGCCGACCTGTTCCCCGGCCCCGACTCGCCCGAACTCGCGGCCGCCCTCGAAGCGGCGGCGACGGAGGCCAAAGCGTTCGAGCGGCTTTACGCGGGCAAGCTCGACGGCCTCTCGGGCGCCGAACTGGGGGCCGCGATCGCGGCCTACGAAAAGCTCGACGAGCGGCTCGCGCGCCTGTCGAGTTTTTCCGACCTCACCTACGCGGGCGACCAGTCGGACCCGGCGATCGCCAAATTCTACCAAGGCATCCAGGAGCGCGTGAACGCGGCGGCGAGCCACACGCTGTTCTTCGCGCTCGAGCTGAACCGGCTCGACGAAGCCGGTCTTGCGCCCAAACTGGACGATCCGGCCTTGCGCCGCTACGCGCCGTGGCTTGCCGACCTGCGCAGCTTCCGCCCGCACCAATTGGGCGACGACATGGAAAAGCTGCTGCACGAGAAATACGTCGCGGGCAAAGCGGCCTGGACGCGGCTGTTCGACGAAACGATGGCGGGCCTGCGCTTCGACGTGGACGGCAAGACGCTCACCTCGGCCGAAGCCTTGCATCTGCTCTCGGACCGCTCGGGGGCCGTGCGCAAATCGGCCGCCAAGGCGGTCGGCAAGACGCTGGGCGACAATGCGCGCCTGTTCGCTCTCGTCACCAACACGCTCGCCAAGGACAAGGAGATCGAAGACAAGTGGCGCCGCTACGCCGCCCCCATCTCGGCGCGCAATCTCGCCAACCGCGTCGAAGACGAAGTCGTGGACGCGCTGATGGCGGCCGTGCGGCAATCCTATCCGCGCCTGTCGCATCGCTACTACGCGCTCAAGGCCAAATGGTTCGGCGTCGACCAGCTCGACTATTGGGACCGGAACGCGCCCTTGCCGATGTCCGACGACGCGAGCGTGCCGTGGTCGGCCGCGCGCGACACGGTGCTCGAAGCCTACGGCGATTTCTCGAACGATCTCGCGGGCCTCGGCAAACGCTTCTTCGACAATCCGTGGATCGACGCGGGCGTGCGGCCCGGCAAATCGCCGGGCGCATTCGCGCACCCGACCGTGCCCTCGGCGCACCCCTATCTGCTGCTCAACTACCAGGGCAAAACGCGCGACGTGATGACGCTTGCCCACGAGCTCGGGCACGGCGTGCACCAGCTGCTCGCGGCCGGCCAAGGCCATCTCTTGGCCGACACGCCGCTCACGCTCGCCGAAACCGCTTCGGTGTTCGGCGAGATGCTCACCTTCCGCAAGCTCTTGGCGCAAGCGACCGACCCGCAGCGCCGCAAGGCGATGCTGGCGGGCAAGGTCGAAGACATGCTGAACACGGTCGTGCGCCAGATCGCGTTCTGCACGTTCGAAACGCGCGTGCATGCCGAACGGCGGGGCGGCGAGCTGATGCCCGAGCGCATCGGCGAAATCTGGCTCGACGTGCAGCGCGAAAGCCTGGGCCCGGCGCTGCGGCTGCACGACGAATACCGGCACTACTGGGCCTACATTCCGCATTTCGTGCACACGCCGTTCTACGTGTACGCCTACGCGTTCGGCGATTGCCTCGTGAACTCGCTGTACGCGCTCTATCGCCAGACGCCCGACGGCTTCGCCGAGAAATACCTCGCGATGCTGCGCGCGGGCGGCAGCAAGCGGCACAAGGAACTGCTGGCGCCCTTCGGGCTCGACGCGTCCGATCCCGGTTTCTGGCGCAAAGGGCTCGGGCTGATCGAAGGCTTCATCGACGAACTCGAGACCCTGTGATGGCCGAGCGCGGCGAATCCAACCGGCTCGGCGGGCGCATGGCGCGCTACGCGCGCGTGGGCACGGCCGTCGGCGGGCTTGCCGTGCGGCTCGGGGCCGAGCGCGTGCTGGGCGTGAAGATGGATCGCGAGCGCCATGCGGGCGAGTTGCGCGCGGCCCTCGGCGGCCTCAAAGGGCCGCTGATGAAGGTCGCCCAGCTGATGTCGACCATCCCCGACGCGCTGCCCGACGAATACGTGGCCGAACTTTCGCAGCTGCAGTCGAACGCGCCCGCCATGGGCTGGCCGTTCGTGAAGCGGCGCATGGCGTCGGAATTGGGGCCCGACTGGCAGAGCCGCTTTTCGCATTTCGAGCGCGAGGCCGCCGCCGCCGCGTCGCTCGGCCAGGTGCATCGCGCCACGGCCAAGGACGGCACCAAGCTTGCGTGCAAGCTGCAGTATCCCGACATGGCCTCAGCCGTCGAAGCGGATCTGAAGCAGCTGCGGCTCATCTTCGGCGTCTACGAGCGCTACGACCCGGCGATCCGCACGGGCCAGATCCACGCCGAATTGTCCGCACGCCTGCGCGAAGAGCTCGATTACGGGCGCGAGGCGCGGCACATGGCGCTCTACGCGCACATGCTGGCGGGCGAGCCGCAAATCCAGGTTCCGCGCGCGGTCGCCGAGCTTTCGAGCACGCGGCTTCTGTCGATGACGTGGCTCGAAGGCGCCGGGCTGCTCACGCTCAAAGACGCCCCCATCGAGCTGCGCAACCAGGTCGCCATGAACATGTTCCGCGCCTGGTACGTGCCGTTCTACGGCTACGGCGCCATCCACGGCGACCCGCATCTCGGCAACTACGCCGTGCGGCCCGACGGCGGCATCAATCTGCTCGATTTCGGCTGCGTGCGCGTGTTTCCGCCGCGCTTCGTGGGCGGGGTCATCGATCTCTACCGCGCTTTGCGCGACGGCGACACGGCCCTTGCCGTGCACGCCTACGAAACCTGGGGTTTTTCCGACCTCACCAAGGTGAAGGTGCAGGCGCTCAATCGCTGGGCTTCGTTCATCTACGCGCCGCTGATGGAAGACCGCGCGCGCCCGATCGACGAAACCAATTCCGGGGCCTACGGGCGCGACGTGGCCGAGAAAGTGCACAAGGAACTGCGCGAATTGGGCGGCGTGCAGCCGCCGCGCGAATTCGTGCTGATGGACCGCGCGGCCGTGGGCCTGGGCTCGGTCTTTCTGCACCTCAAAGCGCAGGTCAATTGGCATCGCGCCTTCCACGGGCTCATCGAGGGGTTCGGCGTCGAAGCGCTCGCCGAGCGCCAGCGCAAGGCGCTCGCGCACGCGGGCGTGCCTGCCGCCGCGTGAAAAACGCGCTTCCCGTCGCCGGGCTGCACGCCTAAATTGGCGGTCGTGAAGAAACGCGCCGTCGATTCGATTGTCCGCGCCGGGGTCGATCTCAAGCTCGACCGTCGGTCGCCGTTGCCGCTCTACGTGCAGGTGCGCAGCCGTCTGCTGGCCATGGTCATGGCATGGCCCGACGCGCGCGAACAGTTTCCGACCGAAGCGGCATTGACCGAGATGTTCGGCGTGAGCCGCGTCACCGTGCGGGGCGCGCTCGCCGAACTTGACGAATCCGGCTACCTGCTACGCCAGCGCGGCGCGGGAACGCGCGTGCGCGCGCGCAAGATCGAAGAAAAACTCAGCCTCGGCCGCAATCTCGCCAAAAAATGGATCAGCGGCGATCCGATGAGAATCGCGCTCGTGTCGTTCGGCACGGTCGAAGCGCCGGCTGCGGTAGCCGCCGCACTCGGGCTTGCGGCCAAAACGCCCGTGCTGGCGATCAAGCGGCTGCGCGCGATGAAAGTGGCGCCGATCTCGGTCGATTGGCGCTACGTGCCGGCCGACTTCGCCAAGGGCGTCACGCGCACCGACGCGCGCGTCGGCATTTTCGCGGCACTCGCGCGCAACGCGAGCCTGGCGCGCGCCGACATGGAGGTCGAGGGCGGCACTGCGAATGCGGACGAGTCCGAACTGCTTCAGGTACCCGAAGGGACCCCGACGCTGTCGCACAGCTTCGTCGTCTACGACAAAGCCGACCGCCCGGTCGTGTTCGGCCGCTCGGTCGCGCGCGCCGACCTCACGCGCTACGCCGTCAAAATGGACCTCACGCCGGAAACGGTGGG
>JBILXZ010000116.1:0-3357 GCA_044378015.1 Tagaea sp.
CCAGGCTCTCGAACTGCGGATCGACGAGGCGTCGCGCGCCAATTTCAGCGCGCTCGGCATCCGTCTAGCGCCTCCCGTCGACGAGGCGGACGCGTGAACCTCCTCGAAGTCCGCGATCTGGCGATCGAGTTTCGCGTGCACAACTCGCATGTGAAAGCGGTCGACGGGGTGGATTTTCGCGTGCGGCCCGGCACAACGGTCGCGGTCGTCGGCGAGTCCGGTTCGGGCAAAACCGTCGTCAGCCAATGCATCATGGGCCTTCTGCCGAAGGTCGGGCGCATCGCGCGCGGCTCGGTTCTGTTCAACGATCGCGGCACCACGATCGATCTTGCCAAGCTCGATCCGGAGGGTGCGGCCTACCGCCGCGTGCGCGGCGGACGCATTTCGATTGTCTTCCAAGAGCCGATGACCTCGCTGTCGCCGCTGCACACGGTCGGTAACCAGATTTCCGAAGCCGTGCGCCTGCACCAGACGCGCGACGAAAAAACGGCGCTCGGTTTGGCCGAGGACATGCTGGCGCGCGTCGGCTTTCCCGATCCCAAGAAGGCGCTGAGAACCTATCCGTTCGAGCTTTCGGGCGGCTTGCGCCAGCGCGCCATGATCGCGATGGCGCTCGTGTGCCGCCCGGCCCTGCTGATCGCCGACGAGCCCACCACCGCACTCGACGTGACGATCCAGGCGCAGATCCTGAAACTGCTCAAAGATCTGCAGAACGATCTCGGCATGGCGATCCTGCTGATCACGCACGATTTAGGCGTCGTGGCCAACATGGCCGACGAGATCGTCGTCATGTATCGCGGCCGCGTGATGGAAGCGGGCATGCGCGAAGACATATTCCGCCGCCCCGAGCATCCCTATCTCAAGGCGCTGCTGCGCGCCGTCCCGCGCTTCGACATGAAGCCCGGCGAAAAGCTTGTTCCGCTGCGCGCTATCGAAAGCGATCTCGGTGAAATTGTGCGCAGGCGCGATGCGCCGTCCGACCGCCGCCAGACCAACCCAGGGTCCGCTGCCCGCGCGGCCGAACGAAGCGGTGCCCTGCTGCAGGTCAAGAATCTCCGCAAGAGCTACACGATCCGCAACTCGGGTTTTCTGGGAGCGGGTGCGCCGCAGTCGACGCTCGCGGTCGACGATGTGAGCTTCGACGTGGCGCAGGGCGAGTGCCTGGGCCTCGTCGGCGAATCGGGCTGCGGCAAAACGACCGTCTCGAAAATCGTCATGCGCGCCCTTGCGCCCGACTCGGGCGCCGTTCTGTTCGAGGGGCGCAATGTGCACGAACTCCAGGACGCGGAATTGTTCGAATATCGCCGCCAGGTGCAGTTCGTTTTCCAGGACCCGTTCGGCTCGCTAAATCCGCGCATGACGGTGGTCGACATCGTGGCCGAACCGCTCGTGATCCACAAGATCGGCGACAACGCAAGCCGACGCGCCACGGTCAGCGAATTGCTGCGCGTCGTCGGGCTCGACGACCGCGCGCTCAACCGCTATCCGCATTCGTTTTCCGGCGGGCAGCGCCAACGCATCGGCATTGCGCGCGCGCTCGCGCTTGGCCCGAAACTGCTGCTGCTCGACGAACCGGTCTCGGCCCTCGACGTCTCGATCCAGGCGCAGGTTCTCAATCTGCTGAAGGATCTCAAGAAGGCGCTTGGCCTCACCTACGTGTTCGTGAGCCACAATCTGGCGGTCGTCGACTACATGGCCGACCGGATCGCGGTGATGTGCGCGGGTCGTCTCGTGGAAGTGGCGCCGCGCGCGCAATTGTTCCGGGAACCGATCCATCCCTATACGCAAGCGCTGCTTTCGGCGGTTCCCGAACCCGACATCGATAGGCCGCTCGATCTTAGCGCCCTCATGGAGGGCCGCGCCTCGATCCCGAATTTGTGGCCGGCGCCGTTCACCGTCGACGCGACGAGCGACGCGACCCTGATCGATCTGGGGGGCGGACATTCGGTACGCGCGGCGCGCGGCAGCGACCACGCCCTGCTGCGCAACTGTGCCCGCCCGCGGGTGACCGCATGATCCGCAGACTCGCGCTCGCACTTGCGGTTTTGGCTGCGCCGGCTTCGGCGGCCCCTTACCTCGAAACACCGTCGCTGGCGGCCGAGGTGGCGGCCGGACGCTTGCCGACCATCGCCGAGCGGCTGCCCAAAACGCCGCTCGCGACCAAGCTCGCGCGCGAAGACTGGGAACCCGGCCGCCACGGCGGCGAACTACGAACGCTCGCGGGCCGCGCCCAGGACGTTCGCATCGTCTCGACCTTCAGCTATGCGCGCCTGGTCGGCTACGACACCGAGCTGCGTCTGGTCCCTGATCTGCTCGCCGCGCTCGATGTCGTCGAAGACCGCATCTTCACGCTGCGCCTGCGTCCCGGCCATCGCTGGTCGGACGGGGCGCCGTTCACGTCCGAAGATTTTCGCTATTTCTGGGAAGACGTCGCCAACAACAAAGAGCTGTCGCCGGGCGGTCCCGTCAAAGCCCTGCTGGTGGACGGCAAGCCGCCCAAAGTCTCGTATCCCGACGCCGCGACCGTCGTCTACGAATGGCACGCCCCCAATCCGGGCTTGCGATCGGCGCTCGCGGGGCCGGCGCCGCTGACGCTGTATCGGCCGGCGCACTATCTGCGCGCTTTCCACGCGCGCTACAACGATGCGGCCGCTTTGACCCAAGCCGCGCGCCGCGCCAACGCGCGCAACTGGGCCCAGATGCACAATCGGCTCGACAATGTCGGTCGCAACGAGAATCCGGACCTGCCGACACTGGATCCGTGGATGGTGCGCACGCGGGCACCCTCGGAACGCTTCGTGTTCGAGCGCAATCCATTCTACCACCGCGTCGACGAAAACGGCCGCCAGCTGCCCTATATCGACCGGATCGTGATGAACGTGGCGGACGGCAAGATTCTTGCCGCCAAAACGGGGGCGGGCGAAGCTGATCTTCAGGCACGCGGCCTCAATTTCGCGAACTACACGTTCCTGCGCCAGGCCGACAAACGCAACGATTTCGAAACGCGCCTGTGGAACACGGCCAAGGGCGCGCATATCGCGCTCTATCCCAATCTCAACGCGAACGATCCGGTCTGGCGTGCGCTGCTGCGCGACGTGCGCTTCCGCCGCGCGCTGTCGCTCGCGATCAATCGGCGCGAAGTCAATCAAGTCGTGTATTTCGGTCTTGCGGTCGAGGGGGCCAACAGCGTGCTGCCGGAAAGCCCGCTCTACGCGCCGGCGTTCCGCGACCAATGGGCCGGCTTCGACCTCGCAGCTGCCAACCGGTTGCTCGACGAAATCGGGCTGACCCAGCGCGACGGGCGCGGCGTGCGAAAATTGCCCGACGGCAGGCCGCTGGAGGTCGTGGTCGAAACGG
>JBILXZ010000117.1:0-3340 GCA_044378015.1 Tagaea sp.
ATACCGCTCGAGATTTTCACGGCCGACGTGGCTTTCAACGATTTCAAGATCGGCGACACCTTGCGCCCCGGTCCCGGAATCGTCATCAAGACGGCTCCCCTCAACCATCCAAACCGCGCCACCGGCTACCGCATCGAGGTCGCCGGAAAATCGCTGTGCTACGTGACCGACACCGAACACGTGCCCGGCAAGCCGAACGCGAACATCCTGGCGCTCATCGCGAATGCGGATCTGGTGATCTACGACAGCACCTACACCGACGCGGAATTCCCGAGCCATGTCGGCTGGGGCCACTCGACGTGGCAGGAGGGCGTTCGGCTCGCGACGCAAGCAGGCGCCAAGCGCCTGGCGATTTTCCACCACGATCCGTCGCACGACGACGACTTCATGGACCGGGTCGCGGCCGAAGCAGAAGCGATGCGCCCGGGCACATTCGTCGCAAAAGAGGGCCAAACGATCGAGCTTTGAGCCCGCTCCGGGCCCGCTATTTGTAGGGGTCGGCCGCGTCGCGCAGGCCGTCGCCCAAAAAATTGAAGGCCAGCACCGTGGCGATGACCGGCAGCACGGGCAGCAGCAGCCACGGATAGAGGGCCACAACGTTGATGTTCTGGGCCTCCGTCAGCAGCACGCCCCACGAGGTGATCGGCGGGCGAAGCCCAAGCCCGAGGAAACTCAGCGCCGTTTCGCCCAGGATCATGGTCGGGATCGCAAGCGTTGCCGACGCGATCAGATGGCTCATGAAACTCGGAACGAGATGGCGGAAGATGATGCGCCCGGGCGAAGCCCCCATCAGATTGGCTGCCGTGCAGAAATCCTCTTCGCGCAGCGACAGCAGTTTCGAACGCACCGCGCGTGCGAGCCCCGTCCAGCCGATCATGCCGAGAATGAGCGTGATCCCGAAATAGATGTAGAGCGGGCTCCAGGACACCGGCAGCGACGCCGACAGCGCCATCCACAAAGGCAATTCGGGGAACGAGCGGATGATTTCGATAAGGCGCTGGATCGCCATGTCGACCCAGCCGCCGTAATAGCCCGCAAGACCGCCCAGCAAGACACCAAGAACGAATTTGATCGTAACGCCGATGAGGCCGATCGTCAGAGAGATGCGCGTGCCGTAGACAAGCCTGCTGAACATGTCGCGTCCGAGCCGGTCGGTGCCGAAGAGGAAGAAAGTGCCGCCGTCGGCCGGGCACACGAAATGGAAATCGCCTGCGACGAGCCCCATCCATTCGTACGCGTCGCCGCGACACAGGAAACGCAGTTTCTGCACCTTTTCGGGGTTTGGCGCATAGTTGCGCTTGAGCGTATCGAGATCGAGGGAGTAGTCGAGCCCGTACACGAACGGACCGACGAATTTTCCCTCGTGGAACAGATGCACGGCCTGCGGGGGCGCGTACACGAACTCGGTGTTTCGCGTCCCGCTCGCATAGGGCGCGACCATTTCGCTTACGAATATCGAAGCGTACATCAGCAAAAGAAAAACGCCGGACCATACGGCCAGACGATGGCGCCTGAGCTTCCACCACATCAGTCGCCATTGCGTCGCCATGTAGTAGGATTCGAGCTTCGGATCGAGTTTCTCGCCGTCGTAGGCGTCGAACGGCTCGCGGCGCACGAAGTGCGGCAGCTTCTCGTCGCTCGTCGCAGGCGCTCCGCTCATTTCGCCGCCCTTCCGTGCAGACGGATACGCGGATCGAGGGCCGCAAGGGCGAGGTCGGAAAGGAACACGCCGACCACGATCAAAACCGCCTCGATCATCAGGAACGAACCCGCCAGATACATGTCTTGGCTGCGCAGCGCCGCCAACAGCATCGGCCCGTTGGTCGGCAGCGACATCACGACCGACACGATGGCGGCGCCGGAGATCATGTGCGGCAGCAGATCGCCGATGTCGGAAATGAAAGGGTTGAGCGACATGCGCAGCGGATATTTGAGTAGCGCGCGGCGCGGCGGCAGGCCTTTGGCTTTGGCCGTCGTGAAATACTGTTTTTGCAGCTCGTCGAGCAGATTGGCGCGCAAGCGCCGGATCATCGCCGCCGTCCCGGAGGTTCCGATCACGACGACCGGAATCCACAGATGCTCGAGCACCGACAAAAACTTGCCCCACGACATGGGCGCGCCGATGTACTCGGGGTCCATGAGCCCGCCGATAGACGTGCCGAACCATACGTTCGCGAGATAAAGCATGACGAGAGCCAGCAGGAAGGACGGTGTTGCCAGACCCAGAAATCCGACGAGGGTCAGCCCGTAGTCGCCCCACGAATACTGGTGCGTGGCCGAATAGATGCCGATCGGAAACGCCACGGCATAGGTGAACAGCACGGTCACGAACGCGATCAGAAAGCTCAAAGCCAACCGGTCGCCGATCACCTCGCTTACCGGAAGATTGTATTCGAAGGACCAGCCCAAATCGCCCTGCAAAAGGCCGAACAGCCAGCGGAAATACTGTTCGACCGGCGTACGGTCGAGGCCGTACTGCTCGCGCAGGAAGGCGATGCGCTCGAGATTGGCGGATTCGCCCTGCGACTGGAGCTCGGCGATAAGCGTCGACAGATAGTCGCCGGGCGGCAGTTGGATGATCGTGAACACGATGGCGCTGATCGCCAACAGCGTCGGCACCATGACGAGAAGGCGGCGGATGAGATATTGGAACATGCCGCTATTTCCGCGCCGCGCCGTCGAACCAGAACGTGTCCATGCGGTGCATTCCGAAGAATGCGCCGGGGTCCCAGTTCCACACGGCCTCGCTCGGCACGTTGCGCAAGCGGCGCGAAACCACGACCGGCTGGCGCACGTTGGCGACGATGCCGATCGACCAGACGTTTTCGGCGTGGTTGGCAAGCATGCGCTGCCAAATGCGCGCGCGCTCGGCGGCATCGCCTGCCGCGCGCCACGCGCCGTTCAGCTCGAGAAGCTCTTTGGCGTCGGCCATGTCCACAGCCTCGCCTGCCGCGCCGTCGGTTTCGGCATGCTGCCCCCATTTGGGCCACTGCAGATGGTTCTGCGACACCGGGGCGAGCTCTTCGGGCGAAAAATCCGCGTTGGGCAGGCCGTTTTCGAGGCCGACCCACACGCTCATCTTCGTTTCGCCCGCAAAGATTCGGTTGCGGAAGATTTCCCGTTGCTGGGGGCGCGAAAAGAGTTTGACCCCGGCACGCATCCAGGAATCGTGGATGAGTTCGAGCACGTCCACCTGCTCGCCGTCTTCGCCGACCGTTTCGACCACGACCTCCAGCGGCCTGCCGTCGGGCAATTTTCGCACGCCGCGCCCGTCGCGCTGGGTCAGCCCGATTTCGTCGAGCAACCGGTTGGCAGCTGCGAGGTCGAAGCCGGCCCATTG
>JBILXZ010000028.1:0-47050 GCA_044378015.1 Tagaea sp.
GGCGTACTTCAACCGGCAGCCGCTTCTCGCGGCCGCCTAAACCCGGCAGAGACTCCACTTATAAAACCCGGAAAACTGTTCAAACAAACCGAGCCAGCTCTGAAATCGGGTTACCCGAAGCCGATGCACTCTTTCAAAAAACAAATCTAAATCCAGATGCCTTTTCTAAGCTACTTGAGATGCTCGGCATTCACGACATTTCACTAAAGCTATACTACCCAAAATTAAGAGACCTAGTTCGGCAGCGAAATGAGTGCGCACATGGGGACGCCATCCTTTCGTTTCCAAGCAAAGACGCTTCCGAGATCGTCCAGTTCGCTGTTGGACTTCACAGCAACGCCATTGGTCTGATGGGTGAGCTTCTATTGGTAATGGCTGATTTTCTTGAAAAAGAAAAATTCTTTATGGAGAAGGATATTGTTGAAGCGTCTGAACTACAGCTTGGAAATGCGTGATCCCAAGAGTCGGTACATTTAGCCTCATCGTCTACGACAAAAACGACTGCCCGGTCGTGTTCGGCCGCTCGGTGGCGCGCGCCGACCTCACGCGCTACGCCATCAAAATGGACCTCACGGCGGAAACGGTGGGGTGAGCAAAAGCGCCGGTGCCAGCGGGCACGGCAGCTTGTTTTTTCTCTAGGAATATGCTCTATTTTTGCCAATGCCGAATCCGGCGGGCGCTGTTTGACAGGTGAAGAACGATTTGGGGAAAATCCCCATAAATGCGCGCTTCTGTGCACGTAACGCAAAATCTTCGCGGCGGTTACATCGGTGGAAAATCAATGGGATAAATAGGCTACCGTCGCGGATCGTCGCGTGATGTAACCTATTGTCGGGCGTGCCGCCGCGCTTGACGCTTGGGCGCGTTGCGGGCTTCATTCGGGCTCGAACGTCGATCTGCAGATGCGCCGGGAGGCCGCCCCAATGACACTCAAAACAAGCGTTTCGCGCCGTGCCGTATTGGCCGGGGCTGCCGCGGGCTCGGCCGCAATGGCCGCCCCGTCGCTCGTGTCGGCGCAGGCCGGAGCCTTGCGCATCGGCGTGCTTCTGCCGCGCTCGGGCCTGCTGGCCCAGGCAGGCCAGAGCTGCCATCGCGGCGCTTTGGCGGCACCTCGCGTGCTCGCCGAACTCGGCTACCGGGTGGAACTCGTGCATGTCGACACGGAATCGAACGCCGACATCGCGCGCACCCAGGCCGAGCGCCTGATCAACGACGGCGCGCATGTCTTGGTCGGCGCTTTCGACAGCGGCCACACGCTGGCGATCGCGCAGGTGTGCGAACAGCGCCAGGTGCCGTTCGTGGTCAATATCGCGGCCGCCCCGCCGGTCACCGAGCAGGGCCTCAAGTTCCTGGTGCGCAATTTCCAGACGGGCCCGCAGCTCGTGACCAACGGCTTGCGGCTCATCAACAGCCTGATCGCGGCGACGAAGATCGATCCCAAGCGCGCCGTGTTCCTGCACGCGAACGACACGTTCGGCCAGGCGCAGCGCAACGCGATGGACGCGATCTTCCCGCGCACGAACATGCCGTTCGATCTCGTGGAGAGCATCGCCTACGATCCGCG
The DNA here is from genome assembly GCA_044378015.1 of Tagaea sp. Lineage (GTDB taxonomy): Bacteria > Pseudomonadota > Alphaproteobacteria > CACIAM-22H2 > CACIAM-22H2 > Tagaea. Next base: position 1,565 of record JBILXZ010000028.1, read on the forward strand.
CGCGCAGGATCTGTCGGTCGAGGTCACGCGCCTGCGCAGCCTGCGCCCCGATCTGGTGCTGGTCGTCACGCGCGCGTCGGACGCCATCAAGCTCGTGCGCGACATGGTGCGCCAGCGCTTCGAGCCGATGGGCATCGTGTCGCCCGGCAGCCCCGGCATGTACGACGAGGAATTCTACCAGGCCCTCGGGCCGCTCGCCGATTTCCACGTCTCGAACCTGCCGTGGGTCAATCCGAAATCCGCGATGACGCAGGCCCTCGAGCGCGCGTTCGCCGCGACCAACCCCGGCAACCGCTTCGCGGCCGACGGCTTCAATGCAGGCTTCACTTTCGAAGCCCTGCTGATCGCGGCCGACGCGTTCAAGCGCGCAGGCACGACAAGCGGCGCGCCGCTCATGGAAGCGATCCGCGCCACGAACCTCGCCGAGCACGTGATGATCGGCGGGCCGATCCGCTTCGACGAAAAAGGCCAGAACCCCAACATCGGATCGGCCTGCGTGCAGAATCGCGGCCGCACGCCGGTGGTGGTGCTGCCCGAAGACGCCGCCACGACGGCGCCCGTGCTGCCGATGCCGGGCTGGCAGGGCCGCGCGTAAAAAATCGGCAGGCGGCGATGCCGTTCGATTTCTACGCCACGGTCGCGGTCCAGGGCGTTCTGACCGGGCTCGTGTACGGGCTGATGGCGCTCGGCCTGTCGGTCATTTTCGGCGTCGTGCGCGTGGTCAATTTCGCGCACGGCGAATTCGCGGTCGTGGCGATGTATCTGGCGTTTCTCGGCTTCGCGACGTTCGGCCTCGATCCGATCCTCGCGATGCTGCCGATCGGGCTCGGCTTTTTCGGCCTTGGCTATCTGCTGCAGCGCCATCTCATCAATCCGTTCGTGGGCCGGCCGGAGCACGAGCAGTTCATCCTGCTCGTGGGCCTCGCGATCGTGCTCGTGAACGGCCTCCTGATGCTGTTCGGCCCCGACACGCGGCATGCCAACCTGCCCTACGGCTTCGACAGCTACGAAGTGGCGAACGTGCTGGTCGACAAGGTGCGCGTCTACGCGGCCGCCGCCGCTTTGGTCGTGGCCGCGTGCCTGTTCGCGTTTTTCCGCTGGAGCCGCACCGGCATGGCGATCCGCGCGTGCGCGGACAATCTGCTCGGCGCCGCGATCGTGGGGCTCGACGTCAAGCATCTCTACGCGCTCACTTTCGGGCTCGGCATGGCGTGCGTGGGCGCGGCCGGCGCCTTGATGGTGGTGCTGGCCGACGCCACGCCGATGCTCGCCCCCGCTTTCACGCTGCTCGCCTTCACGATCGTGATCGTCGGCGGCATGGGCTCGATGGCGGGCGCTTTGGCGGGCGGCGTTCTGATCGGCGTGTCGGAGGCGTTTGCGTCGTTCCTCGTGGCCCCGTCGGCCAAGAGCATGTTCAGCTTCGCGATCCTGATCGCGATCCTGGCGCTGCGCCCGCAAGGGCTGCTGGGCCGCAAGCAATGAGCGTTTTCGCGTCGCTCAACGGCCGCGCCAAGCTGCTCTTGGCGCTGTTCGTCGCGGCCCTTGCGGCCGCACCTCTTTTTGCCGACCGCTATCTCGTGTCGGTGCTGATCCTGATCTTCTACTTCGCCTATCTGGGCCAAGCCTGGAACATCATGATGGGCTTCGCGGGCCAGCTTTCGCTGGGCCATTCGCTCTATGTGGGGTTGGGCGCCTATGTCGCGGCGGCCTTGTGGACCAAGTTCGGCGTCGGCCCGTGGGCGGGCATGTTCGCGGGTCTCGCGGTCGCGATGGCGTTCGGCGCGGCGATCGGCTGGCTCGGCTTTCGCTTCGGCATTGCGGGCGTCTATTTCGCGCTGCTCACGATCGCGTTCGCCGAGTTCACGCGCATCGCCTTCGACCATATGGACTGGACGGGCCGGGCGGGCGGTCTGTTTTTGGCCGTGCGCGCCGAACAGGCGAACCAATGGTGGAACCTGCGCGGCGGGCCGCTGCTTTTCTACTATCTCGCCTTGGCGCTGATGCTGGGCGCCTTGTGGCTGTGCGCGGCCTTGCGGGCCTCGCGCCTCGGGCACTATTGGCTCGCCGTGCGCGAAGACGAAGCGGCGGCCCGCGCGCTCGGCATCGACGCGTTCGCGGTCAAGATGAAGGCCGTGCTGGTCTCCTCGGCCATGGCTTCGGTCGGCGGCACGTTCTACGCCTTCTACTACAACAATCTTTTTCCGGCGCAGATCTTCGACATGTCGCGCTCGATCGAGATGATCCTGGCACCCATCGTGGGCGGCCTCGGCACGTTGATCGGCCCGATCCTCGGGGCCTTCATCCTCACCCCGCTCGGCGAAGGGCTGATCGCGGCCACCGAAGAAGCGGGCTTGAGCGCGCCGGGCACCAAAGCCGTGTTCTACGGCATCGCGCTGATGGCGATCGTCTGGGTGGCGCCGTCGGGCGTGTGGCCGTGGCTGCGGCGCAAACTCGGACTCGAAACGCCGTGAGCCGCTTCCTCGAAGTCGCGAACGTCACGAAACGCTTTCGCGGCCTCGTGGCCGTCGACGACGTTTCGTTCGGCGTCGAGCAAGGGGCGATCTACGCGATCATCGGGCCGAACGGGGCGGGCAAAACGACCTTGTTCAATCTGCTCGCGGGCGTCTACGCGCCCGACCAGGGAAGCATCGCCTTCGAAGGCAAGCCGATCGCGGGCCTGGCGCCCGAAAAAATCTGCCAAGCCGGCATCGCGCGCACCTTCCAGATCGTGCGGCCGTTTCCGGGATTGAGCGTACTCGAAAACGCCAAGATCGGCGCACTGCTGCGCCATCGCGATGCGGCCGACGCGGAGCTTGCGGCGGGCGAAACGCTGCGCCGCCTCGATCTTTGGGACAAACGCCGCCAGCTCGCGGCAAGCCTCACCCTGCCCGACCGCAAGCGCCTCGAAATGGCGCGAGCGCTGGCAACCGAGCCCAAGCTCCTGCTGCTCGACGAGGTGATGGCGGGGCTGCGGCCGACCGAAACCGACCGAATCGTATCGATCCTCAAAGCGCTCGCGGCCGAAAGCGGCCTCACCGTGCTGCTGATCGAGCATGTGATGCGCGCGGTGATGGCTCTCGCCGAGCGCATCCTCGTGCTCCATCACGGGGCGGCGATCGCCGAGGGCGAACCCGCTTCGGTCGTCCGCGATCCGCTGGTGCTCGAATGCTATCTGGGGGCCGAAGCGCTCGAATGATGCTGCGCGTCGAAACGCTCGATCTGTTCCACGGCGATGCGCAGGCGCTCGACCAAGTGTCGCTCGATGTCCAAGCGCGCAGCGTGGTCGCGATCGTGGGCGCCAACGGGGCCGGCAAAACATCGCTGATCCGCACGATTGCGGGCCTCCACAAACCCGCGCGCGGGCGCATTTTGTGGGAGGGACAGGACATTGCGGGCTGGCCCAGCCACAAGGTCTGCGAACTCGGGATCGGCCAGGTCGCCGAGGGCCGCCAGATTTTTCCCACGCTCACGGTGCGCGAAAATCTCGAAACCGGCGCCATGCTGAAGCGCGCAAAATCCAAACGCCATGCCAATCTCGAGCGCGTGCTGGCCCTCTTCCCGAAGCTTGCGCAGCGCGAGCGCCAGGCGGCGGGCACTTTGTCCGGCGGCGAACAGCAGATGCTCGCCATCGGCCGCTGCCTGATGGGCGAGCCGAGCCTCGTGATGTTCGACGAGCCGTCGCTGGGCCTCGCGCCCGCCGTAGTCGGCGAAATGCTCCGCGCGATCCGCCAGCTCGGCAGCGAAGGGCTCACGGTCGTGCTCGTCGAGCAGAACGTCGCGGTGTCGCTCAAGCTCGCCGACCGCGCCTACGTTCTCGAGAACGGCCGCATCGTGCTCGAAGGCACGGGCGCCGAACTCCTCGCCGACGACCGCGTGCGCCAAGCCTATCTGGGGCTGTGAGCGCTCAGATTTTCGGCACGCTCGAATAGAGCGATACGAACAAAAACCGTTTGGCCGCCTCCTCGGGCGAAAAGGCGTCGTCCATCCAGTTCATCGTGTCGGGCGCGAATTCGCGGAAGCTCTGCCACATTCCGTTGCGGCGCATATGGAGCCACACCGCATGCAAGGCCACCTGGTCGATCGTCCAAGTCGCCTTGCGCGCTTCGAGGAAATGGCGGCAATAGCCCGCCACCAGATCGGCGTAGCGCAAAGCGGCTGGGGTATCGCCGAAATAGACCAAGGTCGCGAGCAGGCGGTTCGCGAAATCGTAGCGGATTTTGACGTTGGCCCCGGCATCGACGGCGGCGAGATCGTCGAGCCAGGCGCGCGGATCGCGCGTCGGCGCCAAATCGATGTCGCACACCAGAATGGGCCGCCGGTAGCGGCGCATCAGATGCGGCAATGCGAGGAAACGCGCGCAGGAATAGTAGGTTTTCGCGGCGTAGAAGGGATCGCCGTCGGCAGGCGCGAAGCGCGCCACATCGGCCGTCTCGCGCGTGATCGCAAGATCGAGATGGCCTTGCGTGAGATCGCGCACGCGCGTAAGGCGCGCTTCGGATTCGGGCGTGGAATTCACGATGTGCAGATGCAGTGCGATGCCGGGCGCTTGGGCCGCGAGATTGCCCGCAAGGAGATCGACGAAACGCGCGGCATAGCCAGCATCGGCGGCCGCGAAAAAGATCGGCGCATCGCCGCCTGCATAGCTTCCTTCGGGGGCTTCGCCTGCTGCGGAGGGCAGGCTTGCGAAGAAAGCGTCGTCGAGCCGGATCTGGCCTGCGATCGCCGAAAACCGGAGATGCGGATCGACGCCCGGCGGGTTCGGCAATTCGCCCCAGCGCGCGAACGCCGCGGCGGCTCCCGCGACGTCGTCGCATTCGGCGCGCGCGGTCCCGAGCCCGTACCACGCCCCACCGTCGCGGGGCCCGAACTCCGCCGCGCGCGCGAAGGCCGCAGCGGCCTCGGCCGGCCGTTCGAGATCGAGCAATGCATTTCCCAGGCGCCGCTCCACGTTGCCCGCACGCGGGCTGAGATCGAGAGCGCGCCGGTAGGATGCAGCCGCCGCAGCCGCATCGCCGAGCCCGTGCAAGGCGCGCCCGAGCAGCGAATGGATGGGTGCGATTGACGGCGCGAGGTCGGCGGCCTTCGCGAGCAGCGCGCGCGCGGCTGCAAAATCGCGGCGCTTCACGCAAGCCTCGCCCTCGCGCAGCAGGCTGTAGGCGTCGGACGACAATCAGGCCTTCGCCGCGTCGAGGATCGCGTGCAGAAGCACGTTGCAGCCCGCGGCGAGATCTTCCGGTTTGGCGTCCTCGACCTCGTTGTGGCTGATGCCATCGACGCACGGCACGAAGATCATCGCGGTGGGCGCCACGCGCGCCATGTAAACCGCGTCGTGCCCCGCACCCGACACGATTTCCATCGCCGGATAGTCGAAGGTCGCCGCCCCTTGGCGCACGGCATCGACCAAAACCGGCGCGAACGGCGTGGGCGGGAAATACCAGAAATCCTTGATCTCGAGTTCGAGCCCGGCAGCGGCCGCGATCGCCGCACAACGTTCTTTCAGCGCGGCATCCATGCCCGACAGGCGCGCATCGTCCGGATGGCGGAAATCGACCGTGAAAAACACGCGGCCCGGAATCGTGTTGCGACTGTTGGGGGAAGACTGGATGAAGCCGACCGTGGCGCAGGCATAAGGCTGGAATTCGAGGCCGATCGCGTTGACGGCCTCGATCATGCGCGCGGCCCCGACGAGCGCATCCTTGCGCCGCCGCATCGGCGTGGGCCCGGCATGCGCCTCCTGGCCCACGACCGTGACCTCGTACCAGCGCTGGCCTTGGGCGCCCGTGACGATGCCGATGGTCTTCTTCTCGGCCTCGAGGATCGGCCCTTGTTCGATATGCGCCTCGAAATACGCGGCCGTGGCGCGCCCGCCGACAGGCGCTTGCCCGCGATAGCCGATGCGGTCGAGCGCTTGGGCGAAAGATACGCCGTCGATATCCCGCTTGGCGTCGACCTCGTCTTGGGCGAACACGCCCGCATAGACGCCCGAGCCCATCATGGCCGGCGAAAAGCGCGAGCCTTCCTCGTTGGTCCACACGGCCACTTCGATGGCGCGGTCGGTTTCGATCTTCGCATCCGCCAGCGTGCGCAGCACTTCGAGGCCTGCGAGCACCCCGTACACGCCGTCGAAACGCCCGCCGGTGGGCTGCGTGTCGAGATGGCTGCCGGTCATCACGGCGGGCAGATCGGCGCGCTTGCCGGATCGGCGCGCGAACATGTTGCCCACGCGGTCGATCTCGACCGTGCAGCCGACGGATTTGGCCCATTGCGCGAAAAGATCGCGCCCTTGCCGGTCGAGATCGGTGAGCGCCAAGCGGCACACCCCGCCCTTTGGCGTGGCGCCGAGGCGCGCCATTTCCATCAGGCTTTGCCACAGTCGGTCGGAGTCGATTCGCAGATTTTTCATGGCTTCTTTCTACCGGATCGATTGACGCGGCGGGAGAGGGCGTCGCATTCTGCCCGTCAACGAGGGTTGGGAGAAACAAGATGGCCGTCAACAAGAAAAAGCCGGAAGAACTGCGTTCGCATCGCTGGTACGGCGCGCAGGATATGCGTTCCTTCGGGCATCGCTCGCGCACAAAGCAGATGGGCTTTTCGGCCGAAGACTATGCGGGCAAACCGGTCATCGCGATCGTCAACACGTTCAGCGACGCCAATCCCTGCCACCACCATTTCAAATCCCGCGTCGAAGACGTGAAGCGCGGCATCTACCAGGCCGGCGGCTTTCCCTTGGAGATGCCGGCCATGTCGCTGGGCGAGCCGTTCATGAAGCCCACGACGATGCTCTACCGCAATCTTCTGTCGATGGACGTCGAGGAATTGCTGCGCGCCAATCCGGTCGACGGCGTGGTGCTGATGGGCGGTTGCGACAAGACCGTGCCTGCGATGCTGATGGGGGCCGCATCGATGAACCTGCCGGCAATCTTCCTGCCCGCAGGGCCGATGCTGCGCGGCAATTGGCACGGCAAGACGCTGGGCTCGGGCTCGGACGTCTGGAAATACTGGGCCGAAAAGCGCGCGGGCAATATCGACGACAAAGCCTGGGTCGAAATCGAAGACGGCATTGCGCGCTCGTTCGGCACCTGCATGACGATGGGCACGGCCTCGACCATGGCGTCGGCGGCCGAAGCGCTCGGCATGACGTTTCCGGGTGCTGGCTCGATCCCAGCCGCGGACTCCAACCATCCGCGCATGTCGGCCGCGTGCGGGCGGCGCATCGTCGAGATGGTGTGGGAAGATTTGAAACCCAGCGACATCATGACGACCGCAGCGTTCGAAAACGCCGTGACGACCGTGACCGCCCTTGCCGGTTCCACCAACTCGATCATCCACCTGATCGCGATGGCCGGGCGCATCGGGGCGGCCCTCGATCTCGACAAGTTCGACGCGTTGGCCAAGCGGGTGCCGGTGCTATCCAATCTGCGGCCAAGCGGCAAATATCTGATGGAGGATTTCTACTATGCGGGCGGACTGCCCGCGCTGCTCGCTCAGCTCGACAAATTCCTGCACAAAGACTGCATCACGGCCAACGGCAAAACGCTGGGCGAGAACATCGCGGGCGCGCAGATCTACAACGACGACGTGATCCGCACGCTCGCCAACCCGGCGGCCCCCGAAGGCGGCATCGCGGTTCTGCGCGGCAGCCTCGCGCCGAACGGTGCGGTCATAAAACCGCCGGCGGCCGAGCCGCATCTGCTCAAGCATCGCGGGCCCGCCATCGTGTTCAAGGACTACAACGACATGGCCGCGCGCATCGACGATCCCGATCTGGGGGCGACCAAAGATTCGGTGTTGATCCTGCAAAGTGCCGGGCCGCTGGGTGCGCCCGGCATGCCCGAGTGGGGCCAATTGCCGATCCCGAAAAAGCTGCTCGAAGCGGGCGTGCGCGACATGGTGCGCATTTCCGACGCGCGCATGAGCGGCACCAGCTACGGGGCGTGCGTGCTGCATGTGGCCCCCGAGTCGGCGTTGGGCGGGCCGTTGGCGCTCGTCAAAGACGGCGACATCGTTTCGCTCGACGTGCCCGCGCGCAGGCTCGATCTGGAGATTTCGGCGGCGGAAATGGCGGCGCGCAAAGCGGCGTGGAAGGCGCCTGCCGAGCATTATCCGCGCGGCTACGGCTGGATGCACCACCGCCACGTGACGCAGGCCGACGAAGGCTGCGATTTCGACTTCCTGCGCGGCACCGCCCCCGTCCCCGATCCGGAGATTCATTGACGCACGGCGGGATTATCGTGTTCACTTGTTCGCAGAGCCCTGCAAAAGGGCCCAAAACGAACAAGGGAGAAACGCGATGATCCGCCGCTTGGTTCCGCTGGCCGTCAGTGTCGGCGTTCTGCTCTGCGCGACTGCCGCTTCCGCCCAAACACCCAACAGCTACCGCCTGATGACCGGCCCGCAGGGCGGGGTGTGGGTCCCGCTCGGCGGCGCGCTCAAAAACCTCTGGGAAAACGCGATTCCGGGCCTGGCGATCCAGACGCTGCCGGGTGCTGGCATCGCCAACGTGCGCGGCATCGACGAGGACAAGGCCGAAATCGGCTTCGGCAACTCGATTTCGACCGTGGACGGCGTGAACGGGGCCGAGCCCTACCCGCGCAAGACCACGAATGTCTGCCAGCTCGCTTCGCTCTATCCGCAGTATTTCCAGGTCGTGGTCAACGACGACTCGGGCATCGGCAGCCTGAAAGACCTCAAAGGCAAGTCAATCGCCGTGCAGACGCGCGGCAACACGGCCGAAATCATCACGCAGCACATCTTGCGCGTGGCGGGCCTGAGCTACGCCGACATGCGCACCAACTTCCTGCCCTCCTACAACGACGCCGTGTCGCTGCTCAAAGACGGCCACGCGCAGGCCTTCACGCTCGGGACGACCATCCCGGCCTCTTCGGTCATGGATCTGGCCACGTCGCGCAAAATCCGCGTGATCGATCTCAAAGACGCGGTCGAGCCGATGCGCAAAATCAATTCGGGCTACACGGCCGTGACCCTGCCCGCCAACACCTATCCGGGCCAGACCCAGGCCGCCACCCAGATCGGCTATGCGGCGCATCTGATCGTGTCGTGCAAACTGCCGGAGGAACGCGTCTACACGATGCTGCGCGCGATCGCGTCCAACATGCGCGACCTGTCGGCCGTCAACAAGGCGATGGAGAACGTCACGCCCGCGATGATGGCCGAGGACATCGGCGTGCGTTTCCATCCGGGTGCGGTGCGCTTCTATCGCGAGGCCGGCGTGCGCATGTAGGCCGAGCCGGCCGGATCGGCCGAGGCGAAATGCGGAAGATGGGTTACGCGCGCGCGGTGGCGCTGCTGGTCGGCGCCGTCGGCGCTTCCATGTCGCTGTGGCACATGTGGGTGATCGTCGCGGCGCCGCCCGAGGCCCTGTTCTTCCGCGGCGGGCACCTGATGTTCGCGATGGTGCTCGTCTTTCTGCTCTATCCGCTCGCAGCCAAGAACGACGAAAAGACGCCGGGATTGCTCGACTGGCTGTGCATCGCCGCCAGCGTCGTTTTCATCGGCTATCTGTGGGTCAATTACAGCTATCTCGTCAACCGCATCCCGTATATCGACGATCCGACGGCGACGGACAAAGCGATGGCGGTGCTGGCGATCGTGCTGGTCATGGAAGCCACGCGCCGCGTTATCGGCTGGGCATTGCCGATCACGGCGATGGCGTTCATGGGCTATTGCTTCGCATTCACGAACATCTCGCTCGACGCGTTTCTCGACCAGACGTATCTCACGACCGAAGGAATTTTCGGCTCGACCTTGGGCGTATCGGCGGCGTTCGTGCTCGTGTTCGTGCTGTTCGGCTCCTTCATGGAGCGCACGGGCACGGGCCAGCTTTTCATGGATTTCGCCCTCGCCTTGACCGGGCGCCAAGCAGGCGGGCCCGGCAAGGTTTCGGTCGTGTCGTCGTCGCTGTTCGGCACGATCTCCGGCTCGGCCGTCGCCAACGTGATGGTCGACGGGCCGATCACGATCCCGCTCATGAAGCGCACGGGCTTCAAGCCGCATTTCGCGGCCGGCATCGAGGCCGTTGCGTCGACCGGCGGCCAGATCATGCCGCCGATCATGGGGGCAGCGGCCTTCGTGATGGCCGAATATCTGCAGACCACCTATTTCCAGGTCACGCTGTGGGCGCTGATCCCGTCGATCCTCTATTACGTCGCGTGTTTCGGAGCCGTCCATTTCGAGGCCAAGCGCGACGGGCTCAAGGGATTGAGCGCGGCCGAAACGCCGCGCCTGGGCGACGTGATGCGCGCGCGCGGCCATTTGTTCATTCCGGTCCTGGCCATTTTGGCCATGATGTTTTCGGGATACTCCTCGCCGCTCGCGGCGTTGGTCGGCACTCTGCTTTGCTTCCCCGTGGCGCTCATGCGCAAAAACACGCGCGAAGGCCTTACCTGGTGGCATGTGCTCGATGCCCTTATCGACGGCGCCAAAAACGCGCTTTCGGTCGCGATGGCGTGCGCGTGTGCCGGCATCGTGATCGGCGTCATCGCGCTGACGGGCATCGGCATCCAGTTCACGCAATGGGTGCTGGTGCTCGCCCAGAACACGCTGCTGCTGGCCCTTGTGGTGACCGCGATAGCGGGCATCGTGCTCGGCATGGGCATGCCGACCACGCCCGCCTACATCATCATGGTGTCGCTGCTGGTGCCTGCGATCATGAAGCTCGGGGTGGTCGAACCGGCCGCGCACATGTTCGCGTTCTACTTCGCCATTCTGTCGGCGATCACGCCGCCCGTGGCCCTTGCGGTGTTCGCGGCCGCCAGCCTCGCGAAATCGGATCTTTGGTCGTCGGGCTGGGCAGCGGTGAAGATCGGAGCGGCGGGTTTCGTGGTGCCGTTCATGTTCGTCTACGAACCGGCCCTGCTGATGATCGGCGACTGGACCGACATCGTGCGCGGTTTCGCCATGGCGTCGCTCGGAATCGCGATGCTGGCGGGCGGCCTGCACGGCTTTTTCCTGCGGCGCTGCACGACGCTCGAGAAAGCAATGCTGCTGGCGGGTGCCGCCTGCATCGTCTATCCGAGCCTTGCGACCGATTTGGCCGGGCTCGGTCTCGGAGCCGCCGTGCTGCTGATGCAGCGCCTGCGGCCCGCCGAGGTTTGATCAGAAATCCGTCTTCGCGCCCGCGAGCGCCGCAACGCCGGCCTTGGCGACTTCGAGATCCTGGTCGCCCGTGCCCGAACCCACGCCGATGCCGCCGATCGTGTGGCCGTCGACGACGATCGGCAGACCGCCTTTGACGTTGAGCAGCTTGCCTTGCGTCGCGATGGCGAGGCGAATATCGAGACCCTCGGCCATGCCGCCGGTAGGTGCGCGGCTCGACGCCGCCGAGATCGCCTTGCGCGTGGCGGAATCGACCGACAGGGGCTTGGCGCCGTCCATGCGCGCAAAAGCCAGCAGATTGCCGCCATTGTCGACGATGGCGACGCATTGCGGCACGCCCATCGAATCGGCTTTGGCGACGGCGGCGGCCAGCATCTTGTTCGCGCCCGCATAGGTGAGTTTCAGAAACGCAGCAACGTCGGCCATGCTCGGGGTCCATCCGCAAAAAAGGGAGAATGTGGAAAACGCGCGAGATTTGCCCCGACGACGGCCCGCCGCACAAGCATTATTTGAGGGAAACCGCGCTGCCCTTCATCCTGCCGTTGCACGGGGCGCCGCGCGCGGCAAAAAAGAAAAAGGCCGACGCAAAAAGCGTCGGCCCAAAGTTGGGGAGAAACCTGTCCGCCAAGAAGCGCGGTGTCCAAGTATGGGCACGGGGCGCAAATCCTGCGAGAACGGTCTCGTTCAAGCAGTTTCCATGCCAATCGCGCCAAAGGCGGCACGCGCGACGGCGCTTGCAGCAAACGTCGGCGCCGATGCGCCCGAACGACACGGAACGGCCGATCCCGGCATGCAAAGAGGCGGCGAAAAATTCGGCAAGCGCAGCTTCCAAATTGGGCGCTCGGACCGACATGCGCGAACGCGGCGCGGCATCATCGCCGCTCAAGCGGGCCTTACCCAAATGGCGGTGTCGTGGAACACGGCGCCACCGGCGGGGAAGCCCGGATCGGCGGCCGTCAGCGCGTTGATGCCGAGCCCTTCGGCATAAGCGTCGTTTGGCCAGATGCTTTCGACGACGACCGTGCCGCGCGCGACCCCGTCGAAAGCTTTGGCCGCCACGCGCAAACTCGCGCGTGCGTTGCCGAGGCGCACGTCAGCACCGTCCGCCACGCCGATTTCGGCGAGATCGGCAGGGTGGATCAAGGCTGCGGGCGCTTCCTCGCGCGCGCGACTGCCCGGCGTCTCGGTGAAGGTCGAATTCAGGAAACTGCGCGCCGGTGCGGCCACGAGCCGGAACGGTTTTTCGGCCGTCGGCGCGTCGAAACCCATCTGGTCGGGCAGGCTCGGCATATCGGCCCATTGCGGGCCGATCGCGGCCCAATCGGCGGTGAAATGCCATTTGCCGTCCGCGTGCCCGAAGCCGTCGAGGAAATGCCCGGTTTCGAACGCGGGCGCGCAATCGTGCCAGCGCTTGGCATGGATCTCGGCTGCCCCCGGATGGCCGGAGGCCTTCAGCGTCCAGTCGACGAGTTCCCATTCCGTCATGTCGAAACCGGGATGTGCCGCGCCCAGGCGCTTGGCCAATTGCTGCAGCAACCAATGGTTGGACCGGCATTGCGCGTAGGGCTCCAGGATTCTGCGCGCGACTTGCAAGTAGGTGTGGCCGCTCGCCATGTAGAGATCGTCGTGCTCGAGAAACGTCGTGGCCGGCAGCACGATATCGGCCTGTCGGGCCGTGTCGGTCAAAAACTGCTCGTGCACGCACACGAAAAGATCGTCGCGCGCGAAGCCTGCGCGCACCTTGGCAAGGTCGGGGGCGACGTTCATCGGATTGGTGTTCTGCACGAGCAACGCCGTCACCGGCGGGCCCGAGCCAAGATCGGCGGCCTCGCCCGTCAGCACGGCCCCGATGCGGCTTTGGTCGAGCACGCGCACGTTCGGATCGAGCCGGTCAAGCCCTTCGATCATCGTCTTGTCGAGCTTGTACAGGCCCGATTGCCCGTACATCGCCCCGCCGCCGCGATGCGCCCACGCCCCCGTTACGGCCGCAAGCGAGCTTGCCGCATGCATCGAAGACGCGCCGTTGCGGTGGCGCGCAAAGCCGTAGCCCATGCGCATGTAGCTGCGTTTGGTGCGCCCGAACAGCCGCGCGAATTCGCGGATCGCGTCGGCCGGCACACCGCAGATCGCGGCCGCCCATTCCGGCGTCTTGGCCGCGACATGCGCCTCGAGCGCGGCGGCACCCTTCGTGTATCGGGCCATGTAGGCACGGTCGGCGAAACCCTCGGCGAACAGCAAATGCATGACGCCCAGCGCCAACGCCGCATCCGTGCCGGGCCGCACGATGAGGGCCAAATCGGCCTGCTGCGCCGTCCCAGTCATGTACGCATCGACGACGACGAGCTTGGCGCCGCGCTCTTTGCGCGCGCGCGAGATATGCGTCATCACGTTGACTTGCGTCGAAACCGGATTGCCGCCCCACACGACAACAAGGTCGCTGTCGGCGATTTCGCGCGCATCCACGCCGCGCTTGACCCCTGCCCCCGCTTTCCAGCCCGCATCGGGCAGCGTGATGCAGAAGGTGGAATTCTGGCGCGAATAGCCCATCGTGTGGCGCAGACGCTCGATTCCGTCGCGCTGCACAAGGCCCATGGTGCCGGCGTAGAAATAGGGCCACACCGTCTCGGACCCGTATCTGGCCGCAGCCGCTTTCAGGCGATCGGCGGTTTCGTCGAGCGCTTCGTCCCAGGCGATCGGCGCGAATCCGTCGCGGCCGCAGCCTTTGGGGCCGATGCGGCGCAAAGGCTGCGAGAGCCGGTCCGGATGGTGCTGGCGTTCTGCATAGCGCGCGACTTTCGCGCACACGACGCCGGCCGTGTAGTCGTTGGCGCGGGCCCCGCGCACCTTGCCGATGCGCCCTTCGGCCAACAGCTCGACCTCCAGCGCGCACACGCTGGGGCAATCGTGCGGGCAAGTCGAAGAATGCCAGCCTTGCGAAAGCGGGGCGGGCAAAACGGCACTTGAATCGGGCATGGCCGGAAGGTACGGGAACTGTCCGAGGCGAGCAAGCCGCACGCCCGTCTTTACCGTAACGAGCAAAGCGAGGCCGCCCGCATGTCCGCATCCTGGATCGTCAGCCTGTCCGCAGGCGACATCGCCGCCCGCGTCAAATCCGGCGCCTTGACGGCGATGGCGGTACTCGACGCGCATCTGGCGCGCATCGCGACCGAGAACCCGACGCTGAACGCGATCTGCACGCTGGCCGAAGACAAAGCGCGCGCAGCGGCGGCGGCGGTCGATGCAAAAGTAGCCGCCGGCATCGATCCCGGCTCGCTTGCGGGTATTCCCGTCGGCATCAAAGACGTGCACCAGACGGCCGGCATACGCACGACCTACGGCTCGCCGACGATGGCGGACAATGTGCCGACGCAAGACCACATCATGATCGCGCGCATCAAGGACGCGGGCGGCGTGATCGTGGGCAAAACCAACACGCCCGAATATGCGGCCGGCGCCAACACCGTAAACGCCCTGTTCGGCGCCACGCGCAACCCGTGGAATCCGCAGATGTCGGCCTCGGGCTCGACCGGCGGCGGGGCCGCCGCCCTTGCCGCCCGCATGATAGCATTGAGCGACGGCTCGGATCTCGGCGGCAGCCTGCGCACGCCCGCCTCGTTCTGCGGCGTGGTCGGCCTGCGGCCGACGCCGGGCTTGGTTCCCGTCTATCCGACCGCACGCGCGTTCGACATGCTGTCGGTCGCAGGACCCATGGCGCGCAACGTCGCCGACTGCGCGTTGCTGCTGCAGGCGCTTGCCGGGCAAAGCCCGCGCGATGCGCGCAGCGTGCCCCTCGGCAGCCGCGATTTTGCCGCCGCCGTGGAAGGGAGCGTCGCGGGCATGCGCGTGGCCTACGTCGCCGATTTCGCGCGCATCGGCGTCGATCCGGAAGTCGAAGCCTTGTGCAAGGCGGCCTCCTACCAGCTCGGAACGTGGGGAGCCCGCGTCGAGCAGGCCGACATGGATCTCGCCTTCGGGCGCGAGGCGTTTCTGCAGCTGCGCGGCCAATGGATGGTGCATTCGCATCTCGACCGTCTGCATCTGGTCGAGCGCTTCAACCCGAACCTCGCGGGCAATATCCGCCGCGGTCTGGCGCAAAGTCCCACGGACATCGCGGCAGGCGAACATGCGCGCGCGCGCATGGTGCATATCTGGGCCGATCTCCTGGAGACCTACGACGCCGTATGCTGCCCGTGTTCGCCGGTCGCCCCCTTCCCGGTCGAGCAGAACTATCCCGAGACGATCGCGGGCAAAAAACTCACGAGCTACATCGATTGGGTGGCGCCCACTTTCCTCGTGTCGATGGTGGGCTTGCCCGCGATCGCAGTGCCCTGCGGCATGACGGCGGCGAAGCTGCCGGTGGGCCTGCAGATCGTCGGCCGCCGCCATCGCGAAGAAGACATTCTGGCGCTCGCGCGCGCGGTCGAACGCATGCGGCCTACGGCATTCGCCCCGTCGCACGGCTGAACACGAAGCGCGCGTAAGCCAGCTGCAGCGCAAACGATGCCAGCAGCGCTGCGGCCACGCTGCTCGCAAGATAGAGCGCCGCAACCCCTTGTGCGACGGCAAAACAAGCGAGCAAGGCCGATACGCGCCCGTGCGACACGCCGGACTGGTTCAATATCTGGTAGAGGTGCCCGCGATGGGCGGCGAGCACGTTTTCGCCCGCCGCCGCCCGGCGCGCGGCGGTCAGCAGCGTGTCGAACAGGAAATGCATCAGCAGCAGCGGTACGAGCCAAAAAAGCCGGCCGCTCGCGTCCGCATTGGCAGCCAGCACGCCCAAGCCTGCGAAGGAAAAACCCAGAAACTGCGAACCCACGTCGCCCATGAACACGCGCGCGCGGGGCCAATTGAGCGGCAGAAAGCCCAAGCACGCCGCAGCGAGCACCACGGCCAACCCGGCTAGCGCATGGTGCCCGTCGATCGCGAGCGCAAGCCCCGCGAACAGCGCCGCAACCGCACCCGTCGCGGCGGCCAACGAATCGAGCCCGTCCATGAAATTGTAGGCGTTGGTGAGACCCACGAACCACAGGAGCGTGACAGGCACTGCGAATACGCCAAGATCGACAGGCCCGAGACCCGGCACATGCACGATGCCGAACGTCGCCCCGCCCGCCATCGCGAGGATCGCCGCCAGAATCTGCGCCCCGAATTTGACGAAGGCGCCCTGGGCGCGCGCATCGTCGGCAAGCCCGGCTGCGGCCGCGACCAGGGCGCCGGCGGCAACCCCGACCAACGCGCTGTCTGCCCCCAGCCACAGGCAACCCGCCAGTGCGCCGGCGACCAAGCCGACGCCGCCGCCGCGCGGAGTCGGCAGCGAATGCGAGGAGCGCGCATTTGGCTGATCGACGAGCAAGCGCAGACGCGCCATCGCAGCAGCGCCGACAAGGCCGCAACCGAACGCGATCGCAAAAGCGGGCCAGATTTCGACCACCTGCATGACCCTTGCTAGCCCGCGTGGCCGCGCGCCCGCAAGAACCTTGCACAATCCCCCTTAAACCGCCTAAAATTTAGGCGTTTCGATCCGCAAATCCATGGAGATCAATGGGTTGAATTCTGGAATGGCCGTTGCATCGCTTGATCGCTTCGTCCGTGCACTCTTGGCTTTGCGAGTTCTCCCGCCATGAACAAAGACAAAATGATCGTCTACGTGACCCCCGTCGCAACAGTGGTGGGCCTGTTTTTGTTTTGGGAGATTGCCTGCGTCGCGTTCAAGATCCCGGTTTTCATTCTGCCGCGCCCGAGCATCATCTACGACACGCTCGTGCTGCGCTGGGGCCCGATCTGGCACAACGCCGCCTTCACGCTTGCCACGACCATGATAGGCTTCGGCATCGCGGTCGTGGTGGGAATGGCGATCGGCCTCATGATCGGCGCTTCGCGCGTGGTCTATGCCGGGCTCTATCCGGTGCTGATCGGCTTCAACTCGGTGCCCAAAGTGGCCGTGGTGCCCGTGCTGGTAATCTGGTTCGGCATCGGAGCTGTTCCGGCCATATTAACGGCCTTCATGATCGCGTTCCTGCCCATCGCGGTGAACGTCGCGACCGGACTTGCCACGATCGAGCCCGAAATGCGCGACGTGTTGCGCTCGCTGGGCGCGCGCAAAATGCAGATCCTTTGGAAGGTCGGCATTCCGCGCTCGCTGCCCTATTTCTTCGCCTCGCTCAAAGTCGCGATCACGCTCGCCTTCGTCGGCTCGGTGGTGGCCGAAACCGTCGCCTCGAACGAGGGGATCGGCTATCTGATGATCGCGGCTTCCTCGCGCTTCGACGTGCCTTTGGTTTTCGCCGGCCTGCTGGTGATTGCCGTGATGGGCGTGGTCATGTATGCCGTCACGGTGCTGCTCGAGCAGCATTTCACCGGCTGGGCGACGCGCGGCCAAGAAGGCACCACGTAAGCAAAGGCATCGCAAATGACCGTAAAATACCTGAAGCCCGGCCCGCGCATGAGCCAGGCCACGCTGCATGGCTCGACCGTCTACGTCGCGGGCCAGGTCGCGGCAGACCCGGTGCCCGACGTCAAGAAACAGACGCAGCAGATTCTGGCCCAAATCGACGAATTGCTGGCGATGGCGGCGAGCGACAAGACCAAGCTTTTGTCGGCCAATATCTGGCTTGCCGACATGCGCAGCTTCGCCGACATGAACGCGGTTTGGGACGGCTGGGTCGCGGCCGGCCACACGCCCGCGCGCGCGACCGTCGAAGCCAAGCTCGCCGGTCCGCAATATCTCGTCGAAATCGCGGTTATCGCGGCGATCTGATCGCCGCCAATTCGGGCGCCGGGCGGGCGGCGGATCGCCCCGCTGCCCGCACCTGCAGCAACTGCGCGGCGACGCCGATCGCGATCGCGTGCGGATGTTTGTCGTCGATGTCGGCCAAGCCGATCGGGCAGACGAGCGCTTTCCAGTCGACTCCCTTGGCCGACAGACGTGCTTCGAATCGCTTGCGTTTGCTGGCCGAGCCGATCAGCCCGACATAGGCCAGATCGCCGCGCCGCAAGAGCCGCTCGACGAGCGCAAGGTCGAGATCGTGGCTATGCGTCATCACAAGCGCCGCGGCGCCGGACGGAACATCCTTGACGGCGTCTTCGAGCACGGGCTCGACAAGCTTCGTGCAGTTGGCGGGCAAGGCGTCGGGAAACTGCGCGGGTCGCGCATCGGCAAGCGTCGCGCGCAGCGGCAAACCCGCCAGTTGATGGACGAGCGCCTTGCCGACATGGCCCGCCCCGAAAATCCAAACCTGCCAGGAGTCGGCCGCAAAAGGCTCGAACAGCAGCGTGACCGATCCGCCGCAGCATTGGCCCAACGAGGGGCCCAGCGCATAGCGCTCGATGTGCGGGCGCGCTGTCGCGTCGGCGAGCAAGGCGCGCGCTTTTTCGAGCGCTTCGAGCTCGAGATGGCCGCCGCCGATCGAACCGGTTTGCCCGTCGGGCGTGACCAGCATTTTAGTACCCCCCTCGCGCGGGGCCGAACCCTCGGTCTCGAGGATCGTCACGAGCGTGGTGCCGATGCCCCGTGCGCGCGCTTGCGCGAACGCGCCAAGCCAATCGTCGCTGGGAACCTGAAGCAACGTCACGAGGCCGCCGCCGCCGCGATCGTCATCAACACGCGCTCGGGCGTGGCGGGCGCGACCAGCACGGCTTCGCGGCCCGGCACCGCAGCAGCGACCGCGTCCTGCAACGCGAAAAACGCCGCATTGCCGAGCATCAAAGGCGGTTCGCCGACGGCCTTCGAGCGATGGATCGAATCTTCGCGGTTCTCGCCCGCCGCCCAAAGGCGCGCGCGGAACTGGCGCGGCAGATCGCGCGCGATCGGGATTTTGTAGGTGGAAGGTGCGTGCGTGCGCAGACGCCCGCTCGCGTCGAACCAGATTTCCTCGGTCGTGAGCCAGCCCATGCCTTGCACGAAGCCGCCTTCGACCTGGCCCAGATCGATGGCCGGATTGAGCGAGCGCCCGGCATCGTGCAGCAGCTCCGCACGGTCGAACGCGTATTCGCCGGTCAGCGTGTCGATGGTCGCCTCCACATAGGCGGCCCCGTAGGCGAAATAGTAGTAAGGGCGGCCCTTGGCGGTCGCGCGGTCGAAATGGATTTTCGGCGTGCGGTAGAAGCCCGTCGCCGACAATTGGATTCGCGCGTTATAGGCCTTCTGCACTGCGTCTTTGAACGAGAGCGACGCAGGCCCGACCTGCACCTGGCCGCCCGCGAACAGCACCTCGGATTCGGGCAGGCCCGCGGCACCGGCAAGATGCTGGGCGATGCGCGCCTTGATCGTGCGCGCGGCGGCCTGGGCGGCTTTGCCGTTGAGGTCGGAGCCGGCCGAGGCGGCCGTGGCCGACGTGTTGGGCACTTTGCCGGTATTGGTCGCGGCGATGCGCACGGTCTCGAGCGGCACCGCGAACTCGTCGGCGACGATCTGGCAGATCTTCGTGTGCAGACCCTGGCCCATTTCCGTGCCGGCATGGTTGAGCGCGATCGAGCCGTCGGTATAGACATGCACAAGGGCGCCCGCTTGGTTGAACTGGATCGCCGTGAACGACACGCCGAACATCACGGGTGTCAAGGCCAGCCCCTTCTTGAGCACGGGCGAGCCTGCGTTGAACGCGTCGATCGCCCGGCGCCGTTCGGCGTAGCCGACGTCGGCGGCAAGCTCGGCCACGATTCTGTCGGCTACGAAATCCTCGACGCGCTGGCCGTAATGCGTGACGTCGCGCGGGGCGCTCCCGAAGAAATTGAGCCGGCGCAGCGCCAGCGGATCTTTGCCCAAGCGCCGCGCCACGCGGTCCACCACATGCTCGGCAGCCAGCATGCCTTGCGGGCCGCCGAAGCCGCGAAACGCCGTGTTGGACTGGGTGTGCGTCTTGCACGCATAGCCCGTCGCCGTCACATGCGGCACGAAATAGCAGTTCGTGGCGTGGAAAAGCGCGCGATCCACGATCGATGTGGTGAGGTCGGCCACATGGCCGCCGCGCGCCGCAAACGAAATGTCGAGGGCGAGCAAGCGGCCGTCGTCGTCGTAGCCGACCTCGTAGCGCACGAGAAAATCGTGGCGCTTGCCGGTCATCATGAAATCGTCGTCGCGATCGACGCGGTATTTGACCGGTCGCTTGGCCGTGTACGCGAGCACGGCCGCGATGCAGGCGATGATGGCGGGCTGTGTCTCCTTGCCGCCGAAGCCCCCGCCCATGCGCCGCAATTCGCAGGTGACCGCGTTGGCCGGCAGATCGAGCGCGCCCGCCACCATCTTCTGCACTTCGGTCGGGTGCTGCGTGGACGACCAGATCGCCATCTCGCCGCCTTCTTGCGGGACTGCCAGCGCGATCTGGCCCTCGAGATAGAAATGGTCCTGCGCGCCGTTGGCGAAAGTCCCTGCGAGACGGTGCGGGGCCGCTGCCAACGCCGCCGCCGCATCGCCGGTTTTCATCTGGTAGGGCTTGGCGAGATAGAATTCTTTGGCGAGCGCTTCTTCGATGGTGAGCACCGGCGGCATATCTTCGTAGACGATGCGAACGAGCTTGGCCGCCTCGCGCGCGATCTTGATCGATCTCGCCGCAATCGCGACGACGGGTTGGCCGACATATTCGACAATGCTCTGCGCCAGAAACGGCTCGCCCTTGTAGATGGGACCGACCTCGTTTTTGCCCGGAATGTCGGCGGCCGAAATCGCAGCCCCCACGCCCGCATAGGCGCGTGCGGCGGCAAGATCGACCGACACGATGCGCGCATGCGCCTTCGCGCTCAGCACGCAATAGGCGTGCAAGGTGCCTTCGGGCGCCCGAATGTCGTCGATATAGAGCGCTTCGCCCGCGACTTGTTTGGCCGCACTGTCGTGCGCGACGGGTTTGCCGACCGACTTGTATGTTTCAAGCATAATGAACCGCGCGCACGTCGTTTTGGGTTGCGGTTTCGAACCAGAAACGCTGCAGAAGATTGGCCGCGACCTTCAAGCGATAGGCGGCCGAGGCGCGCATGTCGTCGATCGGCGCGAAATCTTTCGCCAAAGCGGCCCCCGCGGCTTTGGCCGTCTCGAGCGACCAGACTTGGCCCAGCAGTGCCGCCTCGCACGCAGCAGCGCGCTTGGGGATCGCCGCCATGCCGCCGAACGCGGCACGCGCCTGCGCGATACGACCGTCGACGATTTCGAGCGCGAACACGCCGCACACGGCCGAGATGTCGTCGTCGTGGCGCTTCGAGACTTTGTAGGCGGCAAACAGCGCGCCGGGTTTGGGCAGAGGCAGGTGCAGCCGCGCCACGATCTCGCCCGGCAAGCGCGCGGTCTTGCGATAGTCGAGGAAGAAATCGGCGAGGTTCAGCCGTCTCGTTCCCTTCGGCCCCAGCAGATCGATTTCGGCATCGAGCGCCAGAAAGATCGGCGGTCCGTCGCCGATGGGCGAAGCGTTCGCGATATTGCCGCCGACCGTGCCGGCGTTGCGGATCGGCGGGCCCGCAAAACGCGCCATGATTTCGTCGAGGCCCGGCCAGATCGCCGCAAGTTCGCGCGCGGCTTGCGTCCAGGTCGCGGCGGCGCCCACCGTCAGACGGCCGTCGCCACGCGAAATCGCATCCAGTCCGGCGACGCGCCCGAGATAGATCATCGTCTCGAGCGTGCGATGCGCCTTCGTCACTTCGAGTCCCAAATCGGTGCCGCCCGACAGGATGCGTGCGGAAGGATGTCTGCCGAGCAATTCCTGCAGCTCGGCAAGGGTCGCTGGCGCAAAGAACCTGTCGCGATAGGCAAGACCGCTGCCGCGCACGAGCTTTGCCAAAGCGGCCAAGGTCGCCTCGCGTTTCGCGTCGAAGCCGTCGGGCCGCGGCGTCTGGAACATGCGCGTTGCGGCCTCAAGGATCGACCGGTAGCCCGTGCAGCGGCAGAGATTGCCGCCAAGGGCACGATCCAGCGTTTCGCGCGAAGGGGGCAGCGGGCCGTCATAGTCGCGATAGAGCTTGAACAGGCTCATCACGAAACCCGGCGTGCAGAAGCCGCATTGCGAGGCGTGCGCCTCGACCATCGCCTGCTGCACGGGGTGCAAGGCGCCGTCCTGTTTGAGGTCTTCGACCGTGAGGAGCTGCGTGCCGTCCAGCGTGCCGACGAATTGGATGCAGGAATTCACCGAGCGGTAGGCAAGACCGCCGCTGCCGTCGGGTTCGGCCAGCACGACGGTGCAAGCGCCGCAATCGCCCTCGGCGCAGCCTTCTTTGGTGCCGCAGCGCCCGCCGACCCCGCGCAGCCATTCCAGAACAGTCAGGTTCGGATCGCAATCGGCGATCTCCACCGGCCGGTCGCCCAACAAAAATCGAATCGTGTCGCTCAAGCGCAAGCCTCGTTTGCCATTCGGACCCCAAACCATGCAAGAATCCCACCGATCCGCACCCTCTTGCAAGGCCTACCGTTTCCCAAATGCCGCGCCCCGACGCCGCCGCGATCCGCACCCAGGCCTTGGCGCTTGGCTTCGATGCCGTCGGGTTTGCCGAAGCGGCCGCGTTGCCGCAGGCAAAGGCCGGGCTGGCGGCGTTTCTTGCAGCCGGAAGGCATGGCGATATGGGCTGGATGGCAACCCATGCCGACCGCCGAGGCGACCCCAAAACCTTGTGGGGGCAAGCAAAAAGCGTGATCGTGCTGGCTGCAAACTACGGGCCTGAGCACAATCCGCTCGACGATCTATTGCACAAGGACCGTGCGGTGATTTCGGTCTATGCGCGCCACCGCGACTATCACGACACGCTCAAGAAACGGCTGAAAGCGCTGGGGCGCTGGCTGTGCGCCACGCAAGGCGGGGACTGCAAAGTGTTCGTCGACACGGCCCCGGTCATGGAAAAGCCGCTCGCACATGCAGCCGGCCTCGGCTGGCAGGGCAAGCATACAAATCTTGTGTCGCGCGATTTCGGCTCGTGGCTGTTTTTAGGGGCCGTATTCACCACGCTCGAACTCGCCCCAGATGCCGCCGACAGCGACCATTGCGGGGCCTGCCGCGCGTGCCTCGATATCTGCCCCACGGCCGCATTCCCGGCCCCCTACCAGCTCGACGCGCGACGCTGCCTTTCCTATCTCAGCATCGAGTATAAAGGCCACATCGCGCGCGAATTCCGGGCGCCGATGGGCAACCGCATCTATGGCTGCGACGATTGCCTGGCCGTGTGCCCGTGGAACAAATTCGCCAAGCCCACCGGGTTTGCCGATTTCCGCGCGCGGCCCGAGCTTGCCGCACCTGCGCTCGCCAGTCTCGTAAGCCTCGACGATGCGGCGTTTCGCAAGCTGTTCGCAGGCTCGCCCATCAAACGCATCGGCCGCGACCGCTTCGTGCGCAATGTGCTGATCGCCATTGGCAACAGTGGCGATCCCAAACTAGCCGCGTGCGCGCACGCCCGCGTCGACGACCCCTCGCCGCTCGTACGCGCGATGGCCGCCTGGGCGCTGCGTTGCCTCGTCGATGCGCCCGCTTTCGCGGCACTTGCACGAAGCCGACAGGTCTGCGAAACCGACGCCGCCGTGCGCGCCGAATGGGACCTGTTTTGAGGAATCTTTTTTGAAGCTGGCCGATTTCGATTTCGACCTGCCCGAAGCGCTGATCGCCCAGCGCCCGGCGAGCCCGCGCGACGCGGCACGCCTGCTCCATGTGGGCGCAGCCCTCGCCGACCGCGCGATCCGCGATTTGCCCGATCTGCTGCGTCCCGGCGACCTTTTGGTCTACAACGACACGCGCGTACTCAAAGCCCGCCTCGTCGGCCTGCGCGGGGCCGCACGCGTCGAAATCACCCTGCACAAAAACGTCGACGCCAACAGCTGGCGCGCTTTCGCGAAAGGTTCGAAACGCCTCAAAACCGGCGACCGGCTCGCCTTCGCCGAAGACTTCTGGGCCGACGTCACCGACAAATCCGACAGCGGCGACATCGGCGTCGCGTTCTCGCATTCCGGCCCCGCTTTGATGGCGGCGCTCGAACGCTACGGGGCGGTTCCGCTGCCGCCCTACATCAAGCGCGCTGCACCCGAACGTCGCGACGAAAGCGACTACCAGACGATCTGGGCCGCCAAAGACGGAGCCGTAGCCGCATCGACCGCAGGCCTGCATTTTACGCCCGCCTTGCTCAATGCTTTGGCCGCGCGCGGCATCGGCCGTACCGCGCTCACGCTGCATATCGGGGCCGGGACCTTCTTGCCGGTAAAAACGGAGAACGTCACCGAGCACAGGATGCATGCCGAATGGGGCGAAGTCGCGGCGCCTGCGATCGCCGCCATCGAGAAGGCCCGCGCGAACGACGGGCGCATCGTCGCGGTCGGCACCACGCCTTTGCGCCTGCTCGAAACGGTCGCGCAGCACAACAACGGCAAGCTTGCGCCGTGGGCGGGCGAAACGCAGCTCTATTGCCTGCCGGGCTTCCGCTTCCGCGCGGTCGATCTGCTGTTCACCAATTTCCATCTGCCGAAATCGACCTTGTTCATGCTCGTTTCGGCGTTTGCAGGGCTCGCACGCATGCAAGCCGCCTACGCGCACGCGATCGCCGCGCGCTATCGGTTTTTCAGCTACGGCGACGCAACGCTTCTGGAGCGCGCATGACGAAACGATTTTCCTTCGATCTGCTGGCGCAAGACGGGCGCGCGCGCCGCGGCCGCGTGACCACGTCGCGCGGCTCGATCGAAACGCCGGCCTTCATGCCCGTAGGTACAGCCGCCACCGTCAAAGCCATGATGCCGGACAGCGTGGCCGCCACGGGGGCCGAGATCCTGCTGTGCAACACCTACCACCTGATGCTGCGGCCCGGAGCCGAGCGCGTGGCCGCACGCGGCGGCTTGCATCCGTTCATGGATTGGCACAAGCCGATCCTGACCGACAGCGGCGGATACCAGGTGTTCTCGCTGTCGGGCTTGCGCAAGATGGACGAGACGGGGGTCACGTTCCAATCGCATCTCGACGGCAGCAAACATACGCTCACGCCCGAACGCTCGATCCAGATCCAGCATCTGCTGGACTCCGACATCACGATGGCGTTCGACGAATGCACGCCCTATCCGGCCGCGCACGACGTGGCCGCCAAATCGATGCATCTGTCGATGCGCTGGGCCAAGCGCAGTCGCGACGCCTTCGTCGAAAGGCCGGGCTACGCGATCTTCGGCATCGTGCAGGGCTCGACCTATGCCGATCTGCGCGAGGAAAGTGCGAAGACCCTCGCGGGCATCGGCTTCGACGGCTACGCGATCGGCGGGCTTGCGGTGGGCGAACCCAAAGCCGAGCGCGAGGAAACGCTGGCCGCGACCGAACCGTTTCTGCTGCAGGACCGCCCGCGCTACATGATGGGCGTGGGCAAGCCGCAGGACATCGTGGCGGCCGTGTCGCTCGGCGTGGACATGTTCGACTGCGTGCTGCCCACGCGCTCGGGCCGCACGGGCCAGGCCTTCACCTGCAACGGCACGCTCAATCTGCGCAACGCGAAATTCGCGGAAGACGACGCGCCCATCGACGCTTCGTGCGCCTGCCCGGCCTGCAAGCGCTTCAGCCGCGCCTATCTGCACCATCTCGTCCGGGCGGGCGAAATACTGGGGCCGATGCTGCTGACATGGCATAATCTCGCCTATTACCAGGATCTGATGCGCGATCTGCGCGCCGCGATCGTGCTGGGGCGGATTTCCGACTATCGGCGCGAATTCTCGCATGCCCAAGGATTGAAGGACGAAGGCGATGGCTAAAAACATCTATGCGGGTTTGAAGCAGCTCGGCAAGGAATCGGGCGTGCCGGCCTCGCCGGAAGCGGCCCTGCTCGAGCGTGTGGCCAATCCGCACGCGGGTACGGACTATCTCGTGCGCTTCACGGCCCCCGAATTCACGTCTTTGTGCCCGATGACGGGCCAGCCGGATTTCGCGCACCTTGTGCTCGACTACGTGCCGCGCAAATTCCTCGTCGAATCGAAGGCGCTGAAACTCTATCTGCAGAGCTTCCGCAACCACGGGGCTTTCCACGAAGCCTGCACGATCGACATCGGCAAGCGCATTGCGGGCCTGCTCGACCCCAAGTATCTGCGCATCGGCGGCTACTGGTATCCGCGCGGCGGCATGCCGATCGACGTGTTCTGGCAGACCGGCAAACTGCCCAAGGGCCTGTGGCTGCCCGAGCAGGGGGTTGCCCCTTATCGCGGCCGCGGCTGAAACGAAAACGGGGAGAGACCATCATGGCCAAGGCCTTCGCATCGACCGCCGACCTCGAGGAAAAACGCGAGAGCTTCGTGAAGCTGGGCGCCAACGCCTATTGCCTGACGGCCGAGGGCGATCCCAATTCGGGCGTGGTCGTGGGCGACGATTGCTGCATGGTGATCGATGCGCGCGCGACACCCGAAATGGCACAGGATCTCGTGCGCCATATCCGCAAAGTCACCGACAAGCCGGTCAAATACGTGGTTCTAACGCACTACCATGCGGTGCGCGTGCTGGGCGCCTCGGGTTATGGCGCCGAACATGTGATCGCCTCGCGCCCGACCCTCGAGATGATCAAGGAGCGCGGCAAGCAAGACTGGAAATCGGAAGTGGGCCGCTTCCCGCGCCTGTTCCGCAACGCCGCCAGCGTGCCGGGCCTCACTTGGCCCACCATCGTTTTCGACAAAGCGCTCACGCTTTACCTAGGCAAGCTCGAGGTGCGGATTCTGCAGCCCGGCGGCGGCGGGCACACGCGCGGCGACAGCGTGGTGTGGCTCCCCAAAGACCGGATCCTGTTTGCGGGCGATCTCGTCGAAGAAGGAGCAACGCCCTATTGCGGCGACGCGCAATTGGCCGAATGGCCCGCGACGCTCGATGCACTTCTAGCGTTGAAGCCGCAGAAGCTCGTGCCCGGACGGGGGGCGGCACTCGCGAATGCCGCCGCATCCAAGAAAGCCATCGAGGGGACGCGCCTGTTCGTGCGGGAACTTCTCGCGCACGCCAAGAAAGGCGTGAAAGCCGGCAAGACGCTCGACGCCGTCTATGCCGCAACCTACAAGGCGATGGCGCCCAAATACGGCAAATGGGTGATCTTCGACCATTGCATGCCGTTCTGCGTGAGCCGCGCCTACGACGAAGCAAAAGGCATCTCCCATCCGCGCATCTGGACGGCCGCGCGCGACAAGGAAATGTGGCATGCACTCCAGGGCTGATTTCAGTCGAGCGCCCGGCGCGCCTTGAGGGCGGCGAGCAGCGTGCCGTCGTCGAGATAGTCGAGTTCGCCGCCGACCGGCACGCCGTGCGCGAGCCGCGTGATCGCGACCGGCGAGTCCTTCAAGCGGTCGGCGATGTAGTGCGAGGTCGTCTGCCCGTCGACCGTGGCGTTGAGCGCCAGGATCAATTCGCGCACATCGCCGCGCGCACAGCGCTCGACGAGGCTCGCCACGTTGAGATCCTGCGGCCCACGGCCGTCGAGCGCGGACAAAGTGCCGCCGAGAACGTGGTAGACGCCCTTGAAGCCCATCGTGCGTTCGATGGCCCACAGGTCGGCAACATCTTCGACGACGCAGACCAATGCGCGGTCGCGCCTGTCGTCGGCACACACGCTGCACGGATCGCGAGTGTCGAGATTGCCGCACACGCGGCACCCGACGATCGCGTCGGCCGCCTGCGTCAGCGCTTGCGCCAAAGGGCGCAGCAGCAGCTCCTTCTTTTTGAGGAGCTGCAACGCCGCCCGGCGCGCCGAACGCGGCCCCAGCCCCGGCAATTTCGCCAGGAGCCGCACCAAAGCTTCGATTTCGGGGCCGTTCATCGGCGGAAAACGCCGCGCTTCAGAAAGGAAGCTTCATGCCCGGCGGCAGATTGAGGCCGCCCGTCATTTCGCGCATCTGCTCGGCCGCCACGGCATCGACCTTGGCGCGCGCATCGTTGAGGGCGGCGACCAGCAGATCTTCGAGCACTTCGACGTCGGCCGGATCGACCAGGCTCTTGTCGATCTTGATGCGGCGCACGTCGCCCTTGCCGCCCAACGTGGCCACGACCATGCCGCCGCCCGATTGGCCCGCAATTTCGAGGGCAGCCAGCTTCTCCTGCATCTCGGCCATCTTGCTCTGCATCTGCTGGGCCTGCTTCATCAGATTGCCGAGATTCTTCATTGCTCGTACTCCTGTTCCATATTGTCGGGCACGATCCAGGTCTCTTCGTCGTCCGAACCGAACGGATCGTCACCGGCCTCGACCGGGGCGGGGGCCGCAAATTCCGGCACGGAAGCCGCCGCCGCTTCGTTGCCGCGCACGGCTTCGACGGCCGAGCCCTCGAACGCCGCAAGTACCGCCGCCACAAGCGGATGTTCGGCCGCCGCGCGCTTTTTGTCTTCGACTCGCTGGTTAGCCTGCTCCGCCAAAGTTGGCGCACCCGCCTGCTGCGTTTCGAGCGTCACGAGCCACGTCTGGCCGGTCCATTCGCGCAGACGTTCGGCAAGCTGCGTGGGCAAAGTGAGATTGCTCTTGGCGTTGGGATAGGCGAACGACAGCCGCCCCGGCGCGAACGACACGAGCCGCACGCGCCCGTAGAGTTCGCCGTAGAGCAAACCCTCGCGCTTGGCCTGCACGAGCGCGACAAGCTCGGCGAAACTCTGCGGCTGGTTTGCGACCGCATCGGCTGCCGACATCTCGCGCGGCTGGATCGCCGTGGCGGTTGCCGTACGCCCGCCCGCGATCGCGCGCGGGCCGCCGCCGCCGCTCCCGCCGCCGGGGCGCGCGCCCGCACCGCCGTCGCCGGCTTTGACGAGTTTTTCGACAAGGTCGCCCGGGCTCGGCAGATTGGCCGCATAGGCCAAGCGCACGATCAGCATCTCGAGTGCGGCAAGCGGCTGCGGGGCGGTCTGCACTTCGCCGAGGCCTTTGAGCAGAATCTGCCACGCGCGCGCCAGCACGGGCACACCAAGGGCTTCGGCCATCGCGCGCCCGCGCACGCGCTCGGTCTCCGGCAGGCCCGCCTCGTCGATCAAGGCCGGCGCGACTTTGAAGCGCGTCAGCGCATGCGCCGTCCCCAGCAGGTCTTGCGTCACCACCAAGGGCTCGGCGCCGCGCGCATAGAGATCGCCCGCGCGCGCGAGTGCGGCTGGCGCGTCGCCCTTCAGGATTTCCTCGAACAGGTCGAAAATCTGCGCGCGGTCGGCGAGGCCCAGCAGCGTCTGGATCTGCGCTTCGCCGACCTCGCCTTCGACGGCCGCCAAAGCGCGGTCGAGCAGCGACAGCCCGTCGCGCGCCGAACCGTCGGCCGCACGCGCCAGCAACGCCGCGGCGCCGACCGCGATCTTTCGCCCTTCGAGTTCGGCGATGTGGGAAAGATGGCGCGCGAGCGTGGCCTGGTCGAAGCGCCGCAGGTCGAAACGCTGACAGCGCGACAGCACGGTCACCGGCACTTTGCGGATTTCGGTCGTCGCGAACAGGAATTTCGCGTGGGCGGGCGGCTCTTCGAGCGTTTTCAGCAGCGCGTTCCACGCTTGCGTCGACAGCATGTGGACTTCGTCCACGATGTAGATCTTGTAGCGCGCCGAAACCGGCCGGTAGCGCACGGCCTCGATGAGCTCGCGCACGTTCTGCACGCCGTTGTTCGACGCGGCGTCGATCTCGATCACGTCGAGATGCTTGTCCTCCGCGATCGCGACGCAGTTCTCGCAAACGCCGCACGGATCGATCGTGGGCCCGCCCTTGCCGTCCGTGCCGACGCAGTTCAAGGCGCGCGCCACGATGCGCGCGGTCGTGGTCTTGCCGACGCCGCGCACGCCCGTCAGCATGAACGCATGCGCGATGCGGCCGGTTTCGATCGCGTTGGACAAGGTGCGCACCAGCGCCTCTTGCCCGACAAGATCGGAGAGCCGCGTGGGCCGGTATTTGCGTGCCAGGACCTGATAGGGGGCGGCTTGCGCGTCGGCCATCGCTGTCGCTGCTGGGAGGGAAAAAGGGTGGGAGGCTGGACGTCGACCCGGGCGGAGACTCGTTACGGCTGCTTCCTTCCGGACCTGACCGGGTTGGCGAGGCGCTCGTCCGCCGCCAACCTCCCGCCTGCTATATAGCCCGCTTGGCCGCTGCCGCCAAGCCGCACTTGACGAGGCCCCGCAATCGCCCGATGTATGGGCTTGCCCATGGAAAAGCCCAATTTCTACGCAAGTCTCCCTCTCGACAGACAGGCCGAAAAACGTCGCGATGCGGCCTTTTTGGCCGACCGTATGGCCCACGCAACGGCATTGGCCGTACCCGTCTGGCGCACCCGCAGCCTCGTCCTCGAAACCGGCCCCGGCTTCCTCGCGCTCCACCGGCTCGCACATCTTCAGTTGCCGACGATGTATCTGGGCGAGCTCGACGGAGCACCCTATTTCGCGGTCGATGCAAGCAAGCTCGACGAGCCCGAGATTGCCGCCCACATCGCCCCGCCCGAGCGCTTCGTCGATCTGCGCGGCATCGGCGCCACCTTGCCGCATGCGCAAGGCGGGCTCATGGCGTACGCACGCGGGCTTGCCTGGTGGAACCAACGCCATCTTTTCTGCGGCGTGTGCGGGGCGCCGACGCGCAGCGAAGCGGCAGGCCACGTGCGCAGCTGCACGAACGCCGCTTGCGCGACCGACCATTTCCCGCGCAGCGACCCCGCCACGATCATGCTGATCGTCGCGGGCGACAAATGCCTGCTCGGCCGCTCGGCGCGCTTTCCGGTCGCGATGTATTCGACGCTCGCGGGCTTCGTCGAGCCGGGCGAAAGCCTCGAAGATTGCGTGCGGCGCGAGACCTTCGAAGAGTCGGGCGTGCGCGTCGGTGCCGTGCGCTATCATTCCTCGCAGCCCTGGCCGTTTCCGGCCTCGATCATGCTCGGTTTCTACGGCGAGGCTTTGACGACCGAGCTTGCGATCGACCGCGAAGAACTCGTCGACGCGATGTGGGTCACGCGCGATTTCCTGCGTGGCCCGCACGATCCCGAGAAGTTTCGCCTGCCGCGCGCCGATTCGATCGCGCGCCGCCTGATCGAGGATTGGATCGCCGAAAGGATCTGAGCATGGCCACCGACCGCTACGGCAATGCGATGACCACCGACGCGACGGCGGCGGCACATTACGTCGTCGGCGTGGATGCGCTGTTCGCCGCCGACATCGGCGCTGCCGAAGCCTTCGCAGCTTCCATCGCGCACGATCCGGATTTTGCGCTCGCCCACGCGGGCCTCGCGCGCACGCATCAGATTTTCGGCAACCGGGCGGCAGCCAAAACCGCGATCGCCCGCGCGCGCGAATTGGCGCCACGCCTTGCGGGCCGCGAAGCAAGCCATGTGGCTGCACTGGGCTTGGTGCTCGACGGGCAAGGCCCGGCCGCACTCGCCGCCATCCATGCGCATCTCAAAGAATGGCCGCGCGATGCGATGGCGCTGGCCCCGTGCGTGGGCGTGTTCGGCCTCTACGGCTTCAGCGGTGCGAACGACCGGGCGGCCCAACTTCGCGCGCTGCTCGACGGCCTCGCCGATGCCTACGGCGAAGATTGGTGGTTCCTCGCGATGCAAGCCTTTGCGCATTGCGAGACGGGTGCGCTCGACTCCGCACGTGCCAAGATCCTGCGCGCGCTTGCGCTGAACCCGCGCGATGCGCATGGTGCCCATATCCGCGCGCATGTGCATTACGAGGCGGGCGAAGCGGCCGAGGGTCAACGCTATCTCGGTGAATTTGTCGCGTCATATCCGCGCGAAGGGCTGTTGCATTGCCATATCCAATGGCACCGCGCTTTGTGGGCGCTGGCCGAAGGCGACTCGGCAAACGCCTGGGCGCTCTACGATGCGAATGTCGCGCCCGGCGCCCTGTGGGGCCCGTCCTTGAACGTGCTGACCGATGCGGCTTCGTTCCTGATGCGCGCGACCCTGAAGGGCGCCACACCGCCGCCCGGTGCCTGGGACAAAGTCCTCGCCTACGGCAAAGCGGAGTTCCCGCGCGCCGGCCTCGCCTTTGTGGACCTTCACATCGCCCTCGCCGCCGCAATGGCCGGCGACGAGGCCGAATGTGCGACGCGTGGGGCCGGCACGCGCGGCCCCGCCCAACCGATGGTCGCGCGCGCCGCCGAAGCTTTTGAGGCCTTCGCCAAACAAAACTGGCCGCGCGCGATCGATGCGTTAGGAGCAATCCTGCCCGAGCACGAACGCTTCGGCGGCAGTTTGGCGCAACGCGACCTCATCGAAGAAATGCTGGCGGCATCCCACCGCCATGCGGGGCGGAGCTACGCCAGCCGCCGCGTCGGCCTCGGCTGATATCTCAAGCGCGCCAACCTGTTTCACCGCGTTTGGATTTGGACTGGCGCAGGCGCTTCGGGATCGGCTTGTTGGTCACTTGACATTTTACTAAGATTGCGTCCTCCAATTGACTGCAAATTGCGTGGAGACCACCCTATGGTTCTTGCCAAGCCGCAACCACCCATTCTTGACGACGGCAAGCACTGGGAAGCGGACAAGCTCGGACGAAAGAAGGTTGCGAACTTTCTTACGGCACGCATCGAAAGCATAAAGCAACCTTTCGTTATCAGCCTTGCCTCCGACTACGGTACTGGAAAAACTTTTTTCATCAAGTGTTGGCGCAAGGATATCGAGGCCAAAAGGATCCCCTGTGTCTATTTTAACGCGTGGGAAACAGACTTCTCCCAAGACCCACTTTTCGCTTTCATTTCGGCAATAAAAAAAGAGCTGGCGCCTTTACTGGGCGCAGATTCAAAATTCAACGAAGCGGTGAAGAAAGCCGGGGGGATAGCGTTAAAGAAGGTGCTGCCGCTCGGTCTTAAGGCAATTCTGCGTATGATACTAGGAAGCGACGGGGCCAAGGAAGCGTTCGATGTTACCAGGCTCAACAACGAAGACATCATAAAAGCGGCTGGCGAATTTGCTGCGGAAAAGCTGCGATCCCAGCAGTCAGCAGAGGATTCAATTTCAGACTTTAAGAATTATCTTGAAACCGCAATTACAGAAATTGTCGATAGGAACGCCTCTGAGCACAAAAAGATCGTGGTGTTTGTCGATGATTTAGATCGCTGCCGTCCTGATTATGCGATCTCGGTGTTGGAATGTATCAAACATTTATTCAGTGTGCAGGGCTTGGTGTTCGTCCTGAGCGTCGATAACAATCAGCTCCACCAAGCGGTCAAATCTGTATATGGGCCCGCCATCGACTCAGATGGTTATCTGCGGCGCTTTATTGACTGGCAGTTTCTTCTCCCCAAGGCAAAGACCAAAGATTTTGTTCAGTTTTTGGTTGATAAATTTCATCTGGTTGGTTTGAAAAACTTCGTCTCTGGTTCCCGCTGGCCGGGGGCCGAAAATCATTATGCAGGAGAGTACCCTTCAAAAGATCTGAAACTTTTCGCAGCACTTTCCCATTCTTTTGGGCTTTCGTTTCGACAGATAGAGCAAGCTTTCACTGATATTTTCCTAGTACTCAACACAATACCTGAAAACGAAGACGTTTTTCTTGAAACTATAGAGGCAGTCGCCGTCTTGAAAGTTGCAGCGCCCAATGTTTTAGAAAAATCGCTTTCAAATTTTGAACATTTGCCAGAACTTGCGAATCTTCTCTTGGACAACTTGCCAATGGATTTTTCACTAGATCTAAGACATTTACTTAGGTTTCACAGAGAAGAGTTTGCCCCTCATTTGAATCTTCAAACTGATTTTCAGGATAGAAATAATTTTTCTCAAGATGTGATTCTATCGTGGTTTTTTCATCGTGATAAAGATGTGGATAAATTTGCGTTCGACGCATCGGGGAAGCTTCGCCTTTTGGGACCTAATGAAGATACGGTAAGTTTGCCAGGACTAGATCGAATCAACAGATTGAAGAAGATCGTAAAGAAGGAGTCGGACGAAACGCCGCGTGTCTATAGGCTCAAGAAATCGCCGATGATGCTGTCATTCGATCGTCTTTATTGCTTGGGACTCTTGGAAGGCTATGAAGCAGATTTTCAGGCTTACTATTTATAGATAGTTGAACATATTTTCTAATTTCACTCGAAAGTAAATCCTTGTTTTCTTTTTTTCCGAATTTGTCATTTAGTGTTTTTGAGGTCTTCCTACGCCAGCCACCGCTTCCTGCGTTTGTAGTGTTTGATGTCGCGGAAGGATTTGCGGCCGGTGCCTGAGACGCCCAAATAGAATTCTTTGACGTCTTCGTTGCCGCGCAAGGCTTCGGCCGTGCCGTCCAGCACGACGCGGCCGTTTTCGAGGATGTAGCCGTAATGCGCGTGGCGCAAGGCGATCGACGTGTTTTGCTCGGCCAGCAGAAAAGACACGTTTTGCTCGCGGTTGAGTTTTACGACGATCTCGAAAATTTCTTCGACGAGCTGCGGGGCCAAGCCCATCGAGGGTTCGTCGAGCAGGATCGTTTCGGGCTTCGACATCATCGCACGGCCCATCGCGACCATCTGCTGTTCGCCGCCCGAGGTGTAGCCGGCCTGGCTTTTGCGCCGTTCTTTGAGGCGCGGGAAATAGCCGTAGACCATCTCCATGTCGGCGGCGATCGCGGCGCGGCCGTCGCGGCGCGTATAGGCACCCGTGAGCAGATTTTCTTCGACCGTCAGATGGCCGAAACAATGGCGGCCTTCCATGACCTGGATGACGCCGCGGCGCACAAGCTCGTTGGGCGTTAGCCCGTCGATGCGCTGGCCTTTGTATTCGACGCTGCCTTTGGTCACCTCGCCGCGCTCGGCGCGCAGGAGATTGGAAATCGACTTGATCGTCGTCGATTTGCCGGCACCGTTGGCGCCGAGCAGCGCCACGATGCCGCCCTTGGGCACTTCGAGGCTCACGCCTTTGAGCACCAGGATCACGTGGTAGTAGATCACTTCGATGTTGCGCACGGCCAAGAGCGGGGCCGGCGACGGGTTCTGCAGCTTCTTTTCGAGCAAGGCGGCGTCGGTTGTCATTGCACCTGTCCTGCACAAGAAAAAGGGCGGACCGTCGCCGGCCCGCCCCCCAGTCAAGCCTTAGGCCACTTGAGCGGGCCTTTAGGATTGATTCGCGCAATCGCGCGGCGTGATGTTCTTCTCGCGGGCGTACTGCATCGCCGAGGCCTCGTAGCCCTGGCGCAGGGCTGCACGGTTGGGCTCGATCCAGTCCGAGACCCAGTTCCAGGCCTTGCCGTCCCATTGCTGGATGCGAACCACGCCGCCGCCCTCGTGGTCGGCGCACGAGGTGCGCAAGGGTGGCATGAAGCCCTCGAAGCCCATCGCGGCGAGGCGCTGCGGCGACAGGTTCAGGTTTTCGAAACCCCAACGCACCTGCTCGCCCGTCATCGGCTTGTTGCCGTAGCGCTCTTGCGCCGTGCGCACGGCTTCGACCACCATCGCGGCGTTGATGGCGCCGCGATTGTAGAGAACCGTGCCGACATGGCGCGCTTCGCCCGTGCCCTGGCCCGCCTTGAGCACGGTCGTCTCGATGTCGCGCATGAATTTGTAGTCTTTGCCCGTGCCGTGGAAATTCGCGGCCATGTAGCCCTTGGCAGCATCCCCGGGCGGCGTCACGTCCTGCTCGGAGCCGGCCCACCACACGCCGATGAAGCGGTCGCGCGGGAAGCCAACGGCCGCCGCTTCCTGGATGGCGGTCGGGTTCATCACACCCCAGCCCCACATGATCACGTAGTTCGGGCGGATTTGGCGCCCGATGCGCAGCCAGATCGCCTTCTGCTCGACGCCCGGATTCGGCACCGGGAATTCCGACAGTTCGAAGCCTTCTTCCTTGGCGAGGCGCTGGATCACCGGCAGCGGTTCCTTGCCGAACGCGCTGTCGTGGTAGATGAACGAAATCTTCTTGCCCTTGAGGCTGCCTTTTTCCTTCGACTTCACGAACTGCAGGATCGCGTCCATCTGCGAATGGTAGGTTGCGGGCAGCGTGAACATCCACGGAAAGACGCGCCCGTCCGACCCGTCCGAGCGGCCGTAGCCCGAGGTCAGCATCGGGATCTTGTCTTGCGCCGTGCGCTCGATCAGCGCGTAGGTGATGCCGGTCGACAGCGGCACGATGGCGGTCGCCCCCGTCGGACCCTTGGCCTTCAGCCGCTCGTAGCACTCGACGCCGCGGTCGGTGTTGTAGGCGGTCTCGCATTCCTCGTAGGTGATGCGCACGCCGTTGATGCCGCCGTCGCGCGCGTTGATCATCTTGAAATAGTCGAGAAAGCCGTCGGCGAACGGCGTGCCGTTGGGCCCGAACGGGCCCGTGCGGTACGACAGCGACGGAATGAACTGCTCGTTGGCTTGCGCGCTGGCGGCAGTCGTCAACGCGAACGGTGCGGCGACAAACGCCGCAAGCGCAAGTGCAGACCCAATGCGGGCGAAATTCATGGGGCATTCTCCCTGTTGCAGCAATCGCGCCGGATGTTGCCCGGCAGATCGTTAACCGACCTTGAGCCGTTACCCTACGCCAGTACCCGCCCCGATGCCAAACGCTTTCGCGCGCAGCCGCCGCCGCATCGCGGCGGCTGTCGGCAATAGCGCGCCCGCTATTTCAGCGTCGCCAAATACGCGATCAGGTTGGCGCGCTCGTCGTCGTTGCGCAGGCCCGCATAGGCCATCGTCGTGCCGGGAACGACTTCGCGCGGGGCCTTGATGTATGGATCGAGCTTTTCCACCGTCCACACGATGGCAGCTTCGCTGTTGGCCTTCGAATAGCGGAATCCCTCGACCGAGCCGGATTTGCGGCCGACGATGCCGTGAAGCGTGGGGCCGAGCTTACGCGGACCCTCGACCGTCGGATTGTGGCAGGTCGAGCAGACGCGCTTGAACACGCCTTCGCCGGCAGCTGCATCGGCTGCCTGCGCTTGCGACATGCCCGCCAGCATTAAGCCTGCCATCGCCACCCCAAATGCCGCAACGAAACGCTTCATGATTTTGTCCTCCAGTTGGCGACTGTAAAATAAAGTCAAAAATTTCGCTTCGCGCAATGCGCCGAATTTTTTGCGGCTTACTTCAGCGTCGCGAGATACGCGATCAGATTGGCGCGCTCGTCGTCGTTGCGCAGACCCGCATAAGCCATCGTGGTGCCGGGGACGACTTCGCGCGGGTTTTTCAGGTACGGATCGAGCTTCTCCGCTGTCCACACGATGTTCGCTTCGCTGTTGGCCTTCGAATAGCGGAAACCTTCGACCGAGCCCGACTTGCGGCCGACGATGCCCGCAAGCGTGGGGCCGAGTTTGCGCGGGCCCTCGGCCGTCGGGTTGTGGCAGGTGGCGCAGACGCGCTTGAACACGTTCTCGCCCGCCGCCGCATCGGCCGCTTGGGCGCCCGACGGCAGCATCGCCAGCAAACCGATCGCGCCAAAAACCGTCGCCAAGCTCGTCTTCGACATTCTCGCGTCTCCGCCTTTTATGTGCGTTAGAGTTATGGAGATACTAGGGGGCGTTTGCGGCCAATTCAAGGCCGGCAAGGAACCGAATCGCTCAATGCGGGAAGGGCCATAGCCGCAGTTTTTCCTTGGCGAGCTGCCACAGCCGGGCAAGCCCGTGCGGCTCGACGATCAGAAAAAACACGATGAGCCCGCCGAAAATCATGAATTCGAGATGGGCGAGTGTCGACGTCGTGACCGGCACGCCCATGGCCTGCGGCACGGCGCTGAGGAAAATCGGCAGCAGCACGATGAAAGCAGCACCCAAAAAGGCGCCCAAAATCGAGCCGAGGCCGCCGATGATGATCATGAACAGAATCTGGAACGAGCGGTTGATGTCGAAGGCGAGCGCTTCGACCGAGCTTGTGTAGATGAAGGCCCACAACGCGCCGGCTACGCCGCAATAGAACGACGACACGGCAAACGCCAGAAGCTTCGTCTGCAAAGGCCGGATGCCGATGATTTCGGCGGCGATGTCCATGTCGCGAATCGCCATCCAGGCGCGCCCGATGCGCCCGCGCACGAGGTTTTTGGCGACCAAAGCCAGCACCGCCACGAAGGCAAGGCAGAAAAGATATTTGGCCTCGGCCGTGGCTTCGATGCCGGTCACGTACCAGCCGAACACGGCGCGCGGCGGGGCCGAAATCACGCCCGACGGCGAATAGTTCACGAACCACGGCACCTTCGTGAACAGCCAGATCAAAAAGAACTGCGAGGCAAGCGTTGCGACGGCGAGGTAGAAGCCCTTGATGCGCAGCGACGGCACGCCGAACACCACGCCGACGGCCGCCGAAACCCCGCCCGACAGCAGGAACACGAGCACGATGTTGAGTTCGGGGAACGCGGTCGCGAATTTGTAGGCGGCATAAGCGCCGCACGCCATGAAGCCGCCCGTGCCCAAGCTCAGCTGGCCGCAATAGCCCGTGAGGATGTTGAGCCCGATCGCGGCCACCGAGAAAACCAGGAACGGGATGAAGATGGTCGACAGGAAATAGTCGCTCGCCAGCAGCGGCACGGCCACGAACGCGACCGCCAGCAGGATCGCGATGCCGATGCGGTCCTGCAGGATCGGGAAGATGCCCTGGTCGGCCGAATAGCTCGTCTTGAATTGGCCTGCTTCGCGGTAGAACACGGGATCAAACCCTCTCGATGATGCGTTCGCCGAACAGGCCTTGCGGCCGGAACATCAGGAAGAACAGCGCCAGGATGTAGGCGAACCAATCTTCGATGCCGCCGCCGATCTTGGCCGCCCAGAAGACTTCGGCGACCTTCTCGCCCACGCCGATGATGAGCCCGCCGATGATCGCCCCCGGGATCGAGGTGAAGCCGCCCAGGATCAGCACCGGCAGCGCCTTGAGGGCGATCAGCGCGAGCGAGAACTGCACGCCGAGCTTCGAGCCCCACATGATGCCGGCCACCAGCGCCACGATGCCCGCGACCGACCACACGATGACCCAGATCGTCTGCAGCGGAATGCCGACGGACTGCGCCGCCTGATGGTCGTCGGCGACGGCGCGGAGCGCGCGCCCGATGCGCGTCGACTGGAAGAAAAACGCCAGCACGCCCACAAGCGTGCCCGCCACGAGGGCTGCCACGATGTCGAACGTGTTGACGAGCACGCCGCCGATTTCGAGCGGATCTTTGGGGATGCCGATGTCGAGGCGCTTCACGTCTTCGCCCCAGACCATCTGGAAGAAGCCGTCGATGAAAAACGTGATGCCGATCGTGGCCATGAACAGGATGATCGGCGCCTGGTTCACGAGCGGACGCAGCACGACGCGCTCGATCGCGAAGGCAAGCGCCACCATGACGCCGAGCGTCAAGACCAGCGACAGCCATTGCGGCACGCCCAGTTCGTGGAAGCCCACGAAGGTGAGCGCCGCGCACAGCACCATGGCCCCTTGCGCGAAATTGAAAACGCCCGAGGCCTTGAAAATCAGGACGAAACCGAGCGCCACGAGACTGTACATGACGCCGGTCAGGATGCCGCCGACCACGACTTCGACGAAGAAGATCGGAAATTCCCAGATCTCCTTCAGCGGGCCGAACAGAAAATCGATCATGAAATCCATGGCTGGTCTTTCATCCGTGGCCGGTGCCGAGATAGGCGGCGACCACTTTGGGATCGGCTTTGACCGTATCGGGCGTGCCGTCGGCGATCTTGCGGCCGTACTCGAGCACGACGACGCGGTCGGAAATGTCCATGACCACGCCCATATCGTGCTCGATGAGCGCGATCGTGGTGCCGAACTGCTCGTTGACGTCGAGGATGAAGCGGCACATGTCCTCTTTCTCCTCGAGATTCATGCCCGCCATCGGCTCGTCGAGCAGCAGCAATTCGGGCTCGGCGGCAAGCGCGCGCCCAAGCTCGACGCGCTTCTGCAGGCCGTAAGGCAGGCGGCCGACCGGCGTTTTGCGGATCGCCTGGATTTCGAGGAAGTCGATCACGCGCTCGACCGTTTCGCGATGCGCGATTTCTTCGGCCTGCGCGGGTCCCCAATGCAGACACTGCCAGAAGAAGCCGCGCTTCATTTTCAAAAGGCGCCCGGTCATGATGTTGTCGAGCGTCGACATGCCCTTGAACAAAGCGATGTTCTGGAAGGTGCGCGCAATGCCGCCGCGCGCGGCTTCGTAGGGGCGCATCGCCCCGCGCACCACGCCCTTGTAGGAAATGCGGCCCTGGCTCGGCTGGTAGAAGCCGTTGATGCAGTTCAGCATCGACGACTTCCCGGCCCCGTTCGGCCCGATGATGGCGCGGATTTCGCCTTTGGCGATGTCGAACGACACGTCGGTCAGCGCCTTGACGCCGCCGAATCCGAGGCTGACGTTTTCGACCTTCAGCAGCGTGTCGCCGATCTTGCGGGCAATATGCGCGCGGCCCATCGGCTACCCCGCCTTCTGCAACGCGGCGGGCGCGGCGCCGACCGGCCGACGGGCGGCAAAGCGCGGCACGTCGCGGATCGCGAGATCGGCCTCGATCTTGCCGGTGCGCCCGTCTTCGAATGTCACCACGCTGGATATGAAGGCGCGCTCGGCCCCCGAATAAAGCCCCTCGATCAAGGGCGCGTAGCGGTCGGCGATGAAACCGCGCCGCACCTTGCGCGTGCGCGTCAGTTCGCCGTCGTCCGCGTCG
This sequence comes from Tagaea sp., assembly GCA_044378015.1. GTDB lineage: Bacteria > Pseudomonadota > Alphaproteobacteria > CACIAM-22H2 > CACIAM-22H2 > Tagaea. Next base: position 42,098 of record JBILXZ010000028.1, read on the forward strand.
AGTTCCTTGTGCAGCAGCAGGCAGCGCCTTATCTGGCTGCCGGCCAGATTTGCGTCTTCGGCCAGATCGCGATTGACCTGCGCCACGCATTCGACGGCGAGGGCTTGCACCTCCGGCTTGGCGGCAAGCTCCTGGTACGAAGCGTAGGCGATGCCCTTGCGCTCGGCCCAATTGCCGACCGCCTCGAGATCGATGCACACGATGCAGGACGCGAAATCGCGCCCGTGGCCGAACGCGACGGCTTCTTTGACGTAGCTGAAAAACTTGAGCTTGTTTTCGATGTATTTGGGCGCGAACAACGTGCCGTCGCGCAGGCGGCCCACGTCCTTTGCGCGGTCGATGATCTTGAGATGGCCGTCCTTGTCGAAGAAGCCCGCATCGCCGGTGAGGTAGTAGCCGTCGGGCGTTTTGGCCGCCTCGGTCGCCGCGTCGTTCTTGAAATAGCTCTGGAAGATGCCGGGCGACTTCACGAGCACTTCGCCGCTTTCGGCGATTTTGATTTCCACGCCGGGCGCCGGCACGCCAACCGTATCGGCCTTGATCTGCCCGTCGGGCTGCATGCACACGAAGACGCTCGCCTCCGTCATCCCGTAGAGCTGTTTGAGATTGAGGCCGAGCGAGCGGTAGAAATCGAAGATGTCGGGGCCGATCGCTTCGCCGGCCGTGTAGCCGACGCGCATCTTCGTGAAACCGAGCGTGTTCTTGAGCGGCCCGTAGACCAGAAGCTCGCCCAGGGCGTATAGCAGCCGGTCGGCGAGGCCGACTTGCTTCTTGTCCATGAGCGCCAGGCCCGCGGTTTTGGCCAGGCCCATGAAATACCGGTACATCGCGCGCTTGGGCGCGCTCGCGTCTTCCATGCGGATCGAGACTTGCGTGAGGATGTTCTCGAAAATGCGCGGCGGCGCGAAGAAGAAACTCGGGCCGATCTCGCGCAGATCCGTCATCACGGTGGCCCCCGATTCCGGGCAGCTCACGCAGAAGCCCGCGACATAGGCTTGCGCGTACGAGAAAACATGGTCGCCGACCCACGCCATCGGCAGATAGGCGAGGATGTCGTCGGCTTCCGTCAGGCGGTCGAAATCGACGGCGCTTTGCGCGGTCTTGATCACGTTGTCGTAGCTCAACAGGACGCCCTTGGGCTGGCCCGTGGTGCCGGACGTATAGAGCATCACCGAATGGTCGCTGCCTTTGCCTTTGGCGATTTCGGCGTCGAGAAAGCCGGGGTCGGCGGCGATGCGCGCATCGCCCTGTTTGGACAGGTCGGCCAGCGCAACGAGCCCGTCTTCGCCGTAGCCGCGCAAGCCGCGCGGGTCGTTGTAGGCGATGGCGCGCGGCAGGCCCGTCTTGGCGCGGATCGCGAGCAGCTTGTCGACCTGCTCCTGGTCTTCGACGACAGCAAGCCACGCCTCGGCGTGCCCGATCACATAGGCCATCTCGTCGGCGACCGCGTCCTGGTAGACGGGAACGGGAATGGCGCCGAGCATTTGCGCCGCGCAGATCGACCAATAGAGCTGCGGCCGATTGTCGCCGACCAGCACCAGCTTGTCGCCGCGCGCGACGCCGAGGGAAGCGAAACCGGCGGCAAGACGCCGGATTTCGGCCGCCATCTCGGCCCAGCTCCAGCTTTGCCAGATGCCGAAATCCTTTTCGCGCATGGCAGGGCGATGCCCGCGCGACTTCGCATTGTGCGCAAGCAGTTTCGGAAAAGTGTCGAGCCGGGGATCGCGGCTCGCGCTCATTTCAGGATGCGGCGGGACAAGACGAGCATGGCGGATCTGGCGTATGGCTCCCTGGCAGCAAATCGGGCTATCGTTTTTTCGCCCTTGTCTTCCTGCCACTTAATTCGAAAGCGGTATCTTGGTCAAGCAGAGCCCGATCTTCGCGTGCGACATCGGCGCGGGCGCGGTGCGCGTGCAGCGCATCGGCGAATCCGCCGCCGGGCGGCCGGTCGTGTTCCTGCACGAGGCGCTGGGATCGATCGCGCAATGGCGCGGCTTTCCCGCTGCCTTGTGCGCGCGCGTCGCGCGTCCGGGGATCGTCTACGAGCGGCTCGGGCACGGGGCGGCGGACCCGTTGCCGGGACCGCGTACCCTGCGCTATCTGCACGAGGAAGCGCGAAATCTGCTGATACTGCTGGACCGGCTCGGCGTGGCCGAAGCCGATCTCGTCGGCCACTCCGACGGCGGCTCTATCGCGTTGCTGGCGGGGGCCGCCGCGCCCGGCCGATTCGGCGCCATCGCGACGATCGCGGCGCACGTCCATGTCGAGGATCTGACCGTTGCGGGAATTCGCGCGGCGGTCGAGCTCTACAAGACGACCGATCTGCGCAGCCGCCTTGCCCGCTACCACGGCGCGCAAACGGATGCGCTGTTTGCGGCTTGGGCCGAGACGTGGCTGTCGGCGCCGTTTGCGGGCTGGAACATCGAAGCCGATCTCAAGCCGCTTGTCGCGCCCGTGCTGGCAGCACAGGGCGAAAACGACGAATACGGCACGCTCGACCAGCTGCGGCGCATCGGCCGCGCGGTCGGCGGCAGTTGCGAGACCTGGGAAGTGCCGGGGGCCGCCCACCAGCCGCAGTTCCAGGCGGCCGAGGCGATGCTGGCGCGGCTCGCGGCATTTCTGGCGCCGCAAGCACCCGACCTCGCCCGCTGACGCCGTTCAGCGGGCGGCCGCGCGCAACGGCGCTTTGCCCTCGCGCAGACGCGATGCGGGCAGCCAAACGGTCGCGACGGTCCCGCGCCCGAGCGTGCTTTCCAGGCGCAGGCGCCCGCCATGCATTTCCGCAAGGCGTTTGCTGATCGAAAGCCCGAGGCCCGCGCCGCCGAATTTTCCGGCGACGCCATGCGCCTGGCGGAACGGCTCGGTCACATGCGCCAGCGCGTCTTCGGCGATGCCGATGCCATTGTCGGCGACCGCGAATTCGAGGCCGTCCTTGGCCCGCCGCACGACGATCTGCACCTGGCCGCCCGAATGGCTGAACTTGATCGCGTTCCCCAGCAGATTGATGGCGATCTGGCGCAGCGCTTGGCCGTCGGCGCGAATTCCGACGTCGGCAGCGGGTTCCATGTCGAGCGCAAGAGCCACGTTGGCGACCTGCGCATGGCCGCGCATCAGACGCAGCGTATCGCGCGCGAAATCGCCGACCGAAAGCTCGCTTTCCGCGAGCGTGTAGCCGCCCGCCTCGATCTTCGACATGTCCAGCACGTCGCCTATGAGCCCGACGAGATGGCGACCCGAGGCCGCGATGTCCCGCGCGTAGTCGGAATAGCGCTTGTTGCCGACGGGCCCGAAAAATTCGCCCTCGATGATCTCGGAAAAGCCGATGATCGCGTTGAGCGGCGTGCGCAGCTCGTGGCTCATGTTGGCGAGGAACTGCGATTTGGCGCGGTTCGCGGCCTCGGCGGCGTCGCGCGCCTGGCGCAGGGCAAGCTGGGTTTCGATCGCCTGAGTCACGTCGGCGCGGAAACCGACGATGCCTATGCCCGGCACGCGCCGCTCGAGCGTCGAGACCCAGCGCTCTCCGGCGACCCGCAACAGACGGGCCTCGCCGTTCGCGGCAAGATGGCGGCGCACGCGTTCGGCCACCCATGCTTCGCCCGCGAAGCCGGGTTCCGGCGGCTCGCCCTTGGCCATCGACGCGCGCACGAGATCGGCGAATTCGAGTCCGATCAGCGCGGCCGGATCGTCGCCGGTCGTGAATATCTGCGCATAGGTGCGGTTGGCGACGATCAGGCGGTCGTCCTCGTCGAACACGGCGAAGCCTTCCGGGATCGAATCGAGGGCCGCGCGCAGCAGCGTCTCGGCCTCGGTCGCCTTGCGCTCGACGGCCTTCAGCTCGGTGATGTCGACGGCAACCGTGACCACGCCGTCGGCTTTGCCGTCGGGGCCGATCAACGGCACCTTTTTCGCGTAGAAGCTGCGCGGGCGGCCGTCTAGCATGAACGTGTCTTCGCGGCTGTCGACGACGCCCTCCGCCATGGCTTGGCGCTCGCGCGCGCGCACTTGGGCGGCGAAGCCTGCGTCGGCCAGGTCGTCGATGCGGCGGCCGATCGCGCCCGCCTGCGACACGCCGAACAGGCGCGCCGCGACCTCGTTGAAGAGCGTGTAGCGCCCGTCGATGTCCTTGACATTGACGATAGCCGGCATGGCGTCGATGACGGCATGGAGGCGGCGCTGGGCTGCCAGCATGCGGCGGCGGCGGCGCGTGCGCAAAGCGTCGAGCCGGCCAAGCCAAGCAGTCTCGCGATGCGCGAACACGGCGAAAGCCAGCAGAACAGCAAGGCCGACGAACGTCGCCGCCGCCCCGTCCGCGATCGCGGCCCGGAAAGGGGCGAGATACGATTCGTGCGGGGCCAGCACGACCGCGCGCAGCGGCAGGTCCGCAAAAGAACGGGTGGCCAACAGATAGCCGTCGCTGCGGTCGAGAAGCGCCGCGATCCAGTTTTCGGCAGGCGCGCGCGCCTGCGCGAGCGGCGCGCGGTCCGCCAGGCTCGGTGGAGCGGCTGCAACCACGTTGCCCGCCGGATTCTGCAGCAACGCGCCTGCGCCACTTCCGAGCGATTCGGCCGTGCCGACACCCAGAAAACCCAAATCGACGCGAGCGGCAATTGTGCCGCCGCGCAGACGTCTGACGATTTCGATCCGCGTCGGAGCATCGGCCGTCGCCGCCGGTTCGATCCGGATGCGGCCCGGCGGGTCGGCCCGCAATGCCTCGGGAAATGCCGCCGTTTCAGGATCGGGGCCGTCGTCGCGGAAAATCCGCCCGTCGATGCGGTGGAAAACGACGCCGCCGAGGCTCGGCAAGACAGCGCGCACGGCTCTGGCTTGCGCCAGCGCCTCGGCTACCGCCGCGTTCGACGCCGGTTCCTGCGGCAAGCGCTCCAGCGCGTCGCCGATCCCGGCCAGCAAGGCCGCAGCAATATCGAGGGTTTTTGCGGCGCGTTCGTGCAGCAT
>JBILXZ010000029.1:0-47033 GCA_044378015.1 Tagaea sp.
GGCACGTATGAACTGCTCGAGGCGCGGCGCCACGCGCGGCACGATCACGGCCGGCTTGTCGAAGGAGAGGATTTCGCAGAACGTGTTGTAGCCGCCCATCGCGACCATTCCGGCCGCCCGCGCGATGAGCTGCTCGAGATGCGCGTCGAACGTGATCGCTTCGACCCGCGGCGACAGGCGCGAAGCGCGCTCGAGAAACTCCGACTGCTTTTCCGACTGCATGAACGGGCCCAGCACCAGCAAGGCCCGGTGCGGCAGCGAAGCGCAGCTTTCGTAGGCGCGCAGCACCCAGTCGATCAGCGCGTCGCCGTCGCCGCCGCCGCCGGTGGTCACGAGCACGTAGGGCTGCTCGCGCGCCTCGGCCAATTCGACGGTCGAGCGCGGATTGCCTTGCGGCATCATGCGGTGAAGGTAGCCCGTGTAGCTGATCTTGCGGCGCACGCTTTGCGGGATCGCGAGCCCTTCGAGCGGATCGCAGATCTGCGGCAAGCCGTAGATCCAGACGTCGTCGTAGAGGTCGCGCAAGGCCGGCACCGCCTTTTTGCGTTTCCACTCCGGCCCCAGCAGGGCCGGATCGTCCATCACGTCGCGCAAGCCCAGCACCAGCGGCACGCCGCGCCGCTTGAGGAAGTGCAGCGTCTCGGAAACTTCGCCGCGCAGGCCGAGCGGCTCCTTGTCGACGAGGAAAAGATCGGGATCGAACGCCTCGGCGGCGTGGCGGATGATCGAGCTGCGGATCGACAGGGTCTGAGCGATGTCGATGTGCAGATTGAGCGAGGTGTATTCGCCGTTGCGAAGCTTGATGACGCCGGGAATGCGCACGAAATCGACGCGCGCCTTGAAGTCGAACGATCCGATGATCGGCGAGCCCGAAAGGATCAGCACCGACAGATCCTTGTCGGCCTGCACCATCGCATGCGCGATCGTGCGGCAACGGCGCAGATGGCCGAGGCCCATCGTGTCGTGGCTGTAGATGAGAACGCGGCGGTCTTTGCGGAACAACCGGCGCGTCGCAGACTCCGAATCGCTCGCCATCCCCGTCTCCCGCGCTTACGACATGCAGAACCGCTGCGCATGCCCTCAACATCGATATGTTATGCGAGTTCCGACGCCGCTGCCAACCAGCATATTGCCGCGCAACCGCCGCGATAAGCGCCGCAAAACGGCAATAAATCGGCCTCGCTACGGCGTCGAAGGCGACCGCTGGCAATCCCTTGATTTCTTGCTCCCGGCGGCACGCTGCATATAGTCTTTCCAGGGCGCCGCATGCGCAAGACTGGCGAAAAGGCCGAGAAAATGCCGACACGTTCCGCAGACGGGCTCGAACGATCGATCTTTCGCTTCGTCCTGCGTTTTTCGCTGAAAGACACGGCATTCATCTGCGCGCTCGTCGCCGTTTCGCAGGTCTTCTATTACATTTCGCTCGATCTGCCCAAAAACATCATGAACCAGGGCATCCAGGGCAAAGGGATCGCCTTCCCGGCGGACATTGCGGGCCTCGGCCTTCTGTCTTTGGACCAGGTCGGCTATCTCATGTGGCTTTGCCTGCTGTTTTTGCTGGCCGTGCTCGTCAACGGGGGCCTCAAACAGTTCGTCAATTCGCTCAAAGGCAAGCTCGGCGAAAGGCTGCTGCGCCGCCTGCGCTATCTCCTGATGGCGCGCATCCTGCGCTTTCCGGTGGCGCATTTCCGCAAGACCTCGTCGGGCGAGCTGATCCCGATGCTGACGGCCGAATTGGAACAGATCGGCGGCTTCATGGGCGATGCGTTCGTGCAGCCCTTGATGCAGGCGGGCATGCTGCTGACGATCGCGATCTTCCTGTTCGCGCAGAACCCGATCATGGGCTTCGCCGCGATCTCGCTGTTTCCGATCCAGGCCTACATCGTGCCGGCGCTGCAAAAGCGCGTCAAAGAACTCGGCAAGGAACGCGTGAAGACGGTGCGCAAGATATCCGAACGCATCGGCGAGACGGTGGGCGGCATCCAGGAAGTGCGCACGCTCGGCACGGCCGCGTGGGAGCGCGCCGACTACACCGAGCGTTTCGGCGCCGTCTACCGCATCCGCTTTGCGATCTACCAGCGCAAATCGCTGGTCAAGTTCATCAACAACACGCTGAACCAGTGCGCGCCGCTGATGTTCTACGCGATCGGCGGCTATCTCGTGATCCAAGGTTCCTTGAGCGTCGGCGCCCTCGTCGCGGCCCTGTCGGCGCACAAGGACATGACGGCGCCGTGGAAGGAACTGCTCGACTACTACCAGCAGGGGCAGGACGCGCAGCAGAAATACGAGCAGGTCGTCGAACAATTCCAGCCCGACAATCTGCTGCCCGCAGGCCTGCACGCGCCCGCCGAAGCGCCCGCGCAGCCCTTCGACGGGCCGATCGCGGCCAACGCCCTCGCCGTGCAGGAAGACGCGCAGACCAAGCTCCTCGAAGGCATAAGCTTCGAACTGCCGCTCGGAACCCACGTGGCGCTGGTCGGGCCCTCGGGCGGCGGGCGCGAAGCGCTTGCGATGACGCTTGCGCGCCTCTACCAGCCGAGCGGCGGCAGCCTGCGCATCGGCAGCCGCGACATGGCGCAGATATCCGACGCCGATCTGGGCGCGCGCATGGGCTATGTCGGGCCCAACGCCTACGTGTTTTCGGCAAGCTTGCGCGACAATCTCGCCTACGGCCTGCGCCAGCGCGTGCTCGCGCCGCACGAAGACGCCGAACGCGAGAAGCTGCTCGCGGAGGCCGCCCGCGCGGGTAACTTGCCGCTCGACGTGGAGGCGCAATGGATCGACTACGCGGCGGCCGGCGCGGCCGACGCCGCCGATTTCGACCGCGTCGCGAGCGAGGTTCTGGCCAAGGTCGATCTGGCCGAGGACGTGTTTTTGCTCGGCTTGCGCGGCCAGATCGACCCCGTTCGCCGAAAGAGCGTGGCCGAAGCGATCTTGAAGGCGCGCGCCACGTTCCGCCAACGCCTGACGGGTGCCCAGGCAGATCCGGCATTGAAAGGGCTCGTGGAGGCCTTCGATCCCGAGCGCTACAACGACAACGCGACCTTGGGGGAGAATCTGCTGTTCGGCACCGCCCTCGACGCGAGCCTTGCGGGCGATGCGCTGGTCGCTCAGCCGGACTTCCGGCGCATCCTCGACGAGACGGGCTTCGGCGCCGAACTCCCGATCATGGGCCGCAAGGTCGCCGAAACCATGGTGGAGTTGTTCGCCGATCTGCCGGCCGGGCACGAGTTTTTCGACCGCTTCAGCTTCATCGCCGCCGACGATCTGCCGGTCTTCCAGACGGTGCTGGCGCGCACGGTCCCGCTTGCCGACGGCAGCCTGCCCGCCGACATCGCCGCCGACGACCGCGCGCGGCTCGCGAGCCTGCCGCTGAAACTCGTCGATGCGCGCCACCGCCTCGGGCTGATCGACAAGGCGTTCAAGGAGCGGGCGCTCGCCGCACGCCGGACGCTGCGCGAAAAACTCCCCGAAAAGCTTCGCTCGCAAATCGCGTTTTTCAACCCCGCCGTCTACAACGCCGCCGCCTCTATCCAGGACAACATCCTGTTCGGCCGCATCGCCTACGGGCAGGCCAAAGCGCAGGCCATCGTGGGCGCCGCCATCCGCGAAGTGCTCGATGCGCTGGGCTTGCGGAAGCTCGTCTTCGAAATCGGCCTCGATTTCCAGGTCGGCGTGGCGGGGGCGCGCCTCTCCGCCCCGCAACGCCAGAAAATCGCGATCGCGCGCGCGCTTGCCAAGCGGCCGGAATTTCTGGTGTTCAACGACGCAGTCGCAGTTCTCGACCGCGCGGGGCAAGCGCGTCTGCTCGACAGTCTGGTCGCGGCCGCCGACGGCGCGACGCTCGTGTGGGCGACGCAAGACACGGCAAGCGCCGCACGCTTCGCGCGCGTGATGGTTTTGGCCGAAGGTCGCCTTGTCCAGGACGGCGCCTACGCCGATCTCGTCGCGCGCGACGGCACGCTCAAGGAGTTGGCGGCCGCATAGCGTTGCGGCCCCTCACAAGGAACGAACCCATGTCGCTCAAAGAAGAAACCGACGCGCTTCGTCGCATTCCGCTGTTCCAGAACCTGGACCCGGCGAAGCTCAAGCTGCTCGCATTCATGAGCCAGCGTCTGGCCTTCGAACCGGGACAAGCGGTGTTCGCGCAAGGCGACCAGGGCGACGCCGCCTACATCGTGCTCGAGGGCGAAGCGGTCGTTTCGATCGAGACGCCCAACGGACGCGCCGACATCGCGCGGCTCGCGCGCAACGACATCGTGGGCGAGATCGCGATCCTATGCGACGTGCCGCGCACGGCGCACGTGACGGCGACGGGCGACAAGGCGCTCGTGTGCCTCAAGATCGAGAAAGACGACTTCGTCGGCATGCTGACCGAATTTCCCGGCATGGCGGTGGAAGTCATGCGGGAACTGGCGCGCCGCATCGTCAACACCAACCAGCAACTGCGCCAGGCCCTTGCGGCCAAAGGCTGAGAAGATGAGTCGGCTCGACAGTTTCATCCGACGCCTGGAAGCGCAGCGCATCGGCCTCGACTGGGCCTGCGCCGAATTGGGCCCGGGCCTCGTGCTCGAAATCGGGCTCGGCAACGGGCGCACCTACGACCATCTGCGCAGCAGGCTCGGCGGCGCGCGCGCGATCCATGCCTTCGACCGCGCGGTCGCGGCCCATCCGGATTGCGTGCCGCCGGAAGACCGGCTGCATCTGGGCGACATTCGCGAAACGCTGCCGGCCTTCGCCGGTAGATTTCCGCAAAGCGCTGCACTCGTGCATGCCGACATCGGCTCGGGCTTGGCGGCGCAAACCGCGACGCTGGCCGCTTTCATAGCGCGCCATCTTCCCGCGATTCTTGCGCCGAGCGGGCTTGTGGTGGCCGACCAGCCTATGGCTTGCGAAGCGCTGGCCGAATTGCCGCCGCCGACGGGCGTCGATGCGGGACGCTACTTCTTCTACCGCCGTCGCTAAGGCGCAAAATCGATCGCGACGGGCACGTGGTCGGAGGGCTGTGTCCAGTCGCGCGCGCCGCGCAGAATGCGGAAGGCCGTGATTTTCGCGGCAAGGTCGGGCGTCGCCCAAATATGGTCGAGGCGGCGGCCGCGGTCCGATTTGCGCCAGTCGCCGTTGCGGTAGCTCCACCAGGTGTAGAGCCGCTGCGGCTCGAGATGGCGCTGGCGCGCCACGTCGATCCAACCGCCCGCCGCCCGCATGGCGCCCAAAGCTTCGACTTCGACCGGCGTGTGGCTCACGACGTCGAGCAGCTGCTTGTGGCTCCAGACGTCGGTCTCGCACGGCGCGATGTTGAGATCGCCCACCAGGATCGCAGGCCTTCCGCTGCCGCGCTTTTTCCACAACACCGTTTGGGCGGCCACGAAATCGAGCTTGTGCTTGAATTTGTCGTTGGCGACGGGATCGGGCACGTCGCCGCCGGCCGGCACGTAGACATTGTGGAGCGCGATGCCGCCCGGCAATTCGGCCGAGGCATGGCGGCAATCCTCGCGCCCGCAATGGTGCAGCGGCGCAGGCGCGGCGATCGGCACGCGCGACAGGATCGCAACCCCGTTGTAGCTCTTCATGCCGTGCGCGTAGCGGTGCGCGAAACCGAGTTCGGCAAGCCCGCCATGCGGGAACTGGTCGTCGGGGCACTTGGTTTCCTGCAGGCACAGAATGTCGGGCTGGGCTTGCGCGACAAGCTTGGCGACCAGCGGCAAGCGCAGACGCACCGAATTGATGTTCCAGGTGACCAGCCGCAAGGCGCCGCGCGCGGGCTTCGGCAACGGGTCGGTTTCGACGTAAGGGGAAGGCGTTTCGCGCATCCGCCCCCTATAGCCGAGATTCGAAAAATTCGGGCCCAAAAAGGGAGACGCCCGAATGGAGGGGGTCCATTCGGGCGTCAGGCTCCTAGGGGAAGGAGCGTGTCGGGCCGCCAGGGGAGACGGCCCAGACGACGACCCGGGGGCGGATCGTCACTCCTTGCAAATGGCCCCGACCCTCCAATTCAACAAGAGGGGCTTGCAGAAATAAATGACAGAAAGCGGTAATTAGATACTTTTTTCGATGATTTGGCGGAATTCGGCGAAAATAGCGGCTGAAAACGGGTCTGTTTTGATATGCCACTCCGGATGCCATTGCAGACCGAGGGCAAAACCAGGGCCGCCGGTCCAACGCACGGCCTCGATCGTTCCGTCTTCGTGCGTGGCTTCGACGGCCAAACCCTCCGCCAAGCGGTCGATCGCCTGGCCGTGCAGCGAATTCACAAAAGCACGCTCGCCGCCGTTCAGCCGATGCAGGAGGCCGCCGGGCGCCAGATCGACCCAATGGCGATGGGCATAGCGCGCGTCCATGTCCTCGCTGTCCGGCGCGCGATGGTCGATGCGCCCGGGCAGTTCCTGGACATGCTGGTGCAGACTGCCACCCAGCGCGACGTTGAGCTCTTGGTGGCCGCGGCACAGGCCAAGCACCGGCAGCCCGCGCGCCACCGCCATGCGCAGCAGCGGCAAGGTGGTGGCGTCGCGCGCTGTGTCGTGCAGCGTGCCCGGACGCGACCGGCCGCCATATTCGCCGGGCTCGACGTTGGACGGGCTGCCCGTGAGCACGAGCCCGTCGAGGCGCGACAAGATGGCCGCAATGTCCTGCGCGGGGCCGATGGCGGGCAGCAGCACCGGCACCGCCCCGATGCCCGCAACCACGGCCTCGACATACTGCGCGCGCAAGATGTGCTGCAGGCCGCGCGGACCCTGCTGCAGACAGGCGCTGATGCCGACGACGGGCGGTTTCTTCATGGAGACAATCGCTAGCATGCCGCCGGGATTCGCGCAAAAAATCCGATTGATCCTGCGCAAAGCAACGGCCTTGTCCGATCTGGTAGCTTCGTCGCCTCGATCGAACAAGGGGGACACAGAACCATGAACCATTTCCACGCGGCCGTCTGGCTCGACCACGCGCACGCGAAGATCTTCCATTTCGACGCGCATGTTTTTGAAGCCAAGAACGTCAAATCCGCGCATGCGGACACGCATCTGCACCACAAATCGGGCGCGGTTGGTGCGGGCCACGCGGCCGAAGACCCCAAATACTACGCAAGCGTGGCCACAGCCCTCGCGGATGCGCAGGAAATACTCGTGACCGGCCCGGGGGCCGCGAAAACCGTGTTCGGCAAATATCTCGCCGACCACAATCCGGCCCTCGCCAAACGCATCGTCGAGACGATTTCGAGCGACCATCCGAGCGACGGCGAAATCGTCGCGATGGCGCGCAAACACTTCAAGATCATCGACCGCACGACGCCGCAGCGCGCCTGAGGCGGCGCGGAAAGAAAAGGGCCGACGCGGGATCTTCCGCGCCGGCCCTTGCCGTCTCGTTTCGCCGCTACTTGGCGTGGGCGACTTGGCTGTCGCCGCGCGTCTTGTAGAGCGAGTAGAGGATGCCCGACGTGATCATCGTCACTGTCACCGACAGCGAAAGCCAGGCCGGGAACTTGCCGACGATGCCGACCAGGAAGATTTTGCAGCCGATGAACACGAGCACGCCCGCAAGCGCGTATTTGAGATAGCGGAAGCGGTGGATCATCGCGGCGAGCGCGAAATAAAGCGAGCGCAGGCCCAGAATCGCGAAGATATTCGACGTGTACACGATGAACGGATCGGTCGTGATCGCGAAGATCGCGGGCACCGAGTCGACCGCGAAAATCAGATCGACGGCTTCGACAAGCATCAGGCACAAAAACAGCGGCGTCGCCCAACGCACCATCTTGCCGGTGACGGGATCGGGCTTCTGCACGAAGAAATCCTGCCCGTGCAGTTCTTCGGTCACGCGCATGCGCTTCTTGAGGAAGTTCAGCACGGGATTTTCGCCGATATTCTCTTCCTTGTCGGCCATGATCAGCATCTTCACGCCCGTGAAGACCAGGAACGCGCCGAAAATGTAGAGCACCCAGCTGAATTCCGAGACGAGGGCAGCGCCCAGCGCGATCATCGTGCCGCGCATGAAGATCACGCCGATGATGCCCCAGAACAGCACGCGGTGCTGGTATTTTCGGGGGACGGCGAAGTAGGTGAAGATCATCGAAATCGCGAACACGTTGTCGAGCGACAGCGACCATTCGACGAAGAAGCCCGTGTAGTATTCGAGCGCCGATTGCTGGCCCATGTACCACCACACCCAGCCGCCGAACGCCATCGCAAGCGCGAAATAGAAGCCCGACAGCTTCAAGCTCTCGGCGACTTCGATCTCTTTGTTCTCCTTGTGCAGCACGCCCAGATCGAACACCAGCAAGGCGACGACGATGGCAAGAAAGCCCGCCCACATCCACACGGGCTTGCCCAAAAATTCGTTCGCAACCAGAAAATCCATTTGCTCCATCCTCAAAAGGCACCGCAGCCGCCGTATAGCCCGGACGCCGCTTGCGCGTTCCACTATGTCCCATGGAAGTCCGACATCGCGGCGCCAACGGACCCCTTCTCCCCATCGGGACAAAAGAAGAGACCGGAAAACGCGCCGCCAGAGGAGCCCGGACTGCTGCAGCGCAACAAGTGGGGATGCAGGACGACCAATGCAAGAGGTGCAACGGCCGATTCAGGCGAAAAGAAGGCGGTCGCAGCCGTTTTGCGGCCGCATTTTGCTATTGCTGCAGATAAGGTCGTGCCGCCTGGACCGCCTGGGCGCAATTCGGGTCGAGATCGGCCAGAACGGTCTCGATTCGCATCGTTCCGATCCAAATCCGCGCAGCTGTGGTGACGATCCAACCCGGATCGGCAACGCCCTTTTCGGCCAGAATGGGCCCGCCGCGCCGCGCGCAATCGCCGAGCTGGCGCACGATTTCCTGCGGTGCTCGCGCTGCGGCAAGCTTCTCGCGCGCAATCGCTTCGAACGGTTCCACAAAGAAGATCGCGAAAATCCAGGCAATCAGATCGGCAAACATGGCGGCCCTCTTTTGAACGCAGATCCGCCCGCATGACGGTAACAGCCACCGTCATTTGGGCGTCGCCGGGACTTGGCGCAAGTGCGAAAGACGGATCGAGTTCAACGGGTTGCGATTGTTGATTGGGACGCTTTCGACTCGGAATTTTCACAATCGCGCCCCAGGAAAGCCGAAATCGCATTGCATCTTTTCCAAATGGACAGTCTTCGCGAATTCACCTGCCCGCGTGCGCAAGCGCGCAACCGCCGCCTTGCTTTGTGGGCCGGCCGCCAGCTTGGCTTCGCGGAGCCTTGGCTCGAAGCCTATGTGCAGGAAGTGATCACGGCCGACTACGCGCTGCCCGGCACGGAAGACGTGGTCGCGAAGATCGCCGCCGACTTCGCCGACCACGGGGTAGCGATCGAAGCGGCCGCAATTCGCCAGCAGATCCGCCATCTCGGCGGTTGAGCGTTCTTACTCGGCGAAGGCTTTTTCGCGCAAGCGGCGCAGCGACGGCGCAAGCACAGCAACCAGCAGCACGACCGCCATCGCGAGCAGGACCGCGCTGATCGGACGTTCGACGAAGATCGCCGGATCGCCGCGCGACAGACGCATCGCGCGGCGCAGATTTTCCTCCATCATCGGCCCGAGTATGAAACCGAGCAGCAGCGGGGCAGGCTCGCAGCCGAGCTTCGCGAACAGATAGCCGAGCACGCCGAAGGCGAGCGTCAGATACACCTCGAAGACCGAATTGTTCAGCGCATAGACGCCGATGCAGCAGAAGACGAGGATCGCGGGATAAAGCAGTCGATAGGGGACGCGCAGCAGCCGCACCCAAATGCCGACAAGCGGCAGGTTGATGACAACCAGCATCAGATTGCCGACCCACATGCTGGCGACGAGCCCCCAGAACAGGCCGGGCTCGCGCGTCATCACCTGCGGACCCGGCACGATGCCGTGGATCGCCATCGCCCCGATCATCAGCGCCATCACGGCATTGGGTGGAATGCCGAGGGCCAGCATCGGAATGAACGAGGTCTGGGCGCCGGCATTGTTGGCGGCCTCGGGGGCCGCAACGCCGGCCACCGCCCCTTTGCCGAAACGCGACGGATCTTTGGCGATGCGTTTTTCGAGCGTGTAGGCGGCAAAGGCCGCCAGCAACGCGCCCCCGCCCGGCAGCACGCCCAAGACCGAACCCACGGCCGTGCCCCGCAGCACGGCCGGGAACGCTTCCTTCGCCTCCTCGCGCGTCGGCCACAGTCTGCCCATCCTCGCCATCGCGTCGCGCACGAGATGTTTTTCGAGCTGCACGGCGATTTCGGCGATCGCGAACAGCCCCATCGCCAAGGGCACGAAGCCGATGCCGTCGGACAATTCGGGAATGCCGAAGGTGAAACGCTGCGTGCCGGAATTGACGTCGGTGCCGCACAGGCCGAGCAGAAGGCCCAGCACCGTCATCGCGACCGCCTTGGCGACCGAGCCGTGCGCGAGCACGATCGCGGCCACAAGTCCGAAAGCCATCAGCGAAAAATATTCGGCCGCGCCGAACAGCATGGCGAACTCGACCATCGCCGGGCTCGCGACCGCAACGACGAGCGTTGCGACCGTGCCCGCAAAAAACGAGCCCAGTGCGGCAACGGCGAGGGCGGCGCCTGCGCGCCCGCGCCGCGCCATCGCGAACCCGTCGAGGCACGTAACGACCGACGAGGATTCGCCCGGCATGTTGACGAGGATCGCCGTCGTCGAGCCGCCGTACTGCGCGCCGTAATAGATGCCGGCGAGCATGATGAGGGCGCCAACCGGCTCGAGTTGGAACGTGATCGGCAGCAACATCGCGATCGTGGCGACCGGCCCAATGCCGGGCAGCACGCCGATCAATGTGCCGAGCAGCGCGCCGAGCAGGCACCAAAACAGATTGGCGGGCGTAAGGGCGACCGAGAAGCCCAGCAGCAGCGGATCGAACAGCTCGCTCATCGCGGGACCAGCGGGATCGGCAGCCCCAAGCCGAGCACGAAGATGCACGCCCCTGCCGCCGAAAGCCCGCCGCCAAGCAGGACCACTTCGCGCCAGCGATAGGGCCGCTCGGCCAAGCGCGACACCGCCACGCACGATGCGATCGCGACCACGAGCCCGCCGCGCTCGAGCAGCAATGCAAACGCCGCAACGCCGAGCAGCAGGAACAAGAGCGGGCGCGCATCGCTCTGCGGCAGTGCTTCGGCGTTGCGCGCGACAAAGCCCGCCACCGCGATCGCGAGCCCCAACGCAACGAGCCCCCAGCCCAAACCGATCGGAACGTAACCCGCCCCCATGCGCGTCGGCGTGCCGTAGGGATAGTCCGATGCGAGCCAAATCGCGGCCGCACCGAACGCAGCGAAGAGCAGGCCCGCCAGCGTTTCGGCGCGGTTCAGGCGCTCGAACACTCAATCGATCCGCGCACCCGACAAGCGGACGATCTCGCGATATTTGGCATGCTCGGCCGCAACGAACCGCCCGAACTCGGCAGGCGTATTGCCGACCGGCACGACCGCAAGGCGGGCCAAACGCTCGACCGTCGCCGGATCCTTGAGGGCGGCGATGGCCGCATCCGCAAGCCGCGCGGCCGCATCGGCCGGCACGCCCGCAGGCACGAAGATGCCGAACCAGGTACTGATGTCGAAGCCCGGAATCCCGGCCTCGGCCATCGTCGGCACGTTGGGCACTTGCGGGCTGCGCTGCGGCGTCGTGACGGCAAGAGCGCGCACGCGCCCCGCTTCGATCTGCGGAAACGCGTTTGCGAGATTGTCGAACGTGAACTGCGTCTCTCCCGACAGCAGCGCGTTCAATTGCGGCGCGCCGCCTTGGTAGGGAATGTGCTCGATCGGCACGCCGATGCGGTCGGCGAACAAAGCACCCGCCAGATGCCCGCCGCTGCCGTTGCCGCCCGAGCCGTAGTTGAAGGCTTTGGGATTGGCGCGAATGTCGCGCGCCAGCTCCTGCACGTTCGCCGCCTTGACCGACGGGCCGACGATCAGAATGTTCGGCACGTCGCCGATCTGCGTGATCGGCGCGAAATCCTTGAGCGGCTCGAACGGCATGCGCGCATAGAGATGCGGATTGACCGCATGCGTGGAAAGCGCGCCCATCAGCATCGTGTAGCCGTCCGGCGCCGACTTAGCCACGAGATCGGCGCCGACATTGCCGCCCGCACCGGGCCGGTTCTCGACGACGACCGGCTGCCCCAGCAGCACGGTCATGCGGTCGGCAACCGCGCGCGCCGACACGTCGAGCGAGCCGCCCGGCGGAAAGGGCACGACGAAACGGATCGGCCGGTTGGGGAAGCTCTGCGCAAAAGCGGCGGCAGGCAGCAAAGCGGCGGCCGCACCGGCGGCCAAAACGCGACGACGCGAAACTCTCATGGCGGGCATTTCCTCGCAAAAAGAAAGATCCGCAAAGGCGTTGGTTCGCCTGCTGGACCGAACGGGTTTAGTTTAGGCGATAGGGCGCGCAGCCGTCACCCGGCATATTCGCCTTTCGGCGCCAGCACTTCGCGCTTGCCGACATGGTTGGCCGCACTGACCACGCCGTCGGCTTCCATGCGCTCGACGATGCGCGCCGCCCGATTGTAGCCGATCTGCAGATGGCGCTGGATGAAGCTCGTCGAGCATTTGCGCTCGCGCGCCACAAGCGCGATCGCCTGGTCGTAGAGCGCGTCCCCGCTGCTCTCGCCGCCATCGCCGCCGCCCGCCCCGCCTTCGCCCAAGGCCGCCGCGATGTCGCCTTCCGCGTCTTCGGTTACTTCCTCGATATAGGCAGGCTCGCCCTGCGCCTTCAGATGCTGCACCACCTGCTCGACCTCGCGGTCCGACACGAACGGCCCGTGCACGCGCGTGATGCGCCCGCCGCCCGCCATGTAGAGCATGTCGCCCTGGCCCAGCAGCTGCTCGGCCCCCTGCTCGCCCAGGATCGTGCGGCTGTCGATCTTGCTCGTGACCTGGAACGAGATGCGCGTCGGGAAGTTCGCCTTGATGGTGCCCGTGATGACGTCGACCGACGGCCGCTGGGTCGCCATCAGAATGTGGATGCCGGCCGCGCGCGCCATCTGCGCCAAGCGCTGAACGGCCCATTCGACCTCCTTGCCCGCGACGAGCATGAGGTCGGCCATTTCGTCGACGACCACGACGATGAAGGGCAGCGGCGTGGTGTCGAGCGGCTGGTCCTCGAACACGGGCTTGCCCGCCTCGTCGAAGCCGGTCTGCACTTTGCGCGTCAGCGCCTCGCCGTTTTTCTTGGCGTCGGCAAGGCGCTGGTTGTAGCCCGCGATGTTGCGCACGCCGAGCTTCGACATGGCGCGGTAGCGCGTTTCCATCTCGCGCACGGTCCATTTGAGCGCCACGACCGCTTTTTTCGGGTCGGTCACGACCGGCGAGAGCAGATGCGGAATGCCGTCGTACACCGACAGCTCGATCATCTTGGGATCGATCATGATGAAACGGCATTCGGCGGGCGTCATCTTGTAGAGCAGCGACAGGATCATCGTATTGATCGCGACCGACTTACCCGAACCGGTGGTGCCCGCGATCAGAAGATGCGGCATGCGCGCAAGATCGACGATGATCGGCCCGCCGCCGATGTCGCGGCCCAAGACGAGGCTCAAACCCAGCTGCTTGTCGCCGAAAGTCTGCTCCAGAAGATCGCGCAGGAACACGGTCTGGCGCTCGGCATTGGGCAGTTCGATGCCGATCACGTTGCGCCCCGGCACCACCGCCACGCGCACGGCAAGGGCCGACATCGAGCGCGCGATGTCGTCGGCAAGGCCCACCACGCGCGCGGCCTTCGTGCCGGGCGCAGGTTCGAGTTCGTAGAGGGTGACGACCGGCCCCGGACGCACTTTGACGATCTGGCCCTTGACGCCGTAATCGTCGAGCACGCCTTCGAGCAGGCGCGCATTCTGCGCCAACGCGCTCTCGTCGATCGCGACGAGCTTGACCGCTTTGGGTTTGGCGAGCAGGTCGATCGACGGCGCTTGATATTCGCCCTGCACGGCCAGATCGAGATTCGCCTGTTTGGGCTTGCGCTTGGGCTCGGCCTTGGCTTTTTCCGGCGGCGCTGCGCGTTCGACCAGTTCGGCGGGCGAAGGGCGCGGCTTTTCGGGCGCGTCCGGCGCCAATTCGGAGTCCGGATCCGGACTGGTGTCGAGCAACGGCTCGAGCCGACCACGCCTGGAATCTTCTTTTTCGCGCGCGCGCGCTTTTGCGGGATCGCCGCGACGGAGCTTCGCGACGAGCCCCGCCGTCGCGACATAGAGAGCGGCCGTCGTTTTGGCAGCCATGCGCGCAACCCACGCGCTGGCGACGGCGGCGGTTCGGTACTCGCCCCACGTTATGGCCAGCACGAAAACGAAGGCCAACAGCGCAAGGCCTGCGGCCATCGCGGCCAGCACGTTGGCGCCGCGGCCGAAATCCGCCCCCAGTTCGAGCATCGACGACAGGAACAAGCGCCCGACGACGCCGCCGAGCCCCAGATCGAGCGGGTGCTGCCAGCCCGACGGCGCGCCCCATGTCGAAAGCGCCATTGCCGCCAGCAGCACGCAAACAGGCAGCAAGACGATGCGCAACCACCACAGCGGCAGATTGCGCGCGCGCATCAAGCGCCAGCCCCACGCGGCCAGCGACACCGGCAGCAAAGCCGCCGCAATTCCCAATGTCTGCAGCATCAGATCGGCCGCGATCGCGCCGGGCAGCCCGAGCAGATTGGCCGGGCGCAGATCGTTGGCGTTGCTCAAACTCGGATCGCCGGGCGAAAACGTCGCCAGCGCCGCGGCCAGCAACGCGCCTGCGGCAACGAGCGCGAAGCCCGCGAATTCGGCCAGGCGCTTGCGCACGAATGCGCCGGCACCGTCGGGCAGAAGGCCTGTGGAAATGCGCGACGCGATCGCCATGGCGGGATTCCTCTAGAGCAAAGCCGCGATGCGCTGCAAGGCGCGCTCGACAACGTCGAGATCGTGCACGAGAGCGATGCGGATGAAGGGCGCGCCGACATTGCGCCCGTCCGGTTCGTTTTTGGCGATATAGCGGCCGGGCAGCACTTTGATCGCCGCCTCGCTCCACAAACGGCGAGCTGCCGCCTCGCCGTCGCCGACGTCGATCCACAAAAACATGCCCGCTTGCGGGGCGCGGAAGCCTTTGTGCCCGACCAGCAGGCGCGCGGCCGCATCGAACTTGGCCTTGTAGCGCGCGCGGTTCTCGACCACATGCGCTTCGTCGCGCCACAAGGCGGCGGACGCCGCCTGCATCGGCACGGGCGTCGCCGCGCACGAATAGCTGCGCAGCCGGTTCAGCGTCGCGATGTCGCCCGGCGTGCCCACGGCGAAGCCGGAGCGCATGCCCGCAGCCGAGCTGCGCTTCGACAGCGTGTGGAAGCACATCACGTTGTCGAGGGCGTGGCCCTTGGGTCCGCGGCCCAGCGCGTAGGCGACTTCCGCCCCGCCCGGCGGGGCCGCATCGCCGTAGTAGAGCTCGCTGTAGCACTCGTCCATGACGAGCAGGAAATCGTGGCGGCGCGCGAGCCCGATCGCCTTTTCGATGTAGGCCTTCGACGCGACCGCCCCTTCGGGATTGCTCGGCGAGCACAAATAGAAGATCGCCGTGCGCGCCAGCGTATCGGCCGGGATCGCATCGAGATCGGGCAGGAAGCCCGTTTCGCGCGTCGCCGACAGAAAGACAGGCTCTGCCCCGGCCATCACGGCTGCGCCGTAATAGACTTGGTAGAGCGGATTGGGCATCAACGCGGCCGGCGTTTTGCCGCTTTTGTGGCGTCCCACGGCCATAAGGGCCACCACGAACAGGCCTTCGCGGGCGCCCGCGATCGAGGTCACTTGCGATGCGCGGTCGATCGTCTGGTGGCCAAGTTCGTAGCGCCGCTCGAGCCAGGACGCGATCGCCTCGCGCAGCTCGGGAATACCGGCCTGCGAGGGATAGGCGTTCCACTTGTCGGCGTGCCGGGCGACGATTTCGGCCGCAAAAGGCGGCGGTTGATGCTGCGGATCGCCGACCGACATCGCCAGCGGCGCTTCGTTGGCACGCGGATTCACATCGGCGATCAAGCCCGCAAGGCGCGTAAAGGGGTAGTCGTTGAGTTGATCCAGCCGTTCGTTCAGCATTGCAAACCAGAGATTTGAGGGTACCTACAAGATTTTGCGCAACAGGGCAGCCGCCCGCGATTGCTTATCCGCAGGTACAAAGGTGAAACAACAATAACTCGACAACTCTTAAAGTACAAGATTAAGAGACTGCGACCTACTCCGCCTAGCGGCTTGATTCGATGTTCCCCACGAAATACCCGAGTCGTCTCGATTCGCAAGGATTGGCATAAACATACAAAGAACAAATCATGGCAACGGATTGAATTCGGCTGATTTTGCCGCGTATCTGGGCACGACCCGCGCATACCAATTCTAGAGGGTCAGGATTGTCGGGAAATCAGCGGCAATTTGTGGGAAAAGACCGCCATGAAAATTCTATTCGTGCTGCATGACGGCGATACCGGCGGGGCCACCACACCCGTGCTCGAAACCATAGACGCGCTCGCCGGGACGGACTTTTCGTTTGCAGCCCTGGTGCCGCAACCGGGCAGCCTGTCGGCCGCTTTGAGCCAGCGCGGCGTGCCGTGGAAAGCGTTGCCCTTGCCGCATTGGACCTCGACCAAAGGGCGGCGGCGCTTTCGCAATATCTGGGACAATTGGAAAGCGATTCCGGCGGTCGTCAACGCCGTGCGCGCGATCGCCCCGGATCTCGTGCTGTCCAATTCCGCGACGATCGGGATCGGCAGCATGGCCGCGGCGCATCTCGGCATCCGGCATGTCTGGTGGCTGCAGGAATTCGTGTGGGAGGACCATCAGCTTGCTTTCGATTTCGGCTGGAAGCTGACGGGTTGGCTGATGGACCAGCGCACCGTGCTGGCGCTGGTGCCGTCCAGAGCGATCGGCGCAAAATGGGCGCCTTACATCGGCCCGCACAAACAGGCGCTGATCGACTACCACATCAAGGAACTGCCGTCGGCAGCAGAAGCGTCGGCTTTCAAGCCTGCAGGCGCCTTCCATCTGGTGCTGGCGGGCTCGCTCAATCCGCAAAAAGGCCAAATGGACGCGATCGACGCGATGGGAAGGCTGCATACGCGCAACGTGCATCTGCACCTGTTCGGCGCAGGCGGGCGCGGATACGCCGCACGGCTGCGCGCGCGCGCCGACACTTTGGGCCTCAACGAACAAGTGCATTTCCACGGCCATGTCGAGGGCGTAGGCGCGCGCCTGCGACGCGCCAATGCGATCCTCGTCACCTCGCGGTGCGAGGGACTCGGCCGCATCACGATCGAGGCGATGCGCTCGGGCGTGCCGATCGTCGCGACCGACGCGGGCGGCATTCCCGAACTGATCGAAAACGGCCGCACGGGCATTCTCTATCCGCCGGGCGACGCGGCGGCCCTTAGCGAGGCGATCGAACATCTGATCGCAAGCCCCCAATATGCGGCGAGCCTCGGCGCGGCGGCAAAGGAATGGGCAAGCCAGCGCTACGGCGCCGCGCAATTCGCCGCGGCGATCGAAGCGGCCCTCAGGCGCGCCGACGCCACCGAAATCGCGCCCCGTACGAGGTAACATGGCCTTTCCGCTGCTCGCCGACCAATCGACCAAGGCGCTTGTCGGGCGCCTTTTGCAGCGCCATGTGCGCAAGCACTGGCGACGGCTTGGGCTTGCGGCCGCCTGCATGGCGCTGACGGCCGCAGCCACCGCCTTCAACGCTTGGATGATGGAACCGGTGCTCGACAAAGTGTTCGTCGAGCGCAATACGGGCATGCTCTATCTCATACCGGCCGCCGTCGTGCTGGCGGCTCTGGTCAAGGGTCTGTCGAGCTACGGGCAGGGCGTGCTGCTCAACCATGTCGGCCAGCGCATCATCGCCGACCTGCAGCTCAAGCTGTTCGCGCAGACCGTGCGCGCCGATCTCGCCTTCTTCAACGAGAATTCGGCCTCGAAGCTCACGATGCGCCTGTCGCACGACGTGGGCCTCATGCGCCAAGCGATTACCCAGGCGATCACCGGCATTACCAAAGACACGCTCACCGTGGTGTTCCTGGTAGCGCTGATGTTCTACCAGGATTGGCAGATGGCGCTGGTCGCGTTCGTGGTGTTCCCGATCGCGATCCTGCCGATCGTGCGCCTGGGCAAACGCATGCGCAAAGTCTCGACCTCGATGCAGGGCGAAATCGGCGGCTTCGTGGCGCTGATCGACGAAGCCTTCCAGGGCATTCGCCACGTCAAAGCCTACGGCATGGAGGCCGCCGAAACCGCCAAGGCGAAGCTGGCGACCGAGCGCATCTTCGAGCTCACGCACAAGGGCGCGCGCACGCGCTCGGCGGCGTCGCCGATCATGGAGACGCTGGGATCGATCGCGATCGCCCTCGTGATCTTCTACGGCGGGTTTCGCGTGATCGAGGGCACGACGACGCCGGGCACCTTTTTTTCTTTCATAACGGCGCTGCTGCTGGCCTACCAGCCGGTCAAGAGCCTGGCCAATCTCAACACCGCCCTGCAGGAAGGGCTTGCGGCCGCGGCACGCGTCTTCGCACTCGAAGACATGCAGCCGCAGATCGCCGATCGGCCCGGCGCGGTGGCGCTGCCGAGCGTGCGCGGCGAACTGCGCTTCCAGAATGTCGGCTTCGGCTACCGGCCAGATCGGCGTACGCTGGACGGCATCGACCTTTTCGTGCCCGCCGGCAAAACCGTCGCGCTCGTCGGCCCCTCGGGCGGCGGCAAGACGACGATTCTCAACCTGCTGCCGCGCTTCTTCGACATCGACAGCGGCAGCATCCGCGTCGACGGCTACGACATCCGCGACATCCGCATCGAATCGCTGCGCAGCAACATCGCGCTCGTCACGCAGGAGACCAGCCTGTTCCACGACACGATCCGCGCCAACATCGC
The DNA here is from genome assembly GCA_044378015.1 of Tagaea sp. GTDB lineage: Bacteria > Pseudomonadota > Alphaproteobacteria > CACIAM-22H2 > CACIAM-22H2 > Tagaea. The sequence continues at coordinate 18,852 of JBILXZ010000029.1, forward strand.
CTACGGCAAGCAGGATGCCGACGACGCCCGGCTGCGCGCGGCCGCGCGTGCCGCAGGCGCGCTCGAATTCATCGAGGCCCTGCCCGAGGGGTTCGACACGGTCGTCGGCGACCGCGGCGTCAAACTTTCCGGCGGCCAGCGCCAGCGCATCGCGATCGCGCGCGCGTTTCTGAAGGACGCGCCGATTCTGCTGCTCGACGAAGCCACGAGCGCGCTCGACAACGAATCCGAGCGCGTCGTGCAGGCTTCGCTCGCCGTGCTGATGCGCGGCCGCACGACCGTCGTCGTCGCGCACCGCCTGTCGACGGTCGTGGATGCCGACGTCATCTACGTGATCGAAGGCGGCCGGGTGGCCGAGCGCGGCACGCATGCCGAGCTTGCCGCCGCCAACGGCGCCTATGCGCGCCTGCATGCGCTGCAGACCGAAGATCCGCAGAGCGACTTTCCTCCCGCCTGAAAACGAAACGGGCCGGGTTCGAAAACCCGGCCCGCGCGTTTGCCGTGCCCTTTGCACGGACGCAAGCGTTACTGGACGCTTTCCCCGTGCAGCGACAGGTCGAGACCGTCGCGTTCGGCTTCGTCCGAGACTCGCAGGCCGACGATGAGATCGACGACCTTGAGGAGAACGAACGAGCCGATGCCCGAATAGAGCAGCGTCGCGATGACGGCGTAGAACTGCAGCAGCAGCTGTTCGGAGTTGCCTTCGAGAAGGCCGGTGAAGCCGTCCGGCACCGCCGTCGAGGCAGAGAGCACGCCCGCGGCGAACACGCCCGTCAGCAGCGCGCCGACGATGCCGCCCACGCAGTGCACGCCGAACACGTCGAGCGAGTCGTCGTAGCCGAGCATGTGCTTCAGGCTCGTCGAGGCCCAGAAGCACACGATGCCCGCCACGAGGCCGATCACGAGCGCGCCGCCCGGGAACACGAAGCCCGAAGCCGGCGTGATCGCGACGAGACCGGCAACCGCGCCCGAGATGATGCCGAGAACCGACGGCTTGCCGCGCGTCACCCACTCGGCGAACATCCACGCGAGCGCCGCGGCGGCCGTGGCGATCTGCGTGACTGCCATCGCCATGCCCGCACGCGCGCCGGCGGCACCAGCCGAGCCGGCGTTGAAGCCGAACCAGCCCACCCACAGCAGCGAGGCGCCGATCACGGCCAGCACGAGATTGTACGGCGAGAAATTCTCGGTGCCGTAGCCCTTGCGCTTGCCGAGCACGAGTGCGGCGACGAGGCCCGCGATGCCGGCGTTGATGTGCACGACCGTGCCGCCCGCGAAGTCGAGAGCGCCCATCACGAAGATGAAGCCGTTCGGATGCCAGACCCAGTGCGCGATCGGCGCGTAGACCAGGACCGACCAGAGACCGACGAACCACAGCATCGCCGAGAACTTCATGCGGTCGGCGAACGCGCCGCAGATGAGGGCCGGCGTGATGATCGCGAAGGTCATCTGGAACATCATGAAGATGGGTTCCGGGATCGTGAAGGCGACGGCGCTGTCGCCCGAGCCCAGCGTGAACGGCGTGTCCCACGCCATGTCGGCCAGGAAGAAGCGGGAAAAGTCGCCGACATAGGCGTTGCCTTCGCCGAAGGCGAGCGAGTAGCCCACGATCATCCACAGCACCGTCACGAGGGCCGTGATCGCGAAAGACTGCATCATGGTCGCAAGCACGTTCTTCTTGCGCACCATGCCCGCGTAGAACAAGGCGAGGCCCGGAATGGTCATCATCAGCACGAGCGCGGTGGATGTCAGCATCCATGCTGCATCGCCGGTATCGACCTTCGGCGTATCTTGCGCGAAAGCGGGGGACAAAGCGCCCAGCATCGCGACGGTTGCAAGCGCCCCGATGCGCGCCAGCTTGTCGATTTTGCTCATTTTTCGTCGTCTCCTGGCTGCCCCAGCACGATGCCGGGATGTTTACGCCGACGGACCGGGGGCCCGCTGGATCGTCTTGCAATAGTCAAAAATCGTGCCACAAGCCCAGCCCTATGCTGCGCCGCAAAAAACATTGATTTGACTACGTTTTTCCGGAGTTTTAGGAAATTGCTTTCGCGGCAAGGCCTATAACCAACGGCGGCCCGAAATAGGGCCGCCGCTTTTTTAGGCCAGATAAATGTTCAAAATTTAGGCGATCTAATCAAAGTGCCTCGACATTGGTTTCGCCGGTGCGGATGCGGACCGCATGGCTCACATCGAGCACGAAGATTTTTCCGTCGCCGATTTTGCCGGTATTGGCGGCCTTTTGGATCGCTTCGACGACCCGCTCGACCAACGGGTCGGCTACTGCCACTTCGATTTTGACTTTGGGAAGGAAATTCACCGAATACTCTGCGCCGCGATAGATTTCGGTCTGCCCCTTTTGGCGCCCGAAACCTTTGACCTCGGTTACGGTCAGCCCCTGCACGCCGAGGGCCGTGAGCGCCTCGCGCACTTCATCGAGTTTGAACGGCTTGATAATCGCCATCACCATCTTCATGACCCGTACCCTCCGACTGAACGACGCGCGACAAAGCGCCCAATACAGCGCTTTCTTTTCAAGAAACATGCCGCATCGGGAGCATGCCGCACGGCGGAAGGACAGAGCAACAAGAATCGCCGCCCGGAGCACCCGTCTGCAATCCGGGCGGCCAGTCTGGACCGCCGCTCCGCCGTGCCCTAGATTTCCAGCATGGCGCGCGATTCAAAGACAGAGTTCGACGTTGCGATCGTCGGCGGCGGGCTCGTCGGGCTCACGCTTGCCGTCGCCCTCGACCGTGCGGGCCTGCGCGTGGTCTTGGCCGATGCCGACGCGCCAAGCCTGCTGGCGCGCGACGAGTTCGACGGCCGCGCCGCCGCGATCGCGACCGGTTCGGCGCGCGTGCTGCAGGGCTTGGGCGTGTGGCCGCTGATTGCGCCCCACGCCGAGCCCATCCGCGACATCCGCGTGTCGGACGGCGATTCCTCGCTTTTTTTGCACTACGACCATCGCGAACTCGGATCCGACCCGTTCGGCTACATCGTCGAAAACCGCTTCACCCGCCGGGCGCTCTACGCCGCTTTGCGCGGCACCGCCGTCGATTTGCGGGCACCCGCCCGCGCAACGGCGACGGCAACCGACGCGACGCAAGCAACCCTGACGCTCGACGACGGCAGCCGCATCGCCGCCCGGCTTGTCGTGGCGTGCGACGGCCGCCCGTCGCCGCTGCGCAATCGGGCCGGCATTCGCGCCTTGCGCTGGAACTACGCGCAGGCGGCGATCGTCTGCGCCATTCGCCACGAACGCCCGCACGAGGGCATTGCGCACGAGCGGTTTTTGCCGAGCGGGCCGTTCGCGATGCTGCCCCTGCCCGACGGGCCGGACGGCAGCCATCGCAGCTCGATCGTGTGGACCGAGCGGTCGGAACTCGCCGAGCATCTGATCGCCCTGCCGGACGACGAGTTCGCGGACGAAATCCACGAACGCTTCGGCTGGGGCTTGGGCGCCGTTGCGCCGCTCGCCCAACGATGGCGCTATCCGTTGACGTTCGTGCAGGCCGAGCGCGCGACCGCGCCGCGCCTCGCTTTGGCGGGCGATGCGCTGCACGGCATCCACCCCATCGCGGGCCAAGGGCTCAATCTCGGTTTGCGCGACGTCGCAGCTCTTGCCGAGATTCTGGCCGATGCGGCCCGGCTCGGCCTCGATTTCGGTGCGGCCGACACGCTCGCACGCTACGCGCGCTGGCGCGGCGTGGACACGGTCGGCCTTTCGGTCGTGACCGACGGGCTGCTGCGGCTGTTCTCCAACGACATCGCGCCGCTCAAGCTCGCGCGCGGGCTGGGGCTTGCGTTGGTCGACCGCGTCGGGCCGCTCAAGCGCGTCTTCATGCGCGATGCGATGGGCATTCTCGGCAAATTGCCGCGGCTGATGCGCGGCGAAGCGCTTTGAGGGCCTGAAGCGCCTGCATCAGATCGCGCCGATCGCCGCCGCCCACAGACGTTGCTTGTCGGCCAGCGCAAGCCGCGCATGCGCCGGGCTCGTCGACGGCAGATGGATCTGCGCCAGTGCCGCGAATTCGGGCGGCAGACATCGCGCGACAAGGCGCCGATAGAGTGCGGCTGCCGTCGCGCCGTTGAAGGCCACCCGGACAATGCCGCGATGGGCCGCGAAAAACGCGGCAAAATCGTTGGGCTGGATCGATCCGCGCACGAGCGCGCTGTCGAGACTTCCCGCGCGCGCTGCCGCACCGCACACGTCCCAGACCGCGATACGCGCATCCAGAAGCGCGGCAACGCGCGCCGCATAGGGCGCGCCCGCATCGAAGCCCAGAAGCGCCGCAAGCACTGGCCAGAACGCGTTGCGCGGATGCGCGTAGTAGCGCCGTGCGGCAAGCGACGCCTCGCCCGGCAAGGTCCCCAAGATCAGCAGGTGCGCATCCGCCCGCGCCAACGGCGCAAAACCGGCAGAGAGACATGCCTGGGACCGCTCGACTCGCCGCATCGCAATTTCCCCCGGAGACGCGATCATTTTGCACGCATGGAGAAGTGCCGACAAAGGAATAGGCGCGCGCGCCGAAAGACGCTAGAAAGCATGGTTTTCCAATTCAATGCGAAAACGAGTCGGCTCGATGGTACGACGTTTTGCGGCCATGGCATTCGTCTTGATCGCGCTGGCGCTCGGCGCGATCGTGCTGGCGGCCGATCGGTTCGCCGAATCCGCTGTCGTGCGCGCGGGCACGCATTCGGCCGAAGTCGTCGCCCAAGCCTTCACCAATTCGGTGTGGCCGCAGATACGCGGCGACGTGCTGGGCCAAGTCGGTTCGAGCGCCGAAACGCTGCGCACGCGTCCGCAGACGCGCACGATCGACGAATTTCTGCGCGGGTTTCTGGCGGGGACCGGTCTCCTCAAGGTCAAGCTCTACGATCTGCGCGGGCGCGCCATCTACTCGTCCGAGTTCGCCGAAATCGGCCAGGACAAAACCGCGCAGGCGCCCTACGAAAATGCGCGCCTCGGCATGGTCGGAAGCGCGCTCGTCTTCCGCGAACTCATGAACGGCTACGACGGGCCGCGTCGCAACGTCTACGTCCTCGGCACGTATGTGCCCATCAAGGCCGCCGACGGCGCGATCGAGGGCGTGCTCGAGTTCTACGCCGACCAGACGGAGGTCGTCGCCGAGTCGCGCGAGCGCCTCGCGGTGCTCGCTGCGGCTTTGGCGCCGATCCTGCTCGCGCTCTATGCCGCGTTGTGCGTTTTCGTTTGGCGCTCCGACTGCGTTCAACGCCGCCAAACGGCCGAGCTTGCGGCGCTGGCAGAGCAGCGCCGCGCCATCGCCGAGCGGCTGCATCTGGAACAGCAGGAACTCGTCGCCGCCAACCGCAGCAAAGAAACTTTGCTGGCCGAACTCGGCCATGCCAAGTCCCAAGCCGAAGCGGCAAACCAGGCGAAATCCTCGTTCCTGGCGACGATGAGCCACGAGTTCCGCACGCCGATGAACGGCGTCGTTGCGATGATCGATCTTCTGTCCAAGACGCCGCTCGACACCGCCCAGGCGCGTTATGTCGAGATCGTCGGCCGGTCGGCCGACATTCTGCTCGCCGTCCTCAACGACGTGCTCGACTATTCGAAGCTCGAGGCCGGCGCCATGCGCGTGGAAGCCTCGGCGTGCGACCCGCGCCGGATCGTCGAGCAGCTCGTCGCGCTGATGAGCGGGGCGGCCGCAGGAAAGAACATCGGCGTCGGCGCGACCTTCGCGCCCGGCCTGCCGCAGACGATCCGCACCGATCCGGCACGCTTGCGCCAAATTCTGCTGAACCTGCTCGGAAACGCCGTCAAATTCACCGACGACGGCGCCGTCTCGATCGCGGTCGACGCGAAACCGGCGGCGAACGGGCGTTTGGAGCTTTCGATCGCGGTCGCCGACACCGGCATCGGCATCCCGGCCGAAATGCTGCCGTCGCTGTTCAACCGCTTCAGCCAGGCCGACGGCTCGCTCGCGCGGCGCTACGGCGGCTCGGGCCTCGGACTTGCGATCGCGCGCCAGCTCGCGCGCACGATGGGCGGCGACATCGAGGTCCTCTCGACGCAAGGCCAGGGCTCGACCTTCACGTTGCGCCTGCCCGTCGATCCGATGCGCCAGCCAGCATCTGAAATTCGTTTCGACGTGCCGGCTGCGACTACGGATCTGTTGGCGGGTCCGGCGCCGGGACCGAAGCTCGAGGTGCTCGCGGCCGAAGACAACGAAGTGAACCGCACGGTCGTCAAGTATCTGCTCGAAAGCCTCGGCCATGCCGTCACTTTCGCGGCCAACGGCGCAGACGCCCTGGCGCTGTGGCGACAGCGCGATTTCGACCTGATCTTGATGGACATCCAGATGCCCGAATTGGACGGCGTCACCGCCGCGCGCCATATCCGGGCAGCGACGGGCGCCAAAGCGCGCATCCCGATCGTGGCGCTGACCGCGCACGCGATGGACAGCGAGCGCGCCGCATATCTGGCGACCGGCATGGAGGCCGTCGTCACAAAACCGATAAAAATGGCCGATCTGCGCGCGGCGCTCGAATTCGGCGACCGCCATGGGGCGCGTACGAACAGCTGAGATCCGGCGCCCGCCGCGATCTCGCCCTCGCTCCAAGACAGCGCGACGATAAGTTCGGGTTGGGCCGTCGCTTTTGCCTGCGAGCGCCTGCATGCGGCATATGCCGAAAAAAGGCGCCGCTGCGCGCAGCCATCGGCGAGAACACTTGCCGCCGGAGCGGCGAACGCGGGATCAGGCGGCGGCGAGTTTCGCTGCCGCGATCTCGATGCGCGCAGCGAGCCCGCGGCGCTCGGCGTCGTCGGCGGCGGCCCCAAGCTTGGCGCGCAAGGCTTCGATTTCCTTGCCCACCGCCGCCTTGTCGATGTCGGCGACGCGCGTGGCCTCGTCGGCCAGCACCGTCACGCGCTCGGCCGAGGCTTCGGCAAAACCGCCGGCCACGAAGATGCGGTCGGTCACGGCGCCGCCGTTCCACACGTCGATGGTGCCGATGCGCAAGGTCGATATGACGGGCGCATGGCCCGCCATCACGCCGAAATCGCCTTCCGTGCCCGGAACCACGACCATGTCCACGTCCAGCGACGCGAGCAGGCGTTCGGGTGCGACCAGTTCGAACTTCGTCTTGTCGGCCATGGTTCGGCGACGCCTCTTCCGGTTAGGCCGCTTCGGCGGCCATCTTGCGCGCCTTGGCGCGCGCTTCGTCGATCGTGCCGACCATGTAGAAGGCCGCTTCCGGCATGTCGTCGCAGTTGCCCTGGACGATTTCCTTGAAGCCTTTGATCGTGTCTTCGAGCTTCACGAGCACGCCCGGCGTGCCGGTGAAGACTTCGGCCACGTGGAAGGGCTGCGACAGGAAGCGCTGGATCTTGCGCGCGCGCGCCACGACGAGCTTGTCCTCTTCCGACAACTCGTCCATGCCCAGAATGGCGATGATGTCCTGCAGCGACTTGTAGCTCTGCAGCACCTTCTGCACGTCGCGCGCGACCTGGTAGTGCTCTTCGCCGATGACGCGCGGGTCGAGCATGCGCGAGGTCGAGTCGAGCGGGTCGACCGCCGGGAAAATCCCGAGCTCCGCGATCTGGCGCGACAGCACGGTCGTGGCGTCCAAGTGCGAGAACGAAGTGGCGGGGGCCGGGTCGGTCAAGTCGTCGGCGGGCACGTAGATGGCCTGCACCGAGGTGATCGAGCCCTTCTTGGTCGAGGTGATGCGCTCCTGCAAGGCGCCCATGTCGGTCGACAGGGTCGGCTGGTAGCCGACGGCCGACGGGATGCGGCCGAGCAGCGCCGACACTTCGGCGCCGGCCTGGGTGAAGCGGAAGATGTTGTCGACGAAGAACAGCACGTCCTGGCCTTCTTCGTCGCGGAAATACTCGGCGACCGTGAGGCCCGACAGCGCCACGCGCGCGCGCGCACCCGGCGGCTCGTTCATCTGGCCGTACACGAGGGCCACCTTCGAGCCCGGGCCGTCGGTCTTGATGACGCCCGACTCCATCATTTCGTGGTAGAGGTCGTTGCCTTCGCGCGTGCGCTCGCCCACGCCCGCGAACACCGACACGCCGCCGTGCGCCTTGGCGACGTTGTTGATGAGCTCCATGATCGTCACGGTCTTGCCCACACCCGCGCCGCCGAACAGGCCGATCTTGCCGCCCTTGGCGTAGGGGGCGAGCAGGTCGATGACCTTGATGCCCGTGACCAGAATTTCGGCTTCGGTCGACTGGTCGATGAAGGCCGGCGCCTGGCGGTGGATGGGCAGCGTGCGCTTGTTGCCGATGGGGCCGCGCTCGTCGATCGGCTCGCCGATCACGTTGATGATGCGCCCCAGCGTTTCCGGGCCCACGGGCATCGCGATGGCGTTGCCGGTGTCGACGGCTTCGTTGCCGCGCACGAGGCCGTCGGTCGTGTCCATCGCGATCGTACGGACGGTCTGTTCGCCGAGATGCTGGGCCACTTCGAGAACCAGCTTCTTGCCCTGGTTCTGCACTTCGAGCGCGTTCAGAATCTTGGGGAGTTCCCCTTCGAAGCGCACGTCGACGACGGCACCCGTGATCTGGACGATGCGGCCGACATTGTTGTTCGCCATTGTTGCTGCTCCTGGTGAATCAGACGGCTTCGGCGCCGGAGATGATCTCGATCAGTTCCTTGGTGATCGAGGCCTGGCGCGAGCGGTTGTAGTTGAGCGTGAGTTTCTTGATCATGTCGCCCGCGTTGCGCGTGGCGCTGTCCATGGCCGACATGCGCGCGCCCTGTTCGGACGCGGCGTTTTCGAGCAGCCCGCCATAGACCTGGACCGCGAGATTGCGCGGCAGCAGGGCGGCGAGGATCTCGCCTTCCTCGGGCTCGTATTCGTAGGATGCGCCCGTGTCGTTGGCCGGCGCTTCGCTCGGGACGAACGGCACCAGCTGCAGGCGCGTGGGCACCTGCGAAATCGCCGACTTGAAGCGCGCGTAGTAGAACGCGCACACGTCGAACTCGGCCGCATCGAACATCGCCAGCACCTTGTCCGACACGCGCGTGGCGTCGGCGAAAGAGAGGCGCTTGCGGTTGAGCTCGTCGATCGAGCCGACGATCAGATTGGCGTAGTCGCGGCGCAGCTGTTCGCGGCCCTTGCGGCCCACGCACAGCAGCTTCACGGTCTTGCCTTCGGCCTGGAGCTTGCGGATGTCGCTGCGCACGAGGCGCACGATCGTCGAGTTGAAGCCGCCGCACAGGCCGCGGTCGGACGTGGCGACGACGAGCAGATGCACCTTGTCCGAGCCCGTGCCCGCAAGCAGTTTCGGCGCGCCGGCGCCCGCCGCCATCGACGCCGCCAGCGAACCCAGCATGCGGCCCATGCGCAGCGCGTAGGGGCGGGCGGCTTCGGCCTGCTCCTGCGCGCGGCGCAGCTTGGCGGCCGCCACCATCTTCATGGCGGACGTGATCTTCTGCGTCGACTTGACCGACGCGATCCGCATCCGAAGTGCTTTGAGAGTGGCCATTGCTTGCTCTTCTCGCCCTGCCGGATCAGGCGGCGAAGGTCTTGGCGAAAGCTTCGAGCACGCCGCGGAGCTTCTTGTCCGTTTCGGGCTTGATCTCGCGGTCGGCGCGCACGGCATCGAGAATGTCGGCGTGCTTGGCCTTGATCGCGGACATGAATTGGGCCTCGAACTTGCCCACGTTCTTGACCTCGATCCCGTCGAGATAGCCGTTCACGCCCGCGAAGATCGAAACGACCTGCTCTTCGACCGGCATCGGGGAGTATTGCGGCTGCTTCAGGAGCTCGGTGAGGCGGGCGCCGCGCGCGAGCAGCTTCTGCGTCGAGGCGTCGAGGTCGGAAGCGAACTGCGCGAACGCCGCCATTTCGCGGTACTGGGCGAGCTCGAGCTTGATCTTGCCCGCGACCTGCTTCATCGCCTTGATCTGGGCGGCGGAGCCCACGCGGCTCACCGACAGGCCGACGTTGATGGCGGGGCGGATGCCTTTGTAGAACAGGTCGGTTTCGAGGAAGATCTGGCCGTCCGTGATCGAGATCACGTTGGTCGGAATGTAGGCCGACACGTCGCCCGCCTGGGTTTCGATGATCGGCAGCGCGGTCAGCGAACCCGCCTTCATGTCGTCCGACATTTTCGCCGCGCGCTCGAGCAGGCGCGAATGCAGGTAGAACACGTCGCCGGGATAGGCTTCGCGGCCCGGCGGGCGGCGCAGCAGCAGCGACATCTGCCGGTACGACACGGCCTGCTTGGACAAGTCGTCGTACACGATGACGGCGTGCATGCCGTTGTCGCGGAAGAACTCGCCCATCGCGCAGCCCGTGTAGGGCGCGAGGAACTGCAGGGGCGCCGGATCCGACGCGGTGGCGGCGACCACGATCGTGTAGTCGAGCGCGCCGTAGTCTTCGAGCGTCTTCACGATGCGCGCGACGGTCGAACGCTTCTGCCCGATGCACACGTAGATGCAGTAGAGCTTCTTGGATTCGTCGTTGCCGGCGTTGATCGTTTTCTGGTTCAGGAACGTGTCGATCGCGACGGCGGTCTTGCCGGTCTGGCGGTCGCCGATGATGAGCTCGCGTTGGCCGCGGCCGACCGGCACCAGCGCGTCGATCGCCTTGAGGCCCGTCTGCATCGGCTCGTGCACCGATTTGCGCGCGATGATGCCCGGCGCCTTGACTTCGACGCGCGTCATCTTGGCGCCCGCAAGCGGGCCCTTGCCGTCGATCGGATTGCCGAGGCCGTCCACGACGCGGCCGAGCAAGGCCTTGCCGACCGGCACTTCGACGATGGCGCCCGTGCGCTTGACGACGTCGCCTTCCTTGATGTCGCGGTCGTCGCCGAAAATCACGATGCCGACATTGTCGGTTTCGAGGTTCAGCGCCATGCCCTTGATGCCGCCCGGGAACTCGACCATTTCGCCGGCCTGGACGTTGTCGAGACCGTAGACGCGCGCGATGCCGTCGCCGACGGAAATGACCTGGCCCACTTCGGCCATTTCGGCCGACACGTCGAACTTGGCGATCTGGTCCTTGAGGATCGCGGAAATTTCGGCCGCACTAATGCCCATCGTTCTGTTCTCCGATCGAGTTCAGGCCCGGCCCGCCAGGGCCAGGTGAAGACGCTTGAGTTGGCCTTGCAGCGAGGCGTCGATCAGGCGGGAACCCACCTTGATCTTGAGGCCGCCCAGCAGGGCTGGATCGATTTTGAGGTCAAGTGTCACTTTGCGGCCTGCCGCCGCGCGCAGCTTGGCTTCGAGCTCGGCCAGACGCGGGGCCGAAAGGCTCGCGGCCGACGTCACGACGGCGACCGTTTCGCCGCGCGCTTCGGCGAGCTGCGCGCGATACTGGGCGGCGATCTCGGCGAAATTGGCGAGGCGGCGGTTGCGCGCAAGCGTGCCCACGAAGCGGCGCACGAGATCGCCCACGCCGAGTTTGGCGCACACGGCGAGCACGGCTTTTTCCTGGGCGGCGCGCGCGAGCAGCGGGCTGCGCATCACGCGCTTCAGATCCGCACTCGATGCCAGCGCCGCTTCCACGGTTTTGAGGTCGGCCGCAACCGCGTCGAGATACTGCGGATTGGCGAGTTCGTACAATGCGCCCGCATAGCGTTGGGCGATTCCGGCGGAAGAGGCGTTCTTGGCGGCCACGCGCGGTTCCTATGGTCAGCAGTCTGTTTTTCGGCGGCGTCGGCAGCGGCGCGAAACCTCGCCAAAGCCTCGAAAAACAACAAAAAAGACCACGCGAAAAAGACGTCTTTTCCGCATGCGGGCGAGTAGCTACCACAGGCTTTTGCGCGATGCAATATCCCCTCTGGCCGACAGGCTGGGGAAAACCGCTAAAGGAAACTGTAGGGGTCGATATCGAGCTGCAGGCGCACGTTATTGGGCAGCTTCGTCTGCGCGAGCCAATCGGCGACGATTGCCTGCAAATTGGCGTCGCGCTTGGTTTTGACGAGCAAACGGCGGCGATGGCGGCCGCGCAGAATCGCCATTGCGGCCGGTGCCGGTCCCAAAACCTTCACATTCGGCCCCTGCGGCGCTGTCGCCCCCAAGCGGCGCGCCACGCGATCGACCAAAGCCTCGTCCTCGCCCGACAGGACGATCGCCGCCAGCCGTCCGAAAGGCGGCCAGCCATGGCGTTCGCGGTCGGCGCGTTCGGCCGCGAGGAACCTGTCGCGATCGCCCGCCGCCAACGCCCTCATGACCGCATGGTCGGGCATATGCGTTTGGAGAAGCACGCGGCCCGCATGCGCGGCACGCCCCGCCCGGCCCGCGACTTGGTGCAGAAGCTGCCAGCTGCGCTCGCCCGCGCGCAGATCGCCGCCCGCAAGACCCAGATCCGCGTCGACGATGCCGACCAAAGTCAGCAACGGAAAATGGTGGCCCTTGGCCACGATCTGCGTGCCGATCAGTATGTCGATCTCGCGCGCGGTCATGCGGCGCACGAATTCCTCGGCGGCCGCCGGCCCCGTCACCGTGTCCGAGGTCATCAGTTCGATGCGCGCATCGGGGAACAGCGCGCGCGCTTCCTCGGCCACGCGCTCCACGCCGGGGCCGCAGGCGACGAAACTGTCTTCGGCCAGGCACGCCGGGCAGGTTTTCGGCAGCGGCGCCGCGTAGCCGCAATGGTGGCATTGCAGGCGCCCGTAGAGCCGGTGCTCGACGAGCCACGCCGTGCAGCGCGGGCATTGCAGCCGATGGCCGCAGGCGCGGCACAAGGTCAGCGGCGCATAGCCGCGCCGGTTCAAGAACAGCATCGCCTGCTCGCCGGCCGCCAAAGTCCGCGTCAGCGCTTCGCGCAACGGCGGGCTCAAGAACGACTGGCGCGGCGGCGGATGGCGGCGCAAATCGACGAGCGAAACGTCCGGCAACGCCGCCCCGCCGTGGCGTGCCGGCAAGGCGACGCAGGCATAGCGGCCGCGCGCGACGTTCTCGAGCGTCTCGAGCGAGGGCGTGGCCGAGGCAAGCACGATCGGGCAGGCTTCCAGCCGGGCGCGCACCACCGCCATGTCGCGCGCATGGTAGATCGCCCCATCTTCCTGCTTGAACGCCTGCTCGTGCTCTTCGTCGACCACGACGAGTCCAAGCGCGCAGAACGGCAGGAACAATGCCGAGCGGGCACCGACCAGCACGCGCACGCGGCCCGCGGCCACGTCGCGCCAGACGCGCGCGCGCGCGGTGCGGCCCAGTTCGGAGTGCCATGCGGCGGGCGCTGCGCCGAAGCGTGCCGCAAAGCGCGCCAACCACTGCGCGCTCATCGCGATTTCGGGCAGCAGCACGAGTACTTGCCGCCCGGCGCCGAGCGCGGCGGCAACCGCTTCGAAATAGACTTCCGTTTTGCCCGACCCCGTCACGCCGTCGAGCAGCGTCACGCCGAAGCCGTTGCCGACGGCCGCAGCCAGCACGCGCGCCGCGTCGTCCTGCGCCGCCGACAGCACGGCGCGCGGACGGCTTGCGTCGGGCGCGGGATCGGCGGCGGGCTCGGCGTCGAAGCGCGCAAGCCAGCCTTTGTCGGCCACGCCCTTGGCGACGGCGGGCGACACTTGGGCGGCGCGCGCAAGCTCGGCCAACGGCCGCGCGCCCGCGCTCGCCTCGAGCAGCAGACGGCGGCGGGCAGGTGTGAGAATACCAGGCTCGGGCGAATGCGGATCGGGAGCTTGCGGTGCCAGGCGATAGAACGCGACCAGGCGCGGCGGCGCCAAGGCCTCCGGCACGCTCATCGCCATGCGCAGCACGTTGCCGAGCGGGGCAAGCGTGTAGCCCGCAACCCACGCGACGAGTTTGCGCAACGGGGCCGCCATGGACGGCGCATCGAGCCTCGCTTCGATGTCTTTCAGTCTGGCTTCGGGCAGATCGGCGTCGGCGGCTTCGTCCCACACGACGCCGACGACGAAATTCCGCCCGAGGGGCACGCGCACGAAGTCGCCCGGTGCCACGGACAGATGCGCCGGCACGCGGTAATCGTACGGCCCGAGCGGCAGCGGCAGGGCCACGCGCACGCGCATGCTGGCAGACGACTCGACCATCGGCTAGACTCTGGCCGTTCGAGTCGCACTTGCCTAGAGCCGTCCCGAAAAACGCGCCGCAACAGGGAAAATCCGCACGTCATGGCCGACAGCGACACAGCAAACGCCCTCGCGGGTGCCGCGCCGGTCACCAGCGCTGCGGTTGCCGACTATCTGCGCAAGCATCCCGATTTCCTGATCGAGCATCCGGATCTCGTGTGGGTGCTGACTCCGCCTGCCCAGCGCAGCCAGGACGGCGTGGTCGACATGCAGCGCTATCTGGTCGAGCGCATGCGCACCGACCTCGCCAAACTCACGGCGGCGCAAGCCGAGCTCATCGCCACCAGCCGCGGCAATCTCGCCACGCAAGGGCGCATCCATGCCGCCGTGCTCGCCGTGCTTACGGCCAAGTCGCTGCCCCACTGCATCGACACGATCGCGGTCGATCTGCCGATGCATCTCGAAGTGGACGCGATCGGCCTCGGCTTCGAATCGCTCGAGCATGTTCCCGCCGGCGAGACCGCGCAGAATCTGCGCATCCTGCCGCGCGGCACGGTCGACCGGCTGATGGGCGAACGGCGCGACATTCTGCTGCTCGCCGACGAGCCCGGCGATTCGGGCATCTACGGCGGGGCGGCCACGCTCGTGCGCAGCCAGGCGCTGCTGCGCCTGCAGCTCAAACGCGACATGCCGCCCGGCATCCTCGCCTTCGGCGCGCGCGTGCCCTCGAAATTCCACTCCGGCCAAGGCACCGAGCTGCTCAATTTCCTCGGCCGCGCGGTCGAAGCCGCCTTGTGCGGATGGCTGACGCGCCAGCGCTGAGTTTCGCGGCCGCCGCCGACGTCCAGGCCGCGATCGCCGCGTGGACGGCGCGTCTCGAAAACGAACGGCGAGCGGCCGCCAACACGCTTTCCAGCTATGCGCGCGACTTGGCCGCGTTTATGGCCCATTTGCAGGACCATCTCGGCGGCCCCCCGAGCTTGGCCGATCTTGCGGCATTGCGCCCCGCCGATTTTCGCGGCTTTTTGGCCAAGCGCGCGGCGGCGGGCCTCAAGCCCGCCTCGAACGCGCGCGCCCTTTCCACCTTGCGCGGCTTTTTCCGCCATCTGGCGCGCGGCGGCCTTTGCGAAAATCCGCACGTCGCAGGCCTGCGCGGCCCCAAAGTGCCGCGCAATCTGCCCAAGGCGCTGAATGCCGTCGATGCGGGCGCCGTGCTCGAATCGGTCGACGCGATCGAGGTTCGGCCGTGGGTCGCGGCACGCGACCGCGCCATCTTCACGCTGCTTTACGGGGCGGGCTTGCGCATCGGCGAAGCGCTCGGCCTGCCGCGCAAAGCTGCCCCTTTGGGCGACATGCTGCGCGTGGTCGGCAAAGGCCGCAAAGCGCGCGATGTCCCCGTCCTTGCGGCGTGCCGCGCGGCGGTCGACGCGTATCTCGCTTTGTGCCCGCATCGCCTTGCACCCGCCGATCCGCTGTTCGTGGGCGTGCGCGGCAAGCGGCTGAAGGCGGGCATGGTGCAGCTGCGCCTGCGCAATCTGCGCAACACGCTGGGCCTGCCCGAAACGACCACGCCGCATGCGCTGCGCCATTCTTTCGCCACGCACCTGCTCGGCGAAGGCGCCGATCTGCGCGCGATCCAGGAACTGCTCGGCCATGCGTCGCTGTCCACGACGCAGCGCTACACGGCGGTCGACGCCAAGCGCCTGATCGAAGTCCATTCGGCAGCCCATCCCAGGGCCGGCAAATGACCGGCGACACGCGCAAAGTTTCGGAAATTCTGGCCGCAATGCGCGCGCGCGCGAACGAACGCGTGAAGCTTGCCGACATCGTCGCCGAATTGGGCGAACGCGCCTTCGGCGTCGCCATGCTGCTGTTCTCGCTGCCCAACGCCGTCGGCATCGGCGTGATCCCCGGCATCTCGACGCTGTTTGGCGTGCCGCAGATCGTTCTGGCTTTGCAGATGCTCGCGGGTTTCGAGCGGCCATGGCTGCCCGTGTGGCTCCTCGAAAAATCGATCGCGCGCGCCGATTTCGAGCGCATGATCGACCACAGCATGCCGGTGCTGGTCCGCGTCGAGCGCTATCTGAAGCCGCGCGCGGCCGCCCTCACCGGGCCTTTCGTCGAGCGGCTGATGGGTTTGGTTTTTCTGGTTCTCGCCGCCGTGGTGTCGCTGCCGATCCCGCTCGGCAACCAACCGCCGGCCGTGGCGATCGCGGTCGTTGCCTTGGGACTCACGGCGCGCGACGGCGTTTTCGTGGCCGCAGGCTGCGCGATGGGGGTTGCGGCCGTCGCGATCGCAAGCCTCGTGGTGCTGGGCGGGGCGGCCGTGATCTGGTTCGCCGTCGCGAATTTCGTTTTGGGGTGAAACCATGAAACTCTACGGATCCCCCGGCAGTGCGGCGATGGCGCCGATGGCCGTTCTCGAACATGTCGGGGCGCCTTACGACTGGGTGCGCGTCGATCTCGACGCGGGCGAACATCAGCAGCCGGAGTTTCTCGCGCTCAACCCCAAAGGCCGCGTGCCGGTGCTGATCGACGGTACGACGACGCTGACCGAATCCGCCGCGATCTGCCTGCATCTGGCCGAACGTTTTCCGCAGGCGGGCTTGCTGCCTGCGGTCGGCACGCTCGAGCGCACGCGGACCTACGAATGGCTGTTCTATCTTTCGAACACGCTGCAAGTGGCGCTGATCGATTGGTGGCACCCGGTCTGGCTCACCCGCGACGCAGATGCGCAGGATGCCGTCAAAGCGGGTGCGGAGAAACGCATCGGCATTTGCTTCGAACTCATCGACGCGAAACTGGCCGCAGCCGCAAACCCCTATTGCCTGGGCGCCCAGCTTACGGTCGTCGATTATTTCCTGCACATGGCCGCACGCTGGAGCCGCTATCTGGTGACGCCCGCCTACGCGTACCCGGCAATCAAACGCACGACCGACGCGGTGCGCGCTTTGCCCGCCACACGCCGCATGATGGAGAAGCAGGCGATCGCCGAGGCGTAGCGCCGCATCACATATGGATCGGGCGGCCGTCCACGGCGAGGGCTGCTTCGCGCACGGCTTCGGTCAGCGTGGGGTGCGCGTGGCAGGTGCGCGCGATGTCTTCGGACGAAGCGCCGAATTCGATCGCGAGCGCCATTTCGCCGACGAGTTCGCCCACCGACGGGCCGATCATGTGCACGCCCAGCACGCGGTCGGTCGCGGCGTCGGCCAGGATCTTGACGAAGCCGTCGGTGTTGTTCTGCGCGCGCGCGCGGCCGTTGGCCGTGAACGGGAATTTGCCGATGCGGATTGCGACACCCTCGGCCTTCAGCTGCTCCTCGGTCTTGCCGACGGACGCCACTTCCGGCCACGTATAGACGACCGACGGAATCGCGTCGTAGTTCACGTGGCCGTGCTGGCCTGCGAGAATCTCGGCGACCGCCATGCCCTCGTCTTCGGCCTTGTGCGCCAGCATCGGCCCCGCGATGGCGTCGCCGATCGCGTAGATGCCAGGCACGTTGGTTTGGAAATGCGCGCCGATGGCGACGCGGCCTTTTTCGTCGACCGCCACGCCCGCCTCTTTGAGGCCGAGCCCGTCCGTGTAGGGTCGGCGGCCGACCGCGACGAGCACGATATCGGCTTCGAGCGTTTCGGAAGCCCCGCCTGCGGCGGGCTCCACCGTCAGCGCCACGCTCTTGGCGCCGACCTTCGCGCCCGTGACCTTCGTCGAGAGCTTGAAGGCCATGCCCTGTTTGGCAAGGATGCGCTGCATGCTCTTGGAAATCTCGCCGTCCATGCCCGGCATGATGCGGTCGAGGAATTCGACGACCGTGACTTTGGCGCCCAGGCGCTGCCACACCGAGCCCATCTCGAGCCCAATCACGCCGCCGCCGACGAGCACCATCGTCTTGGGCACTTCCGCGAGCGTCAAAGCGCCCGTCGAGGACACGATCTTTTTTTCGTCGATCGGCAGGCTCGGCAGCGACGCGACTTCCGATCCCGTGGCGATCACGATGGCTTTCGCGGCGAGCGTTTGCGTGCCGCCCGCGTTGAGGGCGACTTCGACCTTGCCGACGGCCGCGATTTTGCCGGCACCCTTGATCCAGTCGATCTTGTTTTTCTTGAACAGGAAAGCGACACCGTCGACGTTCGACTTAACGGTCTTGTCCTTGTGCGCCATCATGGCTTTGAGGTCGAGTTCGACCTTGCCGGTCTTGACGCCGAAAGCGGCGAGACCGTGCGAGGCCTCCTCGAATTTCTCGGAAGCCTGCAGCAATGCCTTCGACGGAATGCAGCCGACATTGAGGCAAGTGCCGCCGAGCGTGTCGCGTTTTTCGACGCACGCGACCTTCATGCCCAATTGCGCGGCGCGGATCGCGCACACGTAGCCGCCCGGACCGGAGCCGATGACGACGAGATCGTAGCTGGCTTCGCTCATGTCGTTCACATGTCCAGGATGAGGCGGGCGGGATCTTCGATGCATTCCTTGACGCGCACGAGGAACGTCACGGCTTCGCGCCCGTCGATGATGCGATGGTCGTAGCTGAGCGCCAGATACATCATCGGCCGGATTTCGATCTTGTCGCCGACCGCGATCGGGCGCGGCTGGATCTTGTGCATGCCGAGAATGCCCGACTGCGGCGGGTTCAAGATCGGCGTGGACATGAGCGACCCGTAGATGCCGCCGTTCGTGATCGTGAAGGTGCCGCCCGACATTTCGTCGACCGTGAGCTTGCCGTCGCGGGCGCGGCGGCCGAAATCGCCGATCTTCTTTTCGATGTCGGCGAACGACAGCGCGTCGCAGTCGCGCACGACCGGCACCACGAGGCCCTGCGGCGTGCCCACCGCAATGCCGATGTCGTAGTGGTTCTTGTAGACGATGTCGCCCGCGTCGATCTCGGCGTTGACGGCCGGCAGCTCCTTCAGCGCCACGACGCACGCCTTGGCGAAGATCGACATGAAGCCGAGCTTGATGCCGTGGCGCTTCTCGAAGGTCTCGTTGTATTTGCTGCGCATCGCCATCGCCGCCGTCATGTCGACCTCGTTGAAGGTCGTCAGCATCGCGGCCGTGTTCTGGGCGTGCTTGAGGCGCTCGGCAATGCGGCTGCGCAGGCGCGTCATCTTCACGCGCTCTTCGCGCGGGCCAAGCGCGCGCGGCGCGGCAGGCGCTGCAGCCTTGGGCGCCGCGACGGCAGCCGCCACGTCCGGCTTCGTCACGCGCCCGTCTTTGCCCGAGCCTGAAACGGCGGTCGCGTCGAGGCCCGCTTCCGACAGCGCCTTGCGCGCGGCGGGGCCGGGCTGCTTGTCGCTGGAAACGGCAGCAGGGGCGGGCGCTGCGGCCGGAGCGGCTTTGGCTGCCGCCGGCGCGGCGGCAGCAGGGGCGGCGGCTTTGCCCGCAGCACCGGCTTCAAGTTCGCCCAGTTTGGCGCCGACCGCGACGGTCGTGCCCGCAGGCGCAGTGATCGCCGAGAGCATGCCGGCCGCAGGTGCGGGCACTTCGACGGTGACCTTGTCGGTTTCGAGCTCGCAGAGCGGTTCGTCCGCCTTCACGGCGTCGCCCACGTTCTTGAACCATTTGGCGATCGTCGCTTCGGTGACGGATTCGCCCAAAGTCGGCACTTTGATTTCGACGGCCATTGCGTTTTCCGTTTCTTGTTTGACGGGTAAAAAGATGCGCGTCAGACGCTCAACGCGGCGCCGACGAGATCGGCCTGCTCTTTGTTGTGGCGCTTGTAGAGGCCCGTGGCGGTCGCGGCCATTTCCGAGCGGCCGACATAGCGCGGACGCTTGGCGGGATGCTTGAGGTTGGTCAGCAGCGCTTCGAGCCGCTGGTCCACGAAAGTCCACGCACCCATGTTCTGCGGCTCTTCCTGGCACCACACGATCTCGGCGTTCTTGTAGCGGCCGAGTTCGCGCTCGGTCGTCGCAAGCGGGAACGGGTAGAGCTGTTCGATGCGGATCAGCGCCACGTCCTTGAGCCCGCGCTTGGTGCGCTCTTCCAGGAGGTCGTAGTAGACCTTGCCCGAGCAAAGCACCACGCGCTTGATCTTGTCGTCGGCGACGAGTTTCTCGGCTTCGGGCAGGATGCGGTGGAAGCTGGTACCCGGCCCGAAATCGACGAGATTGGAAACCGCGAGCTTGTGCCGCAGCAGCGACTTCGGCGTCATGATCAGCAAGGGCTTGCGGATCGTGCGGCGCACCTGGCGGCGCAGCGCGTGGAAATAGTTGGCGGGCGTGGTGAGGTTGCAGACCTGCCAATTGTCTTCCGCGCACATCTGCAGAAAACGCTCGAGACGCGCCGAGGAATGCTCGGGCCCCTGCCCTTCGTAGCCGTGCGGCAGCAGGATCGTAAGGCCCGACATGCGCAGCCACTTGGCCTCGCCCGACGAGATGAACTGGTCGAACATGGTCTGCGCGCCGTTGGCGAAGTCGCCGAACTGCGCTTCCCACAGCACGAGCGCGTTGGGCTCGGCCAGCGAGTAGCCGTATTCGAAACCGAGCACGCCGAATTCCGACAAGGGACTGTCGTGCACTTCGAACGTCGCCTGACCCTTGCGGATGTTGTTGAGCGGCACGAAGCGCTTTTCGGTTTCCTGGTCGACCAGCACCGAATGGCGCTGCGAGAAGGTGCCGCGCCCGCAATCCTGGCCCGACAGGCGCACGGGCGTGCCTTCGACCGCGAGCGTGCCGAAGGCGAGCGCTTCGCCGGTCGCCCAGTCGATGCCTGCGCCCGCGTCGAGTATCTTGGCCTTGTTGTCGAGCTGGCGGCGGATCGTGCGGTGGATATTGTGCCCGTCCGGCACGCTGCAGATCGCCTTGCCCACTTCGCGCAGCAGCTCGGGTGCGACGGCCGTGTTGCCGCGATTGTCCTCTTTCTTGGCAAGCTCGATGCCCGCCCACTTGCCCTCGAGCCAGTCGGCTTTGTTGGGCTTGTAGTTCTTGGACGCCTCGAACTGGGATTCGAGATGCGCCGCGAAATCGTCGTAGATCTTCTGCGCGTCTTCGGCCGACATAGACCTTTCGCGCACCAGTTGCTCGGCATAGAGCGTGCGCGTGGTCATCTGCGCCGCGATCTTGCGGTACATGATGGGCTGCGTGAAAGACGGTTCGTCCGCCTCGTTGTGGCCGTGGCGGCGGTAGCAGATCATGTCGATCACCACGTCGCGGTGGAAGCGCTGGCGGAACTCGACCGCGATGCGCGCCACGTGCACGACCGCTTCGGGATCGTCGCCGTTGACGTGGAACACCGGAAAGCCAAGGCCCTTGGCGATGTCGGTGCAGTAGGCGCCCGAGCGCGAATAGGCGGGCGCCGTCGTGAAGCCGATCTGGTTGTTGACGACGAAATGGATCGTCCCGCCCGTGCGGTAGCCCAGAATATCGACGAAACTCATCGTCTCGGGCACGATGCCCTGGCCCGCGAACGCCGCGTCGCCGTGCAGCAGCAGCGGCATCACCTGCGCGCGGTCGTGATCGCCGAGCTGCACGCTCTTGGCGCGCGCCTTGCCGAGCACAACGGGATTGACCGCCTCGAGATGCGAGGGGTTGGCCGTCAGCGACAGATGCACCTTGTTGCCGTCGAACTCGCGGTCGGACGAGGTGCCGAGATGGTATTTGACGTCGCCCGAGCCTTGGACGTCGTCGGGCTGCGAGGACACGCCCTGGAATTCCGAGAAGATCGCGACGTAGGGCTTGCCCATCACGCTGGCGAGCACGTTGAGGCGCCCGCGATGCGGCATGCCGATCACGATTTCGCGCACGCCCAGCTGGCCGCCGCGCTTGATGATCTGCTCGAGTGCCGGAACCATCGACTCGGCGCCGTCGAGGCCGAAGCGCTTGGTGCCGACGAATTTCTTGTCGAGATAGCGCTCGAAGCCTTCGGCCGCGGTCAGGCGCTCGAGGATCGCGCGCTTGCCGCGCTCGGTGAAATCGGTGTGGTTGCGCGGACCTTCGATGCGCTGCTGGATCCAGCTCTTCTGCTCGGGATCCGTGATATGCATGAACTCGACGCCGATCGAGCCGCAATAGGTGGTCTTGAGGGCGGCGATGATCTCGCGCAGGCTCGCCGAATCCATGCCCAGCACGTTGTCGATGAAGATATTGCGGTCCATGTCGGCTTCGGTGAAGCCGTAGCTCGCCGGATCGAGCTCGGGATGCTGTTCTCGGTTGGTGAGACCGAGCGGATCGAGATGCGCGGCGAGATGCCCGCGCACGCGATAGGCGCGCACCATCATGATGGCGCGGATAGAATCGAGCGTGGCCGCGCGCGCCTGTTCGGCCGTGACGGAACCCGGCGCCGGCGCCGGCGCCGACGCAGCGGCGGCAGGGGCCGACGCGCCCTTGCCCTTGGGCGCGGCGGCGGGCGTTTCGGCGACGCCGATCACGCGGGTTTTTTCCCGGCCCCATTTCGGCTGGTAGGTGCCCGCGCCTTCGGACTGCATCTCGCGCAGGATGCCGTGCCAGCTCGGATCCACGCTGGCAGGATCGGCGCGATACTGGTCCAGCAATTCGGCCAGATAGACGGCGTTGGCGCCGTTGAACATCGAATCGATATCGGGATGCGTCGCCATTTCGGTGCCTTTTGGGACGTGGTCGGTTAGCTCATCGCCTTGAGCATGGTCGAGCCGAGTGCCGCGGGCGAATCGGCGATGTGGAAGCCCGCCGCTTTCATCGCCTCGAACTTGTCGCCGGCCGTGCCTTTGCCGCCCGAGATGATCGCGCCGGCATGGCCCATGCGCCGGCCCGGCGGCGCGGTCACGCCCGCGATGAAGCCGACGATCGGCTTCTTGCAGCCGGTCGAGCGGTAGAATTCGGCCGCGTCCTCTTCGGCCGAACCGCCGATTTCGCCGATCATGATGATGCCTTGCGTCTCGGGATCGGCCACGAACAGTTCGAGCGCGTCGATGAAATTGGTGCCGTTCACCGGGTCGCCGCCGATGCCGATGCAGGTCGTCTGGCCGAGCCCGGCGGCCGTGGTCTGCGCCACCGCCTCGTAGGTGAGCGTGCCCGAGCGCGACACGATGCCGATCTTGCCGCGCGTGTGGATGTGGCCCGGCATGATGCCGATCTTGCATTCGCCCGGCGTGATCACGCCCGGGCAGTTGGGGCCGATGAGGCGCGTCTTGCTGCCCGACATCGCGCGCTTGACGCGCACCATGTCGAGAACCGGAATGCCTTCGGTGATGCACACGACGAGGCGCAGTTTGGCGTCGACCGCCTCGAGGATCGCGTCGGCCGCGAACGGCGGCGGCACGTAGATGACCGAGGCGTCGGCCCCCGTCGCGTGCACCGCTTCGTCGACCGTGTTGAAGACCGGCAGATCGAGATGGCGGGTACCGCCTTTGCCGGGCGTCACGCCGCCGACCATCTTGGTGCCGTAGGCGACCGCCTGCTCGGAATGGAAAGTGCCCTGGGCGCCCGTGAAGCCCTGGCAGATGACTTTGGTGTTCTTGTCGACGAGAACGGCCATGTTATGCGGCCTCCTTCACGGCCGTGACGATCTTTTGCGCGGCATCGGCGAGATTGTCGGCCGAGACGATCTTGAGGCCCGAATTCTTGAGGATCTTCTTGCCGAGATCGACGTTGGTGCCTTCCAGGCGCACGACCAGCGGCACGTTGAGCGCCACTTCGCGCGCGGCGGCCACCACGCCTTCGGCGATCACGTCGCAGCGCATGATGCCGCCGAAGATGTTGACGAGGATGCCTTCGACGTTGGGATCCGACAGGATCAGCTTGAAGGCCTGCGTCACGCGCTCGCGCGTCGCGCCGCCGCCCACGTCGAGGAAGTTCGCGGGCTCGCCGCCGTAGAGTTTGATGATGTCCATGGTCGCCATGGCGAGGCCCGCCCCGTTGACCATGCAGCCGATCGACCCGTCGAGCTTCACGTAGTTGAGCTCGTGCTTGGAGGCTTCGAGCTCCATGGGATCTTCTTCGTCTTCGTCGCGCAGGTCGGCCACGTCCTTGTGGCGGAAGAGCGCGTTGTCGTCGAAATTCATCTTGGCGTCGAGGGCGAGCACGTCGCCCGCACCCGTCACGACCAGCGGGTTGATCTCGACGATCGACGCGTCGAGGCCCGTGAACGCGTCGTACATCGCGGTCAGGAACTTGACGCAAGCGCCGATCTGCTTGCCTTCGAGCCCGAGGGAAAAGGCCACCTTGCGCGCGTAGTAGGGCTGCAGGCCTTGCGTCGGGTCGATCGCGATCTTGACGATCTTCTCGGGCGTGTTGTGGGCGACGTCTTCGATGTCCATGCCGCCTTCGGTGGACGCCATCACAGTGATGCGCTGGCTGCCGCGGTCGACCAGCATGCCGAGATAAAGCTCGCGCTTGATGTCGCAGCCTTCCTCGACATAGATGCGCTTGACCTCTTTGCCCTTGGGGCCGGTCTGCTTGGTGACGAGCGTCTTGCCGAGCATGGCCGAGGCGTTTTTCTTGACTTCGTCGATCGACTTGACGACGCGCACGCCGCCCTTGCCGGCCGGATCGTCTTTGAAGCGCCCTGCGCCGCGCCCGCCCGCATGGATCTGCGATTTGACGACCCAGACCGTGCCGCCCAGTTCGCGCGCCACTTTTTCGGCTTCGTCGGGCGTGTAGGCGACCCCGCCCTTGGGAACGGCGACGCCGTAGCGCGCCAGCAGGGTCTTGGCTTGGTATTCGTGGATATTCATTGTGCGATCCAGTCGGTTGGCGGTGGCCGAAGGCGGCTCGTAAGCGGGCGGCCTTGCAGCCGCAAAAAATCGCGGTACGCCGCTAGGTTAGTCCGGGGCAGGGTCCGCTTGCAACGGTACCCGCCCCGGCATGCCTTGCAAGTCACAGTTTTCCGTCGGCCTTGAGGAGCTTTTCGGCGATCGCGCACAGATCCTTGACGGCGGCGACGGATTTCGCGAAGCCGGCTTTTTCGCTTTCGTCGAGCGTGATTTCGACGATCTTTTCGACGCCGTTCTTGCCGATGATGACCGGCACGCCGACGTAAAGGCCCTTCTGGCCGTATTGGCCGTCGAGCCAGGCAGCGCAGGGCAGCAGACGGCGCTTGTCGCGCAAGTAGCTCGCGGCCATTTCGATCGCCGACATGGCGGGGGCGTAGAAGGCCGAGCCGGTCTTCAAGAGATTGACGATCTCGGCGCCGCCGTCGCGCGTGCGCTGCACGATCTTGTCGAGGCGCTCCTGCGTGGTCCAGCCCATCTTGACGAGGTCGGGCAGCGGAATGCCCGCGACCGTCGAATAGCGCACCGAGGGCACCATCGTGTCGCCGTGGCCGCCGAGAACGAACGCCGTCACGTCCTCGACCGACACCTTGAATTCGTCGGCGAGGAAATAGCGGAAGCGCGCGCTGTCGAGCACGCCCGCCATGCCGACGACCTTGTTGGTCGGCAGGCCCGAGAGCACCTGCAGCACCCACACCATCACGTCGAGCGGATTGGTCACGCAGATCACGAACGCGTCGGGCGCGTGGTTCTTCAGCGCCTCGCCGACCGTGGCCATGACCTTCACGTTGATGCCGATCAGATCGTCGCGCGTCATGCCCGGCTTGCGCGGCACGCCGGCCGTGACGATCACGACGTCGGCCCCCTTCATGGCGGCGAAATCGTTGGAACCCGACAGCGCCACGTCGAACCCGTCGACGGGGGCCGCTTCGGCGAGGTCGAGCGCCTTGCCCTGCGGGATGCCCTCGGCGATATCGATAAGCAACACGTCGCCCAATTCCTTGAGCCCGGCCAGAAGCGCCAAAGTACCGCCGATTTGCCCCGCCCCGACGAGAGCGATCTTGTTGCGCGCCATGCGAATTTCCCCTTTTCGACCGCCCCCGAACAGGTCCGGTCGCTGCGATGCGAAAACACCGGCACGGGTTTTACGCGCTCCGCCGCGCCTGGGCAAGTGGAGCGGTCGAAGGGGGGTACCTAAAGACGCGGCGGCGGCAGGCGGCCTGCGATTGCGAAACCGGGGACCGCAAATTCGCCGCCGGGAGCCAAGCGCAGCACAACCCCCTCGCCCGAGGCGGGAACGATGCCGGTCAGCGCCGTGATGTTGACCTGGTGCGTGACCAGCACGACCAAACCGCCGTCGGCGGGCAAAGAGCCCAAAAACGCCCGCAAAGCCGCTGTCGCCGCAGGTTGCGCGGTGCGGTCGTCGAAAAACGAATTGAGCTCGGCCGGGCGCTCGAAAACGGGGCCAAGCGCAAGCAATTCGGCCGTTTCGCGCGTGCGGCACCATTGGCTCGCGAACACGCGCGCTTGGAGGATCCCGGCTTGGCGCAAGGCCGCCCCGATGGCCTGCGCTTGGGCGCGGCCCGCCGCATCGAGGTTGCGCTGGGTGGTGCAGTCGCCGAGCCGCATGGCGGCCGGGTCGCCCGTCCCCGGCGCGATCGCGTGGCGCAGCAGCAGCACGTGGCCGGGCGCGGCAAGCGCCGTCGCCGCGACCGGATCGGCGGCTTTGGCGGGCACGGCAAGCAAAAAGGCGGCAAAGCCCGCCGCCAGGAATGTCGAAAAACGGGTCATCGCCGCGATATAGGGCGGCTTGCGCGGTTCGGCGAGCCTCAACCGCCCAAATGCGGGGCGGCGAGGTAATCCTGGCTCTGCATTTCGAACAGACGGCTCGCGGTACGCTGGAACTCGAACGCGTGGTCGCCCTTGGCGTGCAGTTCTTCCGGGGCGGCGGCGGCGGCCATAACGAGCTTGGCGCGGTGTTCGTAGAGCGCGTCGATCAGATTGACGAAGCGGCGCGCCTCGTTGCGTTTTTCGGGATCGAGCACGGGCACGCCGTCGAGCACCAGCGTATGGAAACTGCGCGCAAGTGCGAGATAGTCGCCCGAGCCCAAAGCCTTCATGCACAGATCGGCGAAAGACGCGAACGCGACACCGCCGCCCGCCCGCGCCAATTCGAGATCGCGCCCGCCGACATCGAGCGTGGCAGACTCCACGATCGCCCCTTCGGTCAATGTGGCAAAGGCTTTTTCGAGGGCCGCCGTCGCAGCGGCACCCAAGGGCGTGTGGTAGACCGGCAACCCGCGAATGCGGATGCGCCGGTAGTCGATGCCGCCGTCGAGGGCCAACACGTCGAGCTTCTGTTTCAAAAGCGCGATCGCCGGTAAAAACCGCTCGCGCTGCAGCCCGTTCAAATAGAGATCGTCGGGCTCGATGTTGGACGTCGCCACCACCACCACGCCCTTGGCGAACAAAGCTTCGAACAGACGGCCGAGGATCATCGCATCGGCGATGTTGGTGATCTGGAACTCGTCGAAACACAGCAGAAAGGCTTCCTCGGCGAAGGCCGCCGCCAAAGGCGGGATCGGATCGCCGTCGCTCTTTTTGGCTTCCTGCGTCTGGCGCCAGGCATGGATGCGCGCGTGCACCTCGAGCATGAAGGCGTGGAAATGCACGCGGCGCTTTTTCTCGCTCGCGGCGTGCGCGAAAAACAGATCCATCAACATGGATTTGCCGCGCCCCACGCCGCCGAAGAAATAGAGCCCGGTGGGGGGGGCACCCCGCTGTTCGGCGCCGAATTTGCGCGCGAACCCCAACGAGGCGCGCCAGAAGCCGGGTCGCGGATCGGGCTTGTAGGCCAGAAGCGCGCGCGACAGCGTTTCGAGCTTTTCGACCGCGAAGGCTTGCGCGGGATCGGGCTTGATCTCGCCCGCCGCGAGCTTGGCGCGATAGGCTTCGAGCAGGGCGGTCATGTCGGCGGCACCACGCCCAGAAGCTCGGCCACGAATTGCGGCACGGTCTGCGTCGCAGGCCCCAGGCGCCGCTCGGCAAAAGCGTCGCTCGCCGCCGACGGCGCGAGATTGAGCTCGACCGTGCGCGCCCCGCTGGCGGAAGCGATCTCGACGAAGCCCGCCGCCGGGTAGACTTCGCCCGACGTGCCGATCGCCACGAACAGAGCGCAGCTCGCGAGCTTTTCTTCGATCTCTTCGATGTGGAACGGCACCTCGCCGAACCACACGATATGCGGGCGCATGCTGCCCTTGGCCGCGCAGGCCGGACACGACGAATTCACGGCAAGATCGCCGTCGATTTCGGCCACGATGCCGCACGCCATGCAGCGCGCCTTGCAAAGCTCGCCATGCATATGGCGCACGTTCAGCGATCCCGCGCGCTCGTGCAGATCGTCGACGTTCTGGGTGACCAGCAGCATTTCGCCCGTCCAGTTGGCCTCGAGAATGGCAAGGGCCAGATGCGCGTCGTTGGGCTGCACGGCCGGGTCGCGCAGCGCCTTGCGGCGCGCGTTGTAGAAGGCGTGCACGCGCGGCTC
>JBILXZ010000065.1:0-12714 GCA_044378015.1 Tagaea sp.
CAGTACGATCTCTGCCTCGCGCAGCTTGCCGATAACTTCTTCAGGCCCGTGCTTCTTGCCCATGTTCAGTCTCCTTCAGGGTCCAGTCTAAGTTAACTTTTGGACCGCTCTGAAGGGGGCAGATCAGCGGAAATACCGCCACCCGCGTGCCGTTGGCCACGCTGCGCGGCGTCGAGCGCGTGCGGGCACGGCTCACGAAACTATGCGCCATGTGGAAGGGGGCAGCGGTCGTGCGCCGGGCGAGCTCCGCACCCGGACCCGTTCTAAAACTCAATCGCGGCGCGTCGCGCGTCAGCGCCACTTTGCGCGGCACGCGAAACACCATCCGCCGCAACACCATCGGCGGCGTGCGCGATCCCCTGCCGGAAAGCAGCCGGGCCTCGGACTCGCCCTCGTCCAAACGCCCGGCTTTCAGCTTCTCCCAGTCCAATTCGTCGTCGTCTTTTTTAGCCATTTTCTGCCCCGAAAAAACGCACGACGGGTTATTGCGCCCGGCATTGTCCGATGGCTCTAACCTGCCGGGATATTCATCGGCGCTGCTGACGCAGCGCTGTATGTCTCTTTGCTGCTCTTCCTATATCCCCTGACCCCTTAAAATCCGGCGCGGCGGAAGCGCAAAACGAAGAGCGCGCACAGGCCTTGGCTCGAAGGGAGGATGTCCGTCGGGAGAAGTGCGCGATAGAAGCCGAAAAATTCGAAGGACATCTTCAGCCGGACAGCGTTCGAGAACGCAAGGCAGCCCGAGACCCGAATGTCTGCGGATCGAACGCTGTCCGGCGCAACGCGTCAGGTCCCCCCGCGCAACGCGGCAGGTCAATACCCCTCCGAAGCAACGCTCAAAACCGGCTTGCGCCGCGCCGAATTTTAAGACGGGGCGTGGATAATGACCCTCATCGATCTTGCCCCCCGATGGGGACCCCGCGCCGAAAAGGTCAAACGATGGCGAACACATCGCATGCGGATGCCGCTGCAGCCGGGCCCGTCGCCGCAGCCGGGCCCGTCGCTGCCGCCGGCGAAGCGGCGGGGGCGGATGCGCGGCCGGTTCGCACCAGGCTGTCGCGGCAAATCGAAGCCGCCACGCAGCGTCTCCAGGAGGCGAACAAGCGCCGCAGAGAAGAAGCCAAACGGATCGCGGCGCTTACGCGGCAGGCCGAGGCCGATCGCCGACGCGCCATGCTGGGTCGGCTTCGGGAGATTCTGGACGGCATCGATCCGCGCCAGGGTTTCGACATCGAGGGGCTCGGAAAATTTCTGGGACTGGTCGCAAATTCGAACCTGACCCGCACCCAGATCGAAACCCTGATCGAAAACGAGCGCAATCTTGCGGCTGGATCCTCCGCGCGGGCGGGTGCCGGCCACCAGCCCGCGAATGCCGCCGCCGGCGGTGCGGCGGCGACGGGTCCGGCTGCGGCGACGGGCCCGGCTGCAGCGGCGGGCCCAACGGCAGCGGCGGGCCCAACGGCAGCGGCGGGCATCGACCCGGCCGCCGTGCCTTCCAGACCGGGCCGGGCCGCTGCCGGTAGCAGCTCGATCTCGGGATCCCTCGAAACAGC
Source organism: Tagaea sp. (assembly GCA_044378015.1). GTDB lineage: Bacteria > Pseudomonadota > Alphaproteobacteria > CACIAM-22H2 > CACIAM-22H2 > Tagaea. The sequence goes on from JBILXZ010000065.1 coordinate 1,554, forward strand.
CGAAAAAGCCGTTGCGGAGAATGTGGGATGACCGAACACGCTTTCGAAGTCGCTGCGTTCGTCAAATCGATCGTCGATGGCTTCGCGATCGGTTTGGCTGTGATCATTGCGGGCCTCGGCCTGCTCGCACTGATCCGGCACGGGAGCCTCAAATCTCCATGGGCGCAGCGCACATTCCTCGATCCGATCGATCGCGCGCGCGAGCGCAAGGCTGCGGCCGAAGCCTTGGCCGCCGACGCGCACGAGACGCCTGAAATCCCGCGCATCGACCAATCCGAAGCGCCCGATCCCCAGCCGCGCGATGCCGCGCGCAGAACGGAGAAGTGACATGGCTGTCGCTGAAATCGCGTCGCTGCGTCCGGAGGCGTCGGTTCGGGCAGATCGGCAGTTTTGGGAGTCTGTTGCTCAAGGCATGCTCGCACGGCCGTGGCTTGGCTATCCGTTGTTGGTCAGCATCGTTTATTTCGGATCGACCACATCGGCGCATGCGTTATTGCCGTTGATTCCAGTGCTTATTGGCGTCGTGCTCGGCGGTGCCGTTGCGGCAAACGAGGCCTTCTGTTTTGTCAAAGACTGCGGAACCGGGGTCGTTCAAGTGCCGACTCAACGCAATTGCTTGTTCTGCGGCATTTTCGTGCAGCTTTCCTGCCAAGGCGGCAGCTATTCGCGCCTTCTCTACGGTCTTTTCGCGCCGACCGCTCTTTCCTTGGCGCGTGTGCTGTTTCTTTGGTTCCTGGCATTGACGCTCGCCAAGATTTTCGTGTGGCCCAAGTCTGGCGGCGAACAATGGCAAGAACTCATCAAGAAATGCGGTCTTTATTTCTTTGTAGTGGCGTTGCTGACGATCGGTGTTGCCGGCGGCCAGAATCCTTGGATCTTCGAGTGGATTTTCGACCTGATGCAGAAGCTTGCGCTGGCAACGGCGACAATGGCGATCGACTTCGTGGCACAGCAGTCGCTCGGCAGAACCATCACGGCGACAGTCCCGAATTTCGGCGCTGGCTGTGCTGGAATTGTCGCAGGTACAGGGCTCAATACCGGAAATCTCACCCAGCAGACAGCCGTTGCGCAGCAATACGCGAATCTCTGGGCGCATGTCGAATTCGGCATCTGGCCGGTGATCTCGACCGTCATGTTGCGACTTTCGCCAGAGCATTTCACTGCCAGCGGTGCGGTGTCGGCAATCATTCTCGCGGCGCCCTATGTCTTTGTGCTCGGCGTGTTCGGCGCCTTCATGGTGCAGACGATGTTCTACTTCATCGCAGTTACGGCCGCTTCGCCGTTTCTGATTGCGGGCATGGTTTTCAAAACATCGCAAGGATGGGCAATAAGCGCGCTGCGACTTCTGGTCGGAGGTGCCATGACTATATTTTTCAGCGCCATCGCGATGGGCTTCACGCTCTCTATTGTTGGCGTGAACGTGAGCATACTTAAAGCAAGCATCGGAACGGCGCAGGTCGGTGCTGCGCAAGGTCTGCAGAAAAACTTGTTTGGAGAACTCTTCGATCTCGTCACAGGTCCAAGCACGCCGGCGTCGGCGGCTGCCCTGGAGACGATGTCGGTGACGATGAGTTCGATCACGAATTCCGGTTATTGGGTGATGTTCCTGACGGGCTTCATTTCGATCATGCTGCATCTTGCGGCCCTGCGGATCGCGTCGAACATCTCGGGCTCGAACGACTCGGCGACCACGGCTGCAACCGTCGTGGGCGTCGGCCAGATGGCGGCGGGCAAGGTCCTCGGCGTAAGCCGCCTGGGTGTCGGCCACGCGATCACGGCAAGCGGACAGGCGGCGGGCGGGGCAGCGGCCGGCTTGGCGAACAGCGCTGCTTCGCTGATCGGGAAATTCCGCGGATCGGGCAAGCCATGAGTCCGGCCATGGCCTCCGAAACGACATCGTCCATGCCCGAACAAGTCGGCCCCGAAAAGGCCGGCCCGAAAAAGGGTCAGAACATGCACGTCAAGGCATCGATTCCCGCGCATCTCGGTTTCGTCGAACCGACGCGCGTCCAGGCGACGGCGGGCATTTCGGACCCGCCGGCGTTCGACGGGCCCGGACCCCGTTTCGACGGACAGGTGCGGCGGCATCTTGCAACGGCCCCGGTCGCGCTCGGTGCGTTCGGCGCATTGGTCGTTGGAGTCGCCACAGCGTCGCCCGCCGGCGCGGCCTTGCCGTCGGGCTTCAAGCCCCACGCGGCCGCCGCGTCTTTCGCGTCGCATCCGCGCGACATGGTCGACGAGCTCGGTCAATGGTTTGTCGATCGCAACGGCACGCATTACGTGCCGCCGCGCCTCAAGAGCGCTGTTCTTGCGTCTTGGCCTCTCGGTTTCGAAGCGGGTCGGCAGCGCCGCTGGTCGGCTTTGGGCGAACGCATCGATCTCGCACTCGAAGCGCCGCCCGATCCAGCCGGGCCGCTTCCCGTATCCAAGCACGTGCAGCTTGCCGCCGCGTCGACGGCGCGCGACGCGTCGACGACGGATGCGCCTTCGCTGCCGTCGATTGCGGCCGGACCGTCAGCCGCCGCGTCGTCCGGGTCCGCCGCGCCCGAATCCGGCGGCCGCACCGGCGCGGGCGCGCACGGAGCCGAACCTGTGTCCCCGCATCTCGACGATCCGATCGCCGCCGAGATCCTCGAGCGGCTGCGCGCCGGCGCGCGCCCGCCGATCGCGACGCTTCCGTTCGCTCCGAACGCGGCGCGCGACGCAAATGCCGGCGCAAGCGGAAAAAACGAGGAGTCTGCGGTCGAAATCGAAGCGCGCGTCGAAGAAGCGATGCGCGCGCGCAAATCGGCGCCGCCTGCTGCCGCCAAGGCGGACGCGGTCGCGCCGGAAAACGCGGGTTCGAGCCCGGTCATGGGCCAATCTCCGGCTGCCGGGTCCGGTGCTGCGGACCCTCGGCCCGCCGTCCCCGCTGCTGCCCCTCCGCCCGCGCCTGCACCGGCTCCGGCGGACCCCGTTTCGGGAAGGCAAGCAATGCCCTCCTCGGTTCCAGCGGCCGAAAGCGGCCCAGCGCCCAAGAGCGGCATCCTCGTCGAAACGGCGCCGGAAATCGAGCCGCCGCGCGATCTTTCGATCGCATTCGAACGGGAATCGGCCGAGGTCGATCCCGATCTGCGCGCCGAGCTTGCGGCATTCGCGCAAACGCTCGCGCTCCAGCCGGGGCTCCGGGCGATTTCGGTCGGCTATGCCAGCGTGCGCGAGGGCGAGAGTGCCGCCGATCCGCAAGCTTTCGATCGCGCGCGGCGGCTTGCCGAATCGCGGGCGATCGCGATGCGTCAGATGCTCCTCGAGCTCGGCGCGCCGCCCGCGAAAGTCGCGTTCGAGGCGCGCGTCGCGCGCGGGCTCGACATCCATTCGGGCGAGGTTGCCTACCGCCACCCGCCGGCGGCGAACCAAGCCGCCGGCGCTGCGGTCCCATCGACCGCGCAGCGCGGTGCGACCATGGATCGACCGGCCGCCGACCGGGTCGCGCGTCGCAGGACCGCCGACGCGGCGGGAGCAGCGGCGGGGGCGGCGCCAGGTGCGGCAGCAGGCGGCGGGGGCGCGCCCGTCCCGGCCGCCGCCAGCCCGCGCACGACCCCTGCGGGGGGAGGCGAAGCTTCGGCGCCGCTGCTCCCGCCGCGGCGCCTGGTCCCGTCGGGGGCCGGCGGCAATTCGTAGTTTTCCTCGATTGCCCCCAGTCCAGTTGATCCTCGAAACGCTCTGTGCGATGCTCGAATTCTCATCGGTTGTACCGCCAATTAAGTTCTCGCAATAGAGCAAGGGGATCGCAGCATGATGCAGTACAAGATATTCAAGCACCCTTCGGGATCGATCGAGAGCGTCAAGCAAGGATTTTCGTGGCCCGCTTCCAATTTGACTTTTGCTTGGGCGTTAAAGGAAAAAATGTGGAGCCGAGGGCTGAGCCAGGGGTTCATTTTTCTCGTGTATATATCGATCTTACTTTTTGCGCCGTACACTACCCCCGTCGGCTCATTGGCCATTGTTTTTGCCTGCGTCCTTCAACTGATCATCTGCACTGTCTTCGGTGTGAAGGGCAATTCCTGGCGGGAGAAAAATCTCGTTGCGCGCGGATTCGAGCACGTCGAAACCGTCACCGCCGCCAACTCGGATGGCGCAATGGCGCTGTACGTCGCAGGTTCCAATATGCAGAGCGCTGCCCCGGCCGCGCAGCCAAACGTTTCGAATAGATTGCAGTCGGCGGGGCATGTCGGCTAGAGTTGCGGTTGTCGGGTGCTCCTGGTGAGCTCGATATGGTTCGCCCAGCCTGACAACATTTTTACGGATCGTTTGGAAATGTTCGGGGCGGGTGCGTCGGTACCCGCCCCGCGCGATCTCGGCCCCGCGCAATATCGGCCATAGGCCGCCTTGCCCTCGTCCGGGAAGCTGCCCAGTTCGCAAGAGCCCCGCAGCCTCGAAGTCTGCCGTCGGGCACCGATCTATCGGAGAAAACCGGCAAACGCGCTTGCGCCGCGCCGGATTTTAAGAGGTCTGGTGTTCAATGGGCTTGCCACCGTGGCGGTGGCGGCCGCCTGCTCGGACGCGCGCGTGCGATGCGGTCGGCGACATGCATTTTCGAGAAGGAAGCACCGATGTCCATTCCCAAATTTCCGGCCTCCGCGTTTCTCCATGCCGCTCCGGACGGTGCGACCGGCAGTGCCGCAGGGGCCGGTGCGGCTTCGCCCGAGAACCCGGCCGGGGCCGGGCAGCCGTCCGGCAACGGCGAAGGTGCCGGCAAACCCAACGAGACCAAGGCCGAAAAATTCAAGCGGTTGGCGAAAAAGCGGGTCGAGAATGCCGGCGAAGCGCTCGTCACGCTCGCCAAATGCTTCGAGCCGGCCGGTTACGACTACACCGAAGAGCAGATCGACAAGATTTTCGGCGCTCTGAAACAGCAGATCGCGACGATGGAAACGGCCGCGCGCGATTCGCTGAAACCGGCGTCCGACAAGAAGATCGGGCTCCAGATCGAACTCTGATCGCATCCGCCGGTTCTTTTTTCGAGCGTTTCGGCATGCGCGTTGCCGCGATCGGTTTTTATCTGCTGTTTCTCGGTTTCGTGGGCGACAAGATCCTGGAGATCATCCTGGACATGTCGCTCGCGGAGCCGGGATCGGCGCCGTTCGTCATGTCGACGATCCAATTGATGCTGTTGACGGGCGTTCTGCTGGCAATGGCCATTCTTTTCATCAAGGTCCTGCGGGCGCCGGGCCCCAAGGCCAAGGGCAAACGCTGAGCGTTCGACCCGGCGCGTCTCGAACCGGCGAAGCCGCGGTCGCGCGCGCCCGAGAGCCTGGAGCGGTCAGGCCGCGCGAATGAACCGCCGCGTCGCGACCGCGATCAGGCCCGAGCGTGTCGTGCCCGACTTTTCGGCGAAGGTGTCGATCTCGGCGAGAGCGTCTTCCGGAAGCGTGATGTTGACGCGCACGGTTCTCGGCGCGCGCGCCGGTCCCTCGATCATCACCGCGACCGCGTCCCGGTTCTCTCGGTTCGACATGATCGCCTCGAGATCGCTCGGGGCGGGAATCTCGGCTTTGTCTTCGGCCATGCCCTCGATATGCAGCAGGAGGGCTTCGGCCGCGTTCGCGCGCGCTTCGTCGAGCGTGCTTCCGAGCGTCGCGCATCCGGGAAAATCCGGGAACGACACGCCGAAATCGCTGTCCGCCTCTTTGTGGATGAGTGCGATGTAGCTGGTCACTGGATTGTCTCCCTTATGATTGCCGTGCCCAAGCGCCCCCAAAAAAACGCTCAACGCAGTTCGATGCCCGCCTGCCTCTCGATGCTCTTGAGCGTGCCGACCGGAAAGTCCTTGTTCGGGTGCGGGATCGTCACGCGCCCAGGTTTTGTCGGGTGCTTGAACTGCTTGTGGCTGCCCTTTTGGGCAACTTCGCGCCACCCATCGGCCTCAAGCGCTTTGATAACTTCCCGACTATTCATATACACATTAATATACATCTGCTTAAACAGTGTCAAGTAATACACACGTGCTGCGGCGTCCCCGCATCTTCAGGTACGGCAGCAGCCTATCGCTGCAGCCTGCCCGGCGCGTTTCGTCGGTTTCGCTGACCTCGCAAGTCAGGCGGGCACGTCGTTGCCGGCGTGCGCCTGGGCCTGTTCGGGCGTCGCGGGCTCGAAGCACGGGTAGAGTTTGGATTCGGCTCCGGCAATTTTGGTTTCGACCGCGAACCGATGGAGACTGAAAAGCCCGCCAAGAGTCCAGTCGCACGGCTTGCCGTCCGGCTCGACGCGGGGACTGGTTCCGCCCGTCCAGCGGCCGATGCAGGAATAGCCGAGATATTTCTCGATTTTGTCGAGCGCTATCCCAGCGGCGACGAAATCGCGTTCGGACTGGACGGTCCGACACATCGGACAGACGAAGGCCACGTCGAGTTTCGGAAGTTTTTGGGCGTCGAGACGACGCTTCAATTCCGCCATATCGACGATCTCGACCGGGTGCGTTTGCGCGCCGCTGCTTTGCGGATCTGCGTGCGTCATCGGATCGTTTCCTCAAGCTTGGGCGGAAGGCTGGGGCGTCGCGCATGCGACGGTCAATTGAAGGAAAGCTTCTTCGGCGGCGATCGCGGCGACGCCTGGAAGCGGCGGCGCTCCGGCGACGCGCTGCAGCCGGCCGACGAAATCGAGCAGCGGCGACATCGCTTGCGCGATCGCGACCAAAGCCTGCAATTGGCCGAGCGAGACGCCGACGGGCACGCCCATCCCTTCGCCCGTGCGGAGCAGCAGCCCATCTCCGGGTTCGAAAGCGCCGGGTTCGAGAGCGTCGGGTTCGAGAGCGTCGGGCCCGGAGAAAAGGCTTTGCGCATACCCCGGCAACGGCGAGCCGTCCGTTTGGGCTGCGCGCTTGGCGCGAATTTTCTCGATGTTCTCGGCGACACGCGCAAGTTCGGCTTCGGCGCACGCTTCGAGGTCCTCCCCGCAGGCTTCGGCCAGCGTCGCGAGCGTCATCCCGACGCTGCCGAGCTCCTGCGGAATGCTGCCGACGGGGCGCGAGAACACGTATCGCACGAGCTCGAGCGCGCGCGCTCGGGTGTTGCCGACGGCTTGGTAGAGCTCGAGCATTTCTTCGAGCGCGCGATCCGAGCGCTCGATGCGGTCGACGGCGATGTCTTCGCCGAAACAATCGCGCGCCCATCCGGCGGACCGGCGCTGGAAATCGCCGGACGCGCCGGCGGACCCCGCCGGAATCGGCCCCCCACGGAAATCGCGGACATTGTTTCGGTTCGACATTTTCGTCTCCCTGTCTTGCGGCCGTGTCTTTCGGCCTTTGGTTGATCTTTTCTCGCGTCTGCCGGTCCAGGACCTGCCGAGTTCAGGCAGGACCGAAGAGCTCGGTCTGCGCGGCCGATTTCGGCGTCGGCGGCGCAAGCGGCTCCCATTTCGAGCGCGGCGATCCTTCGCCGTTGCGCGCGCGCAGGAACTTGTCGGTTTCGCAGAGGATGTTCGGGATATCCGAAAAATCCATCTCGACGCCGGTTTCCCGACGCACGACGGCGTCGATCGCGCGCATCTCGAGCAGTGCTTGCCCCTGGTCGATGCGCGCCTCGAGCTTGCGGCCGTGCAGCCGATTGAGACCGCGCAGCGTGCCGGGCCCGGCCGCGGCCCAGGCGGCGACGTCGAGAGCGCCGTTCAGCAGCCCCGTAAAGCGCATGTCGACGATGCTTTGGTAGGCCATGAAGTCGCCCCAGCCGTCGTAGCTCGCGAGCAGCGCATGGGTGGCTTGCAAGCGCTGGGGCGGGAGTTGGAAATGGCGCGCGAAAAGCATGCGGTCCTCGTAAAGCGGCGCGAGCACGTTGCGCACGACATGCACGTGTTTCGCCACGCCGGCTTTGCCGGCCGCGATCACGTAAGCGCCGGTCCAGGTTTTCGCGCCGCTTGCAAATCGCGCTGCGATCGCATCCTCCATTGCCTGCAGATCGAACATGTTGCCTGTCGGCCAAGCGCGAGGGCTTGCGATCAAGTCGGCCAGCGTCTCGGGCCAGTTGATCTGTCGTGCAACGCAGAGCATGAACCACAGCAGCGGGTGATCGGCGAACGGCTCGCGGATGTTGGTTCGGATCCATGCCGTGACCGTGTCGTCCTCGCGGCGCACGTTGCAGAACCGGTAGTTCGCAAGGATCGGATCGTCGGTATAAGGCGGCGGCGCTCCGGCGGCGCGCCGCACGCGGATCGCTTCGCGCTTGCGGACCCATTCGAACAAAGGTGCGTAGTCGGGCTGCGCCATGTCCGCGACGCCTCTATTCCCGGATCGAAGCGAGATTGCCGATCGCGGCGAGAAGACTTTTTTCGACGTCGACCAGAAGCCGTCCCGGATCGGGCGACGGCGCGATCGTCCGCTCGATCGCCGCCGCGCACGCGAGCCGCACGAGCGCCAGTTTGAGACGCGCTGTCGCGCCGGACGTTTCGCCGTCTCCGCCGCGCGTTTCCGGCCCGTTCGCCCCTTCAATTTCGGTCGCCCGACCATTCGACGCGAAAAACGCGTCGATCGCCGCCGCCGCGCAGGCGTCGGCGAAACGTCCGGCGCGATGTGCGGCGCTCGCACGCTCGGCGGCGAGCTGCGCGGTCGCGTTTTCGAGCGCGTCCGACAGATTCTGCACGAGCGCGATGTCGCGCGCGTCGAGCGCGGCAGCGGCGAAACGCCGGCGCGCGCGCGCGAGCAGCTCGTCCGCGCCGGGATGGCGGCACGCCGCATCGGCGTGTCTTTCGCTCCGCGCGGTTTCGTCGGTCACGGCGCCGAACCCTGCGCGTTCGCGCCGCTTCCGGCGCCGCCGCACGCGACCGCGTCGAACGGCCGTCGGCCGCGCGGCATCGCCAGTCGTTCAACGAAGCCCGCGTAGAGGCGCTTCCAGGTCCCGAGATCGACGAAGGCGAAGTCTTTTCCGTCCGGCGGGACATGCGCCCAACCGTTGCTGCGCGCCGACAAGGCACGCAATCTGCGGACCAGTTCCGGCGGCAGATCGAGATAGGGCAGAAGCGCCGCGCAAATCGGCTCGACGCCCGCATGCGCGCGCGCGACCGCGTCCCACAGCAGGCATTCGGCTCTGCCGCCGCTGCCGCGGCCGAACATGTCGTCGGATGCGGCGCGGATCGCGGCGACGAGCGCGGCCGCGGCACCGTCGCGCAGGATCGCGCATTCGAGGGGACGTTCGGATTCCCAGTCGGGTGCCGGAACGATCGCGGTGCTGCGGCCGTCGAGACACGAATCGAGCGCGCGCAAGGCGCGTTCATGGCGCGCTTGGGCCACGGCGACGAGCTGCCGTGCCGCAAGCCACGGAGCGCTGTCGGCGGGGTAACGCTCGAGATCGTCCCGCGCCTCGTTGAGGGCGATTTGGATGCGCGTCGCTTGGACCGCGTGCTGCAGCGCCTCGTTGCGCCGCTCCGACGCGAGAAAGCGCAGATTCGAAGCGTCGAGCCGCATCAGAAGCGTCGCCCAGCAGGGCGACGCCAGGGTCGGCGCCGCGTTCGTCCGGCGGGCGGCGGCGGGTGCGGGCGGAGCGAGCGTGGACATCATGGTTGCTTTCCTGGTTTCAAGGCGTTCTCCGGCGGGGAAGCGGTCGTGGCGACCGGTCGGGTGCGGAAAGCCGGAGGATCGCCGACAGCCGTGCCCATGCGCGCCGCGCGCGCGGCAACGACGGTTCGACGCAGCGCGAGCGCGTCGCTTTTCTTGACGAAACGCGTGTCGCCCTCGACGATGGCGGCCGGTCCGTCTTCGGATCCGAGGATGGAAAACGCCGTCCAGGATTGCGGCACCCAGGCGTGCCGCATGTGGCCGACGGTTTCGATCAGATGCGCGCGCAAAGCCAGAAAATCGCGCTCGGTCACGAAATGCGTCTCGTCTTCGATGACGATCGGCTTGCCGGTCGCGGGATCCACCAGACTGAAACGCTTGATCGCCGGCATCGGCGGGAAGGCGTTCGCCGCTGCCGCAAGGCTTTTCGGGGCATCGTCAGGCGGGGCATCGACAGGCGGGGTATCGTCAGGCGGGGCATCGTCAGGCATGGCGTATCTCCGGCGCGGGGATCGATCTCGGCTTCGAACAGGTTTCGGCGAGAAAGGCGGCGATGTCGGCGATGTCGATGCGAGCGAGCGCCTGCCAGTCGAAGCGCCGGTCGTTCGTGATCTCGCGCGCGAAGAGATCCGACCTCTTGAACACCCCCGTTGGACGGCAATCTTCGCGGGGAAGCCGGGCTTCCACGACGACAAGGCCGGCGAATTCGTCATCGAATATCTCGATCGCGATCTCGGAATTTCCGCCGTCTCCGCCTTCCGGCGAATCGCCCGACGATTCGCCCGACGATGCGGCCAGAATCGCGCAATAGCGCGTCGATACGAGCGTTCGGCCGAAGGCGAGATTTTCGAACGACGCGTACGGGGTCCGCGAAATTCCGATTTCCAATTCCGAACGTCGGCCGAAGCGGCTTTCGGGATCGCCGACGATCGACATCACGGTGGTTTCGTCCGGCGTTTCGTCCGGCGTCTCGGGGCGTGTCTGGCAATACGCGTAGATCGGGCTGCAACGGCGCACATGGATGCGGAGATCCGGATCGTCGTTCAGACAAATCCGCGTCACGAGATCCGCGCGTGTCGGCAGCCCCGGATTCGAGCCCAGCAGATCGAGCAGGTGCGCCGATCCGATGGCACGGTCGAGCGCGCGCGCGGCCGCATGCGCGCCGACCAGATGCGTGGCCGTCGCTGCATCCGGCAGAAATCGTCGCGCGAGTTTAGGCAACGCCATTCCACGTACTCCGTCGGCTCGGGTCCGTCAGCCTGGGCCCGTCAGCCCCGCGAAGAGGTTTCGAGACGGCAGGATCGATCCGGGCGGGGACCATGTCTTCGACGGCGACGGCCAAGGCGTTCAAACGGCCGGCTCCGTTGTTTGGCTCTCCGGCACGCCGGGTGCCCGCGCCGCGCGCTGCTGGAACGCCTTGGCGGCATGCGCGGCGCAAAACATCCCGCGCGATCCGACGCGAACCGTACGCGCGTGTTGTGCAGGCGGCGCGCTCTTGTCCAAAGCAGGGTCCCGCACATCCACCGCACCGTGATCGGCCCCCATCGAGTGGTCCGAGTAAAATGTTAGTGCATTGTGGCCTCCTTCGCCATTGTCGGCTGTAGGTGGAGCGAAGCGGAACCGGAAGGCGGCAATGGC
>JBILXZ010000030.1:0-45385 GCA_044378015.1 Tagaea sp.
CCAGTACGATCTCTGCCTCGCGCAGCTTGCCGATAACTTCTTCAGGCCCGTGCTTCTTGCCCATGTTCAGTCTCCTTCAGGGTCCAGTCTAAGTTAACTTTTGGACCGCTCTGAAGGGGGCAGATCAAAACTGCGCGCGGCCGTGGCGAAGAGCTACGACACGCTGGGCGAACACGGCGTAAAGCGGGTCGAGCATGTCAAAGGCCAACTGGCGGCGATCGTCGGCGAAGACGGCATGAAGGCTCTCGATTTCGACTATCTGCCGGCCTCGGCGGTCGCGGCGCTCGAAAAGGTGCTCGAAAAGTCGGGCGGCGTGAAGTTCTCGGCAGCCCCGGCGCAAGTCGCCGAAGGATTGAGCGTCGATCAGCTCAAGGCGCTCCAGAACAGCCCCGAGTATCGACGCGGCGACAAGGCAACGCTCGAAAAAGTCGCCGAAGGCTACCGGAAACTCTATCCCGGGCAGCAATCGTCGCCGCTCGGCCCAACGGGCCGCTGACGCGCAAAAAACCCAGGAAACGCCGGGCTCCGAAAGGGGTCCGGCGTTTTTCTTTTGCCGCCGTGCGTTGAGACCGCTCCCCGACAAACGCATTCTCCGGCCATACGCCGAAGCTGATGCGGCCCTGAAGCGGCTCGCGCGGCCCCCGAAAGGGACAAGCCGAGCGCCCGAAGACGGACAACCTCGAAGCGGAAGCGGGAACGCAACCCCGTTTTTGTGAACAGGTGCCCCATGTCAACGTCTGTCGATATCGCATTCGTCAAGCAGTACGAAACCGACGTGCATCTTGCCTTCCAGCGCAAGGGCTCGAAGCTGCGCAACACGGTGCGCACGCAGAACAACATCGTCGGCGCTTCGACCACGTTCCAGCGCATCGGACGCGGCATCGCGACCGGCAAGACGCGCCACGGCGAAGTTCCGGTGATGAACCTCGACCATACCAACATCGAGGTCACGCTGCAGGATCGCTACGCGGCCGAATACATCGACAAGCTCGACACGCTGAAAATCCAGCACGACGAGCGCGCCGCTGTGATCGAATCCGGCGCCAATGCGCTGGGTCGCGCCACCGACCAGTTCATCATCGACGCGCTGCAGACGGCGACGGCAGCCCGCAACATCGGCGACTATTCGACCGGCCTCACGCGCAAGCTCGTGCTCGACACGGTGGAATCGCTGAACGTGCAGGACGTGCCGTTCGACGACGGCCAGGTCTTCGGCGTCGTTTCCGCCCACGCCTGGGGCGAGTTGATGCGAATCGACGAGTTCAGCCGTTCCGAGTGGGTCGGCATGGACGGCCAGCCCTGGAAAGAGGGATGGATGTATCGCCGCTGGCTCGGCATCAACTGGATCGTGTACACGGGCCTGCCGCTCACCGCACCCGATGACCGCGATCTGTTCGTCTACCACAAGAGCTGCGTCGGCCACGCGATCGGCGCGGAGATCCAGACGGACATGACTTGGCAGGGCACGAAGGCGGCTTGGTTCGTCAACAACATGATGAGCCAAGGCGCAGGCCTGATCGACCAGGCCGGCGTGGTGCGCATCCGCGTGGACGACGACACGCCCTACACGTGATCCGGATAGGGGGCGGCTTTCGGGCCGCCCTTTTCCGCAGGCCCCCTTTCTCGCCCCATTTCTGAACGAGGTTTCCAATGCCCTTCTTGAATTCAGGTCTCATCATGATCGCTGTCGGCGGTGCGATCGGCACCCCGCCCGGCAACACGCGCGACCTCTACGCCTACTCGACCGACGATTCGCGCGCCGTCGTCGAAGCGGCGGGTTACTTCAACGGTGCCGCCAGCCGCTTGAAGGTCGGCGACATGATCAAGGTTGCCGGCGTCGGAACGCCGGTATTCACCAACAGCTACGTCGTCGCCTCCAACTCGGGTAGCGTCGTTGCGGTCACGTCGGATGCGACCGGCCGCATCTTCATTCCCTACACGATCGGGCAAACGGACTTGCTGGCGCCCGCGTCGGTCGAACTGGTGAGCCCGGTCGCTGGCACCATCGTTGGCCACCGCGCCGCGGTACAGGCCGCAGTCACCACGGGCGGCACGCTCACGCCGCGCATCAATACCGTGGCGGTTACCGGTGGCGTTGCTACAGTGGCGAACGGCGCTGCCAAGGGCACGCGCGTTAACGGCACGGCAATCACCGGCGCGAACGTGCTGGCCGTTGGCGACCGCATCGAGGTCCTTCCGGCGTCTTTCGCGACCGCCGGAGCGGTCGCGGGCATCATCGAAATCATGCCGTCGTCCTAAGCGCTTTCGTTCTTCGTCTGGCAAGTACGACGGGCAGGGGAAACCCTGCCCGTCTTTTTTTGTGCCGCCGCCGTGCGTTGAGGGGTTGCCGGATCTGCCGCACGTTCGGGCTTCCCGATCTTGGAGCCCCTTCCATGGCCAGCGTCACGCCCTTCGCTTTGTGTTCGCGCGCCCTAGTGCGCGTCGGTGCCAATCCAATCTCGTCTTTCGACGACGGCACGGCGGAATCGACGGCGGCCGGCAACGAATACGAACTGGCGGTCAGGGCGGCAATCTCCAAGCATCGCTGGAATTTTGCGACCACGCGCGCCGAGCTTGTGCCCAACGGTGAAACACCCGAAGCGCGCTGGGCTTACGCCTACGATCTGCCGGGCGAATGCCTCACCGTGCGCGCGGCGTTCGCGTCGGACGGCAAAACGCCGATCGTCTACGGCCTGGCGGAAGGCGCGCTCGAGACGGACCAAGCCGAAGCCATCGTCGTCGAATTCACCTACCGCGCGGCCGAAAGCCTGTGGCCGCCCTATTTCGAGGAATATCTTTTCCTCAAACTGGCGGCGTCCTTCGCCATGTCGGTTGCGCGCAACCGCGACTTCGCCGAAAGCCTGGAGAATTTGGCCAAGGTCGAATTTCGCGATGCCAAGCGCGCCGATGCGCAGGCGCACACGACGCGCCGGATGCCGCCGGGCCGGTTGCGACGGGGGCGGGGCTGATGCCGCGTTTCCGCGAAGCAACGACCTCGTTTGTCGCCGGAGAATTGTCGCCGCTGATGGCCGCGCGCGGCGACACCAAAATCTACCGCAACGGGGCCGCCAAGCTCACGAACCGGGCGCCGCTGGTCGAGGGCGGCACCCGCACGCGCCCCGGCTTGCTGCATATCCAGAACCTTTCGGCGAGCGGCACGGTCTTCAAAGCGGCCGAATTCGTGTTCTCGACGACGCAAGCCTATGTCGCGATTTTCACGGACGCGCGGCTCGACATCTTCGCGCATCCGGCGGCGGCGGGCGCCTCCCCGGCCGCGACGCTTACGAGCTGCCCCTGGACGGCCGCGATGGTGCCCACGCTCGCGATCACCCAGTCCGACGACACGATGATCGTGTTTCACCCGGACATGCGCACCCAGGTCATCAAGCGCACGGGTGCTTCGAGCTTCACGCGCAGCAATTTCGCGTTCGAGGAGAATGCGGGCGCCACGAAGATGTTCCAGCCCTACTATAAGTTTGCCGAGCCCGCCGTGACGTTGACGGCGAGCGGCACGACCGGGGCCAACATCACCTTCACCGCGTCGGCTTCGGTGTTCTCGGCAGGCCATGTCGGCGCGATCATCCGCAAGGACAAGAAAGAAATTCTCGTCACCGGCTTCACGTCGGCAACCGTCGTGACCGGCACGTGCCGCGAAACGATCACGACCACGGCGACGACGGATTGGGACGAGGCGGTGGCGAGTGCCGCGCGCGGCTATTTCAGTTCGGGCACGTTCCACCTCGACCGGCTCGTGCTGGCTGGCGCCAAGTCACGCCCCTCCGGAATCTACGTCTCGAAAATCGGCGCCTATTTCAATTTCGACCTCGGCACGTCGCTCGACAACGAGGCAATTTGGGACTCGGTCAAAGACGAAAAGGTCGCCGAGCTGCGCCAGATTCTTTCGACCGACGCGCTGCTGGTCTGGTCGGACGCCGCGACCTTCGCCTATTTCGCGACGACGGCCGCCCCCTTCACGCCCAAGAATTTCGAGATGAAAAAACAGGCCCCGTTCGGCGTGGCGGCCGGCGTGCGGCCCGTCGAGTTCGACGAAGGCAATCTCTTCGTGCAGTCTTCCGGTGCCATCGTGCGCGAGGCGATCTACAGCGATTCCGACCAGAAGTTCAAATCGACGCCGGTTTCGCAGATCGCTTCGCACCTGATCGCCAGCCCCACGGCGCTTGCCGTGCTGTACGGCGCGCCCGGACGGCCCGAGCAGCTGGCGCTTGCGGTCAACGGCGACGGCCGCCTGTCGGTGTTCCATTCGCTGCGCCGCGAATCCATCGCCGCCTGGTTCGACTGGGCGACGGCGGGAGAGTTCAAGGCGATCTGCACCGTGGTCGACACGGTCTACGTCGTGGTCGAGCGCACTATCTTCGGCGGCACCCAATACTGTCTCGAGCGTTTCGACGACGCGGCTTCCGCCCTCGATTGCCAGCGCAAAGCCACGAGCGGAACCGCGACCAAGACGTTCGCCGCCGTCGCTCCGCATCTCGAAGGGCTCGAAGTGTCGGTCGTTTCGAAGGGGCATTCGCTCGGTCGCGTCACGGTCGGCGGCGGCGGCTCGGTCACTCTCGGCGATCTGGCGCCCGACGTGACGGAGATCGAAGTGGGTTTGCCGTTCGAACAGCGCATCCGTCCGATGCCGGCCCATATCGACCTGCCGGACGGCTCCGGGCGCGGGCTGGTCCAGGGCGTGGCGCGCATGCTGATCGTCGTCGATCGCGCAGCGGGCTTCCGCGTGTCGGACCAGGACATCTTGCTCGATTTCCAGGGCGACGATTACGTGAACCCTGCGCCCACCAAGACGGGCACCGTCGAGGTGCGGCTGCTCGGCTACGACCGCGAAGGCGTTCGCGACATCGTGGTGCCGGAGGGTGCGAAGGCAACGATCTTGAGCGTCACGCGCGACGTTCTGGTTTCGACAGGCTGACGGGAGCGAGACATGGGCGAAATGGTGGCGGCAGCAAGTTTTGCGCAGATTGCGCAGGCGGTCGGTGCGATCAGCGGCGTGGTTGGGGCGGTTTCGTCCGTGTCGTCGGGCATGGCCGGAAGCCAAGCCGCGTCGATGCAGGCCGCCCAATTGGAGGAAGAGCGCAAGAACGCCGCGACCCAGGCCGTGGTGGACGAAGCGCAGCGCCGCCGCGAACTGTCGAGCGTGCTGGCGACGCAACGGGCGATCCGCGCCGGGCGCGGGCTCGACCTCTATTCCGAGACCTTCACGAATATCCAGGATCAGACGCGCGCCGATGCGTCCGACGACATCGACGCCATCCAGTTGAACGCGCTCAACCGGCAGCGCCGGTTCGGGCTCGGCATCGACCAGGCCAATGCGCAAGGCAGCAGCGCCATGGCGGGCGGCATCGGCGGCGCTTTCGCCGGGCTCGGCAGGGCCGCCGAGGCGGGATCGAAAATCGGCGGCGGCAAAAAGGGAGGCGAAGAATGACGCGCTCGACACTGCCGGAAGGCCGTCGCCGGGTGGCGCTCGAATCGATCGGCATTATCCCCGTGAACGTGGCCGGTGCGGGGGCGGGGCTGGCGTCGCTGGCGTCCGGCATCGGGCGCCTTGCCGATGGCGTCGCCGAAGCCGATGGCGTGCGCCAGCGCGAGCAAGCCGCCCAGCAAGCCGACAGTTCGGTGACGCGGGACGCCGAGGGCAATATCGCCATTGCCGACAATCCGTTCAGCGACCCGCGCGCCCGGTCGATCTTCCAGGGCCAGCAGCGCCAGCGCTATCTGGCGGAGATCGGCACCGACGCCAAGCGTGCGGCGACCGATCTGCACGTCGCCAACCCGCTCGACCCTGCGGCGTTCGACGCGGCTTGGCAGGGGCGCACCGAGGGCACGCTGGCGCAAGTGCCGCCAGCCTTCCGCGAAGACGCGCGCCGCACGCTGGCAGAACTCGGCACCACACACCGCAACGGCATCGCGGTGGCGCAGGCGGAAAACGCCAAGGCGATGGCCGCCAAGTCGTTCAATGCGGAACTCGAAACGGCCGGCGGGGATTATTTGTCGCTGGCGCAGGCGGGCAAGCACAACGACCCGGAGTTCTTGGCGCGCTTCGCCCGCCTCAACGACATTCTCCTGCGGGGCGTGGACAACCAGTTTCTGACGCCCGAGAAGGCCGATTTGTTCCGGCGCCAGTTTGCGGACCAAGCGGAAGGCTTGGGCGTGGCGGCCGTAGCCGAAAGCGCCTATCGCGCGGCCGGGCGCGGGGCAGCGGGCGTCGCGGCAGCCTATAAGGTCGTGACCGAAGGCATTTCTGGCAATCCAGACTCCTCGCTGAAATTGACCGACAAAAACGCGCTGGAAGCCGAGGCCATGCAGCGGGTGCGCGGGCTCGAAGCGCTGCGCGAGGGCGAAGTGCGCGAAGCGCGTGCGGTCGCGCAGGTGGATTTCGAACGGCTCAAACTCGGCGTTGCAGTGCCGCTCACGACGCTCGACGCGCATCGTTCGCGTTTGCTGGCGGCAGGCGACATCGAAGAGGCGGCAAAAACCACGCGGATCATCGAAACGGCGCGCGAAATCCGTGCCACAGCCCTGTTGCCGGTAAGCCAGATGACGGGCCGCATCGACGAACTGGAAAGCCGCATGCGCGCCGGCACGGCTTCGGCGGTCGAAGCCGACGCCTACCGCCAGCTTGTCGATATCCGCGCGACCAAATCCCGTGCGCTCGCCGAGGACGCGCTGACTTGGGGGTCCCGCGCGCACCGCGATCTGATCGGCGATCTGCCGCCACTCGAATTTCGAGATCCCGACAAGCTGGCGGCGGCGGTCGCGCGGCGCATGCAACAGGCAAACACGATCGCGCAGTTGGAAGAAAGACCGGTTGCCCCCTTTACGATGCCGGAACTGGCGCAGATCGCCGGGCTGGCCTCCACGCGGGCGTCCCCCGCCGAACAGCTCGATTTCTTGGCGCGCGTCACCGTCGATCTCAAAGACGACGCGGCGGCCAACATCGTGCTTGGCGCGCTGGCGCGCAACGGCTTCGAAGACCGCATGGGCGGGATGCGCGTCGCCCTCGATATTTGGGAAACCGGCGACCGCAACCGGGCGCGCCGCGTATGGGGCGAACTCTCGATCCCCGACAAAGACATCCCTATCGCGGCCACGGTGGACAAGACGGTCAAGCAGTCGGTCGATGCCGAGTATCGCAGCGGGCCGGGAGCCGTGCTGGACGCGGCCTACCTTGCGACCGGCGACGCGCGTTTCGCCAAGCGCATCAAAGACGAGATTGAGGCTGCCACGAAGATCGCCCGCGTGCGCGCCGCAACCGGCGGCAACACGCGCACGGCGGACGGCGCGCTTTCCGACCTGTTCGGCGACCGGCGCGGCATCGCCGAGCGCGGTTTTGCGGCCGTGACCTACCCGGCTGCGACCGACCGCAACGCGCTCGAAGCGGGCTTGCGCGCCGTGCGCAGCGAGGCGGTATCGGCCGCCGCCGAATCCATCGCCGATCCGCTGGGGCGTCGTGAGTTCGAGCGCGTCACGCGCGACGCGACTTGGATCAATCTCGGCGACGGCTACACGCTTACCCCCCCCGGCTCGGGCGCGCCGATGCGCGGCCCCGACGGCCGCGAGTTCCGCGTGTCGCTCGACGATCTGCTGGCGCGCGGGCGGGCGGACATGGCTGCCGAGCGGGCGGCCGTTGTTCCGGTTCCTGGCGCGCGCGAAGCGATGGCCGAGCGCGCCCGCGCGCAAGCCGCCGATGCGCAGCCGTCTTCGGTTCGCCAGCGCCGCGAAGCGCGCAAGAACGCCGGGGCCACCGAATGAGCTTCACCCCCTATCCCGAATGGGGACGCGGCGCCGACGAGGCCGACGTTGCGGCGGGCCTGAAAGCCTTCCGCACGCCGCTTCCCGAATATCTCGGCGCGCAGGTGCGCGAGGGCTTCTGGGCCACGCTGCCGGGCCAGGCGCTGGCTCAGCGCGATCGGCTGACGGCGGAAGCGCCGAACGAATCCCCGCTCACCGCCGAGGAATGGCGCGCCTCGCCCCATTTCCGCCCCTCGATCCCTTTCGACGAAAAATTCACGCCAGCGCGCGCCAAGGCCGTGGCCGA
This sequence comes from Tagaea sp., assembly GCA_044378015.1. Classification (GTDB taxonomy): domain Bacteria; phylum Pseudomonadota; class Alphaproteobacteria; order CACIAM-22H2; family CACIAM-22H2; genus Tagaea. The sequence goes on from JBILXZ010000030.1 coordinate 8,057, forward strand.
CATCCACGACGAAAACGCCTACCGTCGTTGGCTGATCGACCAGCGCGACGCTGGCGCGCTCGACGGCACGCTGGGCTTCGTCGCGGGCATCGCGGGATCGGTCCCCGATCCGGTCAATTTCATTCCGTTTTTCGGGCCTGCCTTCCGTGCGGCGCGCATTGCCAAATACGGCGCCGTCGCCGGGCGGGCTCTGGTCGGTGCGGGCGAAGGCGCGCTCGGCACCGCGGTAGCGCAACCCTTCCTCGTGCCGAGCCGCAACCAGTTCGGCGACGATGTTGGGTTCGCCGACATCACCATGGACATCGCCTTCGGCGCGTTCGCGGGTGCGGCCATCGGCGGGGCCTCGGGCGTGTGGTCGAAATTCACGGCCACCCGCGTCGAAGCAAAGGGGCGCAAGGCTGCCGACGCGGCAGACGCGGACCTTGCCGTCGCCCCGCGCGACACAAGTGCGGACCCCGTGCCCGACGTGCAGCGCCAGAATGCCGCCCTCTACACGCTCGACCGCGCCGCCCAGGACGTGGCCGCCGGTCGACCGGTCGATATAGATCCGCGCGTGGCGAGCGAGATGGCGGGCGTGCGCCAGGCCTACGACGCGGTGCGCAGCGAACCGATGGGCCTCAAGGACGATCCGCTGGTTTCGATCACGCCCGAACAGATCGACGCCACGGCGATCGCGCGCGGCGGCTGGAAGGGGGTTGGCGATGTCGAGGTGAAGGGCGAAGGATTCGGCCTTGCCAAGTTCATCTGGAAACACGGCGAGAATTCGGACAAGCCGCCGACCAAGCAAGTCCAGCGCGAAGACGTTGTCGCCTTCCCGCAGATCATTCGAGAGGTCGAGGCCGGGGCGGGCAAAAGCCCCGACAGTCGCCAGTGGGTTGTTGCGCGCGCCGACGGCGAGCATGTCGTCTACACGGACCGGCCATTCAAGGAAGATTCGCGGCGGCGCGTCGTCAGCATCTTCGTGCCGGACAACAAGGCCGATTATCCGCTTTCGCCGAAATTGGGGGAGGGCGGGTCCCCCGGCCGACTTTCGAGGCCTGCCGGGGATACTGGCCCGAGCGCTTTCGGTCGCGCTGCGGACAGCCGCGACACCAATATGCCACCGCAGGGGCGCGCGGTCAATTTCGCGAAAGCCGCCCCCGAGCCTGCCGCCCTGCCCGAGCCCGAGCGAGTCGCGCGGCCCTCGCCCGCGACGCCGGCGGAGGCAGCGCCGACGCGCGCCGCGGATGTCGCGGCATGGCAGGCGGCCGGCCCGGAAGCGAAAACCGAACTTGCGCGCACGGCGATCGCCGAGGCGCGCAAGTTCGAAGCTTTCGGCGCAACCGAGGGTGCCGCCGACCAAACGCGCCTCGCCGCCGCGTCGGATGCGCGCGTCGCCGCCGTGCGGGCAGCGGCGGAAAAGCTCGGCCTGCAATTCGACCGGAATGCGGTTTTGACCGATGCGCTCGCGTCGCCCGAATGGTCGCGCATCACCAATCTCAAATCGCCCGCCAAGCGCATCGAAGCGGCCGTGGCGATGTTCGAGAAGACCTTCGCCGCCGCCGAACCGCAAGCGCCCGGCGCGGGCAAGCCGGGGCGCAGCGCCAGCCCCGAGCGCACCGCGACCATCGACGACACGACCGGCCTGCTCGACGACGCGGAAGCACTGGTCGCGGCCGGGCGCTTGACGGCCGAAGATGCGGCCGCACTCAAAGCCGCGCGCCAGGCCCTAGCCGACGCGGCTGCATTCGACGACGGGGCCGCAGCTGCGGCCTCCTGTTTCCGGAGATAGAGCATGGCGATTTCCAAAGGCTGCATTGCGGCGGTGCGCGCGGCGTCCGGCGACAAGCTCACCGAGGGCGAAGCGTTCGATCTGCTCGAGCGCACCCAGCGCAAGCTCGAAGCGCTCGAAGCCGATGGCGCCATCGACGGGCTCGACGCGCGGCTGGCGCAAGCGGCCCGCGAAGCCGCCGACGAAGCCGCCATCGAAAAAGCACTCGCCGCCAAGCACGCGGCGCTGACGATCCTCAAGCGCGAGCAGACGGCAACCCAGGTCGAAAAGCTGATGGCGGGCGGATTGAGCCCCCGCGACGCGCTCGTGTCGCTCAACGAAGGGACGGTACGCACCATCGAAGGCGGCCGGCATTCGGTGCAGGCGCTGCGCCTCGCCTTCGAGGGCCGTTTCGTGGGCGAGCCGATAGCCAAGATCGCGGCCGAGCGGCCCCATGTCCAGTGGCTGCTGCGCGACCGTCCGTTCCTCGACGACGTTACGCGCGAAATGGTCGAGCTGCGCGAAGGCGGCAAGCCGGGATCGACGCGCAACACCGATGCGCAGTTCGTGGCCAAGGTGCTGGCGGATGCGGCGGAAGACTCGCGCCAGGCGCTCAATCTGCGCGGGGCCAATATCGGCAAGCTCGACGGCTGGGCGGGGGCGCAAGTTCACGACGCGGCCAAGCTGCGCAAGGCGGACCAAGACCCGTGGGTGCGGGCCACCTTGCCGCTGCTCGACATCAAGCGCTCCTTCCCCGACGCAAGTCCCGACGAGGTGCCGAAGATCCTCGCGGAAATGTGGACAACCATCGTCACGGGGCGCGATCGCGCGACGACGGCCGCCGAACGCGGCGAGTCGACCGGCCCCGCCAATCTCGCGAAGTCGCTTGCCCGCCATCGCGTGCTGCATTTCAAGGATGCCGACGCGTGGCTTGCCTACAGCGCCGAATTCGGCGAGGGGCACGTGTTCGACGGCATGATCCGCCACCAGATGGGGGCCGCGCGTACCGCCGCCCTCATGGAGACCTACGGCCCCAATCCGCAGAACATGCTGGGGCAGATCGTCGATACGCTGACGCGCCGCCTGCGCGACGAAAAATCGCTCGACGCGGCGACGCGCGCCAAGCAGATCGACGAATTGAAGCTCGACGCGGGCATGCTCAAAGCTTCGATGGACGAAGCGACGGGGCTCACATTCGCCGCCGTCTCGACCACGGGCGCGCGCGTCTCGGCCGGCATCCGCGCCGTGGAATCCATGGCCAAGCTCGGCGGGGCGGTGATCAGTTCGGCGGCAGACCTGGTGACGGCGACGGCCAATCTGATATTCAACGGCATTCCGTTGGGCCAGGCCTACGCCTCGCAGTTCGGCGAATTTCTCAAAGGGCGCGGGGCGGGCGAGCGGCGCGAGCTTTCGTTTTTGTTGGGCGAGGGCTTCGATGGGCTGATCGCCCATATCGTGAGCCCCTACGCGGCGGGCGACGCCACGACCGGCAGGATGCACCGCGCCATGACGACGTTCTTCAAGTGGAACGGCCTGACATGGTGGACGGACGCCATGAAAGCGAGCCATGCGCGCGTGCTTTCGGCGCATATGGGATCGAAGGTCGGGACGGCGTTCGACGGTCTCGAGCGGAATTTCCGCAGCCGCCTCGAAGTCCACGGCATCGGCGCCAAGGAATGGGCGGCGGTGGGCCAAGCGCAGTTCCGCGCGTTGAACGGCAACACCTACGTGACGCCGGACCGCATCCGCGATCTGCCCGACGCGGCGCTGGCAGGGCTCGTCGAGGGCAAGGCGACCCCGCGCAAGATCGCCGCCGCGCGCGACGCGCTCGAACTGAAAATCGGCGCCTACTTCGCCGACGAAGTCGGGTTCGGCGTTCTCGAAGCCGACGACGCGACGCGGCGCGTGACGCTGCAGGGCACGCGGCCGGGCACGGCGGTGGGCGAGGCGATGCGCTTCGTGATGCAGTTCAAGGGCTATCCCGTGGCCTTCACCCAGCGCGTGCTCGGGCGCGCGGTTTTGGGCGGCGAGGGCGACACGGCGGGCGCGCGGCTCGCCAACAACGCGGGCCATATCGGGCACCTGATGGCGGGCCTGTTCGTGGCGGGCTATGCCTCGATGACGGCCAAGGACTATCTGAACGGTCTCGACCAGCCGCGCGACCCGACCAGCTACAAGACGATCCTCGCGGCGCTCAAGCAGTCGGGCGGCCTCGGCATCTACGGCGATTTTCTGTTCGGCGAGGCCAACCGCTTCGGCAACGGGTTCATCGAAACGCTGGCGGGTCCGTCGTTCGGCGCACTCGGCTCGGTCGCCAATCTCGCCACGCGCGCGCGCGACGGCGACGCCAAGGCGGGCGAGGCGCTCAATATCGCGCTGCAGAACACGCCGTTCCTCAATCTGTTCTACGTGCGGCCTGGGCTCGATTATCTGTTCCTCAATTCCCTGCGCGAGAGCGTGTCGCCGGGGTTCCTTGCGCGCCAGGAGCAGCGCCGGTTCAAGGATTACGGGCAGACCTACCGCGAAGATCGCGAGGCTTTTCCCGGCGCATTCCGGTAGCGGTCCCGCCGTGCGTTGAGCGGCGCGCGGCTTGGCCGCATTTTCGATGCTCGCAACCCCGAGCGCCGAGCCCAGGCCATGCCGCATATCCAAGTCCCCGAGGATTCCTCCAACGCGCGCGTTGTGCATGTCGTCGGCGCCACGCCGGTTTCGACCTTCGCGTTCTCGTTTCCGTTCTTCGCGACGGCCGACATCAAGGTCTACAAGGACGGCGCTGCGGTCTCGAGCGGCATCACCGTGGCGGGCACGGGCGGCGCGGTAGACGGCGGCTATTCTTCGGGTAGCGTGACGTTTTCGGTCGCACAGTCGAACTGCACCATCGTCATCGAACGCGACGTGGCCTTGTCGCGCACAGACGATTTTCCGTATCCGTCGCCGGTTTTCAACATCAAGGTTCTGAACACGTCGCTCGACCGGGTGTTCGCGATCTTCCAGCAGTTCCGGCGCCTGTTTGCGCGCGCGTTGCTCCAACCGGTGGGCGACACAACCGCAATCGGCGAACTGCCGGCAGCAGCCGTCCGTGCCGGCAAGATGATGGGCTTCGATTCGAACGGGGCCGTTATCGCCGTGTCGGCGGGGACGCTGGCGCTCGGCCCCGGCGACGTGACCGGCGACAAGATCGCGGCGGGTGCGGTGAGCGGCGGCAAACTGGCCGCAAACGCCGTCGGGCTCGACAAGCTTGCGCGCAGCGGCACGGCGGGCCAGGTGCTCACGTCGGGCGGGCCTGGCGCCGACCCAAGTTATCAAGCCCCGGCCGGGGTTCCTGTCGGAACGCTGGTTCCTACCGCAGCTATCGTGGCGCCGTCGGGCTGGTCTTTTGCAAACGGTCAGGCCGTAAGCCGCACGACGTTCGCGGCGCTGTTCGCGGCTCTCTCCACCGCATCTACGGTCACAGTTTCGATCGCCTCTCCGGGCGTCGTCACTTGGAACGCCCACGGGCGCTCGAACGGCGACATTCTGCGCTTTGCGACGACGGGTGCGCTGCCGACGGGGCTTGTCGCCAACACCAACTATTTCATCGTCAATCAAACGACCAACACGTTCCAGCTCGCGGCGACGCGCGGCGGCGCCGCGATCAATACGAGCGGCGCGCAATCGGGCGTGCAGACGGCACGCTTCGCACCGCATGGCCACGGCGACGGCTCGACCACGTTCAACTTGCCCGACATGCGGGGCCGAGTGGCTGCTGGTTGCGACAATATGGGCGGCACGGCGGCGAACCGGCTTACCACGGCTGGCTCCGGTATCTCGGGCGTCAACCTTGGCGACGCGGGCGGCACGGAAACCCATACGCTCACCACCGCTCAATTGGCGTCTCACCAGCATACCGTTCCGTATGCGCCGGGCGGCAGCCCTGGCGGCGGGTCGGGTTGCGGTGGCGGGACTGGCAATACCGGAAGCGCGGGTAGCGGCAACGCGCACCAAAACACGCAGCCGACCGTCGTGCTCAACTACATCATCAAGGAGTAAAGCGATCATGCGCCTGACCGTGATTATCGAAGACGCAACAGTGATCGTGGATGGCGATGCGCGCGTCGTGGCGATGCCGGAATGCGATGCCAACTGGCACGCGATCCAATGGTACGGCACGCACGGCATGATCGAAGTCAAGCTGGGCGAGCGCATCTGGCTCGATGCCGGCGGCGCGCTAACGCCGTTCGTAGCCGCCTGGGAAGCTGCGGCACCGCCGCAGCCTGTGTCAGGGCCCTCGGGCGGAGTGACCGAGCTGTGACCGAGCGCAGCTTCAACGCGCTCGGCTGCGATTTCGCGCGCTACGAGTTCGCTCCCGGCGAAGGTTTGCCGCGCCACAACCACGCGGGCGACCACCTGATGATCGTGCTGGCAGGTCGCGTGCGCGTGACGACGGACGAAGTGCAGCGCGAGTTCGGTCCGGCAGATCGGCCGGTGCTGTTCCGCGCGCCGAAGTTCCACGCGATCGAAGCGCTCGAAGCGTCGTCGATCCTCAATGTGTTTGCGCGGGCGGCAGCGCCATGAGCGAGAGCATCGTCGAATATCTGGTCAACGGCATCACGGCTTTGGTGGTCGCGTTCTTGGGCTTCTGGAACCGCACCCAGCACAAGGCGATCGCGGACGCGGAGGCCAAGGCCGTGCGCGCGGCCGAGCTCGCCGGCGTGGTCAAAGACCAGCTCGCGGCGCACAAGCTGTTCGTGGCCGAAAACTACTCGAGCAAGGCGGCCTTGCGCGAAACCGAAGAGCGCATCGCGCGCGGGATCGAAAACATCGAGCGAATGGTCCGCCAGCTCGTGGCGGCTGACCGCACGCGAAACACGGGAGAATGACATGTCGGGTTGGTTCGAAAAGGCAGTGCAGATCGTGCTCGAAAAAGAGGGCGTGCTGTCCGACGATGCGCGCGATCCGGGCGGCCTCACGAAATACGGGATCAGCAAGAAGGCCTATCCCGATCTCGACATTCTCAATCTGACGGTCGCGGACGCGATCGCGATCTACCGTCGCGACTATTGGGCGGCGGTGCGCGGCGACGATCTCGCCTGGGCGTTCGCGCTGCCGCTGTTCGACAGTGCCGTCAATCAAGGGCAGGGCACCGCGATCCGATTTTTCCAATTGGCGCTCGGCGTGCGCGCCGACGGCGCGTTCGGCCCGGCCACGCTTGCGGCTGCGCAAGCGTCGCAAGCCAAGCCCGACGACGTGCTCGTGCGCTTCATGGCGCAACGCATCGTGCATTACGCAAGCCTTGGCACTTGGCCCACGTTCGGTGGCGGTTGGTCGCGCCGCGCCTTTGCCATCGCTCTTCTCGCGAAAGGATAGACCATGATTCCGGCTTTGCTGGCTCAACTCGGGCTGCCGCTGCTCGTCAAGGTGGTGGGCGGCGCGCTCGGCAAGATCGACAATCCCGTGGCGAAGACGGCCGCCGGCGCGCTTGCCGACGTGGGCGAGGCGATCAGCGTTAAGGGGATCGATCCTGCGCAGGTTGCGGAAGCGAACCGGCACGTCGAGACGATGGCCGCGCTCGACAGCGAAGACTATCGCGAGACGATCCGCGAGGTGAACGCCACGATCCGCGCCGAGGCGGGCTCGGAAGATCCCTACGTGCGCCGCATGCGCCCGACCTTCGGCTACGTGATGGCGGCGACGTGGGCGTTGCAGATGGCGGCCGTTGCCTGGGTTATCGTCGCGGCGCCCAAAGACGCCGCACAAGTGGTCGAAGCGCTCGGCGCCTTGTCGCTGATGTGGTCGGTCGGCCTGTCGGTGCTGGGCGTCTACGTCTACAAGCGCTCGGCCGACAAGGCGATTGCGGCGGGCCAGGAACCGGGCAGCGCCATTGCCGCTTTGGCCGAGCGGTTGGGCGGCAAGCGGTGAGCGAGATTCCGGATCTCGGCAAGCTAAGCACGCTCGAACTTGTCTCGTTCATCCTCGGGCGAGAGATCGGCGCTGGCGCGTCCCGAACCGTCTATGTTTTTGCGCTCGACCCGTCGCTGGTCATCAAGCACGAGCGCGTTTCCGCAAGCTTCTCGAATGCCAGCGAATGGTCGATCTGGATAAAGATGCGCGACACGCAATGGCGACGCTGGCTGGCGCCGTGCTTGCAGATCAGCGCGTGCGGGACATGGCTTGTCCAGCGACGCACGGAGCCGGTCGCGGCCCTGCCAAAGGGCTTCAAGGTTCCGCCGTTCATGGCGGACGTGAAGGCTGAAAACTTCGGCCGTCTCAACGGGCGCATCGTCGCCCACGACTACGGCAATCACCGGTTTTTCGATGCAGGGCGTCGCCCGGGCAAGCTTATCGCCGCCTGACGAGAACGCGCCCGGAACCCGCCCTTGCGGGGGTGGGCGTATACTGGGCGAGTTCGAGTGCATGTTCCTGCACCGTACCCGCACTTCACTGCATATTTGGGGGTGCTTTGTTCCGGCCGCCTTGGCCCGGAAAGCGCCCAAAACGGCGGAAAACCGGGATTGCGGGTGGTGCTGCCGGGGAGGATTGAACTCCCGACCTCAGCCTTACCAAGGATGCGCTCTACCACTGAGCTACGGCAGCGTGCCACCCGCAATCGGCCGCTAGATGCCACAGACGGCCGGAGTGTGCAACTCGCTTGGTTCGCAGCCGGTTTTTTGGCAAACTGCAAACATGACCCAGGCGCTTGCAGCATCGATGCCCTCCCAAACGCTCGATCCGGTCGTCCGCGCGGCCGTAAAGGGCAAGGGCACCTTCTCGCTCGGCCAGATCGCCGACGTCGTCGGCGCCCCGCCGCTGGTCGTGTTTGCCGTCCTCGAGCAGATGGTCGGCGAGGGCAAGCTGCGCCGTCTTGTCGCCAAGCGCGGCGCACGCTAGTCAGCGCAAGCTCCATCCGCGCTTGCCCTAACCGCGCTTGGTGCGGTTCACAGCCGACGTGACCGCTTTCAGCGAGGCGGCGACAATGTTCGCATCCACACCGACCCCGAACAGCGTGCGCTCGCCGATCTTGACTTCGACGTAGGCTGCCGCCTGGGCCTTGGCCCCTTGGCCGCCTTTGATCGCGTGTTCGCGATAGTCGACCACGTCGACCGCAATCCCGATGCGGTTCAGCGCATCGACATAGGCCGCGATCGGACCGTTGCCTTCGCCGGCCAGAATTTGGGCAACACCGTCGATGGCCACGTTGGCCTCGATGCGACGTTCTGCCCCGGCCGTCCCGGTCGGCAGCGTCGTGTGGCCCGCGAAGACGATCGAACCGCCGTCGAGATATTCGGCGGCGAAGGCCGCGTAGATGTCCTTGGCCGACAATTCCTTGCCGGTCGCATCGGCCGCGCGCTGCACGACGCCCGCAAACTCGATCTGCAGCCGACGCGGCAGCTCGAGCCCGTAGTCGCTTTCGAGCAGATAGGCGACCCCGCCTTTTCCGGACTGCGAATTGACGCGGATTACCGCCTCGTAGGAGCGGCCCACATCTGCAGGGTCGATGGGCAGATAGGGCACGTCCCACAGGCCGGTGTTGGATTTGGCCTGGGCCGCAAGGCCCTTCTTGATCGCGTCCTGGTGCGAGCCCGAAAACGCCGTGAACACGAGTTCGCCGCCGTAGGGGTGTCGCGGATGCACGGGCAATTGATTGCAGTATTCGACCGTGCGCACGATCTCGTTCACGTCCGACAGGTCAAGGGCCGGATCGACCCCCTGGCTGAACAAGTTGAGGGCCAGCGTGACGATGTCGACATTGCCGGTGCGTTCGCCGTTGCCGAACAAGGTACCCTCGACGCGGTCGGCCCCCGCCATCACCGCCAATTCGGCGGCGGCGACGCCTGTGCCGCGGTCGTTGTGCGGATGCACCGACAGGATCCAGCTGTCGCGCTTTTCGACGTTGCGCGAAAACCATTCGATCTGGTCGGCATAGATGTTGGGCGTCGCCGCTTCGACCGTGGCGGGCAGGTTGAAGATCATCTTGGCGGTCGGCGTCGGCTGCCAAACGTCCATGACCGCTTCGCAGATCTGCTTGGCGAAATCCATTTCGGTCTGGGTGAAGCTTTCGGGGCTGTATTGCAACACGATCTCGGTCTCGGGCACGGTTGCCACGAGGCGTTTGACGGTGCGGGTACCCTTGACCGCGATATCGACAATACCCGGCCGGTCGAGCCCGAACACGACGCGGCGCTGGGTCGTCGAGGTCGAGTTGTAGAGATGCACAACGGCCCGCTTGGCGCCTGCGATCGCCTCGAATGTACGCGCGATCAGCTCGTCGCGGGCTTGGGTCAGAACCTGGATCGTGACGTCGGCGGGAATGGCCCCTTCCTCGACGATGGACCGCACGAAATCGAAATCGGTTTGGGAAGCTGCCGGGAAGCCCACTTCGATTTCCTTGAAGCCCAGGCGCACCAACAGGTCGAACATGCGGCGTTTGCGCTCAGGTCCCATTGGTTCGACGAGAGCTTGATTTCCGTCGCGCAAATCGACCGAGCACCACAAGGGCGCTTTGTCGATGGCTCGGCTGGGCCATTGGCGGTTCGGCAGGTCGATGGGGGCAAAAGCTTTGTACTTGCGGAAATTCATCGTCCGTCTCGCTTGTTGGATTGGCAAAAAGAGGTTGGGGGGAACGAAGGCGCAAAGAAGCGCCTAAGTCGTTCGGCAAGACGGATTTCAAGCATTTGGGACTTCCAGGCAGGGGAGGCGAACCGCACGACACACACCGCTTTGCACCCCTTCGAGACGGAAGGGGGAAGCGGTTCAAATAAGTCGAAGTGCGACGTCCTGGAAGATCATAAGCATAGTTAAAGGGCAGATCGGCCGGGGCGTCAATTGTTTTGGCACAAGAATTGAACCCGTCGAAAACTTCTTTTTGGCCCCTACCTGGAGCAGACCCCCATGTTCAAGAACTTGAAGGCGGCCGCGTTTGCGGCAGCCCTTATCGCCAGCGCTGCCGGTGCGCAAGCGCAGCAGCCGACCACGATCAAATTCACGCTCGGCTGGAAGACCCAAGGCAGCGACGCGGCGTTCTTCGTCGCCCGCGACAAGGGCTACTTCGCGCGCGAAGGGCTCAACGTCGTGATCGACCAGGGCGAGGGGTCGGGTGCCACCGTCACGCGCATCATGGGCGGGGCCTACGATGCGGGCTTCGGCGACATCAACGCGATCATCCAGAACGCAGCCGCCAATCCCGGCCAACAGCCGATCATGGTCTACCAGATGTGGAACCAACCGCCCTTCGCGATCGTCGCGCGCAATCCGGCGGGCATCAAGTCGATCAAGGATTTCGAGGGCAAGACGCTGGGCGGCGCCCAAGGCACCCCGACCACGCGGCTGATGCCGGTGTTCGCGTCCGTCAACAAGCTCGACCTGTCGAAGATCAAGTTCACGAACATGGCGCCGAACCTGCAGGAACCGATGCTGATCCAGGGCCACATGGACGCTGCCATGGTCTTCAACATCACGAGCTATTTCAATCTCGTGGGTCTCAACCAGGATCCGGACAAGGACTACACTTGGTTCTCGTTCGCCGATTACGGCATGGACCTCTACTCGAACGGCATGATGGTCTCGCAGAAGCTGATGCGCGAGAACCCCAAGGCCGTCGCAGGCCTCGTGCGCGCCGTCAACCAGGCCACGCTCGAAGTGGGCCGCGACATTCCGGGGGCCATGGCCTCGGTGCGGCGCTTCGACGCGCTCGTCGACGCCAACGTCGAAACCCGCCGCCTCAAATTCGCCTACGAGAAGCTCATGGTCTCGGGCGAGAGCAAGGAGATCGGGGCAGGCGACGTCAAGGACGAGCGTCTGGCGCGTTCGATCGGCATGGTCGTGTCCGGCTACGGCTTGACGCGCACGCCCGAGGTGCGCGAAGTCTTCTCGCGCGAATTCCTGCCGCCGCGCGGCGAACGCGAACTCGTCTATATGGGGAACTGAGTTGACCCAAACCCGGCCGCTCGTCGTCGAAGGCGGGCGTCTTCTCGACATCGACAAGGACAAGGCCGAACCGGCGGACATTCTCGTGTCCGCCGGTTTCGTCGCCGAAATCGGCCCGCCGGGCAGTTTCGACGCGGCCGAAGCCGACCGGCTCGACGCAAGCGATCGCATGATGGTGCCGGGCCTCGTCAACGCCCATACGCATGCGCACGGCGCCCTGGGGCGGGGGGCCGTCGGCGACCAAGTTCCGCTCGAACTGTTCTTGAACGCGTCCGGCGCCATCACCGGCCAGCGCACGCTCGACGACAAGTACCTCACGGCGGCGTTGTCGGCCGCCGAAATGATCCGGCGCGGTTGCACGGCAAGTTTCGATCTTTTCGTCGAATTCCCGGCGCCTTCGGCAGAGGCGGTGCGGGCCACAGCCCAGGCCTATTGGGATGCCGGCATGCGCGCGGTCGTGGCCCCCATGATGGCGGACCGCACGCTCTACCAAGCCCTGCCGGGCCTGCTCGAAGCGATACCGGCGACCCTGCGGGGGGGCTTCGAGAAGCTCGCAATGGCGCCGTTCGAAACGAGCCTCGCCAATCTGAAGCCCATCTACGCCGACTGGCCGTTCGACCGCGCGTTCGTGAAGCCGGGCATAGCGCCGACCATCCCGCTGCATTGCTCCGACGCGTTCCTGTCGGCGTGCGGCGTCTATGCCCGCGACTACGGTCTGCAGCTGCAGACGCATCTGGCCGAGACCAAGGTCCAGGCCGTTCTTGCGCGCCGCAAATACGGCACCGGCATGACGCAGCATCTCGACTCTTTGGGCCTGCTCGGCCCCCATTTCAGCGGTGCCCACGGCATTTGGATCGACCGCAGCGAGATGTATCTCGTCGCCAAGCGCGGCGGGCGAATCGCGCACAACCCGTCGAGCAATCTGCGCCTCGGGTCGGGCGTGGCCTCGATACGCGAAATGCTCGATGCCGGCATCGAGCTTGCGATCGGCACCGACGGCACAAACACCGGCGACGGCCAGAACATCTTCGAGGCCGCACGGCTTGCGGCATATCTCTCGCGGCTTCAAGGGCCGGACTATCGCCAATGGGTCACGGCGCGCGAGGCGTTCGTGGCGGCCACGCAAGGCAGCGCGGCCGTGCTGGGCTTCGACAAGATCGGCAAGATAGCGCCCGGCTATGCCGCCGACATCGTGTTCCTCGCCCTCGACCAGCCGCACTACGTGCCGCTGCGCAGCCCCCTTACGCAGATGGTGTTCGCGGAATCGGGCTCGGCCCTAAGGCGTGTGATGATCGGCGGCAAGGTCGTGTTCGAAGACGGCAAGCTTTTGACACTCGACGAAACCAAATTGCGCGCCCAGGCCGAAGAGGCCGCCGCCCGTCTCGATGCGGCGAACGAAGGGGCCAAACACGCAGCCGCCTCGATCCACGATTTTGTCGGCATGTTCTGCATCGCGCACGGGCGGGCCGACTGTGCCATTCGCCGCAGGCTCGATTGTCAGGCTGTTTGAGCGCCGTAATAGAGCATCACGCTGTGCTTGGCCTCGGCGAAGAACAGCCAACGCTCGACGGCAAGACCTGCCAGCAGCAGAATTGCCGCCAAGCCGCTTGCGGCGACGGCAAGTGCGCCGGGCAATGAAGTTGCGAGCAAAGTCAGCGCCAGGGGTGCTCGGAAGCCCGCATTCAGTGCTATCGCGCGCAGTTTGGCAGCGTGCTTGCGGGCTATCTTGTAGCCCATTTCCTTGAGCAGATAATTCTCTTCCGTATGCGGGGCTTCGAACAGACGCACCTTGCCGATCGCCCCCAGGCCCGTCGCGGTTTCCGGCGTCGAAGCCGATTTGGTCGTGTCGATGAAATGCCAGTAGCGCTGCTTGGCGAACATCGCGACGACGATGGCGACGGCGCAGACGACGCCGACAGCCAATTGCGGACGCCCCCAAATCTGCACCAACGCGTTCAGCAAAGCGGCCCCGCTGGCGACCGCCATCGCGAGATAGCCGGGCACGACGAGGCGATTGTGCCATTGGTGGATCGGCTTCAGCGACCGGTAGATCATCGCCGTCGCGAAGACCGTCGCGCATGCAAGCACAGTCCCCAGCAGGCCCGCGATCGCGACGAACCCGTCGACGAAGCCGAAAATCGCCCAGAAGATGCCGAAGACGGCGAGCGGCACATAGGCCGCGAGCGCTGCGACGCCCTCTCTGCTCAGCCACGAGCTGCGCCATTGGCCCAAAGCCCGCCACGCACGCTCGGGATGCCCCAGATGCGCCGTCGACGAAAACAGCCCGGCTGTGATGAGCGTCGCCGCCAGCCCGAGGCTGCATAGGCCGAAAAAGCGGTCGGCGGGCACGAGGCCCAATGCGTTGCCGAGCCCCAGCAACGCGAATAGGCCGTATCCCGCCCCCGAGGCGACGGTGAAAAAAATGACCGAAAAGGCAGGGTGCATTGCGCGCGGGCTTTCAGCGGGAAAGGACTTTGTCCATCCAGCGCAGCAGCGGATGGAGGCCGACCGTCTCGGCGGTTTTGGCAAGCTCGGCGGCAGCGCCCGTGCAGCCGACGGCCGTCTTGCCTGCTCGCGGCGGCAGATAGCGGTTGACGGGCGCGTAGCCCATTTCGGGCATCAGCGCGTAGCCGCCGCGCGCCTCGACGAGCTTCGAGACGTCCGACTGCGGATCGCCCAAATCCCCGAAATGGCGCGCGCTGGCGGGGCACGTGGACACGCAGGCCGGCACGCGTTCTTCGGCGGCCAGATTTTCGTTGTATATGCGGTCGATGCACAAAGTGCATTTTTTCATGACGCCTTCGTCGGCGTCGAACTCGCGTGCGCCGTAGGGGCAGGCCCACGAGCACAGTTTGCAGCCGATGCAGGTATCCGCATTGACGAGCACGATGCCGTCTTCTTCGCGCTTGTAGCTGGCCCCGGTCGGGCAGACCTCGACGCAAGCCGGCTTCTCGCAATGCAGGCAAGATTTGGGGAAATGGACCGTGCGGCTGTCGGGGCCGTCGCCCGCTTCGAAAGTATGGATGCGGTTGAACCACACGCCGTCCGCGTTGGCGCCGTAGGGGTCGAAATCGGTCATCGGTGCCGAATGGCCGCCGCTGTTCCACTCCTTGCAGTTGACAGCACAGGCGTGGCAGCCCACGCACGTGTCGAGATCGATCACGAGGCCGAGTTTCTTGGCGCCCGGTGCGGGTTCGGCGTAGCTGGTCACCTGGGCTTCCATTCGCCGCCGAAGCGAAGCACCGGCGGACGGTCGGGCATGCGCGGCGGCGCTGCCACATCCGGCAGGCGCGGGCTCGTGACGCCGGCCTCGGCGGCCGAGGCCTTTTCGACACGCACGCGCAGGTCGTACCAAGCCGCCTGGCCCGTGACCGGATCGGAATTGGAGTAGCGATAGCCGTTTTTGGCCGGCAGCAATTCGCCGATAAGGTGGTTGAGCAAGAACGCCTGGTTCGATTCCGGCGCGTCCGCGTCGAGCCCCCAGGTGCCTGCGCGTTTGCCGATCGCGTTCCAGGTCCACACGGTGTTCGGGTTGACGCCCTCCATCGTTCGGATCTGCGCCTTGACGCGGCCGTGATGCGAAGTGATCCAAGCCCAATCGTCGTCGGCAAGGCCGAGATCGACCGCCGTCTGGCGATGCATGTAGAGGCGGTTGCGGTTGAGGATCTGGCGCAACCACGCATTCTGCGAACCCCACGAATGGTACATCGGCATCGGGCGTTGCGTGACCGCATGCAGCGGAAACGCGGATTCCGCGATCTGCGTCGCTTCGAAGGTCGGGTACCAGAAGGGCAGCGGATCGAAATAGGTCTCGAGCCGTGCGCGATGCTCGGGCGGAGCCTGGATCGCGCCGATGCCGCGCGCTGCATTGCGGAAGCGCTGCAGCGGTTCGGAATAGATCTGCAGCACGATCTGTTCGGGCTTGTCGATGAGGCCGAGCTTGGTCGCGGCCTCGAGATAGCCCTTGTTCGCATGCTTGTAGTAAAGCTGGTCGGGTTCGAGATGGTGGCGCCAGAATGCGCCGTTTTCGATGTAGCGCTCGAGCTGCTTGGGGTTGGGGGCGCCCACGCCGGCCTTGTCGCCGTCGATCCCGCGGAAACCGGCCAGCGGCCCCACGCCTGGTTTGCGTTCGTGGTTGACGATGTAGTCCGCATAGCCGCCCGGAAACTTGGGCGTGCCGTCGGCGTTGGTGAAGCCGGGCAATTTGAGGCGGCTGCCGAGCTCGATCAGCACGCTCTGGAAGGCGCGCACGTCGCGGTCGGGCGCCACGACCGGCTGGCGGATCGCGTCGGCCGGGCCTTCGGCCGAACCGATCGGCCGGTCGAGCAGGGAGATGCAGTCCCACCGCTCGAGATAGGTCGTGTCGGGCAGGATCAGGTCCGAATAGGCGACCTGCTCGGAATAGAAAGCGTCTGAATAGATGATGTGCGGGATCTTGTAGCTGCCGTCTTCGTTCTTGTCGGTCAGCATCGCGGCCGTGCCCGCCGAATTCATCGACGAGTTCCAGGCCATGTTGGCCATGTACATGAACAGCGTGTCGATTTTGTAGGGATCGCCTGCCCAGGCATTGCGGATCGCCATGTGCATGAGCCCGTGGGCTGCGATCGGCGCCTCCCACGAATAGGCCTTGTCGATTCGCATCGGCCGCCCGTCGTCGTCGAGCAGCAGATCTTCGGGTCCCAGCGGAAAACCGAGCGGCATGCCGCCCATCGGGCGACCTGGATTGACTTGGGCAGGCTTGCCGGTCGGCTTGGGACCGGGCGGGCAGGGGCGCGGGAAAGGTGCCTTGTAGCGCCACGATCCGGGCGTATCGACGGCGCCCAGCAGCATCTGCAGCAGATGCAGGGCGCGGCATGTCTGGAAACCGTTCGAATGGGCCGAAATGCCGCGCATCGCGTGCATGGCGACGGGGCGGCCGACGGTCGTATCGTGGCGCCGACCGGCCCAGTCGGTCCAAGGCTGGTCGAGCACGATTTGCTTCTCGAATGCGGCCTGCGCAAGCTCGGCCGCGATGCGTTTGATCGTTGCGGCCGAAACGCCGCAGCGTTCTTCGACCGCCTCGGGCGCGTAGTCGGGCGAAAGATAGCGCAGCGCCATCAGCTCGAAAGCCGGCACGGCCTTGCGCCCGTCGGCAAGCACGACTTCGCCTACGAGACGCGGATTGAAATCCGCGCCGAGCGCGCTGACGGCTGCGTCTTTGTCCGCATCCCAGCACAGCGGATTGCCGGTCGAGTCGCGCGCGAACAGCCCGTCGTCGCGTGCCACAAGCCACGGCGCATTGGTGTAGCGCGCGAGGAAATCGAGATCGATGCGGTCGGCGCGCAGCAGCTCGTGCACGAGGGCCAACACGAAGAGGCCGTCCGTCCCGGGCGCAATGCCGATCCATTCGTCGGCAATCGCCTGGTAGCCGGTCTTGACCGGATTGACGGCGACGAATTTGGCGCCGCGTTGTTTCAGCGTGGCAAGCCCGGCCTTGATCGGGTTGCTGTCGTGGTCTTCGGCAACGCCGAACAGCAGGAAATACTCGGTTCGCGCCCAATCGGGTTCGCCGAATTCCCAGAAAGAGCCGCCGATCGAATAGAGTCCGGCTGCGGCCATGTTGACCGAGCAGAAGCCGCCGTGTGCCGCGAAATTGGGCGTGCCGAATTGGTTGGCCCACCAGCCGGTCAATGATTGGCTCTGGTCGCGGCCCGTGAAGAAAGCGAGTTTCTTCGGGTCGCTCGCGCGTATGTCGCCGAGCCATTTCTCGGCCAACGCCAGCGCTTCGTCCCATTCGATTTCCTTGAACTCGCCGGCACCGCGTTCGCCGACGCGCAGCAGCGGCTTCGAAAGCCGGGCAGGGCTGTAATGGTTCATGATCCCGGCCGAGCCCTTGGCGCACAAAACGCCGCGGTTGATCGGGTGGTCCTTGTTGCCTTCGATATAGCGAATGCGGCCGTCGCGCAGATGCACGCGAATGCCGCAACGGCAAGCGCACATGTAGCAAGTTGTGCACTTGACCTCGTCCGAGACCTTCGGCGAAAGCTCGATTTCGTGCGGTCCGGTGCCGTCCATGGGCATCTTCGTTGAACCTTGTTTGCCGTGCGGATCGGATCGTGCCGACGACCCTTTAATAGAAGTGCGGCTGCAACGTGTCAAACCTCGAGCAATTCGGCCCAAGGGGTTGCGCCGAATTCTCCGCAGGTAGATAATAGGCTCAAGTAACGGAGAACGAATTCAGGAAATGGCCGAACTCTCCCAACAGGATATTGAGCGTCTTTCTGCCGACCCGTCGAGCGTCGCGCGCGCGGCAACGGCGAGCAAAGTCGCATCGGCCTGGAAAGCTGCGGGGCTGACGCCTGAAGCGCGGGTCGAGGCCGAGCAGATACTGCATTTGCTTGCTAAGGACGCGATAGTCGCCGTGCGGCAGGCCCTTTCGGACCATCTCAAGGATGCAAGCTCGCTGCCGGCCGGTCTCGCGATGACCCTCGCGCGCGACATCGACTCGGTTGCTGTGCCCTTGCTGCTCGAAAGCAAGGCGTTCAGCGACGAAGACCTGATCGAGATTGCGGCCACGCAAGGCTCCAACAAACAGGTGGCGATCGCCGGCCGTAAAGAGGTCTCCGACGCCGTCGCGGCGTCGCTGGTGCAGCACGGCAACGACCGAGTTGCCGCCACGCTTTCGGCCAACGAGGGTGCCGACCTGTCGGAAGCGACGGCTCGGACGCTCGTCGAAAAGTACGGGTCTTCCGGTGCGGTGCAGGAGAATCTCGCGGCGCGCAAGCACGTGCCGCTGCGCGTGCTCGAAAAACTCTACAGCATGGCTTCCGACTCGATCCGCGACAGGCTGCTCGAGCGCGACGACGTGTCGAGCGAGATTGCGGCCGATCTCGCGCTGCAGGCGCGCGAGATCGCCACGGTCGGTTCGTCGCTGGTTTCGCAGGAGGAGGATGTTTCGCGGCTCGCCACGCACCTCCACCAAAACGGCCGTCTCGATCCGGGCATCGTGGTGCGCGCGCTTTGCATGGGCGACATGTTTTTGTTCGAGCACGGCCTGGCGCGTCGCGCCAACGTGCCTGTCGAACGCGCGCGACAGCTGATCTACGATCCGATCGGCGGCCTCAAATACGTCTACGAGCGCGCTTTCATGCCGCTGGGCCTGTATCCGGCCGTGCGCGCTGCCCTCGAGGTCGCCCAAGAGACCAGCTACGACGGCGGCCCGGCCGACCGCGAACGCTATCGGCGCAAGATGATCGAGCGCGTGCTGACGAAGGTCGAAGACGCCGACCCGGCCACGGCAGACTATCTTCTTTCGCGCCTGTCGACATTGACGCAGTCGCTGGCGCATCTGCCGTCCGCCTGACGCGAGGCGCCCCGCTCCTTGCCGCCGCAGCTACAAGCCTCGAGCGAAGCCCGCGCCAAACGCGTCTTGACGCGTTCGCTGGCGGCGCTCGCCAAGCACGATGCCGACGTCGCCGAATGGCTTGCGCGCATCGGCAAGCCTGCGCCGCGAATTCGCACGCCGGGCTTCGAAGGATTTCTGCGCGCCATCGTGTCGCAACAGGTGTCGATCGCGGCGGCAAGCGGCATCTGGCGGCGCCTCGAAGCGGGCTTGGGGGAGGTCAGCGCCGAACGCCTGCTCGCGCTCGATGCGGATGCGCTGCGCTCGTTCGGTTTGTCGCGCCAGAAAGCGCTTTACGCGCGGGGCCTCGCAGAGGCCGTGGTGTCGGGCGATCTCGATTTCGACGTGCTGCACAAAAGCTCCGACGAGGACGCGATCGCCGCGATCACGCGCCTCAAAGGGCTCGGGCGCTGGAGTGCCGAAATCTATCTGCTGTTCGCGTTGCAGCGCACGGACATTTGGCCCGCCAACGATCTCGCCCTCCAGGAGGCAATGCGCGTCTTGAAAAACCTGCGCGCGCGTCCCGACGAAAAAAAGCTGCGCAAGCTCGGCGAATCCTGGCGCCCGCACCGTTCGGCGGGCGCGCTGTTTCTATGGCACGTCTACCACCATATCAAACAGCGCTGAGGGCGCTCGCCCTCGTCGTTTCGCTGTGCGCCGCCGCCGCAGCGCAAACGCCCGCGCCCGTCGACGTGCGCGTCGAATACGAAAAACTCGTGAGTCAGATAGAAACGCTGCTCGACCGCGGGCTCGAGCCCGAGCAGCGCGCCGCACTGCGCGCAAGGCTGGCACCGCTGGTCAGCCGTCTCGAGGAAGGCAGCACCGACGATGCGGCAATCCACGTTTTCCGTCTCGAGCGGCGCCTGGCGCGCTTGCGCGAAGACCGGCGGGGAACATTCGACAACATTCCTCCCGCCCTTTATGAGGCGTATCGTCAGGTGCTCGAAGACGAGGAGCGCCGCATCGCCGAGGAACTGCGCGGACTTGGCCGCAATCCGTAGTTTTCTGTTCGCGGGAGGTCGTTACATGGACGCGCATGAACCGCACGTGACCGCATTCTTCGACGAAGCGACGTCGAGCCTGAGCTATATGGTGGCGGACCCAGCGAGCAAGCACGCTCTCGTCGTCGATCCGGTTCTGGATTTCGACGCGAAATCGGGCCGCCTCGGATCGGCTTCGGTCGATCGACTGGCGAAGGCGTTGGCAGGCAAGACCGTCGATTGGATCGTCGATACCCATCCGCATGCCGACCATCTGAGCGGTTCAGCCGTTTTGCAGTCGCGCGTCGGCGGGCGCACGGCCATCGGCGCCGGCGTTGCCGAGGTCCAGAAACACTGGGCCGCTCGTTTCGAATTCGAGCCCGAATTCCGCTGCGACGGCAGCCAGTTCGACCGGTTGCTGCGCGACGGCGATGTAATCGAAATCGGCGGCTTGCGCGCGACGTCGCGCGACACGCCCGGCCACACGCCGGCCTGCACGAGCTTGCTTGTCGAAGGCGCATCCGGCCGCATCCATGCCTTCGTCGGCGACGTACTGTTCATGCCGGATTCGGGCACGGCCCGGACCGATTTTCCGGGCGGCTCGGCGCAGACGCTCTACCGATCGATACGAAAGCTGCTCGATCTGCCCGGCGACACGCTGATCTATACGGCGCACGACTACCAGCCCGGCGGGCGTGCCCTTGCCTATTGCGCTTCGGTTGCCGAACAGCGGGCAGGCAACATCCACGTGAAAGACGGCGTCGGTGCCGATGCGTTCGTCGCCTTGCGCGAAGCGCGGGATCGCACGCTCGACACGCCCAATCTTCTGCTGCCAGCGATCCAGATCAACATTCGCGGCGGGCGCTTGCCGCCTGCATCGGCGAACGGCAATCGATTCCTGAAACTGCCTGTGGCATCGCCGTGAACCGCGACATCAAAGGCCCGCATGCGCTCGCTGCCGAAGCGCGGCGAAAAGCGACGGAGGCCGACGCGCTGCGCGCCAACCTGAAGCGCCGCAAGCTGCAGCTGCGCGGCCGCCAGGCTTTGGCCGACGAAGCGATCGCCGCCTCGTTGCTCGATTTTTGGTTCGGCCCGCCGGACGATCCGTCGCGCGATACCTTCCGCGAGACGTGGTTCAAGGCGGATGCCGCGTTCGATCTTGAATGCCGCGAACGGTTCGGCGCGCTCGCGGCAGACGCCGCGCAAGGCGCGTTGGCAAGGCTTGGCGATACGCCCGAAGGGGCCTTGGCGCTTATCCTGCTGCTCGACCAGATGCCCCGCAACATCCATCGCGGCAAGCCGCTTGCGTTCGCGGGCGACGCGCAAGCGCTGTCGCTCGCGCGCCGGATCGTTGCGCGCGGCTTCGACCAAATGCTGCCGCCCGTCATGCGGCTTTTCGTGTATCTGCCGTTTACGCATGCCGAGGATACGGGAGCCCAAGACGAATGCGTGCGGCTCGTCGAAAGTCTGCCTGCTGCGCCGTGGCGCGCGCGCGCGGTTGCCTCCGCGCATGCGCATCGCGACGTGATCGTGCGCTTCGGCCGCTTTGCCCATCGCAACGCGGTTCTGGGCCGCGCCAGCACGGTTGCCGAGCAAGCCTATCTGGCCGCGCCCGGAGCAGGGTTTTAGCGCGCTTTGTGGAAACGATAGGTCCCGAGCACCACGCCCGCGACGAGCAGAATGGCGCCCGCCGCTTCGTAGGCGCTCGGCCAGCGTTCGGCATGGATGAAGCCGAACAGCAGCGCGAACAGCGTTTCCGAGACGATCAATTGCGCCGAAAGTGCCAGGGGCAGGCGCTGGGCGGCCAGCGACCACAGATACGTCGCGAGCCAGGAACTCAGCAGCCCCGTGGCCAGCGACCATGTCACAAGCGGAATCGCTTCGGTTCGCAGCAGCCCAAGCTCCGGGATCTGCGACATGCCCAAAAGAACGCCCGGCAGTCCAAGCAGCGCCATGCCGGCCCCGGCACCGAGCCCGGTCAATCCAGCCCATGCGACGGCATCGATCGTCGGACGGCGTTTCAGCGCTTCGGCATTGGCGATCGCATACCACATCCACACGAGCGTGGCGCCGATCGCGAGAGCGAGGGCTGCCGCCAGCGCCAGTCGGCTGTCGATTGTGGGCGCTTGCAACGCCGCTTCGATGTTGACGAGCGCCAAGCCAGCGGCGATCGCGGCGAGCGGGGCCAGAAGTGCACGCCATGCGATCGCCTGCTCGCGGAAGTTGGCATAAAATGCGAGCAGGATGGGCAGGCAGCCTACGACTAGAGCGGGCAGGGCCGCCCCGGCCAATCGGACGGCGAAAGCCACGAGCAGATAGTAGACGACGTAGCCGAGCAGCCCGAGCCACAGCGCCAAGCGCCAATCGGTGCGAGACAGCGTGCGCAGCACGTCGCGGCGCGCGGCCAGAAGAATGACCGCCGACGACACGCCGAAAACGAGTTAGCGCCCCGCCGTTACGTCGAATGCGGTATAGGGAGCGACCGCCAAGGGCGCGATGAAGCTCAAGCCCCACATCGCACCGGCACCCAGACCCGCAGCAATCCCGATCCACATCGGGCGCCGATAGCATGTCGCGTAGTCCATTGTCTCTTCTGGATTTTGCCGTCCGACCGGGGTAAGGGAGGGTGATGGACAAGATACGCATTCGCGGCGGTCGGCCGCTCAAGGGCACGATCCCGATCGGCGGGGCAAAAAATGCGGCCCTGCCGCTGATGGCGGCAAGTTTGCTGACCGACGAGACGCTGACTTTGGTCAACATCCCGCATCTGGCGGACATCTCGACGCTTGCCAATCTGCTGGCGACGCTGGGCGTGGAAATCGCCCTCGACGGCCACGCGCCCAATGGCGGCCATGCCGGGCGTGCCCTGGCATTGAGCGCAAAGAAGCTCTCCAGCACGACGGCGGCCTACGATCTCGTGCGCAAGATGCGCGCCTCGATCCTGGTGCTGGGTCCGCTCGTGGCGCGCGAAGGCCAGGCGCGCGTGTCGCTGCCCGGCGGCTGCGCCATCGGCGCGCGACCGGTCGATCTGCATCTGAAGGGCCTCGAACAGCTCGGTGCCAAGATCGAGCTCAAAGAGGGTTATGTCGAAGCCTCCGCGCCGGGCGGTCTTGTGGGCGCGCGGATCGTGTTTCCGTTCGTCTCGGTCGGCGCCACCGAAAACCTGATGATGGCGGCGACTCTCGCCAAGGGCCGCACCGTGCTGGTCAATGCCGCCCGCGAGCCCGAGGTGGGCGATCTTGCGCGCTGCCTCGTGGCAATGGGCGCCTCCATCGCGGGCATCGATACCGACACGCTGACGATCGAGGGCGGTTCTAGGCTTCGCGGTGCACGCCACACGATACTTCCCGACCGCATCGAGCTCGGCACCTACGTTATGGCGACCGCCGCGACCGGCGGCGACGTGGAACTCGTCGGCGGGCGCCTCGACCTCATCCAGGCGGCGGCGGATATTCTGGGCCAGGCGGGCGTGTCGTTTGCGCCGACCGAACGCGGTTTCCGGGTCAGCCGCGCAAACGGCGCCTTGACGGGCGTGGATGTGATGACCGAACCTTACCCTGGATTTCCGACCGACCTGCAGGCCCAAATGATGGCGCTGCTGGCCTCGGCCGAAGGGGCGTCGATGGTGACCGAAACGATTTTCGAGAACCGCTTCATGCATGTGCCGGAATTGCGGCGCATGGGGGCCAACATCAATCTGCATGGCGGCTCCGCAATGGTGCGCGGCGTGCCGCATCTGACGGGCGCGCAAGTGATGGCGACCGATCTGCGCGCATCGGTGTCTCTCGTGATCGCTGGACTTGCCGCGCGCGGCGAGACGACCGTGGCGCGCGTCTATCATCTCGACCGCGGCTACGAGCGGCTCGAGGAGAAGCTATCGGCTTGCGGCGCGGACATCGAGCGGCTCAAGGAGGGCGCATGACGGCCGCAGCCCAGGGCCTCCGCCTCAAGGCGACCGACGCGGAAGATTTCCGCATCATCGCCGCGTGCCTGCAGGACGCGCTTATCCCGATCGGCGACATGAAATTCGACGCGGCCCAGCGCGAATTCGTGCTCGTCGCCAACCGCTTTCGCTGGGAAAACTGCCAGGACACCTGGGAGGTCGAACCCGCGCCCGAGCCCGTCGATCCTGCGTTTGCGCCTTGCAATTCCTACGAGCGCGTCAATTGCGGCGTGCATTTCGCCGGCATCGACAATGTACGCCGACGCGGCCTCGACCAGCGCGAGCGCGGGCGGGTGCTGGAGCTTCTGACGATCGAAGCGCATCCGGGGGCCGTGGTCATGGTGTTCGCCGGCGACGCGGCAATCCGTTTGGAAGGCCCGCACATAGCTTGCCTCATGCAGGATATCGGCGATCCGTGGCCGACCCAATGGCGTCCGCGACATCCGGTCGGGTGAGACGACGCGCCTTTTCGCGCGCAGGCCCGTTTGCGTATCGATCGGAGTTTTTCAGCCCGTGCCAGCCAACGACAAACTCATTCTTGCCCTGTCCAACGGGCGCATCCTCAAGGAAGTGATGCCGCTGCTCACGGCCGCCGGTATCCGTCCCGAGCCCGAGTTCGACGATCCCGACACGCGTCTGCTGCGTTTCCAGACCAATGATCCGCGCCTCGACATCGTGCGCGCGCGCGCCTTCGACGTGGCCACACTCGTCGCTTTCGGGGCCGCCCATCTCGGCGTTGCGGGCAACGACGTGATCGTCGAATTCGACTATTCGGAAATCTACGCGCCGCTCGATCTGGGCATCGGCAAGTGCCGCCTGTCGGTGGCCGAGCCCGCCGACCTTGCCGGCCGCGACGATCCGCGCAAATGGAGCCACGTGCGCGTCGCCACGAAGTACCCGAACGTCGCGCGCAAGTATTTCGCGCGCCGCGGCGTGCAGGCCGAATGCATCAAGATGAACGGCGCCATCGAGCTTGCGCCGGCCTTGGGGCTCGCGAGGCGCATCGTCGATCTGGTGTCGTCGGGCGCCACGCTGAAGGCCAACGGGCTCGTCGAGGTCGAGCACATCGCCGACGTGACCTCCAAGCTGATCGTCAACAGAGCGGCCCTCAAGACGCGGCACGGCGACGTGCAGCCGCTGATCGACCGCATTGCGGAGGCGACCCGTGCCGCTTGATCTCGACGCGACCAAGCCCGGATTCGAAACCAAGTTCAAGCGCCTGCTGGGCTCGCGCGACGCGCACTCGCACGCGGCCGACGCAGTTGCGGCCAAGATCGTGGCCGACGTGAAAAGCCGCGGCGACGCGGCCCTCGTCGAATACACGAACCGTTTCGACCGCACCGCGATCAGGGCCGCCGATCTGCGGATCCGCCCGGCCGAGATCTCCGCCGCTCTCAAAAGCTGCGACCGTGCGACCGTGAAGGCGCTCGAATTGGCGGCAAGCCGCATCGCGGCCTACCACGCCAGACAGCATCCGGCGGATGCGGTGTGGAAAGACAAAGCGGGTTTGCTGCTGGGCTGGCGCTGGACGCCGATCGACGCGGTCGGGCTCTACGTGCCGGGCGGGCAGGCGGCCTATCCGTCGTCCGTGCTGATGAACGCCGTTCCGGCCAAGGTCGCAGGCGTTCCGCGTCTCGTGGTCGTGGTGCCCACGCCCGGCGGCAAGCTCAATCCGCTTGTGCTTGCCGCCTGCAAGATCGCGGGCGTTGACGAGATCTACCGGGTGGGCGGCGCGCAGGCCGTGGCGGCCCTCGCCTACGGCACGAAGACGATCGCTGCCGTCGACAAGATCACCGGCCCCGGCAACGCCTACGTTGCCGCCGCCAAGCGACTCGTGTTCGGAACGGTCGGCATCGATCTGATCGCCGGGCCCTCGGAGGTCGTGGTGGTCGCCGACGGCAAAAACGATCCGCGCTGGATCGCGGTCGATCTCCTCGCCCAGGCCGAGCACGACGAAGCGGCCCAGTCGATCCTGATCTCCGACGATGCCCGCTTCATTGCGGCCGTGCATGCGGCCGTGCGGCGCGAACTCGAAACCCATCCGCGCCGAGCGATCGCAGCGGTCTCGTGGCGCAGGCACGGCGCCACCATTCGCGTCGCCAAACTCGACGGTTGCGCGGCGCTGATCGACCGGCTCGCGCCCGAGCATCTTCAACTCGCCGTGGCGGCGCCCGAGCGTTTGGCCGCGCGCGTGCGCCATGTCGGCGCGATTTTCCTGGGGCGTTTTGCGCCCGAGGCGTTGGGCGACTATCTTGCAGGTCCCAACCACGTGCTGCCGACCTCGCGCGCTGCGCGATTCTCGTCGGGCTTGGGCGTTGATGCGTTCGTCAAGCGCACGACGCTGATGGGCGCCGACGCGGCGGGTTTGCGACGTCTAGCTCCGGCTGGAACCGCGCTTGCAGAAGCCGAAGGGCTTGCAAGCCACGCTGCTTCGATGGCGCTGCGCGCAGCTGCCAAAAGGGGGTAGGGATGGACGGCTCTTCCGACCGCCGCAACCGCATATCCAAGATCGACCTCGACGAGCAGCTGCGCGTGCGGCGCAATGCCGACATCGAGCACGAGCGCACGGTCGCGATCTTCGATCTGCTCGAGGACAACCGGTTCGAACTGGTCGGCGTCGAAGCCGGGCCGTACCACCTCAAACTGTCGATCGAAGAACAGCGTCTGGCTTTCGACGTGCGCGCGGAAGCGGGCGATACGGTCGAAAAGATCGTGCTCGCGCTCACCCCTTTCCGCAGCGTGATCAAGGACTATTTCACGGTCTGCGAAAGCTACTACGACGCGATCAAGCGCCTGTCGCCCACGCAGATCGAGGCCCTCGACATGGGCAGGCGCGCCGTGCACAACGAGGGTTCGGAGCTGCTTCGCGAGCGGCTGGAAGGCAAGATCGCGCTCGACCTCAACACCGCGCGGCGGCTGTTCACGCTGATCTGCGTGCTGCACATTCGCGCGTGACGGGCCGATGTCGGCCCCCCCGACGCCGAAGATCGGAAGCCTGCTGTTCTGCTGCACGCTGAACGCGGTGCGTTCGCCTATGGCCGAGGGGCTGGCCAAGCGGCTTTTGGGAACCCGCGTCTACGTCGACTCGGCCGGGGTCAAGCGCGAGCCGGTCGATCCCTTCGTGATCGCCGCGCTCGACGAGATCGGCATCGACATCCACCGCCACAAGGCCAAAACCTTCGACGAACTGGTCGACAGCTCGTTCGACATGATCGTGACCTTGAGCCCCGAGGCGCACCACAAAGCCCTCGAACTCACGCGCATCATGGCCTGCGACGTCGAATACTGGCCCACTTTCGACCCCGCTCTCATCGAAGAAGGCAGCCGCGAGGCGCGTCTGGAGGGGTATCGGCAACTGCGCGACCAGCTGAAAACCCGCATCCTGCGCCGGTTTCCCGACCTCGCGCGCGAGGATGCCGACGCGCCCGGCGGATAAGGGCTTGACCCAAAGCCCGTAAAGCGCCAATTTCCCGCAACTTTTGGCGTGCCAGCGCGCGTTTTTGCGTTGCAGCGCGCCCAGCGGATCGTTCCGACGGAGGCCTATGGCGAAAGAAGGACTTATCGAATTTTCGGGCGTTGTGCAGGAACTGCTGCCCAACGCGATGTTTCGCGTGAAGCTCGACAACAACCACGAGGTTCTGGCGCACACGTCCGGCAAGATGCGCAAGAACCGCATCCGCGTGCTCGCGGGCGACCGCGTCAATGTCGAGATGACGCCTTACGATCTGACCAAGGGTCGGATCACGTTCCGCTTCAAGTAGGGGCGCGTTGGCGCCGCCGCTCGTCCTTGCGTCGGCAAGCCCGCGCCGCTTGGCTTTGCTGGCGCAGATCGGCATTGTCCCCGCCGCCGTCGCGCCTGCCGACATCGACGAAACCCCGCTCGCGCAGGAAGCCCCGCGCGCGCTTGCCATGCGCCTTGCCGCGGCCAAAGCGGCCGCTGTTGCGGCCGGTCGTCCCGATGCCGCCGTGCTTGCGGCCGACACGGTTGTCGCCGTGGGCCGACGCATCCTTCCCAAGGCCGAAACCCAAGCGCAGACGGCGTCTTGCCTTGCGCTTCTCTCCGGCCGCCGACATTTCGTGTACGGCGGCATATGCCTCGTGCTGCCGGGCGCAAAACCGGCCCTGCGCCTGTCGGCAACGACGCTTGCGTTCAAGCGTCTGACGCAAACCGAAATCGACGCCTACCTTGCGGGCGGCGAGTGGGCCGGCAAGGCCGGCGGTTATGCGATTCAAGGGGCGGCGGCGGCTTTCGTGCGGTTTTTGTCGGGTTCCTACACGAATGTTGTCGGGCTCGATCTTTTCGAAGTGGCGCAAATGCTAAAGGGACGTGCCTTGCTATGAGAGCGCCGACGGACGAAATCTTCGTCGAAACGCGCAAAGACGCGTATCGCGCAGTCGCCCTCGCACAAGGCGCGCTGCGCGACGTGGCGAGCGAGCCTTTCGACCGGCGTCTGGCGGTCGGCACTGTCCATGTGGCGCGCGTGGCGCGGCTGGTGCCGCAGCTCGGCGCCATTCTCGATCTCGAGGGCGGCGCACGCGCGCTTATGGACGTGCCGGGGCGGGCGCCGGAACAGGGAGCCTTGCTGCGGGTGCAGATCGTCGAGCCGCCCTTCGGCGAAAAGCTCGCCAAGGCGTCGCGCACGCTTGCACTGGCCGGACGCTTCTGCGTGCTCACGCCGGGCGGCAAGGGAGCGGCCATCTCCAAGCGCCTCGTCGGACCCAAGCGCGAGGCGCTGGGCGAAATGGCCGCAAGGCTGGTGCTGGAGGGCGAAGGCCTCAATCTTCGCCTCGCGGCGGCCTATGTCGCGTCCGAACGTGTGGCGGCCGAATTGGCAAAACTGCGCGCGATCGCCTCGATCCTTGCGGGCGAACTCGGATCGGCGCCGCGCATGCTGCTGGCCGACGATCCGTTTGCGGCCTTGCTGCGCACGCTTGCGCCGCAGGACACGCCCGCCATTTTCTGCGACACGCCCGAGGCTTTGCGCGCGGCGCGCGAGGGCCTTGCTGAGCTGTTCGCCGACGTAGCCGGGTTCGTGGCGCGCGTGGCCGATCCCAAATTGTTCGAGCGCCATGGCGTGGGCGATATTCTCGCCTCGGCCGAGGCAACGCGCGTCGATCTTGCGGGCGGCGCCTGGCTGTCGGTCGAGCCGACCGCCGCGCTCGTCGCGATCGACGTGAACCAGGGCAATTCGCGCCAATCGTCGGTCGAGATCAATTTGGCGGCCGCGCGCGAGATCGGGCGGCAATTGCGCCTGCGCGATCTGGGCGGGCTTGTCGCGGTCGATTTCCTGCGTATGGCCAAACCCGGCGAGCGCACGCGCACGCTCGAGGCCGCCAAACACGCCACGCAGTCCGATCGGCGGCGCGTGGACGTGCTCGGCTTCACGCCGGGCGGCGTCGTCGAGATGACGCGCGCGCGCGCGCGCGGCGGACTGGTCGATTGAGGGGGGGGGCTCCGGCGATGTCGCAGATCGTCGAACTCAAACGCAAACCGCGCAAGGCCAAATGCCCGATCTGCGCTCGGCCTGCGCTTGCAGCCTTGGAGCCCTTCTGCTCGAAGCGCTGCAAAGACGAGGATCTGCGCCGTTGGCTCGACGGCGGCTATCGCATCCCGACCGACGAGGGACCGGACGTGCCGGACGCGCAATGAGCGCGCGCGACCTGCCGGATTTCGTCGCGCATTGCATCGATCTGCTCGGCGATCTCGGGCCGATCGGCGCGCGGCGCATGTTCGGCGGCTGGGGCCTTTACGCGCAAGGCTGCATGATGGGGCTGATCGCGGACGACACGCTCTATCTCAAGGTCGATGCGCAGAGCCGGAACCTGTTCGAGGCCGAAGGCCTCCAGCCTTTCGTCTACGCGGCGCGCGGCAAGCGCCACGCGATGGGTTACTTCCAGTCGCCCGATACGGCGATGGAAGATCGCGCCGAGATGCGTCCTTGGGCGCGTGCGGCGGCCGACGCCGCTTTTCGGGCAGCTGCCGCCCGTTCGCCTGCCTTGCAGAAGGCGCGCCGGTCCAGGAGAGAGCCGCGCAAAGCGTCAGGGTTGCTCAATCTCGGCCCCAGAACGGGCGCTTGGCTCGCCGAAATCGGCATTCACACGCCTGCCGATCTGAGACGCGTCGGGGCGGTCAAAGCCTATGTGCTGGTAAAGCGACGCATGACGAATGTTTCGACGATATTGCTTTACGCGCTGCACGGCGCCCTCAACGGCGTGCGGTTCGACAAGCTCGACGCGGCCACAAAAGGCGCGCTCGTCGAAGCAGCCAAAATCGAGGCTAAGAGGCTGGAAAAGAATATGAATTCGACGAAAAAGAGCGCCAAGGCGAAGCATTGACAGGGCGGCGTGGCCCTTCTATAAGCGCGGGTCCGTCGCATTACCCGGTGCCCAGGTAGCTCAGTTGGTAGAGCATGCGATTGAAAATTGCAGTGTCGTTGGTTCGATTCCGACCCTGGGCACCATCTTTGCGGCGAATTGAATCTAATCAATGGGTTGCGCGGCGCCATCGCGCCGTTTTTCGGCGGCGAACTGTGCCCGGTCTTTTTTAGCCGCTGCAGCGGCCGCTGGTTTTGCAAGAAGTGCTTCGGCTGCGCTAACATGAGGAATCCGGGGGGCGATTCCGCGTGGTTGCGCCCTCCTCCTGAGGGTCGGAGAACCCGCCAAATGCGCACTCGCGACGATTACCGGACGATGACCGGTGCCGAGAAGACCGCGATCATCCTGCTGACGCTGGGCGAGGAGGCGTCGGGAAAGCTGTTCGCGCTGATGACCGACGACGAGATCAAGGAGATCTCGCAGACGATGTCGACGCTCGGCAGCGTCAATTCGGCGATCATCGAGCGCCTGATCGTCGAGTTCGCCGACCAGATGTCGGCGACCGGCTCGCTGGTCGGCACTTTCGATTCGACCGAACGACTGCTCGGCAAGGTTCTCGACAAGAGCCGCGTCGCCAGCATCATGGACGACATCCGCGGCCCCGCCGGCCGCACGATGTGGGACAAGCTCGGCAACGTCCACGAGGCCGTGCTCGCCAACTATCTCAAGAACGAGTATCCGCAGACCGTGGCCGTGGTGCTGACGAAAATCCGCCCCGACCATTCCGCGCGCGTGCTGGGCACGCTGCCGGAGGCCTTCGCGATGGAAGTCGTCATGCGGATGCTGCGCATGGAAACCGTGCAGAAGGAAGTGCTCGACGACGTCGAGCGCGTGCTGCGCAACGAATTCATGTCGAACCTCGCCAAGGCCAGCCGCAAGGACACGCACGAGCTGATGGCCGAGATCTTCAACGCGCTCGAGCGCCAGACCGAAGCGCGCTTCACGAGAGCTCTCGAAGAGCGCAACCGCGACAGCGCGGAAAAGATCAAGGCGCTGATGTTCAAGTTCGAGGATCTCGGTCGCCTCGATCCGGGCGGCGTGCAGACGCTGCTGCGCGCGGTCGACAAATCGAAGCTCGCCATCGCGATGAAAGGGGCGAACGAACAGATACGCGACCTCTTCTTCTCGAACATGTCCGAGCGGGCGGGCAAGATGCTGAAAGAGGAAATCGAGGCGCTGGGTCCCGTGCGCGGCAAGGACGTGGCCGAAGCGCAGACCGCGATGGTCAACGTCGCCAAAGAACTCGCCGCGAAGGACGAGATCGTGCTGTCGAAGGGCGGATCCGGCGGCGAAGACGATCTGATCTACTGATGCCGACGGGCGCAATCCCGCCGCTTGTGCGCAGCGTCCGGTTGGCCGACGGGGTCGAGTGCCCTGCTTTCGGCATGGGGACCTGGCGCATGGGCGAATCGGAGGCCGCGCGCGCCGCCGAGATCGACGCGTTGCGGGCCGGGCTCGATGCAGGCGCGAGGCTGATCGACACGGCCGAAATGTACGGCGAAGGGGAAGCCGAGAAGATCGTGGGGGCCGCACTGGCAGGGCGGCGCGACGCGGTGTTCGTCGTCTCCAAGCTCTATCCGCACAATGCGAGTCGTGCGGGCACGGTTGCGGCGTGCGAACGGTCGCTGAAGCGCCTCGGAACCGACCGCATCGATCTCTATCTGCTGCATTGGCCGGGCAGCCATCCGCTCGAAGAGACGGTGGCTGGTTTCGAGCAACTGAAGCGTGCGGGGAAAATCCGTTGCTGGGGCGTGAGCAATTTCGACATTGCCGAAATCGAAGCGCTGGACCGCATCGCGGGCGGTGCCGCCTGTGCCGCGAACCAAGTGCTCTACAATCTTGCACGGCGCGGCATCGAAGCGGGCTTGATCGCCGCTTGCGCCGCGCGACGAATGCCGATCATGGCCTATTCGCCGCTCGACCAGGCGCGCATCCCGCGCAAATCCGCCCTGATCGACGTGGCACGCCGCCACGATGCGAGCCCGGCGCAGATCATGCTTGCGTGGGCCGCGCGCGATCCGACAACGATCGTGATCCCCAAAGCGACGGGCAAAGCGCATCTCGCCCAAAACATCGCGGCCATGGCATTGCGCCTGGACGAAACCGATTTCGCCACCCTCGACGCAGCCTTCCCGCCGCCCGACGGTCGCACCCCGCTCGAGATGCTTTGAGGGCGAGAGGTCGCTCAGCGCGACCAGCTCGTGGACGGATGGGCGCGAGGCCGCGGCATGCGGGCGAGGCGTCAGGCGTAGGCGAGGCGGGGGGCCGTCTCGGCCGAGCGCGCAAGTTCGCGCGTGCGCGCCTGGAGCTTCGCGATCGCGCGCTCTTCGAGCTGGCGCACGCGTTCGCGGCTCACGCCGAAGCGCTTGGACAGGTCTTCCAGCGTTTCGGGCTCTTCGCGCAGGTTGCGCGCGCGCACGATCTCGCGCTCGCGCACGTCGAGCGTTTCGAGGGCCTGGTCCACG
This sequence comes from Tagaea sp., assembly GCA_044378015.1. Taxonomy (GTDB): domain Bacteria; phylum Pseudomonadota; class Alphaproteobacteria; order CACIAM-22H2; family CACIAM-22H2; genus Tagaea. The sequence goes on from JBILXZ010000030.1 coordinate 40,854, forward strand.
AGGCCGCGCTGCCAGCGTTTTTCGTCGCTCGCCAGCACGTCGGCTTCGACGTCGGCATTCGGGTCGGCGATTTCGCTCGGCAGCATGTCGCCCTTGCCGGTCTGCACGGGCGCGTCGAGCGGCACGATGGCGCCGCGCGCGGCGACTTCGATCTCGACCACGTCGTTTTCGCCGAGGCTCGTCGCCTTCGCGATCTTGGCGATGTCGGCCTGGCTCAGGCGCGTGTCGGTGTCGATGCCGAGCTTGCGCTTGACCGAGGTCAGGCTGAACAAGAGCTTCTTGCGCGCCACGGCCGTGCCGATCGTGACCATCGACCAGGACGACAGCACGAATTCCTGGATCGAGGCCTTGATCCACCACATCGCGTAGGTCGACAGGCGCACGCCGCGCTCGGGGTCGAAGCGCTTGACGGCATGCATGAGGCCGATATTGCCCTCGGCGATCAGATCGGGGAGCGGCAGGCCGTAGCCCCGGTATTTCCACGCCATTTTGACCACGAGCCGAAGATGGCTGGTGACGAGACGGTGGGCGGCGGCGACGTCCTGGTTGTCGCGCCAGGCGCGCCCGAGGGCGCGTTCTTCGTCCGGCTCGAGCAGCGGGAAGCGCTGGATCTCGGCCATGTAGCGGCCGAGCTCGGCGCGCGGCGAATTCTGCGGGATCGAAATGGCCGGCAAATCGGCCGAACTTGCTGAATAGGACATAGACCACCCTCCTTGAGGCTTGATCTGGGTTGTTTCAGGACCCCAATTGGGCATCCCAACACGTCAAAAATAAGGCTTGGATCGACCTTAATCAAGGTTAACGACGCAGGCTGCCGCCAATAATCTTCCGCATGGGAACTTTCGCAATATTTATCAGGGGCTTGCCGACGCGCGCGAAGATGTCGTCCCGCCTTACGATTTGCGATCGACGACGTCCCAAGCCTGTTTTTTGCGGTAGATCGTCGACGGGCTTATCTCCAAGAACGCCGCTGCGCGCGGAATGTTCCCGTCGCAGTCGGCGATCGCCGCTTCGATGATTTCGCGCTCGACGATCCACAACGGGCGAATGCTGGGCCTGGGATCGGACGCGCCCGGCGCCTGCACCGGGGCTGCCGCGCCGACATCGAAGCCGTCGCTGATGCCGCCGGGGCCTGCCTGCGCCACATGGGTCGGTAGCATGTCGACGCGCACGGTTTCGCCGGCATGGAGCACCACGACGGATCGCATCGCGTTTTCGATCTCCCGAACGTTGCCCGGCCAAGCGTAGCGGCGAATGGCGTAGGCGGCATCGGGCGCGATGTCGCGAAAGGCTTTGCCCTCCTCCTGCGCAAAGCGCAGCAGCGAGTGGTGCGCCAGAAGCACGCCGTCGTCCTCGCGCTCGCGCACGGGCGGCATTTGGATCGGGATGACGTGGAGCCTGAAAAACAGATCTTCGCGGATGCGCCCGAGCCGCGCCTCGGCGCGCGGGTCGCGCGTCGAATTGCAGACGATCCGCACGTCCGGTCCTTCGCCGGCCGGACCGCCGCCGAGGCTTCCGCTCGCGAGGAACTGGAGCAGGCGCGCTTGGAGGCCTGGATCCATGTCGCCGACTTCGCGCAGAAGCAGGGTGCCGCCATGTGCCTGCGCGATGGCGCCGACCCCCGAAGCTTCCCCGCCGAAAAGCGCGCGTTCGAGCACGTCGCGGGGCTGCGCCGAGCACGACACGGCGACGAACGGGCCTTCGGCGCGCGCGGAGCGTCGATGGATCGCCTCCGCGCAAAGTTGTTTTCCAGTGCCGCTTTCGCCGCTGATGTAGATCGGCGCCTGGCTCGGGGCGGCGCTGTCGACGATGCGGTAGACGCGTTGCATTGCGAGCGAGGCGCCCACCAGCCCGAAATAGCGGTTTCGGGCAAAGTCCGACTCGTAGGTGTCGACGACCGCGCGCAGGCGCAGGCGCTCGAGCGCGTTGCGCACGGTCACAAGCAAACGGTCGCGCGCGAATGGCTTGACGATGAAATCGAACGCGCCCTCGCGCATGGCTTCGACCGCCACGGCCAGCGTGCCGGTGGCCGTCACGACCATGGTCTCCGTCGGCAATCCCTGGCGCCGGATGTCGCGCAGCATGCCGAGCCCGTTGCCGTCGGGCAGATTGAGATCGAGCACAACCGCTCCGAAGACTTCGGACGCGAGCAGCTTCTGCGCTGCGGCGAGAGTGCTTGCGGTTCGCACGCGGTAGTTTGCACTCCGCAAATATTCTACATAAAGTGCTGTTGTTGTCTCGGAATCTTCGACAACGAGTATCGCGGGCGTCGGCAGCGCCAGCGTTGCAGGTGCGGCAGCCGGAAATGTCGGTATGTCCATGAACTTATTATCGTTGCCGCGATTGCCAATGCAAGTGTTTCTGCCCTGAACTCCTGTGAATGCAATTTCGTTCGGATTTTGCGCCGTATATTTCCAAATTTAATACTGATTGACGGCGGCAAAATGCGCGCGCAAAAAGGTGGAAAGCAGGCGGAAAGCCGACGTACGCGGAGTGGGGCGGGTCTTTGGAATATCTCATCCAGCAGCTCATCAACGGGTTGACGCTCGGCGCCATCTACGGCCTGATCGCGATCGGCTATACGATGGTTTATGGCATCATCGGCATGATCAATTTCGCCCACGGCGAAGTCTACATGATCGGCGCTTTCATCTCGATCATCGCGTTTACGATCCTCGGGCCATTCGGTTTCGCGAGCCCAATCGTCGCCATTGTCGTCGTGCTGGCGGTCGCACTTGTTTTCACGTCCGTCTATGGCTGGGCGATAGAGCGGATCGCGTACCGGCCGTTGCGCGGTTCGTTTCGCCTCGCTCCGCTCATTTCGGCGATCGGCGTGTCGATCTTCCTGCAGAACTACGTCCACATGCTGCAAGGCGCAAAAATGAAGCCGATCCAGCCCGTCGTGCGCGGCGGCTTCGTGCTTGCGCAGGACGGGAATTTCGTCGTCCAGGTAACCTATCTGCAGATCGGCATTATCGTCGCGACCGTTGCGCTGATGGCGGCTTTCACCTATCTGATCCAGCGCACGTCGCTTGGCCGCGCGCAGCGCGCTTGCGAGCAAGACCGCAAGATGGCCGCCTTGCTAGGCGTCGATGTGGACCGCACGATTTCGCTCACCTTCGTGATGGGAGCGGCGCTTGCCGCCGTCGCGGGACTCATCTTCACGCTCTATTACGGCGCCGTCGATTTCTTCATCGGCTTCCTTGCCGGTCTCAAGGCATTCACGGCGGCCGTCCTGGGCGGCATCGGTTCTCTTCCGGGCGCGATGTTGGGGGGGCTGCTGATTGGCCTCATCGAGGCTTTTTGGTCGGCCTATTTCCCGATCGCGTACAAAGACGTTGCCGTTTTCGGCATCCTGGTCGTTGTGCTGATTTTTCGTCCGACGGGCCTGCTCGGGCGGCCCGACATCGAAAAGGTCTAGCCAGTGGCGCAGGGCAAACTTGCCGAGGCGGTTCGCGAAGCGGCTTCGGCGGCACTGGTCGCGCTTCTTTTGGCGATTCCGCTCGTCGGGTTCCGACTGGTCGACGGGTTGCGCGGCCTTTCCATCGAAACGCGATTCGATTGGGTCGCGTGGGGCGTGTCGGCAGTGTTCCTAGGTCGCTTGGCGCTTGCGCTTTCGGGCACGACCCGCCGTTTTCTGCCCGATTTTCGTTCGCTCGGCACCGCGCTGTCGAGCCTGCCCGGCGGGCTGTCGCGTTTTGCGGGCGGCGCCATGCTGGTCGGCGCATTGCTGCTGCCGATCGTGCCTTTCGCCGACCGCTACGTGGTCGAAATCGCGATCACCGTTCTGATCTATGTGATGCTCGGTTGGGGCCTCAACATCGTCGTCGGACTCGCAGGCCTTCTCGATCTCGGATATGTCGCTTTCTATGCCGTCGGCGCCTACAGCTACGCGCTGCTGTCGATCAATTTCGGCTGGTCGTTTTGGCTGTGCCTGCCGTTGGCGGGATTGCTGGCGGCGGCCTTCGGGGTCCTTCTCGGCTTTCCCGTTTTGCGGCTGCGCGGCGACTATCTGGCGATCGTGACGCTCGGCTTCGGCGAAATGATCCGCATCATTCTGCTCAATTGGAAGGATTTTTCGGGCGGTCCGAACGGAATTTCCTCGATTCCGCGACCCGATTTTTTCGGGTTTCCCTTCGCGCGCACCGCCGAAGACGGGCAAACGACTTTTCACCAGCTTTTCGGGCTGGAGTTCAGCCCGATGCACCGTATCGTCTTCCTCTACTATCTGATTTTGATCCTGGCGATGCTCACGAACATTTTCACGCTGCGCATGCGCCGCCTGCCGCTCGGCCGGGCCTGGGAAGCGCTGCGCGAGGACGAAATCGCGTGCCGCGCCCTCGGCATCAATCCGACGATGATCAAACTCTCGGCCTTTGCGCTCGGCGCCATGTTCGGCGGCTTTGCCGGCGCCTTCTTCGCGACACGCCAGGGTTTCATCAGCCCGGAGAGCTTCTCCTTCATCGAAAGCGCGGTGATCCTCGCGATCGTCGTCCTTGGCGGCATGGGCAGCCAGATCGGCGTGGTGATCG
>JBILXZ010000066.1:0-12045 GCA_044378015.1 Tagaea sp.
CCGAGTTGACGCCGCACACGAGTTGGCCGCGCGCCTTGACGGCCTCCAGCGTCGTGGTGCGGGCGGCGGGGGGCGTCTGCGCGGAAGCCGCCGCAGCGATGCAGACCAGCGCGAGTGCCGCTGTCGTTGATTTGCAAAAAGCCATCGAAACCGTTCTCCTGTTCGCAGATTGTTGGATTTTCGGGGATACTGCCGGAAGCCGCGAGGACGCAGAGTCCGAGAATGCTGGCTCTGCAGTATGCGCGCCAATGCCGAATTCGCAGCTTCTCATGCCGGATCGGCATTGGCCGAGGCCGCGCGCCAGATACGCTCGGCCTCCTCGCGCAGCGCCGCGGTGTTTCGGTAGAGGCGCAGATCGACGCCCATCGCATGCTGGCCGACGGCGGCCGGCACCAGCCTGCGCGCGGCGATCGCGGCGCGGGCGAGGCTCTCCGGCAGCCAGGCGACCCCGCGCCCCTCCAGCGCCATCGCCTGGAGGCCCTCCGCCATGGCGCTCTCGTAACGCAGGTCGAGGCGCATCGCCTTGCCGCCCCGGGCCACGATGCCGTCGACGATGCGCCCCAGAAACGTGTCCGGCGCATAGGCGAGATAAGGCACGCGCCTTCTGCCGTCGGCGCGCAGCGCGTGGCGCGGGCGGCCTTCGGCATCGGGCGCGCTCAGCGGCAGAACGCGATCCTGCCCCAGCTTCAGCCAGGCGAAACGCGCGTCGTCGAGATTCGCCGACACGCTGGGATGCGCGTAGGACAGCATCAGATCGGCGTCGCCGGACGCCAAAGCCTGCACGCAATCGTGCAGATTGTCGGCCTGCACGCGCGCGGCGAACGGACCGGTTTGGGCCTCGATGCGGCCGATCCAGTCCGGCAGGAACGCGACCGCGATGGAGTGCAAAGCAGCGAAAGCCACGACGCTGCGCGCGCGCCGATCGAGGGCACGCGCGGCCTCCCGCCCCTCCGCGGCGCAGCGCACGATTTGGCGCGCGATGCCCTGGAACTCGCGGCCTGCCGGCGTCAGAACGGCGGGGAAGGTCGTGCGGTCGACCAGCGGCGTTCCCGTCCAGTTTTCCAGCGCGCGGATGCGCCGTCCGAAGGCCGGCTGCGTGACGTTGCGCTCGATCGCCGCGCGCGAAAAGCTGCCGCAGGCGGCCAACGCCAGGAAATCCTCGAGCCATTTCAGTTCCATCATCCGCCCCCGGCGCGATACGACGCCACGCACGCCTTCGCCAATGCCGCGCTCGCATCGATCAGCAACGCCCCATTTGCGCGCGTCAGGCCCGACAACGCCACCGGAATTTCGGTGCAGCCCATGATGATCGCCTGCGCCCCGCGCGCGGCAAGGGCCGCCGCAACGGACCGCAAAACGCCGCGCGCGGCCGCGACGTCGCCGGACTTGACCGCGGCGATGGCTTGCGCGACGGCGCGCCGCTCGCTTTCTTCGGGCGCCATGAGGCCGCCGATGCGGCGCGCATAGACGCCTGCCGCATAGGTGCCCTCGGTCGCGAGCAGTGCAATGCGCATTCGCTCCGGCGGCACCTGCCCGAGCGCCGCATCGACGATATGCAGCATCCGCGCCCGGCGCCCGCGCGCAAGACTGTCGAACCAATGGTGCGCCGTGTTGCAGGCGATCGCGATATGCGTGGCGCCCGCGCGCTCGAGCGTGTCGAGCCCGGCCTGCATCGCGTCGAGCGGGCTTTCGCCGCCCGCCAGGATCGCCAACGTGCGGTCCGGAATCTGCGGCACGCTGTAGACGACGACGGGCACGTGCTGCTGGTCGCAGGCCGCTTGCGTCGCCGCAACCAGTTTGCCCAAGAAATCGACCGTCGCCGCCGGTCCCATGCCGCCAAGAATGCCGATCATGGCCGGAACGTTAGCCGCACGTTCGACGCCAGTGCCAATGCCTGTTCGGCAACGCGCGATGCCGGATCCGCCACGCCTCGTATTCCACCCCCAAAGTCCTCGGAGCTTCGCCAGTTCGCTGCGCGCCGATACGCCGACTTTTGTCGATGCGCTCGCCGCGTCGGCCTGTCGCTTGACTTGCCAGCCCCGAGATTCGAGCATCACGCATGTCGCAAGATATCGAATCCCCGAATCCGACCGATACGCAAAAACGGGCGGCGCGCTGGAACGCGCTGGGCGATCAGGTCCGGAACGGCAATGCCGCCGAGGTCGTGGCACAAATCGACGCAGCTGCGGCCGAAGAGCCGCAATTCTGGCCCGGACATTTCCTGCGCGGCGTTGCGCATCTCCAACTCGGCCGTTTCGCGGCCGCAGCAGACGCCGCGACCCGAGCGATCGCGCTGAAACCCGACGCCGCAGACGCCCATCAGATTCGGATACTGGCGCTCGTCGAGAGTGGCGAGACCGATTCCGCGATCGCCGCTTGCCGTACGGCGCTCGCGGCGGTTCCGGACGATCCGCGAACGGGACCGATTCTCGCAAGACAGCTTTTGCGCATCGGCGATCTTCAGGGAGCCGACGACGCTGCGGACGAGATGTTTCGACTCCATCCGAACGATCCCGCCTGCGTCTTCGAGGCGGCGAACATAAATGCGCTTCGGCACCGCTGGTCCGCCGCGCGACGGCTCTATGCGCGCGCGGCGGCGCTGATGCCGACGCGTCCGGAGGGCGATTTCGGCGTCGCCGGCTGCCTGCTTGCCGAGGGCCGCTTTGCCGAGGCGCGCGCAGGCTTCGAGCGCGCGATCGCACTGGATCCGAAGTTCGAACCGGCATGGATCAACCGCCTATACCTGTCGACTTACGACCCGTCGATCGATCCGCAGCAATGCCGCGCGCTGCACGAAGAATGGGCGCGAAACTTCGCCGATGGGCTCGTTCCCGATGCGCCGGCGGTTCGGCGCGCGCGCAATGCGGAGAAGCGCCTGAAGATCGGCTTCGTGTCGCCGGATTTCCGCCGCCACTCGGTGACCCAGTTCGTCCGGCCGATTTTCGCCTGGCGCGATCCGGCGCAAATCGAGATCCACGCCTATTCGAACGTGGCCCAGCCCGACGCCACGACGGAAGCCTTGCGCGCAATGGTCGATGCTTGGCATCCGATCGAGAAACTCGACGATGCCGCCGCCGCGGCGCAGGTGCGCTCGGACGGGATCGACATTCTCGTCGATCTGGCCGCGCACACGTCGGGCGGGCGGCTCGGGATCTTCGCGCGCAAGCCCGCGCCGGTGCAGGCGACATGGCTCGGCTACTGCGCGACGACGGGGCTGAAAGCGATCGACTGGTTCGTTACCGACGGCCGCATCGTGCCGGCGGGCGCGGAAGACGCGTTCGTGGAACGGATCTGGCGACTGCCGCACGCCTATTGCTACGTTCCGCAGGAAGGGATGCCGGAGGTGTCGTCGCAGCCGTGCTTGCGTCTCGGACGTCCGACCTTCGGACATTTCGGGCGGATAGAGCGGATCAACGACGCCACGCTCGCCGTATGGGCGGCGATCCTTTCGGCCGTTCCGGATGCGCGGCTCGTCCTCAACAGTCCGCCGCTGATCGACGGGGAAATCAAGGCAAGGCTCGCCGCGCGCTTTGCGGCTGCGGGCGGCGACGTGCAGCGCCTCGGCCTCTTCGCGACGTCGCCGCAACCCGCGACATGGGCCTCCTACGGCGAGATCGACGTGGCGCTCGACTGCTTCCCGTTCAACGCCGGGGCAACGACGTTCGAAGCGCTGTGGCTGGGCGTTCCGGTCGTGACGATGCGCGCGGCAGCGCCGCTCGGCCGAATGGGCGAGTCGATCCTTTCGGCGGCCGGCCTCGGCGAATGGGTCGCGGGCGACGCGGCCGCGTACGTCGCGAAGGCGGTCGACGCCGTCCGCGCTCCGGGCGAATTGGCTGCATTGCGCAAGGACATGCGCAGACGCTTGCTTGCTTCCCCGCTGATGGACCAGAAGCGCTATGCGCGCAGTTTCGAGGCGGGCCTGCGCGGCATGTGGCGCGCGGCGGTCGCGGAAGGCTGATTTGCCGCGCGCGCTCGAATCAGATCGCGCAATTCGAAACGCGGCTTCGCGACGGCAGATCGGGCATGTCGGGCGAGCATGCGCCGCGCACGGAACCGGCGATCGACGCCCGGCGCATCTGCGCCTGCGGCGGCGAGAGTGCTCACACCTCGTATTCCAGCCCCCAAGCTTTGTAGAAATCGCGTTTTTCGTCCCATTTTTCCTGCACTTTCACGTGCAGGAACAGATGGACCTTGCGGTCGAGGAGTTTCGTCAATTCGATGCGCGCGGACTCGCCGATCTTTTTGATGCGCTCGCCGCCCGAACCGATGACGATCTTGCGCTGGCCTTCGCGCGCCACGTAGATCGTCTGCTCGATACGCGCCGAGCCGTCCGGCCTATCTTCGAATTTTTCGGTCTCGACCGCCGAGGCGTAGGGCAATTCCTGGTGGAGCTGGCGGTAGATCTGCTCGCGCGTGACTTCGGCTGCCAGCAGGCGAGCGGGCAAGTCGGAAATGTCGTCCTCGGGATAGAGGAACGGGCCCGGCGGCAGCTTCGATATCAGATGCGCTTTCAGCCGCTCGCAGCCGTCGCCGGTTTCGGCCGACACCATGAACACTTCGCCCGCGAGCCCCGAGCCCGCATAGAACTGCGCGAGTGTCAGCAGCTTCGGCGGGTCGATGAGGTCCGTCTTGTTCAACACGATGTCGGCCTTCAGATTTCTCGATTTGAGACCGTCCAGAATGAGGGCCGTTTCGTCGGCGTCGCTGCGCGCGGCATCGACGACGAGCCAGCGCTGCTCGGCCTCTTCCACGCCGCGCCATGCGGCCGCGACCATCGCGCGGTCGAGGCGGCGTTTGGGGGCGAACACGCCCGGCAGGTCGAGGAATACGGCCTGTGCCGTGCCCTCGACCAAGATGCCGGTCACGCGGCTGCGCGTCGTCTGCACTTTGGGCGACACGATCGCGACTTTGGCACCCACCATGCGGTTCACGAGCGTGGATTTGCCCGCATTGGGGGCCCCCAGCAGGGCCACGAAACCGCAGCGCGTCCGCATGTTGGGCTCGGTCATTTTGTTGCGGCCTCCAGCCGTTGCAGCAGGGCCAACGCCGCCGCGCGCTCGGCCAGACGTTTCGACGTGCCCTCGGCCGAGGCGGGCGGATAGTCGGCAACTGAAACTTCGACGACGAAGCGCGGCGCATGGGCCAGGCCCTCCTGCGCCGTCACGCGATAGACCGGAAGGCCATGCCCGCGACCTTGCGCCCATTCCTGCAGCGCCGTCTTGGGCTCGCGCGGCAATTCCGATTGCGGCTGGACGAGCGGCTCGAACAGGCGCCGTACGAGCGCTTGGGCGGGCGCGTAGCCGCCGTCGAGATGGATCGCGGCAACCAGCGCTTCGAACGCGTCGGCCAGCACGGCCGGATTGTCGCGCCCGCCGCCCTGCAACTCGCTGTTCGACAAGGTCAGCGCCTCGCCAAGGCCGATCGTGCGCGCATGTTCGGCGAGCTGTTCGCGCCGCACGAGGGCCGCATGGCGCTTGGCAAGGTCGCCCTCGTTTTCGGCCGGGTAAGATTGCGCCAGCATCTCGGCGACCGCGAGCGACACCACGCGGTCGCCCAGAAATTCGAGCCGTTCGAAAGCCGCCCCTGAGCTGCGCGCATTGCCGCGCCGGCCGAGCGAGGAATGCGACAGCGCCGCGATCAAGCGGTCGGCATCGGCGAAACGATAGCCGATCGCCGCTTCGAGCTTGGCGCGCGCGCCCTGCATCGCGTCTTGCCTAGCGCACCCGGTCGAGCAGGCGGCCGTAGCGCGCGGCCGTCACCCACGTCCAGGGCAGCAGAAGATTGGCCGTGCCGTCGGTCGAGAAGAACAGGATCTGCGCGCGCCCGACGAGATTCTCGAACGGCACGAAGCCCACCGCACTCGCGTCGCGGCTGTCCTGCGAGTTGTCGCGATGGTCGCCCATCGCGAAATAATGGCCCGGCGGCACGGTGTATTCGGGCGTGTTGTTGTAGAAGCCGTCGTTGTGGATCTTGAGCACGCGATGCTGGCGGCCGCCGGGCAGCGTCTCGACGAATTGCGGCACGCGGCGCACGAAACCGCCGTCGCTTTCGACGAAATCCTCGATGCGCTCGAGCCGGGCCGCCTCGCCGTTGACGAACAGCACGCCGCGCGCGACCTGGATGCGGTCGCCCGGCAGCCCGACGATGCGCTTGATGTAGTCGGTCTTGCCGTCGCGCGGCAGCTTGAAGACCACGACGTCGCCGCGCTCGGGCTCGGACCCGGCCACGCGCCCGTCGAACAGCTTCAGCGAATAGGGCATCGAGGCGAAGGAATATCCGAACGAGAATTTCGACACGAACAGATAGTCGCCCACGAGCAGCGTGGGCACCATCGAGGCCGACGGGATGTTGAACGGCTCGAAGAAGAACGTGCGGATGCCGAGCGCGATCAGCACCGCGTAGACGACCGTCTTGACGAGTTCGACCAGCGTGTCGGGTTTCTGAGGTTTTGCGGTCGGCGGCAGCGACATGGAACAAGCCTGGAACGATCGGGAAAGCGGAATGCGCGGAGGGGAGCGGATATGGCCCGGCAAGGGCCGTTCGTGTCAAGCCGGGGCGGCCGCGTCCGGCAGGGCCGAGATGACGACGATCGCCTGGGCGATCGGCGGATCGTCGGTGAGGCTCACGTCGATCTGGGCGCGCATGCCCGCAGGCACCAGGCTCGCAAGGCGCGCGAGCGCCCCGCCCGTGAGCCGCATCGACGGCTTGCCGCCGGGCAGGTTCACCACTTCCATGTCGCGCCAGTAGACGGCCTTGCGGAAACCGGTGCCGAGCGCCTTTGCGCACGCCTCTTTGGCGGCGAAGCGGCGCGCGTAGCTCGCCGCCCGCGCGGCCCGCCGCTCGGATTTGTCGCGCTCGCCGGGCGTGAAGATGCGGTGCGTGAAGCGCGTCCCGAAGCGTTCGAGCGTCGCCTCGATGCGGCGGATGTCGACGAGGTCGGATCCCAGGCCCAGGATCATCCGCGCGCCCGCTCGGCCGAGTTGATGACGGGCGTGGCGCGCAGCGCCGCGATCACGTTGGTGAGGTGCTTCACGTCGCGCACCTCGACGTCGATGATCATTTCCCAGAATTCGGCGGTGCGGTTCACGATCTTGAGGTTCGTGATGTTGCCAGCGTTCTTGGCGATCACGGTCGAGAGCGCGCCGAGCGATCCGGACTCGTTGCGCACGACCATCGCGACGCGGCCCACGAACGCTTCGCCCGACGCGTCGTCGACGTCCCAGCCCACGTCGAGCCAGCGCGCGGGCTGCTCGGCGAACTGCTCGAGCGTGTCGCAGTCGATCGTGTGGACGGTCACGCCGCGCCCGGTGGTGACGATGCCCACGATGCGGTCGCCGGGCAGCGGATGGCAGCAGCCCGCATAGTGGATCGCCATGCCGGGGATGAGCCCCTTGATCGGCACCTGGCCGTGGCCGGCGGCGGCGTCCTTCGCCTTGCCCTTGCGCAGCGACACGACATTGGGGGGCTTGGGCGGCACGCGGCTTTCGGGGAACAGAATGCCGAGCACTTCGCGCTCGCCCGTCTGCCCTGCCCCCACGCGCTCGATCAGGTCCTCGACGTCTTCGGCCTTCAGGGGCTTCACGGCCCCTTCGAGCGACTTGTCGGCATAGTCGTAGCCTTCGCTCTTGAAGGCTTTCTGCAGGATCGAGCGGCCGAGATCGATGAATTGCTGGCGCTGCTGGGCGCGGATGAAACGGCGTATGCGCGCGCGCGCCTTGCCGGTGACCACGAACCGTTCCCAGGTCGGCGACGGCACCTGCGCCTTCGAGGTCACGATCTCGACCTGGTCGCCGTTGGCGAGTGCGGTGCGCAGCGGCATCATGCGGCCGTTGATTTTGGCGCCGACGCAATGGTCGCCGACCTGGCTGTGCACGGCGTAGGCGAAATCGACGGGCGTCGCCCCGCGCGGCAAGGCGATCAGATCGCCCTTGGGCGTGAAGCAGAAACACTGGTCCTGGTACATTTCGAGCTTGGTGTGCTCGAGGAATTCTTCGGGGTTCGAGGCGTGCTCGAGAATGTCGAGCAGTTCGCGCAGCCAGCGGAACGTGCCTTTCGCGTCGGCGGCGGCGGGCCGGCCTTCCTTGTAGGACCAGTGCGCGGCGACGCCCGACTCGGCCACGTCGTGCATGTCGCGCGTGCGGATCTGGATTTCGATGCGCTGGCGTTCGGGCCCGAAGATGCCCGTGTGCAGCGAGCGGTAGCCGTTGGGCTTCTGGACCGAAATGTAGTCCTTGAAGCGCCCCGGCACGACCGGCCAGCGCGAATGGATCACGCCCAAAGCGCGGTAGCATTCGCCCGTGTCGGCGACGATCACGCGGAACGCCATGATGTCGGAGAGCTGCTCGAACGCGACGTTCTTGGTCTGCGTCTTGCGCCAGATCGAATAGGGCGTCTTCTCGCGGCCCGAGACCTGGGCAGTCACCCCTTCTTCGGCGAGCGTGGCCACGATCCGGTCGGCGATGCGCGCGACGACGTCCTGGCCGCGCGAGCGCAGGGCCTGCAGGCGCAGCACGATCGATTCGCGCGCGTCGGTGTTGAGCTGGGCGAAGGCCAGATCCTCGAGCTCTTCCTGGATGCGCCGCATGCCGATGCGCTCGGCCAGCGGCGCGTAGATCTCCATCGTCTCGCGCGCGATGCGCTGGCGCTTCTCGGGCTTCGGAATGAAGCCGAGCGTGCGCATGTTGTGGAGCCGGTCGGCGAGCTTCACGAGCAGCACGCGGATGTCTTCCGACATGGCGAGCAGCAGCTTGCGGAAATTCTCGGCTTGCTTGGCCTTGTCGGACTGCGCCTGCAGCTCGAGGCGCGAGAGTTTCGTCACCCCGTCGACGAGCCTTGCGATCTCGGGCCCGAACACGCGTTCGATGTCGTCGATGCCCGCAAGCGTGTCTTCGACCGTGTCGTGCAGCAGCGCGGTCACGATCGTCGCGGTGTCGAGCCGGTAGCCCGTGAGGATGCCCGCCACTTCGAGCGGATGCGAGAAATAGGGGTCGCCCGAGGCGCGCGTCTGGGCGCCGTGCACCTTCATCGAATAGACGTAGGCGCGGTTGATGAGGTCTTCGTCGGCTTCCGGATCGTAGGCTTTGACGCGCTCGACGAGTTCGAAGACCCGCATCATCGCGGGCCGCGCGCGCTTGGGCGCCGCTTCTTTGGCGAGCGCTTCGGGAAGGGGCGTTTCGGGCGCCGCGAGAGACGGCGTTTCCGCCGTCGACGCCGCGTCGCCGCCGTCGGCGCTCAAACGCGCCTCGTGCGCAGGCGCTTAGACGTCCGCGCCGGCATCGGCATCTTCGGCGCCGCCCGCCAGCTTTTCCTCGGCGTCTTCGATTTCCATTTCGTCTTCGATGCCGTCGCGCGTCGCGTCTTCCGGCACGCCCGCGATGTCGCGGTCGGCGGCGAGCAGTTCCATCGCGTCGTCTTCCGGCTCTTCGCTTTCGACCTGGCGCTGCAGACCCTGCACGACCGACTGGCGCAGAATGTCGAGATCGAGCGAGTTCTCCGCGATCTCGCGAAGCGCGATCACCGGGTTCTTGTCGTTGTCCTTTTCGACCGTCAGCGGCGAGCCCGCCTGGATTTCGCGCGCGCGCTGCGCCGCAAGCATCACCAGTTCGAATCGGTTGGGGATGCGGACAACGCAGTCTTCGACGGTTACGCGAGCCATGCGGTCAAACTCCACTAATCAAAAGCGCTTGTGCGCCAATCAAGGGCGACGAATATACAAGCCGCTGCAGCGCAAAACAACCCCTTTCCGCGCCGGAATCGGCAACGCGATCAGGGGCTTGGTTCGGGCAACGGACGGCAGATCGCGTCCGCGGGCAGGCCCGCGATCAATTCCGCGACGCCGACGCCGCTCTGCGGATGGCGCCAAGCGGGCGCGATTTCGGCGAGCGGCAGCAGCACGAACGCGCGCGCTTCCATGCGCGGATGCGGCAATGCGGGCGCCGGTTGCGGCGGCATGCGGCGCTGGCCGTCGTAGTCGACGAGATCGAGATCGAGCGTGCGCGCGGCGTTGCGCATGCCGCGCACGCGCCCGAATTCCTGCTCGAGCGCATGCAAGTGCGCCAGCAACGCGACCGCATCGAGTGCGGTTTCGAGCCGCACGACGGCGTTGGCGTACCAAGGCTGGTCGGAGGGCGGCCAAGGCGGGCTCTTCCACACGCGCGAAGCGGCCGCGACGCGCGCCGGCCCGGCATCGAGCCTTCGCATCGCCGCACGCACGGTTGCAGCCGCCGACCCCGCCGGCCCCGGCAGATTGGCGCCGAGCGCCACGAGGATCAAACGCCAAACTCCGTATTGAACCGCATCGCCAATGCGGCTAAAGAACGCGCCACGCATTTCGAAACGGCGCGATTTTCGCTTTCGCAAAAGGAAATTGGCATGGCCTTCTACCCCCAGGAACGTCTGGCGCTGTTCATCGACGGTCCCAATCTCTACAACGCCGCGCGCGGCCTGAATTTCGACATCGACTACCGGCGGCTCCTGCAGCTGTTCCAGAGCAAAGGCCGCCTGATCCGCGCCTTCTACTACACCGCCTTGGCCGAAGAACAGGACTACTCGCCGATCCGCCCGCTCGTGGACTGGCTCGACTACAACGGCTTCACGATGGTCACGAAGCCGATGAAGGAATTCACCGACGCCACGGGCCGCCGCCGCTTCCGCGGCAGCATGGACATCGAGCTTGCCGTGGACATGATGGATCTGGCCGACAAGCTCGACCATGTCGTGCTGTTTTCGGGCGACGGCGATTTCTGCCGCCTCGTTGAAGCCGTGCAGCGGCGCGGCGTGCGCGTGACGGTCGTCTCGACGATCCGCTCGCAGCCGCCGATGGCGTCGGACGATCTGCGCCGCCAGGCCGACATGTTCGTCGATCTGTTCGACCTCGCCGCCCACATCTCGCGGCCTGGCGGGCGCGACGGTGCTGGCGGGCAAGCGGGCGGCCAGCCCACCACGCTGCCGCCAAGCGACGCCCCGCCCGCATAGACGAGCACACACTTGCCCGCCAACGAGCCGTCGCGAGACTGTCCGCTCTGCCCCAGGCTAGCGGCGTTCCGCGACGGTCTGCGCCAGCAGCATCCGGATTGGCACAACGCGCCCGTACCCGGCTTCGGCCCGTCAACCGCGCGTTTGCTGATCTTGGGCCTTGCCCCTGGCCTTAAAGGTGCGAACCGCACGGGCCGCCCTTTCACGGGCGACTACGCGGGCGATCTGCTGTTTGCGACGCTGAAGAAATTCGGCTTCGCGACCGGCACCTATCGGGCGGGGCGCGACGATGCGGCCTGGGTGCCGGACGACGTCGCCCTCGTCGATGCGCGCATCACAAACGCCGTGCGCTGCCTGCCGCCCGCCAACAAACCGCTGCCGGCCGAAGAAAAAACCTGCCGCCCGTTTCTGGCCGGCGAGATTTCGGCAATGCCGAACCTGAAAGCGATCCTGGCCCTGGGCCATCTCGCCCACAACGCGGTGTTGAAAACGCTCGCGCTCAAAGCGGGCCAAGCGAAATTCGCGCACGGCGTTTTGCACGATCTGCCCGGCGGCCTGATCCTCGCCGACAGCTACCATTGCTCGCGCTACAACACGAACACCGGCGTGCTGACGCAAGCAATGTTCGAAGCCGTGTTTGCCAGCCTCAAGGCACGGCTGTAGCGGCTGCCGCCCCTCGCATTGCCGATGCGGAAGCGATCGGGTAAAATCGGAAAATGCCTGCCGATCCGCGCCCGACCTACGACGAGGATTTTTACGCCTGGACCCAAGACCAGGCATCGGCGCTGCGCGAATTGGCGCCTGCCCTGGTTGGAAACCGCGTCGATATCGGCAACGTCGCCGAGGAGATTGAGGATTTGGGGAAACGCGAATTGCGCGAGGTCGAATCGTACCTGCGCCAACTTCTCGTCCATCTTCTGAAGCTCGGCGCCTTGCCGCAGACTCAGGAGCGCGCGCACTGGATTGCTGAAGCCGAAGAGTTCCAGGCGCGGGCGGTCGAAGCCTTCAAACCCGGCATGCGCCGCGCGATGGACATGCAGCGCGTGTGGGCCCTTGCACGCCGCTCGGCCG
>JBILXZ010000067.1:0-11918 GCA_044378015.1 Tagaea sp.
AAACGCTGCGCACCCGCGATTTCTTTGAGTTCGTCGAACAGAGCGGTGCGGTAGGGCAGCCATTCTTCGTCCGCGCGGCGCGGGCTTTTGACCGCGTCGCGCAGACGCGCACGCAACGCCGGCGGCAGCAGATCGGCAAGTCGCCGCAACAACGCGTTCATCGGGCACTCCGCGATTCGGCCGCCAGCCGGTCGGCCAAGGCGACGATGGCCTGGTCCATGCGGCCAAGCGAAAAATGGTGCACCGCACTTTCGCGCGCGGCGGCGCCGATGCGGCGACGCAAGGCTTCGTCGCCCATCAGCAGATCGATCGCTGCACCAAGCGCCTGCGCGTCGCCGGGGGGTACAAGAATGCAATTCTCGCCGGATTTGAAGATTTCGGGATCCCACAGGCCGCGATTACGGCTCAGCACCACGGGCCTGCCGCAGGCCATCGCCTGCAACGTCACCGAATAGCCGCTGGGCTGGTAGACGTCTTGCAGCGGAACCGCAACGACGGCCGCACGCCGGTAGAGATCGCGCAGCACGCTGTCGGTGATCGGCGAGCCATAGAGATTGCCGCGCACAAGCTCGATCTGGCGGCCCGGGGGCACAATAACGGGCAGGCTGGTGAGGAGGCGCATCGGTGCGGTCGTGGGGGCCGCCGCAAGCGTGGCATAGTCGCGCTGCGGATCGGAGCCGACCGCGAAGACGAGCTTGTCTTCCGCACCATCCGTGCCCGGCGTCCAGAAAGCGTCGTCGATGCCGAACTTGAACAGCGACGTGCGCGCAGGATCGATGCCGTACATCGCGATCGACTGCAGCCGATCGACCTCGCCGAAAAAAAAGAGATGGTCGATCCCTTTGACCGCGCGCGCAATGCGGCGCTGCACGAACGGCCGCGCCCAAGTGCGCGCGCGCATATGGATGTCGGCCAGACCGTGGAACCCGCCGGCAAGATAGGGGTGCTTCGACGGGCTACGCCAATAGCCCATCGACAGGCTGAACGCATCGGTGAAACTCAGCGCTACGTCGCACTGCGCGAACACAGGATCAAGGGCAAGCACGCGCTGGCGCGACATGCCGAACACCAGAAACCGATTGCGCAGATGCTCCCACTGCAGCTCGAGGCGCGCGAACATGCCCGGCGGATCGGTGCGCGTGTCGCCGATGGCGCAGCTGCGCCCCGCCGCTTCGAGCGCTAGATAGCCGTAGAAAAAATCACGCGGCACTTCGCCGCTGGCAAGGGCCGCCAAGCGCCGGCGCCGACTTTCGCCGGGATAGAGAAACAGGAAACGCGGACCCGTCTTGGCCATGGAAATCAAGAACCGCCGCCGGTTTTCGGGCCGCCTTTCGAGCCGCCCGCACGCACGAAGAATGCGTCGACATACGCAAGCAGCCGCGTCGAATAGCTTTCCGCGAAACTGTCGGCAAAGAAACTTGCCGCCTTGCGCATGTGCTGCGCGATCCCGGGCGATCGGCTGCGTTCGATGAGCGCTTCCACATTCGGCAGGAACTCGGCCTGCGTTCGGGCCGTAATGAAGTCCTGCGACTCGTAGATCGGCACGAAGTGCTGCAGCGGCGAGACCCGCTTGAAACTGATCGAGTCCTCTTCGGTCGGCAGATAGCACATCGATGCCTTGCCCATGACGGCGGCCTCCACGATCACGGTCGAAAGCGGTGAGACGACGGCATCGACATGCGTGAGTGCGTCGCGCATGACGCCGTAGTCCGTCAGATAGACGCCGTCCCAGCCCGCCCGGACGCGCTCGAGATATTCGACCATCGACGGGTCGATCGTGACGTGTCGCCACGGGTGGTCGAGAATTCGTGGCCCGTTCTTGCCCCCGATACCCCAGGGATGCGGCCGGTAGAAGACATGGACGCCCTTGTCGGGATTCTCGGCGATCCACGCCTCCAGCACCAGGAGATGGCTGTACTCGTCGAGAATTTTCGACGAGCCGGCATACATGAGGATCGCCTTGTCCAGCGGCAGTCCGTTCGCGCGCAGATACGTCTCGCGCGAGGTCGCCGCCGGGACGCGGTAGATGTCGAACTGTGCGGCGCCGAAACGCACAACCTGCGGCTCGGCGATCCCGAAATACTGCCGCGCATGCTCCATCGTCTGCTGGCCCCACACGAAAAGGCGTGTCGGCAGTTTATGCAGATATCGCAGCGTCGATATATTGTCCCACGAGTTCATCAACAGAAAGACGGGGATCGAATGACGTTGACCGTATTCGACGACGTCGTTCACGAACAGGCCGTCCATGACCGTCGGGTGGATGATCAGATCGGGCTTTTCGTCTTTCAAAAAGCGTTCGAGTTCGACGTTCGGATTGGCCGCAAGCCGCAGATCTCCGAAGGCCCGATAGAGCTGGAAAACCCCCGGAAGGGCAAGCAGCGTGAACTGAATTGCGTGGAACCGTCCCACGGCGACGCGCGACGAGAAGCGAAGATACTTGGCTTGCGGACCTTTCCGCCACCGCATGCGGTGCACGTGGAAAAGCCGCGACCAAACGGTATGGCGTTTCGGCAGAATCGGCAGATGCTTCACTTTGCCCCGAAGCTTCGCGGTGCCGGGGCCGATCGTCACGCGGCGCTTGAAGCTCGGATCCGGCAGCACATAGGTGACGTCGTGCGCAGTCTCGATGCCGGCGAAAGCGCCGCCGAGCGCGAAATTCCTGATGACGATGTCGTGGTCCAGAAAGACGGCGATTTTCACTTCTCAACCTCCGACGCGCAGCCAACCGGATATTCCGGAGATGCACGCCGCCATGTCGTGCTTCAGTTTCGCGTTGACGTCCGCGACGCACTTGAGAAGGTCGGGGGTCGGGCTCAGTGCGGCTTCAAGCCGCGCGCCGAGCGCTGGCGCGTCCGGCAGGTCGTACCGATAGGCGAGCTCCTGGAGACCGATACCCTCGAGCGTATCGAGTATCTTGGGATAGGTGACGAGACCGATCGGCGCCAAGCCGAAGCCGATCGAACAGACGACCGAGTGGAACCGCATCCCGAAGACGGCCGTGCACGCGGCGTATTCGGCGAAGATCGTCTTGTGACTGTCCGGACCGCTCACATAGGGTGCGACCCGGCAATGCATGCGCCGAATACGGTCGGGCAGGCTGTCGAGAACCGACGAGATGGCCGCAAGATCGCGGAAAATGTGCGGAAAAAAGACGAACTGCAGTTCCGGCCGGCGCGCATGTAGCCATGTCAGCGCTTCCGAAATTTGATCGACGAATTCCTTCTGGGTCAGCGAACACCAGCCGCACTTGGACTGTCCGAAACGCAGTTCGGGCATGTCGCCTGCGAGCGAAATGCCCAGAACGGGCGCCGACGACGATGCCGTTGCACGCGGCCCCAACGCGTCGCCAACAAAGAATCCGCCGTCGGGAACCTCCGCCACGGCGGCACCGTATTGCCGCCCGACGATTTCGTTGAGCGTGTGCCGCGATCCGTCGTTGCGGCACGTCACGCGAATACGCGGCGACTGGAGCAGACAATCTAGGAAACGGCGGAAACGATCGAGACTCTGTTCCGAAGCGCCTTTGTAAGGGTCGCAACCGAGGCCGTTGAAGTAGATCGGCGTCCGAATCTTGGCGACGAGTTCGGGCGGCAGATCGATCGTGCAGCCTGTCCGCGACTTCTCGACCCACAATTCGAAGAAATTGCCGCCGCCGAAGACGACGAGATCGTGGGCATTCGCAAGATCGACGAAATCATCGTCGAAGGCCCATTCGCCCCAATAGCTGCGCCGGATTTCGAGCTGTGTGACGCTCGGGTTGGCGATCGCGCCGCCCAAATGGTGCATGAAACCGGCATGGTTGGCCGCATCGCCGACATTGCCGTAGAAGCTCGCGACATGGAGGATCTTGAATGGAACGCTCATATTGGAATCAGCCCTGTGCAGTCTTCGAGAGCGCGAACTCCGCAAATGCAAAATCCTCTTGCGCGTTTATGTCGATGCTTGCGGATGCCGCCATCTCGTACCATATCGGCAGCGGACGGAAGAACGATCTTTGCGCGCGGTAGGGCAACGATTGCGCCATGTAGATCGCGCCGTTCGGCGCCAATGCGCGCGGCAAGGACTGATCCGGACTTTCGAGATCTTCGAGCGCAAGCACCGGCCGGTACGCGCCCTCGATTTCGACCAGGCATTTGTAGGGATGCGCGTGCGGTCGCGTGCAGCTGACGACCGGGCGTCCCGAGCCTTGCGCAAACAGGCGATGCGCCTCGGCGATATGGCGCGCGGTCCGCAGCGGCGAAGTCGGCTGGAGCAGGCAGAACGAGTCGCTCTTTTCGAACTGCGGCTGCTCGAGCACATGCACGATCGCCTCCCAGCTCGGCGAATCGTCGCGCGCAAACTGCAGCGGACGGGCAATCGCGGAAGCGCCGAACCGCGACGCGGCCTCGGCAATCTCGTCGTCTTCGGTCGTCACGACGACGTCGCTGAAAATGCCCGCACTGAGGGCTGCCTCGATCGAGAACGCGATCAGCGGCTTGCCCGCGAGCGGTCTGAGATTTTTCTTCGGCACGCGCTTCGAGCCGCCGCGCGCGGCAATGATCGCAATCACCGTCGCCTCCCGTGGAAATCAGCCGTGCAGGCCGCTGTCGAGGAAATGCTTCTGGATCGGAATGTCCCAGATGCGCCCGCCGTCGAGAACGTCCTTGAAGTTTGCGGCACTATTGCCGTGGCCGAAATCGAACGTCGGCGCGAGTCGCGGGCTTTTCAGCGCGTCGTCCACCGCATTGCGGATCGCGGCTGCGTCGCCCGCCACCGAGACGATCGACGGCGCGTTCGACCGCAGATGCTGGCGCGTGCCGATATTCACGCTTGGCACGCCGAACACGGGCGCTTCGTGGATGCCAGAACTCGAATTGCCGACGATGCACGTCGCGTTGTTGAGGAGCGTCAGGTAGCTTTCGAAGCGTATGGAGGGGAATATCCGAATCTGCGGCCGATTTTCCAGCCGTCGATAGGCTTTGCAGATCTCGGCCCGGCCCGCGTCGTTGTTCGGGAGAACGACGACGGCATTGTACCCGCCGGCCAGGATCGCATCGACGATGGTGTTCGCTTCCGCGAAGGTGTTCTGCTCGGTGGTGACCGGATGAAACAGCAGAAGGAGGTAGCGCTCGAACGGGATTTCGTAGTGCCGCTTCACCGCCGCAAGGTCGGGCAGTTTCTTCGACAGGATTATGTCGAGGCTCGGCGAACCGATCACGAAGACCGAACTCGGCGCCTCCCCCATCTGGACCAGCCTGTCGCGCGCGACATTGTTCGAGACGAAATGGACCTGCGAAAGCTTCGAAATCGAGTGGCGAAGCATCTCGTCGATTGTGCCCGAAACCTCGCCGCCCTCGATATGACCGACGCGCACGTTCTTGAGGCACGCCGCAAGCGTGGCGCCCATCGGCTCGATTCGGTCGCCGTGCACGACGAGCAAGTCGGTTTCGTTGTGGTCGAGATAGCGCGACACGAGCTGCACCGTGCTGGCGAGCGCGTCCGACATTCCGTCGCCGATGTCCTGGTTCGAAATGGCGTGGATGCGCCTGAAACCAGCGCGATAGATCTCGTTGACGGTCAACCCGTATTCCGCGAGCAAGTGCATGCCCGTCGCGAGAATCTGCACGTCGTAAGCGTCGTCGCGATAGATCGATGCGATCAACGGCTGCAGTTTTCCGAAATCGGCGCGCGTCGCCGTGAGAAAGGTGATTTTTTTCGGCGCACTCACGACAGCCAGTCTCTTTTCAGCTGCGTGTCGGCCGGAATGTCCCGGTTCGCATGGCGCCCGACGACGGCCTCGAATTCGATCGCGCGAATTTCGCCGGTCCCCGGCCGCTTCACCCAAATGTTCGATCCGTCGAGCTTGTCGCCCTTCGCGATTGCGCGGGTGCTGACGACCGAGGCGTATGCAAACGCAATGGTCGGCGCCTCTTCGGCAAGAATGGCCTTGCGCCCGCCGCGGCTCTCCCAAATCGCGGCCGACCCGACGATCATGCGCTGCAGTTCTTCCGGCGTCATCGAAACTTCGATGTCCGGCCCCAGCCACGCGGCATCGGACGTGAAGTGCCGCTCGAGAATGCTCGCCCCCAACGAAACGGCGCCTAGGCACGGATAGATCGTTTTAGTATGGTCGGAGAGGCCGATCGGCGCGTCGGGAAAGGCAGCGCGCAGTTCGCCGATCGCGCCCAAGCGCACGAGTCTGTAGGGCGTCGGATAGACGCTCGTGCAGTGCAGAAGCGCAAAGGGCGTGCCGTATTTGCCGATCGCAGCGACCGACCTTTCGATGCTCGGGATGTCGTTCATGCCGGTGCTCAAGATGATCGGCTTCTTGAACGAGGCGATATGCTCGATGAGCGGCGTGTTGTTGCACTCGCCCGAACCGATCTTGTAGGCCAGCACGCCCATGCTCTCCAAGCGGTCGGCGGCCGCGCGCGAAAACGGCGTGCTCAGATAGAGCATCCCCTTCTTTTCGACGTAGCCCTTCAGGAAGCGTTCTTGCGCCTCGTCGAACGTGCAGCGCCGGATGATCTTTTCGATCGACTCGTTTGCGTTGCCGGGCACGACGTCGTTCGGGATCATTTCGTCGTCGACGACGTGGCACTGGAACTTCACGCATTCGGCACCCACGGTCGCGGCGTCGTCGACCATGCGGATCGCCTTGTCGAGGCTTCCTTCGTGGTTGATTCCGATCTCGGCGATCACGAAGGGCGGCGCGTCGTCGCCGATGGCGCGGTCGCCGATCTTCAGGGTGCGTTCCATTTTTGCCTACAGCTGGTTTGAGATTGCAGGTCTAGCGCCGTGAGTTTTGTTGCGAACGCGTGAACTTCGCAAGGAGAATTTGGCCGTCTCGTCGCGCGCTATCGGCGCGTCGCCGCAGCGCCGCTCTCAGGCGTTGCGCAGAAAATCGTCGTTCTCCGCAAGCCGGCCTTCCATGAGCACGTAGACCTTGTCGCACAGCGCCGTCGTGCCGAGCCGGTGCGTCACCATGATCAGCGTGACCTCGCGCGGCAGGTTCAGCAGATTGCGCAGCACGCTCGCTTCGGTGGCGGGATCGAGGCCGCTTGTCGCTTCGTCGAGCAGGATGAGGCTGACGTCGTTGTAGAGCGCGCGCGCGATCGCCAGGCGCTGGCGCTGGCCGCCGGACATGCGCCCGCCCGCCTGGCCCATCGCCGCATCGAGACCCGCGGGCAGACTGCGGATCTCGTCCGCGAGGCCCGCGTCGGCAAGTGCGCGCCACACGCGCGCATCGTCGATGCGCGAATCGTCGATGCCGAACGCCACGTTTCGCCGAACCGTATCGTCGACGATCGGGATTTCCTGCCCGACATAGCCGATGCGCGACAGCCACGATGCGCGCGCATAGGCGGAGATGTCCTGCCCGTCGAGGCGCAAGACGCCCGATGTCGGTGCCACAAGGCGGAGAAGAATGTCGATGAGCGTGCTTTTGCCCGATCCGGAAGGACCGACGATGCCGTAGCGGCCGCCGCGCTGGAATTCGAGCGACAGGCCGACAAGCTGGTCGCGCTCGGCGCCCGGGTGGCGAAACACGATGTCGTGCAAGGAAAGCGTGCGCCACTCCAGAACGGGCGCTTTGTTCTTTTCGGCGGCTGCGCGTTCGAACCCATCGAGTTCGCCGAGCAGCCGTATCAGTCCGTCGTAGTGCGGAACGGCCTTGATCATCTTGTTGATCGATCCGGACAGGCCGGCGGCCGTGGGCAGAACGCGCGCAACGACGACGACCATGAACGTCAGCTGGGCGACGAGCGCTTCCGCCGTCATGCCCGAATGGAGCAGCGCCAGCGAAACGACAACCAGCCCGATCTGCCCGAGCAGCAAAGTCAGCATCGGCACGGCTTTGTTCGTGAGCGTCATCTGCAGGCGCGCGAGATTGAGATCCCGGAACGCGCCGATGTAGCGCAGGACGAACGTGCGTTCGACGGCGGCAACCTTTACCGCCTTGTGCATCTCGAAGGTTTCGAAGGCGAGCCGGTTCGCCTCGACGACGCGGTCGCGGAACACCGAAGCCTGGCGCGCCATCGCCGGGTTCATCGCGGCGAAGACGGCCACGCTCAGGCCTGCGATCGCCGCGATGGCCAGCAGCGCTTGCGGCGGCGCGTTGGCCAGCACGACGCCGAGCCCCAGCAGCAGAATGGCGAGGCTGTAGAGCAGTTCGAGCCCGCCCGGATAGATCGTCTGCCCGACCGTCGCGGCATCGGTCGTGATGCGCTGCGACAGGGCCGCGACATTCTGGCCTTTGAGCCAACCGTAGGGTGCCCGCAAGGTTCGGTCCATCACGGACCGCACGAGCGAATTGGTGATGCGCAGGGCGAAAAATTCGACCGCGAAATTCGTCGCGAGCCGAAAGGCCGCCGCCAGGAAGAGGGCCGCGACCACGACGGCACCGAGCCACGTGACGCCCGTCTGGTCCGCGGCGATTCCGACCTGCCGCAGGAAGGAAGCGACCCGCGGAAACGCGTCGAGCGCTTTGGGATCCATCAGCAGCGAGACGAACGGCACCGTCGTGGAAAGAGCGGCCAGTTCGAACATGCTTGCGCCCACCGACAGGACCGCGATGACGACCGCCGCAAATTTTTGGCGCAGCGTCAGCAGACCCCAGGTGCCGGCCAGTGCATGAAAGACCGATGCCATGCCGCCTTGCTTCACGCGCCGACGGCCTGCGGCAAGGCCGGCTTCTCGACGCCGACGAAATGGCTGGTCTGCAGACTGTTCTTGCTGTTCGTCTGCGTGCGGAATTCGTGGAAATAGACGCGGAACCCGGCGGCGCGGCAATAGTCGAGCACCGTTTCGCCGGACACCAGATCGCCCGCGAACGCCGTGCTCGCGGGCCAGTGCGCGTGCGTGAAGCAGAAGCGCCCGCCGGGGGCCAGCACGCGGAACACGCCGGCGATCACCTGCGGAATGTCGTTCGCGTAGCCGAGCGTGTTGACCATCGTCACCACGTCGAAGCTTTCGGGCGGATGCTCGATATTGTGCATGTCCATCACGCGGATCTTCGGATGGCTCGCGTAGAGATCGATCGCGGCGATGCGGCGCCAGGCGAAGCCGTGGATCCACGCGATCAGAAACTCCTGCACGTTGCGCGGGCCCACGATCAGCAGGCGGTCTTGCGACAGATCGCGGGTCGCAATGCCGGCGACGCGGTAGACGGGTTCGGCGCGCCGGGTCGACGTGACCAGCTTCGAAATCGTCACGCCGGCGTTGTAGTCGTGCGAGGCCGCAAGCGGCCCCTGGCTCGCGGCGTTCTGCCGTTCCATGGCCAAGACGCCGCCGATCCAGCGCAGCTGCAGGGCAAGCGACACGAGATCGAAGATCCGCGGCTGCGACACGAGGTAGCGCAGCGCCGAACGCGCCGTCACGAACACGCGCGTCGGCCGGAACACGCCGTCGAACAGCCGGCGCAGAGCGATTTTGAGAAGCCGTGCCATGCTCAGAATCGGGCCGCCGGATCCGCCGGATACGACTCGCCTTTGCCGATTCCTTTGGCGTCGTAGAGCGCCCAGTCGGTCGGGCGGTCCGACGGGTAGGCGTGGAAGATCACGACGCGACGGCGGCGGCCAGGTTGCGGAAAGCCGCCGCGGTGGATCGTGTTGTTGGCGAAGGCCGCGATCAGCCCGGCGCGTCCGACCGGTTCGCGAACGCTGTCGGCGTATTTCACGGCGATTTCTTCGGCGTACCACGCGCACAGCAGATCGCGGCGGACCTCTTTGGACGGCGCGTCGATGCCCCGTTCGGCAAGACGGCGGCGAATTTCGGGCCGCTCGCGCGCGAATATCTCGAGTGCGTGCTGCCACGGCAAGAGCTCGATGGCGCCGTCTTCGGGTGCCGTGTCGTCGATGTAGAACATCACGTTGACGCAACTGCCCGGACCGCTGTCGCTGTGCCAGAGCGACGAGCTTTTTGGCCCGGCCGGCACGTGGACCGAGAGATACATCGTCGCGAAGAAGATCTTGTAGGCGCAGCCGAAATGGCCTTCGAGAAAGGGGCCGAGCGGACCTTGGAGAATTTCCTTCACTTCCGGAAAATCGTGCCACAGATCGCCCGCATAGTTGGCGTTGCTGTTTTCGCCGATGCGGTCGCGCCAGACTTTTTCGCCCGCCGCTTCGCGCGCGTCGATGCGCTGGGCCATGCGGCGCGCGATGGCTTCGGCTTCGGGCACATGGAATGCGGCCACGCGCTCGCGCGCGAACGTTGCGACGGCCTCGCGGATAACGGGCTCGGTCGGCGCGGGTTTGGGGCAGGTGCTGCGCGCCTTTTTCCAAAAGTCGCTGTAGCGCCCTGCGATCTGCCAGCCCACACGCGAGCCGTGGCGCTTGATGGCGCGCATCTGCAGCCAATCCCCGATTCGGCTTCGAACGCTTGCGATCATGGTTCCGTCCCCCTAGGCGAGTCGCTCGAAAAGCACCATCGTGTGCACGAACGACTGGTCGATTTCGTCGCGCTTCATGCCCGCGACGCGCGTGAAACCCGCCTCTTCGAAGATGTCGAAGATGCGGCGTTTTTCGTCGATAAATTTATTGAGGGCGCGCGAGAAGCCGTGGAACTCGAGCCACACGAATCGCGTGTTGCGCAGGCAGTCGATGCCGTTGCGGAAGATAAAATACTCGGCACCCTCGCAATTGACCATCATGAGCTCGACCTTGTCGAGTTTCTGCTCGGCGAACAGGCTTGCAAGCGTGCGCGCGGGCACTTCGATGCGCCGGACGGAAGAGAGGTATTTCTCTTCCATGACCCCGTCGATGATCGTGTTCGACTTGGACGAGCCTTCCCATTTCGGATCTTTGGTCACGTAGAAGGGCACGGTGCCGTCGCAGTCGGCGATCGCGATGTTCAGCAGACGCGACGAAGCGCAGCGCTGCGCGAGGTACCGGAAATTGTCGGGGCACGCTTCGATCAGAACGCAGTTTTGCGGCGCCAAGCCGGTTTCGAGCATGAAGCTCTCGGGGCCCGTACCGGTACCCGCCCCGATATCGACCATCGTGCCGTCGGCGCGCAGTTTCGCGCACACGTACCGCTTCACGAAATCGCGGTCGGGGGCTCGATTCGTCACGGTCACTTTGGGAAGCATGCCGCGAACTGCGCGGCGCAAGGATGTCAGCATTGCGTGCAAAGCCTTTGTGGTTTCGAGGGTGTTTCGAAAGAAGTCGGCCGCATCGCCCCACCGGCGAGCGCGGCCTTAGCACAGCATCCGGAGTCCGTAAAGTCCGGTAGGGCGCAGCGCTTGACCTGAACGGCGCCAGACCCCTATCTAGCGGGCGCTGCCGTGCGGATCCGCCGCACCCTTGCCGGAGTCCCGTTTTGTCGAATTCGCCGTCCGACTGGCCCGCCCAACGACTGGCGCTGCTCCGCTGTCCCGAAACGGGAGCGGCGCTTCGCGCGGTCGACGGCGCGCTCGAAACGCCGGACGCACAGCATCGCTATCCAATCCGCCCCGACGGCATCGCCCTGCTCGCGCACGAAACGCTGTCGACCGACGCCGACCGGCAAAAGGCGCATTACGACCAGCTCGTGACGCTGTACCTCGAGAATCTCGCCTATCCGCACAGTCAAGTCTACGCGGCCTATCTCGACGCCGCACTCGAAGAAGCGCTCGTGGGCTGCTGCACGCAAGCCGTCGCCGAAATCTGCTGCGGCCAGGCCGACGGGCTTGCTCTGCTGGGCACGCGTACCGGCGACGGTGTTGGCGTCGATATCTCCACTAACATGCTGGCAGCTGCGGCGGCGCGCGAGGGCATGCAGCGCCATCTTTTCGTGCAAGGCGACGCCACGCGGCTGCCGCTGACCGATGCCGCTTTCGACACAGTGCTGATGCTGGGCGGCATTCACCACGTCAACGACCGCCAAGCGCTGTTTGCCGAGATCTTCCGCATCCTCAAACCCGGCGGCCGCTTCGTGTTTCGCGAGCCGGTCAGCGATTT
>JBILXZ010000118.1:0-3029 GCA_044378015.1 Tagaea sp.
GTCCTCATCTGTTGGGAAGCGTCGTCCCGGTCCACGACGCAGGGGATCAGCGGGTCAACCGAACGGAAGCCGGCCGCCGGATCGGCCCCGACCGGGACCGCGGAAATCTCGAAAGGTGTCCAGTCGACCGCGCGCCAGACCTCCGGCGCATTGGCGGGTCGGCTGACCTCGAAGCGATGGACCTGATAGCCAATGGAGACGGCGCGCAGATGGCCCGCCCGCACATCGGCCCAGATCGGCTCGACATCGTCGCGCTCGCTGAAGCGGACCCGGGCAATGCCCCGACCGCTATCGATCCTGGCAGTCCCCGGCACGACGGAGCCGATGACGCTGTCGAGCGTGCGGAGATCATGGACCTTGAGCAGCGGCCCCCCGGCATTGAGCCGTTCGAGCCGCACGCTGCTCGGGTCCATGCTGAGTTCTTCGTCGAACGGCTCGCCGAATAGCGGCTGCCGCCGGACCCTTGCGCCCGTCGACCAGACCACCTCGATCGAGCGATCCTGCTCGTCGAGCGTGGCCGGCAATAGGTCGGCTGCGCGGCGCATCGCCGGCAGTTCGATCGTGCCATGCATGTTGTCGTCCTTACGTAGAGGTGAGCCCTGGATCGGGCTGCATCACGCCGGTCTTGGTGACCCGGCGCGGGTCGCTGTCGAAAATCAGTCC
The DNA here is from genome assembly GCA_044378015.1 of Tagaea sp. GTDB lineage: Bacteria > Pseudomonadota > Alphaproteobacteria > CACIAM-22H2 > CACIAM-22H2 > Tagaea. The sequence goes on from JBILXZ010000118.1 coordinate 664, forward strand.
CAGCGCATCGATCTTGGCGTTCATGGCAGCGATCTCGGCGAGCACAGCATCGGGGTTGTGGCCCTGACGGGCGATCGCTTGCGCCAGCGTCATCGTGCCGGACCGCATCGCCAAGAGATCGGCCATGGCGTCCTTCAGCGGATCGACCGCCTCAAAACGCGGCGGCGACCATTCGACCGGGATGCGCGGCTGCGGGAGCTTGCCAGCCGCCCAGGCCTGCTCGGTGAACCAGTCCCAAGTGGGCTGGCAGAGCATCGGGATGACGATCTGCCACTGGACCGCATCGATCAGGCGGCGAAACTCGACAAGCCCGGCACGGATCGACGAGTAATTGACCTGACTGAGATCGCCGGTCAGCAGCTCGTAGGGCATCCGGAAACCCGCCGCCACGATGTGCAGCTGGGCGCGCAGCCACTCCGCCACACCGGCCGTCGTTGCCGGCTGATTGAAGCGGATATCCTTGCCGCCGCGCGCATAGGCGATGAGGCCCGGTTCGAACTGTTCGACCCGGTTGCCGTCGGCGTCCACCACGGACGGTGCTATTCCCTGCTCGGCCTCATCGGCGCCAAGCACGATGCCGACCACGCAGGCTTCGGTCTTCTTGCGAACCAGCTCGGCTTGCGTCCAGTCGTCGAGATCGCGCAGTGCGCGCATGACCGGCGTGCCCCACGGCACGCCGCGTACCTGCATGCGCTGCTTCTCATATAGATGCACGATGTCGGCAGCCGGGATCGCAAGACTGTCGAGACGCCGCCGCGTCGTGACCACGCTGTCGCCCGGGTGCTGCGCGAACAGCCAGAAGGCACGCCGCTGTCCGAGGCTTGAGAACTCGATCCCCTGGACGACACGACCACCATCCGCGAGATCGCCATTGCGCCCGGCATCGAGCATGTCGGCTTCGAGCAACTGCAGCTGCAGCGGCACGTCCAGTCCGTCATTCGCGCGACGCGGGCGGCGACGCAGCAGCACTTCGCCTGCTTCGATCATCTGCCGACAGGCCAAGGTTTGCAGACCGAGAAAGTCGAGCTGGCCGTCGGCATCGCAGCGCGCCGACCATGCCTCCCAGAGCGCATTGACCTGCGTGTCGAGTTTGTCGTTTCCGCTGGCGGCACGGGCGATGATGCCGGAGCCGATGATGTTGTTGACCAAAACCGACACCGCCTTGGCGGCGTGCGGATTGTTGCGCACCAAATCACGCATGCGATCGCGGAGCAGCCCGCCAGCGACGGCAATCTCGCTGTCGGCCGATGATCCGGCCGCGCGCCAGCCATCGGTTCGCCGTCCCTTGGCAGCGCCGTCATAGCCGCGCGCCAAAGCATCGAAGCTCTCTCGCGCCTGCACACGGCGAAGTGCCGCCCGGGGTGCGACCGATCCGATCGCCCGGTCAAGCCAGGTGACGCGGCGCATCAGCGCTCCCCGCGCGAGAACCCGGCGAAACCGGCGACGGGGGGACGGTTTTCGGCACCCCCAGTGATTTCACGCTCGATCGTGCGGATCCGCGACAATAGGTCGGCGGCGGAGCCGTATTCGACTGTCTTGCCGTCGTAGCTGACCCGCAATGTGCCAGACGCGTAGGCACGTCGCAGCGCATCGAGTTCCGCGTTGGTCCAGCTCATCGCAACCATCCTTTATCCACGCCCGAGAGCCAGTCGGATCGACGTTTGCCACCGGCAACGGGAACACGCGCCAGCACACCGGCTGTGATCGACGCATCGGGTTTCACATCGACGATTCCTTCAGGCGCGGGTCCGACCTGATCTTCCAGATCGCGCCATTTCTCATCGGTCCATCGATCCGCGCCCGCGATCCAGGCGGCCGCCCGGGCGTAAACCCGGCAGTCGAGGACCTCGTTGCGTTCGCGAAGCTTCTGCCATTCGAGCCGCTGGAATCCCCGACGGGTCTTCACGCTCACGACTTGCTCGGCGACGAGCTGCTTCACCCACTCCGCTTCGAGCCCGCGCGGCAGATGCACGAAGCCCGCCGGATACTGCGACCCCTCGGCGATTTCCTCGTCGGTCGGGCGCATGAGCCGCAGATGCCGATAGGTCTCGCTTTTGAACGTCGCCACGGCGACCGTCCAGAGACGGGCGCCGCGCCGCAGCTTGCGGCCGGCTTCCGTGACATCGACGAAACTCGGACCAACGACGGGTGCCGCCCGGTTGAAGCCTTCGACACCCTTCACGGGTGCGACCTGCGCATGGCCTGCCGATCGTGCCCAGGCATAGACGGCCGCTGATTCGTAGCCGCTATCGATGCCGAGTTTCGCTAGACCGAGCCGCGCGCCATGGGCATGCGGCCACGTCCTGTCGAGCAGGCCTGAGAGTTGGCTCCAAGTCTCGGCATGCTCGGGACCGCCATCGATGACG
>JBILXZ010000073.1:0-10447 GCA_044378015.1 Tagaea sp.
GCCGATCCTCGTGCTCGTGCGGCGCGATCGTCGCAAGGTGACCTGCCGCACGTTCCGCGAGCTGGTCGCCGATGTGGAACACGCCAATCCGATCACGCGGCCGGAAGCCGAGCGCCTGCTCACCGAGCACGCCGATGCATGGCCGAGCGCGATGTTCCGCCGCCGTCCCATCCCCGGCCTTCTCCTGTCGTCGACACTTGATGGGCGCATCTTCGAGGAACTCGGCGGCGTCTGCCTCGATCTCGATGGCATGCTCGGCAAAGGCGAATGGTCGGACCGTGGGAATTGGGTGTTTCCGCTCGATCACGCCGGCATCCCGCAGGTGCCGTTCAACCGCTTCGTGATGACGCGCGAAACCAAGGCCAGGACGCCGAGGCTGCTCGCTACGGCCGTGCGGAACTGCTCGCTTCAGATTTATGCGCCCTTCGCGATCTGCGATTTCGACAGCTGCAGTTTCAGCGTGGCGCTGCATCGCGATTTCGGCCTGGTCGGAAATCTCGATCCCGGCGTCGAAGTCACCTATGCGGACGTGCTCCGGGGCGCTCATAAGCCATTTGCTGAGATCGCACTTTCGACCGACGCCATCGATCTGGCGCCCGATGCCTATGGCACCGTGACGGCGCAGCTCGTGGATGGGACAGGCAAGGCGATCCGCGATGCCGATGCCGAGCTCTATCTGGAGCCGACCGGCGGCTATCTGCCAAAGCAGCGCATCTCCACCGAAAAAGGCAAGGCGAAGTTCCGGGTCGGCGCATTGGGGCTGGAGGTCGGCGACAGCTTCAGGGTGAAGGTCGGCTTCCGGCATTTCACGAGCGTTGCCGAACTGACGGTACGCGTCGTCTGAGCCGCCATGCTCAACATCTTCCTCGGCTATGCCTGCAATTTCTCGTGCAGCTACTGCCTACAGGAACTCGATGCGCCCGATGCCGTGCGGCGGCGTCACCCGATCGAGCCCTTCATCGAGCGTGTCGTCCCATTCGTCCGGGAGAAAGGGATCAAGCGGATCGACTATTGGGGCGGCGAGCCGCTGCTCTATTGGCGCGAGATCAGCGCCATTCATATGGCATTCGAGCGGGCGGGGCTGACTTTCGACTTCGTGCGCATCACGACCAACGGCAGTCTGCTGGCGCCGGATTTCATTGGGCCGATGAACGACTGGAGCTTCTACGTCGTCGTCAGCGACCATGGCGAGTTCGGCCAGCCGGCATGGGACATGGTGCGCAGGCTCAAGCGGTCGAGCATTTCCTTTCTGTTCACCGCCGAGAACCCGGTCATCTGGCCGCTGTTCGAAAAGCTCGACCGGCTCGAAGCGGAATACGGCCGGCCGTTCTGGCCATATGCCCATTGGGTTCGCACGACCAGGGGGTGCGCGCCACGCTACTGGTTCACGCCCGAGAGCCTCGACCGCCATGTCGAGCACCTCTGGGAGCTGGCGCGGATGCGGCTGGCGGGCCATCGACATGCCAGCCTGTTCTTCGACGGCCATCTCGATGAGTGGCGGCGCGGTTTGGCGCGCACGGCGGCTCCTGTCGAGCCCCTGTGCCACAGCGCCAGCCATCTGTCGGTCGATCTCGCCGGCAACCGCTATGCCTGCCACCACAGTGTGAAGCGCGGTTTTCGGACCGGCCATCTCTTCGACGAGACCGGGCCGCGAGATCAGATCGAGCAGGCGGCACTCGATCATGCCTGGCGCTGGGTAAAAAGCGCCGAGTGCCAAGCCTGCCCGGTCCGCTCCTGGTGCCGTGGCAATTGCCATCTGTCCCAGACCCACGAACTCGACTGCCGGCTGTCCCGTGAAAAACATCGGGTCCTTGCGTGGCTCGACGAACAAGAGAACGGCGCGCTCGCGCGCAATCAGATCAAGGTGCCCTGACATGACTGAAATGCTTGAATACCGGCTCGCGATGGCGGGCCGGAACGGATACGCGCGCGCGCTGCTTTACCGCCCGCACAGCTCAGAACTTCGCTGGGAAGATACCGGCGAGCCCGTCGATCTGCGGGCGGTCGGCACGGGATACGACCCGTCGCCGCCGGACTGGACGCCTTCGGAGCCCGTGTCTCCAGCCAATCCGGGGCACAAGAGCCGCGACATCCGCGTGCTCAAGATTCAGATGGGGCTCAAGTGCAACTACGCCTGCACCTACTGCAATCAGGCGTCCCAGCCCCATGAAATCCAGGGCGACATGGGCGACGTCCAGTCCTTCCTGAGCCGCCTGCCGACATGGTTCGACGGCGGCAAGGCAGGCGATGGCAGTGGTGTCCGGATCGAATTCTGGGGCGGCGAACCGCTGGTCTACTGGAAGACTTTCCGTGTGCTCGCGGGCGCACTGCGATCGGCATATCCCAAGGCCCGCTTTAACGTCATCACCAACGGCGCGCTGATCGACGACGACAAGATCGAGTTCTTGGACAAGCTCGGCTTCGGCGTCGGCATCAGCCACGACGGCCCGGCCATGCGCTATCGCGGGCCGGACCCGCTCGACGATCCCGATCAGCGCGCCGCGATCCGCAAACTCTACGATCGTCTGCGCCCCTGGGGCCGGATCGGGTTCAATTGCGTGCTGCACAAGCACAATACGTCGCTGGCAGCGGTGCGACGCCATATCGCCGAGCACCTTGGCGTGCCGGTCGATGACATTCCACTCACCACCGAAGAAATTCTGCTGCCCTACGATCAGGGCGGTGTTGCCTTGTCGCCCCAGACCGAGGGCGAGCATCGCGCCTATCTGGAAGCGATGTTCTGGGAAGCGGTGCGCGGCGAGAGCATGCCGGTCTCGACGCTACGCTCGAAGATCGAGGAGTTCTTCCGTTCGATCGCGCAAGCCCGGCCCGCATCGTCCCTCGGCCAGAAATGCGGCATGGACCGGCCGACCGATCTGGCTGTCGATCTCAAGGGCAATGCCCTGACCTGTCAGAACACGAGTGCGGCCACCAAGCACCGGATCGGTTCGATCGAGGCGTTCGAGGACATTCGCCTGACCACGGCCCATCACTGGTCGACGCGCGCCGAGTGCCGGAGTTGTCCGGTGCTACAGCTTTGCCAGGGGGCTTGCCTGTTCCTCGAAGACGGACTGTGGCGGCAGGCTTGCGACAACAGCTTCACGCACAATCTCGCCGTCCTCGCGGCATCCCTCTACTGGCTCACCCGGCTCGTCCTCGTCGAAATCGAGGGCCCGGTCATGCGCCGTGACGGTCTGCCGACCCGTATCCCCGTGATCACGCTGCCGGCGGAACTCGCCGCCGCCTGACCCCGCCGCCATCGCGGCGGCATTCATCCCAGGAGAACGACCATGACTGTCTCGATCGCTCGAGGCCGCGCGCTGCCGCGCGGCATTCGCAACCACAATCCCGGCAATCTGCGCCGGTCCGCCGATCCCTGGCAGGGTCTGGCCGCCGAGCAGACGGATTCGGAGTTCTTCCAGTTCGCCTCCGCCAAATGGGGAATCCGGGCGCTCGCGCGGACCCTGATCGCGTACCAGGACAGGGTCGGCCTCAAGACCATCAAGCAGATGATCGGTCGTTGGGCGCCGCCGAACGAGAACGATACCGGCGCCTATGTGCGGGCCGTGGCCGCGAGTGTGGGCGTTGGGGCGGACGACGAGATCGACGTGCATGACTACGCAATCCTGCGTCCGCTAACCTTGGCGATCATCCGCCACGAGAACGGGCAGCAGCCCTACACCGATGCTGAAATCGACGCAGGCCTGGTCCTGGCCGGTGTCGAGCCTCTTCAGCGACCGCTGGCGCAAACGCGCACCGTGCAAGGCGGGCAAGTTGCCGTCGGCGCCACGGTCCTCGGGCTGACGGCCGAGGTGGTCCGCCAGGTCGAGCCGGCGATCCCGTTGCTGCAATCGCTGCTTCAGGCGGCGCCGTGGGTGGTTGGCGCTGCCGCGCTCGCCGGCATCGCCTACATGATCTGGGCGCGCATCGATGATCGGCGCAGGGGGCTCCGGTGATCACGATCATCGGCCGACTGCTCGCCCCATATGCCCTCAAGCTCGCGGGGCTCTTTGCAATCATCGGCGCCGTCGCCGCGATCCTGCTCGGCGCGCGTCAAGCCGGGCGCAATGCGGAGCGTGTCGAACGCATGCGCAGAACCATCGAGGTGCAACATGACCAACTGGATGCCGCGTCTCGTCGTCCTCGCGATCGCGACGGGCTTGCTCGCCGGATGCGCGACGGCTCGTTCTGACGGGGGAGGGTGCCCGCCGGTCCCGGCGTACAGCCGGGAGTTCCTCGCAAGGGCGGCGGGGGAGTTGCAGCAGTTGCCCCCCGGGGCGGTAATCGAGCAGATGCTGGCCGATTATCAGGTCATGCGCGATCAGGCGCGGGCCTGCAAAGCTCCCTGACCTGAACGCGGCCAAACCTTCGCAAACAGCGAACGGAGTCAGTCCTCAGAAAAGAAGTCTTCATCCAATCGCTTGAACTCCAGCACGCGACTGGAGCGAACGCCGACGCCGTGTTCGATCATGAGTTCGGTCAGGCGCTTCCCGTCGATGAGGATTACCCGTTGTGGGATCCGGGACGCGAATTCGACGGCCTGAGAAGAAAATGTCGACGTAGTTACAAACACACCCTTCGAAGCGCCGAGGCCAACGAGGCTGCCTGTGAACGCTTGTATTTCAGGGCGGCCGACTGAACTGCCTGGCGCGTAGCGCTTCGCCTGGATGTAGACGCGGTCGAGTCCAAGGACATCCTCGTTGATCACGCCATCGACGCCACCGTCGCCAGACTTCCCAAGTTGCTCCGATGCGTTGCGATGGGACCCGCCATAGCCCATCGCGACCAGAAGCTCGACGATGACCTCTTCGAAGAAGCTCGGGCTATTTTGAAGAATGCGGTCGAGAAGGTCAGCCCGAAGCGCGTCGTGAACGGCTTTGTATGCGGCCTCCACGACCTCCTCGGGTGTCGCAGATGGCGGCTCCACCTCTGCCACCGTGGCGACCGCTTCGGCATCCTCTCCGCTCCGGTAGAAGTCGCGAAAGGCCGGGATGGTCAATAGATGCTTTGTGTCCAGGTTAATCGGCGGCTTGGCAAGCACCTGCTGTCCGGCGGCCGTTATTATGAAGCGCCCACGTTTAGGGCTCTCAAGAAGTCCAGCCTTGGCCAGATAGAACTTCGCCCAGTGGATGCGGTTGTGCAGCACGCGCTGTTTGCCGCTCGGCAACATCTGCCCGCGCTCTTCATCGGTGAGACCCAGCCGTGCTGAAATTTCTGCCTCAGCTAATGGAACTGATGTTTCGCCCTTGGAAGCGACATCAAGAACCGGAAGCATGAGAGATTGGTAATCTGGAATTGGCATTGTGTTTTCACCCCTCGTCATGCGGAATGTAGCCGAGGCGAAAATTGATCTGCCCCCATTGAGTTGTCCGAGCGGAACGATAGTGCATTCGGCTTTCCTTCACCATTGCCGGCTGGAGGCGGCCCCGTCATCGATGAAGCTCCCGGGGCTCAAGGCCCCAACCTACAAGTTCGTCGGCGAGCAGCGACAGGCTGCCGCCGGGGGAGATGAACGCGAACACCACCTCGTCGGCCAGCGCCGTGACAAAGCGGTTCCGTCGGCGGGCGAGATCGGCGGTGGCACGCCTTTCTCTTATTGGAAACGGCGAAATGATTGTCAGCCGGCCGTCTTCGAGAGCCGTTCGCTGCGGTGCGGGCAAGCGTAGGGCGCCGATGCTACGCGCGAACGCCATCACGATTGGCTGTTTGCCGCGCAACAGGATGTCGAGGCACTGCTGTTCGAGGGGCGAATGAAAGCCGCTGATCACGCAACGCCCAGCATCGCGCCACGCCGCCACCTGATCGAAGGCTTTTAGGATTGTCGGGCCAGGTGTTTCCTTCGAGCAGAGGAAGGCGGTCATCGGCGAGGATAGCGGCGCAGGCGACCCGATGATGGTGACGGTCTCAGGCGCATTCGCGCCGAGCCGACGGATCAGAGAGGCAGGATAGGCGCGGTCGCCTTGAAATATGGATTGCGGGGCTAGTGCCCGCTGTGCGGGACACACGACGCGGGCACTACCTTAGGTTTCCGCTTTTTGCGCATCTGCGCTCCAGATTAGACACGTAGTCACATTCCCGATAAAGCCGACAAAATCACTTTTATGGAGTCTCGATCACTGAAATGATCTTTCGCCAATCAAATACGAAGCCGTACCCATCATGGAAGTACTTCGTGGCACCGTCACGTTTTAGCAAGCCGAGCTTGTTCCATAGCTTTGGTTCATCACGAATAAAATGCGCCTTCTTTGCACCCAACTTACGAGGCGGAATCACACCACCAGAGACAAGCTCTTTGTCGAGAGCGGAAATGTAATCGTTCGAACTCTGCTTGTCATTGGATTGGATCAAGCGAGTACGCTCTTCAACCCAGAAGATCAGATCCAAGTGGCGCCCCTCGATGAGAATCAGTCGTGCTAACAAGTCAACGAATGCGATGCTATCAGGTCCATAGACCTTGCCCACTCGCAGCAGTTCCAGGCCCGCCGATGTCAAACGCCCGTCGGGGCCGACAAGTCCAGCATGCCTCATCGCAAGAAAGACGTTGAGGCGCTCTGCTGTTCGACTGGGCGCGTTCAATTTCTTCTTTTTCCTGGCTGCACCTTCCCAAGTGCGCGCCCTTCCTTTCGCCGCATACTCTTTCCAGAATTGACCAAAGTTCGCTTCGAATGAAGGCGTGGTGCTCCGGTCGATAATTCGTAAGAGTTCAAACAAATCAAAATTTGAAAGCTCTCGCCAGTACGCCCAAAATGTTCGCGGCCTCGTTCCAGCGGGCGCAATCGTCAGCGGCACAACGCGTGGCTTGAGTTTATGCAAGACACTCAGATTTGACACTGCCTTATCATAAGAAAACAATACGACCGGCAACTCCTTAAGATCGCGCGATATCAACTCTTTTATATATTTGGCAATTCCGAAACCGTCATCGGACTTTTCTGGAATAACCAATCCGGCAAACTCGAAATCTGCCAGGTAAGTAATCATTTGACCTAAACCAGTGATGTATTCACGCTTCGTTTGATTCGGTGGCTTGAACTCCAATGCAAGTGTTGCTTTCGTATTTTTGTCTTCAAAAGCCACATCTGGCCTCGGCCAATCGGCGATTCCCTGCCATAAAGTGGACTTGTCAGACAGCCGAGTTGTCGCCCAATTGCCCGCCTGGCCGGTCCTTAGCTGGGTGAGAAGCACTGACGATAGTTCCAACGCCATGAAATTATGTTCGATACCCATCAGTCCTCCTCCGGCTCATCGCTAAAGTCAGTTCGAACCGTCTGGTAGTAGTAAAGCTCGATATCATCCCACAGGTCTTCGAATCCGATCGCGGAGGCAATTATCCTATCTGATCGGTCCGTGATTTCACGACAGCGTGCAAGATTATAGTTTCCAACTCTCTTACCCGCGTTCAACTTGTATTGAACATTCTCCAACATTGCTGATTCAAGTTCAGGCACAAGAACTTGGAGTTCGGATTGTTGTGCGGGCGTCAACTGGGATGTCCCCATTGGGAATTCTGTAAAATTCCATCGGGTAACATCGAAATCATCTCCAATCGCGAACCAATAAATCAGCATCAGTTTGCCGTTCGCGATCAGCAAAGAAAGTTCCATATCCAAAGATCGGTCAAACGCGATCTGGCCGAATTTCGTATGTTCGATGCGCGCGCCGCTACTATCATAACAAGGCGGCATATCGCGACAGTAATTCAACCAATTATAGGCGCTTTTCTTGAAGTTCAGGATATGACGAGTCGCGCGCCTCGATACAATTCTCTCAAGTCTCTGCTGTTGGTTCTGAAGTTGGGTCTCGAACGCCAGAATTAATCGCTGGCTCTCAATTTTTGGAATTCGATTATTCCAAAGAGCCGGCCGGAAGGCACCATACGACATCATCGGCATTAACGCTGGTCGATAGGCTTCGAACCAACGTTGCAGGCGTGTGGTCATATTTCTTGAAGGACCCGTGCCCTTGGCTCCCAGATGGATTGTGTTGCGTACGCGCACGTCATGGCTGAAAAGCGCGGCAGGAATTCTGCCGAACGAGGAAAACCAATTGGCGGCATAGTCGGAATAGAGTAGCTGCCGCGTGCCGTCGAAATCTGCACTGAATGACAGGCTGAGGGGGACAATCATCCCAGAGCGACCCACTTCCCCTAGCAGGGCGCTACTTCTTTCGAGGACCCAAGCGTAGATATCTGATGCCGCGTGCGTCCGAAATCCTCGAACATCATAAAGCTTGCGGGCTTTCGAAGCGGCCACGTAGGGCGGATTGCCGACCACAATGTCAAAACCACCGCCTTGCATGATGCCGTGAAATTCAATGAACCAGTGAAACGGCTCGTGCGACTTCAGCCACTTGGCATATGTCGCACCATTCGTCGCGCTCACGCCGTAACCTGATGCCAGATGTCGGTTGAGCTCAGCTTCGAGATTTTTCAGGCGTTGGCGCAACGCTAACTTGTCCTCGGCAGGCACTGAACCATCGCCTTCGATTTGCCGCGCCCGAAATGCATTGAAGGTCTGTTGAAGGTCCGCCGCGCGCTTTGTTATCGTCTCCAGAGAATTATCGAGATCTAGCTTGCTTGTAAGCGCCTTTTTCACTTCGGCATAAGTCGCGTAGCCGACCAGAGTGTTGCCGGCGCGTATGTTGAAGTCGATATCCGGCAGCGGTTCGATGCCGAGGTTTTCGTGCTTGTGGTCTGGATCGACCTGCGCGGCGAGCTTCAGGAACAGGCGGAGCTTACATATCTCGACCGCCTCTTCCATGATATCGACGCCGAAAAGATTATTCAGAATAATGCTCTTCAGCGTGAAATAACGCGTGTTCGGGTGTGCGCTGACCTTCGCTAGCGTCACCTTGAAGTCCTCGAACTTCTTCGGCGCGTGGCCTTCGGCCGACCGCTCAAGATCGGCGACGAAGGCCTCCATCCGGTCAAGGCAGGTCTCGTAGAGCGGTTCGAGGATGTTGAGCGCGGCGAACAGGAACGCGCCCGAACCGCAAGTGGGATCGAGCACCGTCACGCCCTCGATTGCCTTCCAAACCGCGCGCAAGAGGTCCGGCCCTTCGCAGCGTTCGATCACATCCTGGGCGAACTGCCGGATATCCAGGTTGAGGGTGATAAGATCGTTGATCTCGCGGACTTCACCTGCGGCCAGTCTCGCGCGGACTTCGGCATAGCGGGTGCGCCGCGCCACGACCTCGCGCCAGATCTCGGTAGGCAAGCCGAAGTCGGCAGGCGCTTTCTGGTTCCATTGCGTGCGCGCCGAAACGTCGGCGATGCCCGCCGCGATCTCGGGCGGAAGCAGATGTTCGACTCCGTGCTTCACGGCGGTGTAGATATAGCGGTCAGGATCGTCGCGAAGATGATCCCAGATCGTCGGCCGGCCCGGATTCTCGAAGGCCACCTTGCACTTGGCTTTCGCGGCGTCAAACAGGAAGGGGATCACTGTGTTCTTCGAGATATACTCGGTGATGTCCTCCTTTGTGTAGTAAGCCCCCATCTGCTTTTGGTTGATGTATTTCTCGAAAATGTAGCCGAGAACGTCCGGGTTGATCTCGTTGTCGTTGCGCAGCGGGCGCTCGTCGAGATGCCACTGATAGCGATCAAAATAGGCGAAGATGCGCGTGAAGGCTTCGTCCGGAATCTTGATGTCTGTGCAGCGTTCCTCAATAGGATGCATTTCGAACAAGCCGCCGTTCAGATAGGGAATGCGGCCGAGCAGCTTGTCGAGTTCCGGGTTGCGCGCCTTGCCGCCGAGGCCTTCATGGAAGAGGCGCAGCAGGAAGTAGCGGTAGAACGAATAGAACTTGTCCTGGCCCTTTTCGCGCTGGCAGCGCGCCAGCCTGTCACGCAGATAGTCCCGCTCGCTGTTCAGAAAGCCCTTCCGCTGCATGAAATAGATGAACATCAGACGGTTAAGCATCAGAGAGGCGTACCATTCGCGATCGGCCACTTCGGTGATGCCGCTGATGAAATCGAGGAAGGCTTTGTGCTCGGCTTTGAACTGGTCGTAGAAGCGCTTGGTGACGCGCTCGACATCGAAGGCGGCGCGCGCGCGCGCTGTGACATCGACCAGCGTCAGGGTGTTCTCCTCGGCGAGCGAGAACGCTATGGCTTCCAGCTTTTGCAGGAAGCCGCGATTGCCGGAAGACGCGTACCAGAAGTGCTCGGGAACCGAGGCGGGCTTGCCGGCTTCGCGCCGCGCCCAGCACCAGATCTGCTCGACCCGCTTGATGTCGGTGAAGATGATGAGGTGCTCAAGCGTCGTCTTGGCGACTTGCGTTTCGATCTTCTTTCGTGTGGCCCGATCTGGGATCTGCTGCCTGGCGGGCGCCTGACACACCCAAGCCACCATCCCGCGCTTTTCGGCGACTGCACGAAGCGTGTAGATCGCACCGCTGATAGGAACTGAAAGGTCGGCACTGTGCCGATCCCAGCCCAATTCCTCGATGA
>JBILXZ010000120.1:0-2981 GCA_044378015.1 Tagaea sp.
AACCGCCCACAAAGATATGTTTGTGAAGATCGATGTTTTTCTCCCATACGCCTTTCAGCAATTGCTTCTGAGAGAGACACTCCTAAACGAAGCCTTCCATCTCTTTCGTAAGGTTCATGGTTTACTGAAAATTCGAACACTCGGAGTTAATGAGGCTGATAGTGTAAAGCTCGTTAAAATTCGTTGTGTCGATTACATTAGGGCTTTGATCTTCCTTGGAGACTATTGCGGCGTAGAGTTTGAGAAAGCCACAAGGGAGAAGTTTGGAATGATCGAATTGAAGCGTGGACTGGTGTGATATAAGCAAGCTCAGAGTTGGCTCGAGAAATCTGCACAGCGGGATAAGTGGCGTTTCCGCCTGACGGCAGCTTCACCGCCCCCTCAACACCCACCCTCCCGGTTCGCGGCCAAAAACCGGTCGAGATCGTCGAGGCTCGGGGGCACGCCGCGGAACGGGCGTGCGAAGGACGCCACGATGTCGGCGTGGCCGACATTGTCGTAGAGCTTCGCCGTCGCCCGCCCGCCCGCCTGTTCGATCGCGGCGCCAAGCGACGTTGCGTTTTGCGGCGAGACGATGCCGTCGTTGCGCCCCGCCTGCAGCAGCATCGGCGGGGCCTTGGTCGCCGCGAATTCGATTGGCTGGGTTTTCGCAAGCGGTTCGGCGGCGCCGAAGATCGCCACAAGGCTGCGGCCTTTGAGCGGCAGGAAATTGTACGGGCCGGCAAGGCCAACGAATGCCGAAACGTCTTTGCAGCGATCGATACCCGCCGCCGCCAGCCATTGCGGATCGAGGGCGAGCATCGCCGCGTTGTAGGCGCCTGCCGAATGGCCGATCAGCGCGAGCTTGCCGTTTCCGAGATTGCGCGCGGCCACATGCGCGCGGATCGCGGCCACGGCAGCGGCACTGTCTTCGAGGAAGGCCGGAAAACGCACCTGCGGATAGAGCCGGTAGTCCGGGATCGCGACTACGTAGCCGCGCTCGGCCAAGGCTTGGCCCGCGAACAGATAGTCGGCTTTTTTCCCGCCGGTCCAGCCGCCGCCGTAGAAAAACACCGCGACCGGCGACGCGGCGTCCGCCCCGTCCGGCACGTAGAGATCGAAACGCTGGCGCGCGTCGGGACCGTACGCGACGTCTTTTTCGAGCCCGTAGCCGCTGCGCGGCACCAGCGCATTGAGCGCATCGATGCCCGAACAGCCCGCAGCCAGCAGCAGCGCCGCCAGGGCGACAGCGCGATGGATCCAACGCATTGCGAAACTCCGTCCGTATTCTCCGCGACCAGCCGCAAGCACGCCGGCCGCAAGCATGCCGGCCGCAAGCATGCGAGGCATAGCCGCTATTTGACCTTGCCGCGCGCGGCGACGGGCCAGGTTGCGACATGCTTGCCGCCTTCGAAGATTTCGTAGGCATCGTGCAGATTGATCGTGGTGTCGCCGTGGCCCGGCAACAAGCGCAGCTGGCTGCCGAGTGCGGGGGCCGGGGCCGGGGCCGCGTGCGCGGCATCGCGCAGCAGCTTGCCGTGCTCGTCGCCGCCGAACGCGAAATTCCAGCCCGGCAGATCGACGGGCTCGGGCAGGCCGCCGTCAAGCGACAGCGATTTCAGGCCCGCATCGACGACGACGCGGTCCGGCCCGTGCGTGCTGTTGACCGTCGCCAGCACCCACAAAGCCTGTTCGAAGGGCTGGTAGAAGCCGCCCGATTCGTCGCCGATGTCGCGGTATTCCTTGTCCATGAAGATGTAGCTGCCGCATTGCCACTCGGTGTAGCCGGCCTCCGCCTGCAGCGCGAAGCTGCCGGTGCCCGCACCCGACACGATGGGCGGCGGCAGGCCGGCCATTGCGAACGCGGCAAGGAAGCGGGCGAGTGCTGCGTTGGCGGCTTCGACGGCCGCAACGCGCGCCGCAAAGCCGTGCACATGCTGCACCGTGCCGTGGTAGGCCTGCAGCCCGTCGAAGCGCAGACCCGGCGTGGTCGCGATCTGGCGGCCCAGCGCCACGGCCGCCGCAGGCTCGGCCACGCCCGTGCGCCCGTGGCCCAAATCGCAGTCGACCAGCACGCCGATTTCGACGCCCGCCGCATGCGCCGCGTCGGCGATCCAGTCGACGCCGCGCGCATTGTCGGCGACCGTGCGGATTTTCGCGAAACGCGCGAGTGCGGCGAGCCGCGCCAAAGCGCGCGGGGCGACGATCTCGTTGGTGACGAGAATGTCGCCGATGCCGCCTTCGGCCAGGATCTCCGCCTCGCCGACTTTCTGGCAGCACAGGCCGATCGCCCCCGCCGCGATCTGCAGCCGCCCGAAGATCGGCGATTTGTGCGTCTTGCCGTGCGGGCGCAGCTTGATGCCCGCTTCGTCGGCATATGCCTTCATGCGGGCGACGTTGCGGCGCACGGCATCGATATCGACGATCAAGGCGGGCGTTTCGAGGGCGGTTTCCAAGGGTTCTTCTTTCCTGCGCGCGGCGAGAGGCGGACGCGCGATTGTGCGTCCGGCCCCTGCGGAATCCAAGTCCCGCATTGATTCTCGCGTACGGCTTTGTCACATTGCCGCGATCGCTGCGTTTTTGCCGGAGACCCCCCCATGAAAAACACCGCCCTCGCCCTCGGCTTCGCCGCCGCCCTGTTCGCGGCCCCCGCTTTCGCCCAAACGGCCCCCGCCGTGCTGTTCGACGTCGGCGGCAAGTTCGACCGCTCGTTCAACCAGGCCGCCTTCGAAGGCGCCGAGCGCTTCAAGCGCGAAGCCGGCCAGCAATACGCCGAATTCGAAATCCGCAACACCGCCGAGCGCGAACAGGCGATCCGCAACCTCGCGCGCCGGGGCGCATCCGTCGTGGTGGCGGTCGGTTTCAGCAACCGCGCCGCGGTCGAAACCGTCGCCAAGGAATTTCCGGACGTCAAATTCACGCTGATCGACAGCGTCGTCGCGCTGCCCAACGTGCAGTCGATCACCTTCCGCGAGCACGAAGGCTCGTTCCTGGTCGGCATG
>JBILXZ010000121.1:0-2971 GCA_044378015.1 Tagaea sp.
TCTTCGTCGAACGGTTCGCCGAATAGCGGTTGCCGCCGGACCCTTGCGCCCGTCGACCAGACCACCTCGATCGAGCGATCCTGCTCGTCGAGCGTGGCCGGCAACAGGTCGGCTGCGCGGCGCATCGCCGGCAGTTCGATCATGCCATGCATGTTGTCGTCCTTACGTAGAGGTGAGCCCTGGATCGGGCTGCATCACGCCGGTCTTGGTGACCCGGCGCGGGTCGCTGTCGAAAATCAGTCCGAGCGCATCGATCTTGGCGTTCATCGCCGCGATCTCGGCCAGCACCGCATCGGGATTGTGACCCTGCCGGGCGATGGCTTGTGCCAACGTCATGGTGCCGGACCGCATCGCCAGAAGGTCGGCCATGGCGTCCTTCAACGGATCGACCGCCTCGAAGCGCGGTGGCGACCATTCGACCGGGATGCGCGGCTGCGGGAGCTTGCCGGCCGCCCAGGCCTGTTCGGTGAACCAGTCCCAAGTGGGCTGGCAGAGCATCGGAATGACGATCTGCCACTGGACCGCATCGATCAGCCGGCGAAACTCGACGAGACCCGCCCGGATCGACGAATAGTTGACCTGGCTGAGATCGCCGGTCAGCAGCTCGTAAGGCATCCGGAAACCCGCCGCCACGATGTGCAGCTGGGCGCGCAGCCATTCCGCCACGCCGGCCGTCGTTGCCGGCTGATTGAAACGGATATCCTTGCCGCCGCGCGCATAGGCGATGAGGCCAGGCTCGAATTGCTCCACGCGGTTGCCGTCGGCGTCCACCACGGACGGTGCTATTCCCTGCTCGGCTTCGTCGGCGCCAAGTACGATGCCGACCACACAGGCTTCGGTCTTCTTGCGAACCAGCTCGGCTTGGGTCCAGTCGTCGAGATCGCGCAGTGCCCGCATGACCGGCGTGCCCCACGGAACGCCGCGAACTTGGGCGCGCTGCTTCTCGTATAGATGCACGATGTCGGTAGCCGGGATCGCGAGACTGTCGAGACGCCGGCGCGTCGTGACCACGCTATCGCCCGGGTGCTGCGCGAATAGCCAGAAGGCACGCCGCTGTC
Source organism: Tagaea sp. (assembly GCA_044378015.1). Lineage (GTDB taxonomy): Bacteria > Pseudomonadota > Alphaproteobacteria > CACIAM-22H2 > CACIAM-22H2 > Tagaea. Next base: position 1,059 of record JBILXZ010000121.1, read on the forward strand.
CGAGGCTTGAGAACTCGATCCCCTGGACGACACGACCGCCATCTGCGAGATCGCCATTGCGGCCCGCATCGAGCATGTCGGCTTCGAGCAACTGCAGCTGCAGCGGCACGTCCAGTCCGTCATTCGCACGACGCGGGCGGCGACGCAGCAGCACTTCGCCTGCTTCGATCATCTGACGACAGGCCAAGGTCTGAAGGCCGAGGAAGTCGAGCTGGCCGTCGGCATCGCAGCGCGCCGACCACGCCTCCCAAAGCGCATTAACCTGTGCGTCGAGTTTGTCGTTCCCGCTGGCCGCACGGGCGATGATGCCGGAGCCGATGATGTTGTTGACCAGAACCGACACCGCCTTGGCGGCATGCGGATTGTTGCGCACAAGATCGCGCATACGGTCGCGGAGCAATCCGCCTGCTACAGCAATCTCGCTGTCGGCCGATGTTCCGGCCGCGCGCCATCCATCGGTTCGCCGCCCCTTGGCAGCACCGTCGTAGCCGCGCGCCAGAGCATCGAAACTCTCACGCGCCTGCACACGGCGCAGTGCCGCCCGGGGTGCAACCGAGCCGATCGCGCGGTCAAGCCAAGTGACGCGGCGCATCAGCGCTCCCCGCGCGAGAACCCGGCGAAACCGGCGACGGGTGGACGGTTTTCAGTACCCCCGGCGATTTCACGCTCGATCGTGCGGATCCGCGACAACAGGTCGGCGGCGGAGCCGTATTCGACGGTCTTGCCGTCGTAGCTAACCCGCAATGTGCCAGACGCGTAGGCGCGCCGCAGAGCATCGAGTTCGGCTGTCGTCCAGCTCATCGCAACCATCCTTTGTCCACGCCCGAGAGCCAGTCAGATCGGCGTTTACCGCCGGTAACGGGCGCACGCGCCAGCACACCGGCTGCGATCGACGCATCCGGTTTCACATCGACGATTCCATCAGGCGCGGGTCCGACCTGATCTTCCAGATCGCGCCATTTCTCATCGGTCCATCGATCCGCGCCCGCGATCCAGGCGGCCGCCCGGGCGTAAACCCGGCAGTCGAGGACTTCGTTGCGTTCGCGAAGCTTCTGCCATTCGAGCCGCTGGAATCCCCGACGGGTCTTCACGCTCACGAGTTGCTCGGCGACGAGCTGCTTCACCCACTCCGCTTCGAGCCCGCGCGGCAGATGCACGAAGCCCGCCGGATATTGCGCACCCTCGGCGATTTCCTCGTCGGTCGGGCGCGTGTGCCGCAAATGCCGATAGGTTTCGCTTTTGAACGTCGCCACCGCGACCGTCCAAAGCCGGGCACCGCGTCGCAGCTTTTGGCCGGCTTCGGTGACATCGACGAAACTTGGGCCTACGACGGGGGCGGCCCGGTTGAAGCCTTCGACACCCTTCACGGGTGCGACCTGCGCATGGCCTGCCGATCGTGCCCAGGCATAGACGGCCGCTGATTCGTAACCGCTATCGATGCCGAGTTTCGCCAGACCGAGCCGCGCGCCATGGGCATGCGGCCACGTCCTGTCGAGCAGGCCTGAGAGTTGGCTCCAAGTCTCGGCATGCTCGGGACCGCCATCGATGACGATATGATCGACGAACCAGCTGGTCAGTCCCCGTCCCCAGGCCCATACCGAAACTTCGATCCGGTCCTTCTGGACGTCGGCGCCAGCGGTCAGGAACAAACCACCACTCGGCACGGTGCCGATCTGCCAGTCCTCGCGGCGTTCATAGAGCCGTTGCCAGTCGGGCGCTTCGCCGGTTTCTATCCAGGTCTCGCCCAACACGCCGTTCTTGAAACTGCGCTTGGCTTCATCGGTCGCCAGCGACGCTTCCCACATGCGCGCGATCATCGCCCAGCTCATCCAGCCGACCGGCGAGTAGAGCGCCGACAGATGGAACCCGATCGTGCCGGGATCGGAGGCTTCCGCCGTCGGACGCCAGTCGCC
>JBILXZ010000122.1:0-2929 GCA_044378015.1 Tagaea sp.
CAATTGTAAAATGAAAAACCCCACCGTTTCCAGTGGGGCGTTGTGATTCTCATTTTGCGCTTCTTCCGCAATTGCTTTGTATGGGTGAATTCCTCAGGCGCGATCCTGCCACCACTTTACTTCTGAACCCGATAATAAAACTTATCATTGAAAATCTACGATTAGCAGACTGCGACTGTGTTCTACTTCAATAGCATAGTCCAAAAAGAGACCCCGGTCGCACGGCTTTGGCCGGACGCACGACCGAGGGCCGGAGAGGATGAGAATATGAACTACCTCTATAGTTGCTTATAAAAAATTTACTATTTCGAGATAATCTAACGTAATACGTGTACAAGCTTGCGGGATCACGAAACTTGAGTTCAACTCTACGCGAGGTCTGCCGCTTTGCTGTCGAGCGGCGATTGGTCTCGAGCGCAGAGGGATATCAGTGCTGTATCAGCGCAATTGCGGTTTTCGTAAACCCGTATCGTCTATTTTCCTAATACAAGAATGTTTGCTTTGTTCTTGATAAATTCGAAGAACTATGTTCGAATCTGAAATCGTCGCCATAGTTGTTTTGAGCCTCGTGCGCTGTTTGAAATGTGAAGAAAGACGAGCGGCGGCAGGCCATAAAACCGGCCGCTGCAACATGTAACCTCGAATCGTCGCCGTGGTTACATCTCTGGAATATCAGAGGGTTAAATCGGTTGCCGTCGCGATTTGTCGCGTTTGGTAACCTATTTCAGGCGCGTTGCGGGCAGTCCTGGCGCTCGCACGGGGCGGAGCCTTTGGCGACGAACGCCTTGCAAACGCGGCAGGGGACGAGGATTTCGGCCTCCTCTTTGAGGGCGGCTTTGGCCACCCCGCCTTGGCGCGCGCGTTCGGCCGCGATCTCCTGCTCCTTTTCGCGGATGCGCAAATAGCGCCAGCCGAACCATACGACGGCCAGCACCACGATCAGCAGCAGGAGTTTGGCGAAGGAAAAGCCCATGGTCAGTTTTTCTCCATCGCCGTCAGAGCCCGTAGCGCGCCCACAGGCTGCGCGTCTCGAGGGCTTCGAGCGCTTGCTGCGGCCAGGCAGCATTGTCCGCGTCGAAGGAAGCGTTTTGCGCAAGGCCGATCCAGCGGCGCAACGCGCCGTCGCGCGCCCCGAAGCGGCGATAGCGCACCTTGTCGCCGAAGCGCCGGCGCAGATCGCTGCGCGCGTCGCCGAGCGCGTCGACGAGGCCGAGTTGTTTGGCCTGCGTGCCCGTCCAGAAAGCGCCCTCGAACAGCGTGGCGTCGTCGCCCGCAAGGCGGCTCGCGCGCCTGCGCCGCACCCAGGCGATGAAATTGGCGTGGATCTCGGCCTGCAATGCTTTGAGGCGGTCGATGTCTTCTTGGCTCGCGGGCACGAACGGATCGAGCAGCGATTTGTCGCGGCCCGCCGTGTAGAGGCGGCGCTCCACGCCCAGGCGCGCGATCGCTTCGGCGAAACCGAAGCCCGCCGCGATCACGCCGATCGAGCCGACGACCGAATTGGCGTCGGCCACGATTTCGTCGGCCGCACAGGCAAGCCAATAGCCGCCCGAAGCGGCGACATCCTCGACATAGGCGTAGACGGGCTTTTTGTGTTCGTCGGCAAGCGCTCGAATGCGGCCGCCGATAAGGGCCGACTGGGCCGCCGAGCCGCCCGGCGAATTGAGGATGAGGGCCACGGCCGTGCAATCCTCGGCCTTGAACGCGGCTTCGAGGGGGGCTGCAAGCCGTGCGAGCGAAAGCCCGCGCGAACCGCCCATGCCGATGGCACCTTCCAGGCGCAGCACCGCCACGCGCGGCGGCGGCGTGCGGCCGGCAAAACGTTCGAGGGCGTCGCGGAGATTCATCTTCCGTCCATCTATACACGCTGGACTTCGTCGAGGGCCAGCGCCGAACGGCCGCGCAGTATCGCATCGGCGGCCGCCGTGTAGCTGCCGTCCGCTTCGTGCAGCACGAGGCCGGCCGCCAAGCGCAGCGGGGTCGCAACGCCCTTGCGCGCGCGCACAAGGATGCGTTTGGCGCAAGCACCCGCTTTGGGCCACAGCGCAAACAGCACGATTTCGCCGGCTTGGCTTCGCAAGCCCGCGAGGAGATCGTCGAGCCGGTCGGCGCGCTGGATGAACAGCACATGCCCGCGCGGGGCCACGGCGCGCAAGGCGGCGGCGATCCAGTCGGCAAGGCCGGCCTCGCCTTCCACATTGGCGCTCGCGCGCGCGGCGCGCGTCGAGGCTTGCGCGCGCCGGGCCTGCAGATAGGGCGGGTTCGCGAAGGCGAGATCGAAGCCGGTTTCGGCGAAGGCGCGCACGCAGCCGGTCTCGACCGCGAAGCGCCTGGCCATCCGGTTGGCTGCCGCGTTGAAGCGCGCGAGATCGGCCGTGCTTGCGTCGCGTTCGAGGCCGCGGACGCGCAAGTCGGGCAGGCGTGCGAGCGCGCACAGGCTTGCGGCCCCCGCCCCGCAGCCAAGCTCGAGCGCATTGCGGGTCGATGCGGGGATCGCGGCGGCAAGAAGCACCGGATCGATCGCCGCGCGATAGCCGTCGGCACTCTGGCGCAGCGCCACGCGGCCGTCGAGCAGTCGGTCGTCGGTGAAGGCGGGCTCGGTCAAAAAGGGGCGTGCTTTCGCTGGAGGCCGAACGAAGGCGAGACTTGAATTCTGCGCCTCAGCACCTATGCTCGGTCGTGCGGAGAGGCCGCGTCAAGCGGCAAGGGGGAGCGAACAGTGGCAGTCGTCGTCAATCTCGAAGGCGAGCGCGGGCGCGGCGCGCGCGGGACCGCGAAAAACGGCCTCGACGCGCTCGTCGTTTTGTGCGCGGAAGACATCAAGGCGGTCAACGAAACGATCCTGCGGCGCATGCATTCCTCGGTGCCGCTGATCCCGCAGCTTGCGAGCCACATCGTGGCGGCCGGCGGCAAGCGCATGCGCCCGATG
>JBILXZ010000031.1:0-41794 GCA_044378015.1 Tagaea sp.
GCTGTAGCTGCCGAAGCGGATAGCGCGCGCCGAGGGCGCGGGCCGCGTCGGCGCGGGCAGGTCGTCGAACGGGTGCGCGAACGGCATGCAACTGCCCGCCATGCGCACAACGCGTTCGGCGAAGCCGCGTGCGATCTCGGGTGGCGTCAGATGTTCGTCGGCAACGACGAAATCGATTTCGCGCAGAGCCGTCGTCGCGGGATAACCGAGCCAGCTGCCCTGCAAGGGCGCCGCACGGGCCGCGAAAACGCCAAGCCGGTTGTTGGGCGTGTAGCCGGCAAGATCGAGCAGAATGTCGATGCCATCGTCGCGGATGCGCTGAACGAGTGCCGCATCGTCGAGCGTTTCCACGCGCCGCCAGACTGCGGCAGCCGCCCGCAGGCGGGCCGAAACCGCATCGTCGCGCGATCCGTTCGCGTAGCAGAAGGCTGCTACGCGGTGCGGGTCGAAAGCTTCGAGCACCGGCAGCAGGTAGTGCCCGACCGGATGGCCGTGCAGATCGCCGGACACGAGGCCCAAGCGCAGCGTCTTCGCGCGTTGCGGCGCAAGCGCGCGCGGCGCGGGCGCGCGTTTTTCGATGGCAGCGGCGGCGAGCGCGGCGCAGCGCAGCAGTTCGTTCGCGTCCGCTTCCGCGCTGTATTGCGAAACGAAAGCGAGGCTCTGGGCGAGATTGGCGTCGCCTTGCCGTTCGGCCAGGGCGGCTTCGAGTTCGCGCATCGCCGCTTCGGGTTCCGCGCGTTCGTAGAGAATGTTGGAAATGCCCTGGCGCGCCGAGGGGCGCAGGCGGTCCACCGCGAGAAGGGTTTCGAAGAGAAGCTGGGCTTGGCCGAGCGCGCCAAGCTCCCAGAGTGCGGCGCCGAGGGTGAGGCGCAGATCGGGGTCGTCGGGATAGCGCGCAAGGCCGCTGCGGGCTGCTGCCGCGGCGCCGGCCGCATCCGAGAGGCGCAACCTTACGCTGGCATGGCTTTGCCACGCGCCGATCGGCGGCGACGGCGCGGCGACGGCGCGCGCCAGAAATTCGCTGGCTTCTGCGAGGCGCCGCGCTTCGGCCAGCAGATTGCCGAGATTGAGCAAGGCCGGCGCAAAGGTGGGCGCGCGCGCGAGCGCGTCGCGATAGGCCGTCTGCGCGCCCGCAAGGTCGCCGCTCTTGGCGAGCGCGAGCGCGTGGTTGTAGGCGAATTCGGGGTCGGCTGGGGCGAGCTTGCGCGCGGCGGCGAATTTCTCTGCCGCCGCCGCCGGAGCGCGGCCTTCGCGCAGCAGCGACAGCCCGAGCCCCAGCCACAGGCGGGCCGCATCGGGCGCGCGAGCGAGGCCCTCTTCGAGCAGGGCTTGGGCCGCCGCCGCGTCGCCCGCGTCGTCGAGCACGGCTGCGAGTTTTTCGCGCGTGTCCGCGTCCGCAGGCTGCAGCGCCAGAGCCTTTGCGTAGCTTGCTCGGGCGTTCGCCAAGTCGCCCGAACGATGGCGCATCAGCGCTTCGGCCGCCCAGGCTTGCGCCCAGCCTGGCCGGGCGGCAGCTGCGGCCGCAAACGACCGCGCGGCCGCGGACGCGTCGCCGAGTGCTTCCTGCGCGTGGCCGCGCAGGAAGGCAAGATCGGCGTCGTCGCCGGGCGCGTCGAGGGCGGCAAGGGCGTCGGCGGCGCGCCCCTGTTCGAGCAGGAGCGCCGCCAGCAGGCGACGCGCGGCGCCGTCGGCGGGCGCATGGGCCAATGTGGCCCGCGCGAGTTCTTCGGCGCGCGCAAAATCGCGGGCAGCGAGGGCCGCGCGCAATTCGCTCACGGGGCCGCCAAGGCGCGCTCGAGGAAGTCGAGCCGGTCCTGGCCCCAGAACAGCTCGTCCTTGTAGACGTAGGTGGGCGCGCCGAACACCCCGGCCGCGACCGCCTCGTCGGTATAGGCGTCGTAGGCGGTTTTGGTTGCGTCCGACTGGGCCGTGTCCCACAGGAGCTTGGCGTTGCGGCCGTGCTCGGCGGCGACCGCCTGCAAGGTGGCGGGGTCGGAAATGTCGCGCTCTTCTTCCCACACGGCTTTGCCGAGAAACCCCGCGAGCGCCAGCGCGTTCAGCTCTTTCATGTCGGCCGCGATGATCAGGCGGGCTGCCGCCAGCGTCGGCACGGCCGCGAATTTGGGCGCCAGATTGAGCGGAATGCCGAGAAGCGCCCGCCACCTTTTCAGCTCCGCCAAGCGATAGGCCTGGCGCTGTTTGGGGCGCTGGGCCAGCGGCAGCCCGCCCGAAGCCGCGAAGATGCGCGCGAAATCGGCGGGCTTCACGTTGACGTGCGCGCCTGCGCGCTTGGCGACGGCGACCAGCCGCGCGTGGCCCAGATAGGCCCACGGGCTGTTGGGCGAAAAGAAATAGTCGATCGTCTTGCTCATGGCGTCGTCTCCCGGTGTTTGGCTTCTTGTTGTTTTCGGATTTCGCGCTGCCGCAATTCGCGGCGCACGATCTTGCCGGTCGCGGTCAAGGGCAGCTCGGCAACGAACTCGATCGCACGCGGATACTCGTGCGCCGCAAGGCGATCGCGCACCTGGTCCTGCAGCGCTTTGGCGAGGGCCGCGTCGCCCGCATGGCCGGGATTCAGCACGACGAACGCCTTGATGCTTTCGGTGCGGATCGGATCGGGCACGCCGATGGCCGCCGCCATCGCCACGGCCGGATGGCGCAAGAGACATTCCTCGATGCCGACCGGGCCGATCCGGTAGCCGGCCGACGTGATCACGTCGTCGCCGCGCCCGACATAGCGAAAAAAGCCCTCGGCATCGGCGGCACCGCGATCCCCGGTTCTGAGCCAGTCGCCGACGAATTTTTCGGCCGTCGCCGCCGGGTTGTTCCAGTAGCCCAAAAACATGACCGGATCGGGCCGCGCGACCGCGATCTCGCCGACCTCGTCCGGCGGAAGTTCCCGGCCCGAATCGTCGAGGACGGCCACGCGATGGCCGGGAACCGCCCGGCCCATGGTTCCCGGCTTGGGCGCGAACAGCGAAGCGCAGTTCGACACGACGAGGTTGCATTCCGTCTGACCGTAGAATTCGTTGATCGTCGTGCCGAAAATTTCGCGGCCCCAGGCGAGCAGTTCGTCGCCGAGCGATTCGCCGCCCGAACCGATCGAACGCAGGGCAACCCCGGCGTGGCGCCCGATGCCGCTCTGGCGCATGAGCTTGAGGGCCGTGGGCGGAAAAAACACGTTGCGCACCTTGTGGCGCGCCATGAGATCGAGCGCCTTCGCCGGGTCGAATTTGCGCATCCGGTGCGCGAGCACAGGGATGCCGTGGTGCAGCGAAGGCAGCAGCACGTCGAACAGGCCGCCGATCCATGCCCAGTCGGCGGGCGTCCAGAAGAGGTCACCCGGTTTGGGGAACATGTCCTGCGGCATTTCCACGCCCGGCAGGTGGCCGAGCAAAACCCGGTGCGCGTGCAGGGCGCCCTTGGGGCTGCCGGTGGTCCCCGAGGTGTAGATGATGACGGCCGGATCGTCGGCAAGCGTGTCCACCGGCGCGAACGCGTCGGAGGCGCGCTCGACGAGGGCAGCGTAGGCATGCGTGCCTGTAGGCGCTTCGCCCGCCGAAACGAGGCAGCGCAGGGCGGGCAGGCGGTCGCGGATCGCCAGCAGCTTGCCGATCTGGTCCGCATCCGCGATCGCGCAAGCCGCCCCGCAATCGCCCAGGCGATAGGCGAGCGCATCCGCGCCGAACAGCGAAAACAGCGGCACCGCCACGAAACCCGCTTTGTAGCACGCGATGTGCGCGACCGCCGTTTCCGGCGACTGCGCCATCAGGATGCCGACGCGCTCGCCGCGCGCGATGCCGAGGCCCCGCAGCGCGTTGGCGAGCCGGTTGCTGGCCGCGCGCAGACCCGCGAAATCGAGCGTCGCGACCGCGCCGTCTTCGTCCTCGAACACCAGGGCGGGCGCATGCGGGCGCGCCGCCGCATGGCGGTCGCAGACGTCGACGCCGATGTTGAAGCGCTGCGGAATTCGCCACGCAAACCGGCGTACGAGCTCGTCGTAGTCGGCGGCCCCGTCGCGCGCAGGGTGCGGCAGCATCAGCGGCGCGCCGCGGCGAGATCGGCGTTCGCAAGGAAAGCGCCCGCCGTGTTGGCGCCGCGCAGATCCGCACCCGCGAAGCTCGCGCCCCGCAGGTCTGCCGCGCGCAGGTCGGCCCCTGCAAGCAAAGCTCTGGCGAAGCTCGTGGCCGTGCGTTTGCCCGCGAGAGCCCCGTCGGCGCGGCGCATGTCCATCGGCCGAGCCACGACGCCGACCAGAAGCGCGCTCTCGAGGCGGGCTTCGGTGAACAGCGCCCCCGACAAATCGGCGTCCGAAAAATCGCAGCGCTCGCCGCGCACCGAAACGAGGCTCGCCAGCCGCAGCGTGGCCGCAACGAAGCGCGCGCGGCTCAAAATCGCCCCGTCGAAGCGCGCGCCCGAAAGCTCGCAGCCGCCGAAATCCACGCCGGTCAAGTCGCGGCCCGCGAAATCGGCGCGCGCGCCTTCGCGCCCGCCGCTCTCGGCCCAGGCCTTGTGCGCGGCCACCGCGCCCTTGAATTCGGCGGGGAGATTCTCGCCAGTCGGCGGATCGGCGTAGATCGTGCCTTCGAGTCTCGCGCCGGTCATCTGCACGTTGCTCATGGCGACGCCGCGCAGATCGACGCTCGAAAGGTCCGCGTTCTTGAACGACGCGCCGAGCAGGCGCGCGCCCACAAGCTGCGCGCCTTTGAGTTTGGCATTGTCGAATTTGGCGCCCGCCAGATCGGCGCCGCGCAGATTGGCCGCGAACACCGTCGCCCCGCCCAGCGAAGCGCCCTTCAGCGACGCGTTCTCGAACGTGGCGAACGAAAGATTGCTGTCCGTCAGCCGCGCGTCTTCGAGATCCGCCGATTCGAAGCTTGCCGCCACATCCTTGGCGTCGGCATTGAGGGTCGCCCACTCGACGATCTGGCCCGGGCGCAGATCGGCGTGCGACAGATTGCAGCCGCGCATCTTGGCGTGGATGAAACTCGCCGCACGCAGGTCTGCCCGCGCGAAATTCGCGCGCGTGAGATCGCAGCCGGAAAAATCCGCGCCGTAGAGATCGCACATCGAAAAATCGCAGTCCGCGAGCACGCTCTCGGCGAAAATGCTGCCCGCGAAGACGCCCGACGAGAAATTGACGCCCTCGAGTTTCGCGCCGCGGAAATTCTCCTTGCGCGCGTCGGCGCGCTGGCCGCCCGGCCGACCAAACAGAAACGCGCCGTGGCGCTCGGCGACGAGCTTGAGCCGGTGCTCCGCGTTCGGCGGCGCGTCGTCGATGTCTGGGTCGTTGGCCATTGCGATAAGAAAGAGTAAACCGCCGCGAACGGGGTAGACTAGAGCTATGACGGTCGATTCGCGGCTTCCTGCGGGAAATTTTTCGGAAGCGGGCGCGCCTGCTGCGGTGCAACGCGCGCGCGTGCTGGTATTGGGCAACGAAAAAGGCGGGTCGGGGAAATCGACGGTTGCGATGCATCTGACGGTCGGGCTGCTGCGGGCGGGCCTGCGCGTCGGCACGATCGACGTCGACTCGCGCCAAGCCACGCTCACGCGCTACCTCGAAAACCGCAACCAGTCGATGGAGCGACTCAAGCTGCCGCTGCCGATGTCCGAGCATCGGCTGGTGCCGCGCTCGGCGCATCTGGGCGAGGTCGGCATCGCAGACGAGACCGCGCGCCTCGAAGCGGCGATCGCGGAACTTTCGGCCACCTGCCAGACCGTCGTGATCGACACGCCCGGTTCCGACCAGACGATGAGCCGCGTGGCGCACTCATACGCCGACACGCTGATCACGCCGATGAACGACAGTTTCGTCGATCTCGATCTGCTCGCCAAGGTCGAGCCGATGACGCTGCGCGTGATTTGCCCTTCTGCCTACAGCGCGATGGTGTGGGAGCAGAAGAAAATCCGGGCCAGGCGCAACGGCGAAAGCATCGATTGGCTCGTGCTGCGCAACCGGCTGGCGGGCGTGGATGCGCGCAACAAGCGCAACATGGCGCAGACGCTCGACACGCTCGCGCGGCGGTTCGGCTTCCGCCAGGCGCCCGGCCTCGGCGACCGCGTGATTTTCCGCGAACTTTTCCTGTCCGGTCTTACCCTGCTCGATTTGCGCGAACGCGGCATCCAGACGCCGCTCACCATGTCGCACATCGCCGGCCGCCAGGAAATCCGCAGCTTGATCGAGGCGATCGGACTGCATGCCCCGCCGGGACCGATCCCGGTGCCGACTTCGGTGCCCGCACCGACACCGGTTCCGGCGCCCCCTGCCGCGCAATCGGCCGCCTAGCAATCGGCCGGGCATCCGCCTATCTATCTTGTCGCATGAGCGGCAAAAACCTTCCTTCGACCGGCGCAGGCAAACAGGTGGCGGCGTTCTTGGCGCGTGCCCAGGCGCTCGCCCCCGTCGGTGCCGCGAAAACGGCGCCCAAAGGTCGGCTCGTTTACGCGATGGACGCCACCGCCAGCCGCGAGCCGATGTGGGAACGCGCCGCCAAGATCCAGGGCGAGATGTTTCTGGCCGCGCGCGATCTGGGCGGGCTTGCGGTGCAGCTTGTGCACTATGGCGGCCTTGCGCGCTTCGAAGCCTCGCCCTGGGCCGACAATGCGGTCGATCTCGTGGCGCGCATGCAAGCCGTGCGCTGCGAGGCGGGCGAAACGCAGATCGCCAACGTGCTGCGCCATGCGCTTGCCGAAACCAGGCTGCGCAAGGTGGGGGCTCTCGTGTTCGTCGGCGACGCGGTCGAGGAAAGCGCGGATTTGCTGGCAGGCCTTGCGGGCCAGCTCGCGCTTGCAGGCCTGCCGGTCTTCGTGTTCCACGAGGGCGGGGATCCGGCCGCGCGCCGCACGCTCGAGACGATCGCGCGCCTGACGCGCGGCGCCTACTGCCCGTTCGACGCGAACGCGCCCGACGCGCTCAAGAACCTTCTGGCCGCCGCCGCCGCGTATGCGGCGGGCGGCCGCCAAGCGCTCGCCGATCTGTCCAGGCACAGCAGCGGGGCGGGTGCCGCCCGAACGCTGCTTGCCCAGCTGAAATAGCGCGGGGCGGCGATGGGGCTTTTCTATCTGCTGATCGGCTGCGGGATCGCGTTTCTGCTGTGGCTGCTCTTGCGCAGCCTGGCCGACGCCCCGCCCAAGAAAATCATCGCGGGCGCGAAAATCGCGGGGGCGGGTGTCGGCATTCTCGGCGCCCTGTTCCTGCTCGTGACCGGGCGCCTGTGGTCGGTGCTGGCGCTTGGTTCGGCGTTTGCGCCGGCCTTGATGCGGTTTTTCAGAAGCTGTCAGATAGGCCAGGGCGGAACGGCGCAGACCCAAACCGACGATTCGAGCGTCGAGACGCGCCTGTTGCGCATGACGCTCGACCACGCCACGGGTGCGATGGACGGGCTTGTGCGCGAAGGATCCTTGCGCGGGCGCAGACTTTCCGAACTCGGGCTCGATGCGCTGCTCGAGCTGCTCGCCCAAGCCCGTCTCGACGATCCGGACAGCGCCCCGCTGCTCGAAGCCTTTCTCGACCGTGCGGCCCCCGACTGGCGCGGCCACGGCGGGGCAGCATCGGGGAATGCCCCGCCTGCGTCCAATCCGCGCGGCGGGATGACGCGTGCCGAGGCCGCGCGCCTGTTGGGTGTGGCGGAAGACGCCGACGAAGCGACGATCAAAGCTGCCCATCGCCGCCTGATGATGAAGGTCCATCCCGACCACGGCGGCACCGACGAACTCGCCGCCCGCCTCAACGACGCCAAACGCGCGCTGCTCGGCGATTGAGTCGGTCCGACGCTTCGACGGTCGACTAAGGCGTTACTGGCCGCGACGGCGGCAGGGGCATGTTGCGGGCGGCAAGCTGGGCGCGCAGGCGGTCGGGATAGTCGGTGATGATGCCGTCCACGTCCAGCGCCAGCATCGCCTCGATGTCGGCGGGCGCGTTGACGGTCCATGGGATTACGGCGAGGCCGAGGCGTTTGGCGTCGGCCATCCCCTCTGCCGAGAGATTGCGGAAAAAGGGCGACCAGATTTTGCCGCCGGCCGCCGCCACGAGGCGCGGCGTGGAATTGCCGTGTGCTGCGGCATCAAGACCCGTCCATGGCGAGACGCCGCGTCCTTTGCCGACCGTATCGCTGCCGTTGCCGTCCGGGCGCTCGAAAGTGAGATAGACGCGCGCGATCTCGGGCGCTGCGCGTGCGGCGTGGGCCAGCGTGCGCCAATCGAAGCTTTGGATCGTCGCGCGCGAGGCCAGATTCAAGCGCCTTATCTCGTCGATCAGCGTCTGCGCGAAGATGTCGGGCGAAACCGTTTCGTCGGCGGCAAGCGGCGAGATTTTGGTTTCGATGTTGAAGCGCACATGCGCGGCATTCGCTTTTGCGGCGAGGCTTGCGACATCGCCGAGCGTAGGCATGCGTGCGCCGGGCTGGGGCGTCTGGGTCGCGAATTGCCGCGCATAGTCCGTGCCCGGTTTGATGGCGCCGACATCGAAACGCTGCAGGGCTGCGCGCGACAGATCGCGCACGAGCGGCGCGGGGGATGCGAGCCAGTTGCCGTCCGCGTCTTTGGCGATGTCGGGATTGAGGCGGCGGTCGTGCGCGACGATCACGGCGCCGTCGGCGGAAATGCCGGCATCCATTTCGAGCGTCGAGACGCCGATGCCCAAGGCGGTCGCGAAGGCGGACAACGTGTTTTCGGGTGCAAGCCCGCGCGCCCCGCGATGGCCTTGCAGATCGAACGCGACGCCGGGGGCTGCGACGAACAGGGCGAAAGCCGCCGCCGCGCCTGCGATTTTCGACAAAAGACCATTACTTTCGAAGCGGGACATTGAAGCATGTTCCATGCAGCACGCGTTGTTGTGCCCAGCCTTACAGAATCGCGATGACGCTTTTTCGCGACGACTCGGGTTTTTCCAGAACAAATACGCTCGCACAGAAACAAACTTCTGAATTCGAAGCGCTTTTTGCGAGAGAAGGCGGCTGCCGAGCGAACAGTTTTCGGCTTGGGCGGCGCACTGCGATTCAACCAGAATATCCATGAAATTCAGAGCTTTGGCCCGGAAATCGAGGTGCAACGACGCCGGGGGCGCGGCAGCGTCAACTTGCGGGGCGCGCCCGCCTATGGCATTAGCCCCCGGGCATGAAGACGCGGGTTTGCGCGTTCTCTGCCGCAACCAATTCGGCACTGTTCCAGGAATCCCTTTTCATGATGCGCCGTGTTCGCAAAGCGATCTTTCCCGTGGGCGGTCTCGGCACGCGGTTTCTGCCCGCGACCAAGGCGATGCCCAAAGAAATGCTGCCCGTCGTCGACAAGCCGCTGATCCAGTACGCGGTCGAAGAGGCGCGGGCCGCGGGCATCGAGGAATTCATCTTCGTCACCGGGCGCGGCAAGACCACGATCGAAGACCATTTCGACCATTCCTACGAGCTCGAGCACACGCTCGAAGCGCGCGGCAAGACCGCCGAACTCGACGCGTTGCGCGCCTGGATGCCGCCCGCGGGCGACGTCGCCTATACGCGCCAGCAGGTGCCGCTGGGGTTGGGCCATGCGGTGTGGTGTGCTCGCGATCTCGTCGGCGACGAGCCGTTCGCCGTGTTGCTCGCCGACGATTTGATCCTCGCCAAGACGCCCGCGCTCAAGCAGATGTGCGACATCTATCCCGAAGTGCGCGGCAACATGGTCGCCGTCATGGACGTGCCGAAGGCGCACACGCAGCGCTACGGCATCCTGTCGCCGGGGCGCGACGACGGACGGCTCGTGCAGGTGCGCGGCCTCGTCGAAAAGCCGAAGGCCGAAGAAGCGCCCTCCACGCTCGCCGTGATCGGCCGCTACATTCTCGAGCCCGCCGTGTTCGGCCATCTCGACAAGAAATCCAAAGGGGCAGGCGGGGAGATCCAGCTGACGGACTCGCTCGTGCCGATGATCGGCACCAGCCCCTTCCACGGCTACCGCTTCGAAGGCCAGCGCTTCGATTGCGGCGACAAGATCGGCTTTTTCGAAGCCCAGATCGCGTTCGCGCTGGCGCGCGCCGATCTGGGACCGGCGGCGCAGGCCGTCGTCAAGCGCTATACCTAACCGGCGCTTCACTTAAAGGGAAACGAACATGCGCATCGTCATGGTGGGAACGGGCTATGTCGGCCTGGTGACCGGAGCTTGCTTCTCGGAATTCGGCGTCGACGTCGTTTGCGTGGACAAGGACGAAGCCAAGATCGCGCGGCTGAAGGCGGGCGGCATTCCGATTTTCGAACCGGGCCTCGACAAGCTCGTCGAATCGAACGTCAAGGCCGGTCGCCTGTCCTTCACGACCGATTTGAACGCCGCGGTTCCGGGCGCCGACGCCGTGTTCATCGCGGTGGGCACGCCTTCGCGCCGCGGCGACGGCCATGCCGACCTTTCCTACGTCTATGCGGCGGCCGAAGAGATCGGCCGAGCGCTGACCGGCTACGCCGTGGTCGTCACCAAGTCGACCGTTCCGGTGGGGACGGGCCGCGAAGTGGCGCGCCGCATCAAGGCCGTCCGGCCCAACGCCGAATTCGACGTCGCCTCGAACCCGGAGTTCCTGCGCGAAGGGGCCGCGATCGGCGATTTCATGCGCCCCGACCGGGTGGTGATCGGCGCCGAGAGCGAGCGCGCGCGCGAGACGATGCGCCAGCTCTACCGCCCGCTTTACCTGATCGAGACGCCGATCGTGTTCACGGCCCTCGAGACGTCCGAGCTCATCAAATACGCCGCCAACACGTTCCTTGCGGCCAAGATCACCTTCATCAACGAGATCGCGGATCTGTGCGAGAAGGTCGGCGCCGACGTGCACGACGTCGCCAAGGGCATCGGGCTCGACGGGCGCATCGGCAAGAAGTTCCTGCATCCCGGCCCCGGCTACGGCGGTTCGTGCTTCCCCAAGGACACGCTGGCCCTGGTCAAGACCGCGCAGGATTACGGCGCGCCGCTGCGCATCATCGAAACGGTCGTCGACATCAACGACAAGCGCAAGAAGCGCATGGCCGAAAAAGTCGTGGCCGCGTGCGGGGGTTCGGTCAAGGGCAAGACGGTGGCCGTCCTCGGCCTCACCTTCAAGCCGAACACCGACGACATGCGCGACAGCCCGTCGCTCGACATTCTGCCTGCCCTGCAGGCGGCGGGTGCCCGCGTCGTCGCCTACGATCCCGAAGGCATGCACGAGGCCAAGCACATGCTGCCAGGCGTGGAGCTTGCCAGCGACGCCTACGGCGCGATGGACGGCGCGGACTGCCTCGTCATCGTGACCGAGTGGAACCAGTTCCGCTCGCTGCAGCTCGACCGCGTCAAAAAGCTGCTGAAATCTCCCGTCGTCGTCGATCTGCGCAACGTCTATTCGCCGGCCGACATGAAGGCTGCGGGCTTCGTCTACCATTCGGTCGGCCGACCGGCGGCGGCGATCGGCTCGGGAGCCGAGGAATGAGCTTCCGCCATACCTTCGAGGCCACCATTCTGCGCGAATACGACGTGCGCGGCATCGTCGGCCAGACGCTGCACGCGGCGGACGCGTACGCGATCGGGCGCGGTTTCGGTTCGGCGATCGCAAGCAGCGGCGGCAAGCGCGTGGCGCTCGGGTGGGACGGGCGTCTCTCGTCGCCCGAGATGACGGCGCAGACGGCCAAGGGTTTGGGCGACAGCGGCCTCGAGGTGTTGCGCACCGGGCTTGGGCCGACGCCGCAGCTTTATTTCGCCGTGCGCGAAAACCATCTCGACGGCGGCTTGATGATCACGGGCTCGCACAATCCGGCCGACTACAACGGCTTCAAGATGATGCGCGCCAAGGCTTCGTTCTGGGGACCGGAGATACAGGCCATGGGCCGCGCCGTCGCGGCGGGCGATTTGGTTTCGGGCGCGGGGCGCATCGGCGATCTTGCCGTGCAGGCGGCCTATATCGACCGGCTGCTGCGCGATTTCCCGAAGGCCGGCAAGAAGCTCGCCGTCGTCTGGGACGCGGGCAACGGCTCGATGGGCGAGGTTCTCGTGGCCGTCGTAAAGCGGCTGCCCGGCCGGCACGTTCTGCTCAACGAAAAGATCGACGGCACATTCCCGGCCCACCATCCCGACCCGACGGTCGCCAAGAACCTCGTTCAGCTGCAGAACGCCGTGATCGCCGAAAAGGCCGATCTTGGCATCGCCTTCGACGGCGACGGCGACCGCATCGGCGTCGTCGACGGGCAGGGCCGCATTCTGTGGGGCGACCAGCTCGTGGCCGTGCTGGCATCGGAGATCCTCGCCCGGCTGCCGGGCTCCACGATCATCGCCGACGTCAAGGCAAGCCAGGTGCTGTTCGACGAAATCGCGCGCATGGGCGGCGTTCCGTTGATGTGGAAAACCGGCCATTCGATCATCAAGACCAAGATGGCCGAGACGGGAGCGCCGCTCGCCGGCGAAATGTCGGGCCACATTTTCTTCGCCGACGGCTGGTACGGGTTCGACGACGCGATGTACGCGGCCCTGCGGCTGCTCGCGATACTCGTCGGCGGGGACGCGACGCTCGCCGATTTCCGCGACCGCATGCCGAACGTGGTCAACACGCCCGAGCTGCGGTTTCCTTGCGCCGACACGCGCAAGCGCGGCGTGGTCGACGAGGTCAAGGCGCGGCTGTCGGCGGCTAACGCCAAGGTCAGCGACGTCGACGGCGTGCGCGTGACCACGGCGGACGGCTGGTGGCTGCTGCGCGCATCGAACACCCAGGACGTTCTCGTGGCACGCTGCGAGGCCAAGGACGCGGCGGGCTTGGCCCGGCTGCAGGCAACCCTCGAAGCCCAGCTTGCCGCCTCGGGGATTGCCCTGCCGGACGACGCGGCCGGCGGCCACTAGGCGCGGGCGTCGGTCGCGATGCGTTATTTCTTCTATGGCACGCTGATCGACCCCGACATTCGCCGCCATGCGATGGGCGTCCACGAGCCCGCATCTGTCGAGCCCGCAAGGCTCGTGGGCTGGCGCCGGTTTTCGCTCAAAGGGATCAGCTTTCCGATCGCGCGCGCCGATCGCACGGCGTCGATCGACGGCGTGCTTGCCCGCGGCCTCGACAAAGAGGCCGGCCGCTTGCTCGACATCTACGAAGGCCCCGGTTACGGCCGCACGATCGTTTCGGCAATCGATGCGCGCGGCAAAGCCCGCGAGGCGGTTCTGTTCGTCGAAGACGGATCGGTCGAGTTCGTCGCCGTCGCGCAGCCCTGGGACTACGAAACCTGGGTGCGGCGGCACAAAAAAGCGTTCATGGCCGCGCTTGCGCGCCAGCCCTCGGCGCCGCGTTAGCCTGCGTTGGCGAGCGAAGCGCTGCTCTGGCGGCGTTCGGCGGACGGGCCCACGATCATGCAATCCATGTCTTTGGCGTCGAGGGCGCGGCAGGCGGCCCGCGCTTGGGCTTGCGTGAGGCCCGTAAGGCGCGCGCGATGGGCGGCGGCGTTGCGCGCAGCCGACGCGGGCCCGAGGATCTGTATCTCGGCCTTCGCCAGATGCTGGGCGGCGATTCGGGTTGCGTCTTCGGCGGCCTTGCGCGCGGCAACGCGCTGGTTGAAGGCGCCGACCTGGATCGCCCAATCGCCTTGCGGCGGCGCGGCATCGGTGCGCTGCTGGCTCGGCGCAGGCTTTTCGCTTTTCGCGGCGGCAGGCTTCGCGGGCGCTGCGGCAGCTGGTTTGGGCTTTGCGGCGCTGGCCGTCTGGTTGCGGGCGGCGGCAGTCGCGCGCGGCGCTTGGGCGACCGCGATTGCGGGCGCGCGGCGCTCGAACCCGGCATCGAGCAGTTTGCCCATATGCTGGTCGCGCTCGCTGGGGTTCGGGCCGCCGATAACGGCAGCGACGATGCGCCTGCCGTCGCGAACGGCCGAGGCCACGAGATTGAAGCCCGAGGCGCGGATGAAGCCGGTCTTGATGCCGTCCGCCCCCTCGTACCAGCGCATGAGCCGGTTGTGGTTCGCGAACTGGCGGCCCTCGTAGGTGAATTCGGCGGTCGAGAAATAATGGTAGTGGTGCGGGAACTGGCGGATGAGTTCGCGCCCGAGGGTCGCCATGTCGCGCGCCGTGGTGATCTGCTGATCGTGCGGCAGGCCCGAGGCGTTCATGAACACCGTGGCGCTCATGCCGAGTTGGCGCGCGCGGCGCGTCATCATCTCGGCGAAGCGCGCCTCGGTGCCGCCCAGACCCTCGGCGGCAACCACGGCAGCGTCGTTGGCCGAGCGCGTGACGAGGCCGAGGATAACGTCCCGCACGCGGACCCGGTCGCCTTCATCCAGCCCCAATTTGGTCGGAGATTGACCGGCGGCAAAGGCTGTCACGTTCCAGCGCTGGTCGAGCGTGATCTTCTTCTGGTCGAGGGCTTCGAAGATCAAAAACAACGTCATCATCTTGGTCAGCGACGCCGGATGTCGGCGTTCGTCGGCGCCCTGCTCGCTTAGAACGCGCCCGGTCTCGAAATCGATCACGACGGAGGCATAGCGCGCGTGCGCCGGGGTCCAAAAGGCGGCCACGCCGACGAAAGCCAGGAGGGCGAAGGCAAGCCGGAGAAAACGGTCGGAAGGGCGCATAGGCGAAGCAGCCTTTATTCTGGCTTGTTGCAGATTATTGCAGCGACTCGACATTACCTGCGCGTCGCAATAGTGTCACCATGTTTTCGCGATTCCAGGACATTGCGAGCGACTCTTGAAATGGCGACGAGGACGACAACGATGCGGGCCAAAGCTTTTTTCGCACTCGCCGCGGTATTGGCCGCCGCCGCATGCAGCAATGTCGAGCAAGCCCGCACGCCTGTGATCGGGCGGATATCGTGGTTCGCGCTGCTCGAAGGCCGCGACATTCGCGAAGCCTGCGTCGCCGGCGCGCCGGCGCGCTATCGTTTCGTCTACAACGGCAATTACGAGGACCAGACTCGCGTCTACGATCTTGTAACCACGTCCGACGGCGCGCGCCTGCAAACGGTCGTTTCGTCCGCCCAGATCACGTTGTTCAGCTACGGCAACGGCTACAAAAACCCCTGGCGGCCGGAGCGCGAAAGCACGGCTGCACTGGATCGCGACGCGTATCGCGGCCTCGCGCGTGCCGTCGAAGCCGACGGCTTCGGCGCTCCAACCCGGACCGAAATAGCGTTTCCGTCCTGGAGCAATTATTGGATCGTCTCTGCCTGCGCCGAAGGCCGTTTCCATATCAACGGTTGGCTCGCTGCGAACAAAGACGCGCCAAAACTGACGTTTCCCGACCTCTTGCTGGCGCACGACAAAACCGAGATCCCGTTCGCCGAGCCGACGGCGAACCCATTTGCCGACCACCGCGAACGCGTGCAGTGGGCCGGTTCCGACCGCTCCTTTGAGGTTCGTTTGACCTCGAAAGGGGTCTTTGGAGCCGCATTTCTCGATTGAAAATAAGGTCTTTGAATAGTTTTTTGACGAAATCATGCTGCAGTGCACAATTATCGCTTGAAGCCGCCGAAGAATCGCTTATATTATGCGCATGCTGCATTGCAGCATTTCGACATTGGAAGCGGGTGCCGTGATGGGTAAGTCCAAGGGCAAAAACAAGGGCGCAAAGGCGATGCCGGTCAAGCCGCAGGGCAAGGCCGAAGTTGCGATTGCTTCCGCTTCGAAAGCCGAAACTGCCCCGCCGCAAACGGCACAAGCTGCGCTGCGCACGCCGGAGGCCGCGCCGTCGGCCAAGCCAGCGGCAGCACCGCAGGCCGCCCCGGCGGCACCCAAAGCACGAGCAACCCAACCGGCGGTCGCAGCGATCGCCCCGAAGACCGAGAAAGGATCTCCCATGACCGAACAATTCCAGCAGATCGCCCAGCTGTTCAACCCGAAGGGCTTCGAGGACTATATGGGCCAGGCCAAAGATCAGGTCGAAAAGGCGCAGGCCCAGACGACCAAGGCCGTCGCCGATCTCGCCGCGTTTTCGAAGGAAAACGTCGACGCGTTCGTCGTCGCCTCGACGCTCTACGCCAAGGGTTTCGAAAACGTCGGCAAGGCTTGGTACGCGCTGACCCAGGAAACGGTCGAAGCTTCGGCCGCCGTCGCCAAGGCGCTGCTCGGCGCCAAGACGCTCAAGGAAGCCGTCGATCTGCAGACCGACTTCGCCAAGACGACGTTCGACAAGTACGTCGCCGAAAGCACCAAGCTGTCGGAAATGTCGATCAAGGTCGCCAACGAGGCGATCCAGCCGATCAACGCCCGCGTCAATGTCGCGGTCGAAAAGCTGCTGAAGCCCGCCAACGCGGCCTGAAGCCAACGGGCGGCCCTGCGCCGCGCGCTTGCGAAAACCCGCCGACCCCAAGGTCGGCGGGTTTTTCTTTTTCGCAAGCTTTTTGCGCAAATGACCGTGCGCGGGCGACGCACCCCTTTTATCGGCCCCCCCGAATGCCATATCATCCGCGGCGGAATTGGGGACAAAAGCGCGATGATCGATCGAAATCTGTTGCGGATGGGCGAAGACAAGGACGGCGATCGCGGTCCTGGCGACGAAGGGCTTGGCAACGGCGTTGCGCTGCAAACCCGCACGCGCACCAAAAAGCCCGCCATGTACAAGGTCTTGATGCTCAACGACGACTACACGCCGATGGAGTTCGTCGTGCACGTACTCGAGCGGTTTTTTTCCAAGAACCGCGAAGCGGCGACGGCGATCATGTTGCAGGTGCATCAGCGCGGTGTCGGCGTGTGCGGCGTGTTCACGTACGAAGTCGCCGAAACCAAGGTCAATCAAGTGACCGAATTCGCGCGCCGCAACCAGCATCCGCTGCGTTGCACACTCGAAAAAGACTGACCGATCGGCCGAAACGAAAAATCTTGCGGCGCCCATCTCTCGCAATCGGGCGCCGATCGTCCTAGATTGATCTCGGACGTTGAATTCGTCGACGGCAGGGCGGCAGGGTTGGACTTCGTCCGATACCGCGCTCCTGTCGGCGAGCCGAAACGGCCCGCAGTTTGCACAGTCTTCGCGCGCATCTCCGCTGCGCTATCGATGGCGCGACGGGCGTTGCAAGCGTAGAGTTCGAGAGCCGGACTCCGGGGATGTCGCGTCGGGTTCGGTACAGCGGTTTGCCAGGCTCCGTCGGGGGCGCGCTGCCGTCGCAGCGCTGCCTCCCGAGCCGAGGGGAGGGGAAGACACGCACATGTTGTCGCGCAATCTCGAACAGAGCCTGCACCGCGCATTGGCCCACGCCAACGAACGCCGCCACGAATACGCCACGCTCGAGCATTTGCTGCTCGCCTTGACCGAGGACCAGGACTCGGTCGCCGTCTTGCGCGCTTGCGGCGTCGATATCGACAAGCTGCGCCGCGATCTCGGCCAGTATCTCGACAACGAATTGGCTGGCCTCGTCACCTCGCGCGGCGGCGAAGCGAAGCCCACTGCGGGTTTCCAGCGCGTGCTGCAGCGGGCCGCGATCCACGTGCAGTCCTCGGGCCGCGAAGAAGTGACGGGCGCCAACGTGCTCGTGGCGATGTTCTCCGAGCGCGAGAGCCATGCCGTCTATTTCCTGCAGGAGCAGGACATGTCGCGCCTCGACGCGGTCAACTACATCTCGCACGGCGTGGCGAAAGTGCCCGGCCGCTCCGAGCCGCGCCGCGTGCGCGGGGCCTCGGAAGAGGAAACGACCGGCCAATCCAACGATCGGGGTCCCGAGCGCGGCTTCGAGCGCGCGGCCGAGAAGCCCGCTGCCAAGGGCAAAGAGGGCGCGCTTGCCGCCTATTGCGTCAATCTCAACAAGAAGGCGACGCAAGGAAAGATCGATCCGCTCATCGGCCGCGAAGCCGAGGTCGAGCGCACGATCCAGATCCTGTGCCGCCGCTTCAAGAACAATCCGCTCTACGTGGGCGACCCGGGTGTGGGCAAGACCGCGATCGCCGAAGGCCTTGCGCGCAAGATCGTCAAGGGCGAAGTGCCCGAAGTGCTGCTCAACGCGACGATCTATTCGATCGACATGGGCACGCTTTTGGCCGGCACCCGCTATCGCGGCGACTTCGAAGAACGGCTCAAGGCCGTGCTTTCGGAACTCGAAGCGCAGGAAAACGCCATCCTGTTCATCGACGAGATCCACACCGTGATCGGCGCGGGTGCCACGTCCGGCGGGTCGATGGACGCTTCGAACCTCCTGAAGCCCGCTCTCGCCTCGGGCCAGCTGCGCTGCATCGGCTCGACGACCTACAAGGAATATCGCGGCTATTTCGAGAAGGACCGGGCGCTGGTGCGCCGCTTCCAGAAGATCGACGTCAACGAACCGTCGATCGAAGACGCGATCAAGATCGTCGAGGGCATCAAGCCCTACTACGAAGAGCACCACAAAGTGCGCTACACGAAGGACGCCGTGAAGGCGGCCGTCGAGCTTTCGGCGCGCTACGTCAACGACCGCAAGCTGCCCGACAAGGCGATCGACGTGATCGACGAGGTGGGGGCGGCACAGATGCTGCTGCCGCCCGCCAAGCGCAAGAAGACCATCGCCGTCAAAGACGTGGAAGCCACGATCGCGAAGATCGCGCGCATCCCGCCAAAATCGGTTTCGACCGACGACAAGACCGTGCTGCAGAATCTCGAAAGCCAGCTCAAAGGCGTCGTGTACGGCCAGGACCGTGCGATCGAGGCTTTGTGCGCGTCGATCAAGCTCGCGCGCGCGGGCTTGCGCGAACCGGAAAAGCCGATCGGGTCGTATCTGTTCTCGGGTCCCACGGGCGTGGGCAAAACCGAAGTGGCGCGCCAGCTCGCCCTTTCGCTCGGCGTCGAGCTCAAGCGCTTCGACATGTCCGAATACATGGAGCGCCACACCGTCTCGCGCCTGATCGGAGCACCGCCCGGCTACGTGGGTTTCGACCAGGGCGGCCTTCTCACCGACGCGATCGACCAGCATCCGCATTGCGTGCTGCTGCTCGACGAAATCGAGAAGGCGCATCCCGATCTCTACAACATCCTCTTGCAGGTCATGGACCACGGGAAGCTCACCGACCATAACGGCAAGAACGTCGATTTCCGCAACGTGATCCTGATCATGACGACGAATGCGGGCGCTGCCGAACAGGCCAAGGCCGCGATCGGTTTCGGCAACGAGATGCGCACGGGCGAGGACGAAGAGGCGATCAAGCGCATGTTCACGCCGGAATTCCGCAACCGCCTCGACGCGACGATCGGCTTCGCGCGCCTGTCGCAGGAAGTGATCCACAAGGTCGTCGACAAGTTCGTGGGCCAGCTCGAGCGCCAATTGGCCGACCGCCAAGTGGCCCTCCAGGTGTCCGACGAAGCGCGCACCTGGCTCGGCGAAAAGGGCTACGACGAGCTCTACGGCGCCCGCCCGCTCGGCCGCGTGATCCAGGAAAACATCAAGAAACCGCTGGCCGACGAGTTGCTGTTCGGCAAGCTTGCCAAGGGCGGCAAGGTGCGCGTGAAGGTCGAAAACGGCAAGCTTGCCTTCGACTATCCGCCGCCGGCCCCGCCCGAAAAGGGCGCGCCCAAAGTGCCGGCGCTCGCCGGATAGCGGCGCGGCGGTACCTGCAGCGCCTTACGCCTGCCGACCCGCCGATTTGAAGGGGCCGGAAGCCGCAAGCTCGCGGCAATGCGCTTCGACCGCGTGCGCCTCGTTTTGGCAGAAATCGCGGACCGCTTTGTCGAAGCCCGCGTCGCGCAGTTTGTGGGCGCTCCATGTGGCCACGGGCATGTAGCCGCGCTGGAGCTTGTGCTCGCCTTGCGCCCCCGCTTCGACGCGCGCGAGTTTTCGTTCGATCGCGAAATCGAGCGCTTGGTAGTAGCAAGCCTCGAAATGCAGATGCTTGAAGTCGCCTGCACAGCCCCAATTGCGGCCGTAGAGCGTGTCGCTGCCGATCAGATTGAGCGCGCCTGCGACCCATTTTCCGTCTTTGCGGGCCATCACGAGCAGCACTTTGTCGGCCATGCGGGCGCCGAGAAGGTCGAAAAACGCGCGCGTGAGATAGGGGCTGCCCCATTTGCGGTCGGACGTCGAAATGTAGAATTCGAAGAACGCGTCCCAATGTTCGGGCAGAATCGCCTCGCCGGTGAGGCGCACGAGATCGACGCCCATTTGCGCGACCTCGCGCCGCTCCTTGCGGATCGATTTGCGCCGCGAATGCGAAAGATCGGCGAGGAACGCCTCGAAATCGGCGTAGCCGCGATTGGTCCAGTGGAACTGGAAACCGCGGCGCAGAATAAAGCCCGCATCGGCGAATATTTCGGCTTCCGCTTCCGTGCAGAAGGTCGCGTGCAGCGACGACACGCCGAGCCGTTTGGGCAGATCGGCCATCGCCGCCGCCAAGGCTTCGCGCACGCCGTCGGCAAAGGGGCCGGGGCGCACGAGCAGGCGCGGGCCCGGCACGGGCGTGAACGGCACGCAGACCTGCAGCTTCGGATAATAGCGCCCGCCCGCCCGGCGAAAGGCGTCGGCCCAGCTGTGGTCGAACACGTATTCGCCGTAGGAATGGCCCTTGGCGTACATCGGCACGGCGCCCACGAGCAGGCCGTTCGCGTCGCGCGCCACGAGATGGTGCGGCTGCCAGCCGGTTTCGGCGCAAGCCGAGCCCGATTCTTCGGCAGCGCTCAGGAACGCGTGCGACACGAATGGATTGTCCGCGCCCGCGCACGCGTCCCATTCGGCGGCGTCGAGCGCATCGAGGCCTTCGACCGTTTCGAGCGAGAGATCGCGCCCGCCGTCGGCCATGCGTCAGGCAAGCTCGGCGACGGCTTCGATCTCGACCGCAACGCCGAGCGGCAGCGAGGGCGCGCCCACGGCCGCGCGCGCATGTTTGCCCGCTTCCCCGAACACGGCGACGACAAGGTCGGATGCGCCGTTGATGACTTTGGGCTGGTCGAGAAAATCAGGCGTGCAGTTCACGAAGCCGCCCAGGCGCACGATGCGCGCCACGCGGTCGAGATCGCCGCCCGCCGCAGCGCGCAGCTGCGACAGGATGTTGATCGCGCACAGACGGGCTGCCGCCTGGCCTTCTTCGATGCCGAATTCGCGGCCGAGTTTGCCGAGATACTGGGGCTTGCCGTCCTGCAGGGTGATCTGGCCCGCCACGAACACGAGCTTGCCGCTGACGACGTAGGGCACGTAATTGCCCGCAGGCGCTGCGGCGGCGGGCAGGACCACGCCCAGCTCGGCGAGGCGGGCGTCGATTTTTCCGGGCATCGATTTCTCCAAAGCGGCGGGAACAAACGGCAAATCCGTGCCGTTGCAACGTTAGCCGAGCGGGCTTGCGAATGCCAGAAGTCGCGATAGGATCGAACGCATGCAGCGACGTTTGTTTTTGGCCGCGATTTTCTGCGGCGCGAATGCGGCGTGCCGCGCGGCCGCGCAGGCGCGCGGCGTGTCGGCCTTCGCCGTGCCGCGCGACTACGCGATCGACGGCTATTTCGGCCGCGAGACCGCGCCCGCCCGGCTCCATCGCACGCAAACCGCGATCCGCTACGAGGCGCGCGGCGGCGGCGTGCCCCACACGGTCGTGGCCCGCCTCGACCGCGACGTCGCATGGCTGGCGCTGCCGAGCGTCGGGCTTGCGTTCCAGACCGACATTTCCGGCATCGGCCTCAGCCCGCGCGCCCTTGGCGGCGAGGGGTTCCGCGAGCAGTTCGTCGCGCGCGAAACCGTTTCGGGCATCGCGATGTCGAAGCTGCGCTTGACGCGCACCGCTTCCGACCCGGCATTCGACGGTTTCGCCTGGGTCGGCAACGACGGCATTTTGTGGCGCCTGCAAGGGGCGGGCGAATCGCAAGGCACGCCCGGCACGTTCGATTGGCGCTTCGAGAATGCCGTCCTCGGTGCGCTCGATCCGTCCCTGTTCGAAGCCCCGCCGGGGCGCGTGGTACCGGTTGCGGGCGACGCGCTGGCGGCGATGTTGCGGCGCTTCGGTCTCGTGCGCTGAGAAGGCTTCAGCCCGCGACCGCGCGCGGTATCGCCATGGCGGCGACCTGGCGCATCGAATCCAGATGCGGCTGGAAGCGGTCGAGCCCGTCTTTGATCGAACCGGTTTTGGGGAACTCGGTCCAGATCGACGACCACGCGGTCACGCGCGCGAACAGGTCTTCAACGATCGGGCGCGCGTCGCGGATGTAGATGATGGCGGGCATCGCCTCGACGTAGAAGTCGCTGCCGCCGACCGCGCGGCCGTAGAGCGCGCAGCCGTTGGCCGATTGGTTGCCGACGATCTTGGCGACGCGCTTCAGCGCTTCTTCGAGGTCGCGCACGTGGCGCGTCAGCTCCGGGTCGGCGATGATCGCATGCACGGTGCGCAGGTCGGCGACTTGGGCGTGGCAGGAGATCGACCAGCGCCACAATTTTCGCCAGATCTCGACCTTCACCATCGCGCGCAGCGATTCCTGCAGGATGGTTTCGTGCAGGTCGGTCGGCATCATGCGGGCGGGCGCCACGCCGGAGGCGACCATTCGCTTGACGAGCTTTTCGTAGGTCGCGTCGAACATGCGCTTGTCTTTGATCACCTGCGGCTTGTAGCGGCCGAGTGCTCCGACGATCTGCTCGACGAAACGGCCGCCGGTGTCCTCGTCCGTCGGCAGCGGCTTGAGGTAGACGAGGGCCGAAAACGGCAGCGGTTCGCCCAGCGTCACGGATTCGGCGATGCCGAGTCCCAGCACCTGGGAGACGATCTCGACGACGCGGCGGTTGTATTTCGTTCCGGGGTCGTTGTCGCGCATCAGCGTCGTTTCGCTTCCCGAGCGCACGAGCTGGGCGCCGCCGGCCGGCGCGTTGGGGTCGACGGGCCGGGCGGCGTCGAGGCGGCCCATGCGCGTGTCGAAGGTGAGCTGTTCGTCGGCGAAGGCGCCGGTCGGGTCCTTGAAGCGCAGGCAGCCGTTGCGCGCGGCGTCCTCGAAAATTTCGCGGTCGACGTCGCCTTCGACGAACGGCACCTGGCGCATCAGCAGCCCTTCGAGGCTGCCGCTCGCCAGGCGCAGCATCTTGCGCAGGGCGCGGTCGTCGTAGCGCTCGACGTTCGTTCCGGGCCGCGGATCGGAACTCATGCGCCGAGCCGTAGGCGCAATTCGGCGACCGCCGCGTCGGGCGTTGCCAGCACGGTCGCCGCGACGGCGTCCCGCACGGCGGCGCGCGCGCGCGCCATCGAAAACTGTCCGAGCACGACCGCGTCGCCCGGCGGCAGTTCGCGGGCGGCCGCAGCGACCAGCCGGTCGTGCGTGGCGCCGTCGCCGGTCTGCAGGGCCGCGAGTGCTTCGGGCACGATGCGCGCGGCGAGCGACAAATCGCGACCGCCCGCAAGGGCGCGCAGCTCGGCGCTCAAGGGGGCAAGGGAGCCCGGAAACGTGACCAGCAGCCCGATCGCCGACCCGGCCGCAAGGGCGGCGGCAAAGGCGCTTTCGTTGGGTTTGAGGACGGGCACGGCGACGGCAGTGCGCGCGGCTTCAATGGCAGGCCCGAAGGCCGAGCAGGTGAAGAGGATGCCGTCCGCACCGTTCGCGACCGCGTATTTGGCAAGGGCCGCGAAACGCCCAATCATTGCCTCGGTTAGATGCCCGTCGCGCGCGAGATCCGCCGACAACGAATCGTCGAGCAGATTGACGGGTGCCGCGTCCGGCCAGCCGCGCGCCATCGCGTCCAGGGCGGGTGCGACCGAATCGCGAAGGGCATGGATCAGCGCAATGCGCGGTTTCGAATGGCTCATGGCGCGACTTTAGCGAGGCTTGCACGAAACAAAAAGGGCCGGTCGCAAGCAACCGGCCCTCCTTCTGCCGCGGCGGTTGCGGTCGCGCGCTTTACGAGCAGCCGCTCGTCGAGCCGCAATCGACGCACTTGGTGCACGTGCCGTTGCGCACCATCGCCATCGAGCCGCAGTTTTCGCAACTGTCGCCCGTGTAGCCCTTCATGCGGGCTTCGCGCACCTGGGCGATCTTGCCTGCGACCGGTGCGGCAGCGGCGTTGAGTGCGGCGTTCATGGCCGTTGCCACCGCTTCGATCGCGAAACCGATCGGCTGGCGGCCGGCTTCGGCGGCGGCCGACTGATCGGCTTCGGCCAAGGCCGCTTCGACGCTCGCTTCCTCGCGAATGTCGCCGACGACCGGCGCTTCGACGGCTTCCGGTTCCTCGAGCAGCGCCACGTCGCCCGCAAGGGCCGTGGCGCCTGCGCGCGGGGCCGTACCGCCCGGCAGCACCTTGAAGCGCTGGCGCACGAAGCCGGTCGAGGCGACCTTCTTGACCGCGTCGAGTGCGGCCGCAGCGGCCGCCGAGCCTTCGCCCGGCAGGTCCGAGGCGCGCTCGCCCTTGCCGATCGAGTCGGGGGCGAGATCGTCCTGCACCACGTGGGCGAGGTCGTCGCGGCCCAGATACGACACGGCGAGTTCGCGGAAGATGTAGTCGAGGATCGAGGTCGCGTTCTTGATCGCGTCGTTGCCCTGCACGGGGCCGTTCGGCTCGAAGCGCGTGAAGGTGAAGGCCTCGACGTATTCTTCGAGCGGCACGCCGTACTGCAGGCCGATCGAGACCGCGATCGCGAAATTGTTCATGAGGCTGCGGAAGGCCGCACCCTCTTTGTGCATGTCGATGAACAGTTCGCCGATCTGGCCGCTCTCGTATTCGCCGGTGCGCAGATAGACCTTGTGGCCGCCAACCATCGCTTTTTGCGTGTAGCCCTTGCGGCGGTTGGGCAGGCGCTGGCGGCTGGCGGCCGCCGACACGCGCTCGATGATGCGCTCGACCACGCGCTCGACCTTCGCGGTCGCGGGTGCGGCCGCGATTTCCTCGACCTCTTCGTGCAGGTCGATGTCTTCGCCCACGATCGAAGCGAGCGGCTGCGAGAGCTTCGAGCCGTCGCGGTAGAGGGCGTTGGCCTTCAGCGCGAGACGCCAGGACAGGAGATAGGCTTCCTTGCAGTCTTCGACCGTCGCCTGGCCCGGCATGTTGATGGTCTTGGAGATCGCGCCCGAGATGAAGGGCTGCGAGGCCGCCATCATGCGGATGTGGCTGTCGACCGACAGGTAGCGCTTGCCCAGGCGACCGCACGGATTGGCGCAGTCGAACACCGGCAGGTGCTCGTCCTTCAGGTGGGGGGCGCCTTCGAGCATCATCGAGCCCGAGCAGTAGACGTTCGCGGCGTCGATTTCGCTCTTGGAGAAGCCGAGCGCCGCCAGCATGTCGAAAGCGGGATCGTCGAGCTGGGCCTTGGAAAGCTTCAGCGTGTCGATGCAGAAGGCTTCGCCGAGCGTCCATTTGTTGAAGGCGAACTTCACGTCGAAGGCGGTCTTGAGGGCGCCCTCGAGCGCTTCGATCTGCGCGTCGCCGAAGCCCTTGGCGCGGAGCGCGCCGTGGCTCACCGCGTTCGAGCCTTTCAGCGTGCCGTGGCCGACCGCGTAGAGGATAATGTCGTCGATCTGCGCCTTGGTGTAGCCGAGCGTGGCGAGGCCCACCGGCACGACGCGGTTGATGATCTTGAAGTAGCCGCCGCCGGCCAGCTTCTTGAACTTCACGAGCGCGAAGTCGGGCTCGATGCCCGTCGTGTCGCAATCCATGACGAGGCCGATCGTGCCCGTGGGTGCCACGACCGTCGCCTGCGCGTTGCGGTAGCCGTGCGCGACGCCCAGCTCGAGCGCCTGGTCCCACACGCGCTTGGCGGACGCGACGAGCGCGCCGTCCTTGCAGTTCGCATGGTCGAGCGGCACGGGCAGGATGGTCAGCTCCTCGTAGCCCGCCGCCTCGCCGTACGCGGCTCGGCGATGGTTGCGGATCACGCGCAGCATGTGCTCGCGATTGGGCTCGAAGCCCGGGAAAGCGCCAAGCTCGCTCGCCATTTCGGCCGAGGTCGCGTAGCTCACGCCCGTCATCACGGCCGAGATCGCGCCGCAGATGGCGCGGCCTTCGTCGCTGTCGTAGGACAGGCCCATCGCCATCAGCAAGCCGCCGATATTGGCGAAGCCCAGCCCCAGCGTGCGGTACTCGTAGGAGAGCTCCGCGATGCGCTTGGACGGGAACTGCGCCATCAGGACCGAGATTTCGAGGGTCACGGTCCACAGGCGGCAGGCATGCTCGAAGGCGGCCGTGTCGAAGCTGCCGTCGGCCTTGCGCAGCGCCAGGAGATTGACCGAGGCGAGGTTGCAGGCCGTGTCGTCGAGGAACATGTATTCCGAGCACGGGTTCGAGGCGTTGATGCGCCCCGAAGCCGGGCAGGTGTGCCACTCGTTGATCGTCGTGTCGTACTGCAGGCCCGGATCGGCCGAGGCCCAGGCGGCGTAGGCGATCTGGTCCCACAATTCCTTGGCGTCGACTTCCTTGTGGAGCTTGCCGTCGGTGCGGCGCGTGAGCTTCCACTTCGAATTGTCGAGCACGGCCTTCAGGAAGTCGTTGGTCACGCGCACGGAATTGTTCGAATTCTGGCCCGAGACGGTGAGGTACGCTTCCGAATCCCAGTCGGTGTCGTAGACCGGGATGTCGACCGACGTGAAGCCTTGCTTGGCGAACTGGATGATGCGCTGGATGTAGCTTTCCGGGATCAGCGACTTGCGCGCGGCCTTGATGGCGTCGCGCAGCTTCTTGTTCTGCTTGGGGTCGAACGCGGCGTCGCCGGCGGCACTGGCGCAGGCCGCCATCACGTCGTTGAGGTGCTTGTTGCAAAGGCGCGAGCCCGCGACGAGCGCCGCCACCTTCTGCTCTTCGACGACCTTCCAGTTGATGTAGTTTTCGATGTCCGGATGGTCGATGTCGACCGTCACCATCTTGGCCGCCCGGCGCGTCGTGCCGCCCGATTTGATGGCGCCTGCAGCGCGGTCGCCGATCTTGAGGAAGCTCATGAGGCCGGACGACTTGCCGCCGCCCGACAGCTTCTCGGATTCGCCGCGCAGGCGCGAGAAGTTGGAGCCCGTGCCGGAGCCGTATTTGAACAGGCGCGCCTCGCGCACCCAAAGATCCATGATGCCGCCTTCGTTGACGAGATCGTCCTCGACGGACTGGATGAAGCAGGCGTGCGGCTGCGGATGCTCGTAGGCGGTGTCCGAGGCGGTGAGTTTGCCCGTGCGGAAATCGACGTAATAGTGGCCCTGGCCGGGGCCGTCGATGCCGTAGGCCCAGTGCAGGCCCGTGTTGAACCATTGCGGCGAGTTGGGGGCCGCGATTTGGGCGGCGAGCATGTAGCGCATTTCGTCGAAATAGGCGCGCGCATCGTCTTCGCTGTCGAAATAGCCGCCCTTCCAGCCCCAATAGCACCAGGTGCCTGCGAGACGATCGAACACTTCCTTGGCCGATTGTTCGCCGCGGATGCGCTGGTTCTCGGGCAGTTTGGCCAAGGCCGCTTCGTCCGGCACGCGGCGCCACAGCCACGACGGAACGTCGTTTTCTTCCACGCGCTTCATCGCGGCGGGCACGCCGCGCTTGCGGAAATACTTCTGCGCCAGCACGTCGCACGCCACCTGGCTCCAGGCTGCCGGCACCTCGATATCCTTGGCTTGGAAAACGACCGAGCCATCGGGGTTGCGGATCTCGCTGTTCGTGGTGGCGAAGGCGAGCGACGCGTAGGCGTCCTGGTTTGCCGTGGTGAATCGACGTTCGATACGCATGCTGGCCTCCGGCCCTTGTTCTTGCTGACGGCGTCGCGGCGCGACGCCGTCTGTTGATGGCGCTGCGGCTTGGAGATTGCGCGAGAAGCGCAACGCCCTGGCCGCCGTCTTCGCCGACTCCCCCTCCGTCCCCGGATCAGAGGTTAGGCCGCCTCACAAGATATCGTGGTGGAGGGCGAAGCTCGTTACCAAATGTTGAACAGAGGCCGGAATCGCCCGCAACAGTATTTTGATGCTTCGCGTCGATTATCCACAAGATGCTGATATAAAATCAATATATCGATAATTCGACAGGCATGTCCACAAAAACTCAAGCAAATCGCGTCAAGGGTTAATTTTGTTTTATGATTCAGCTTGTTGCGATTGGGCTTCGGGTACAGCATCGACCATGCTGCAGCGCAATACAAGCCTTGACGAATCTCTCGATACGCAGTCTTATCCATTTATTATCATGAGCTTAATTTATCTACGGAATAATGATAGATTCGAAAAAAGGCCGAAAAATGGCATCTTGTATTGCGACGCGGCGCAAAGTCGGCTCGCGTCGCGCCTAATGGCTCGCCGCCAGCGGTAGATTCACGAGCAGATTTTGCGGTTTGAGGCGGATGCGCATGTCGCGGTCGTGGCCGAGGCCCAAATACACGGGCTTGCCCGCGAGGTCGGCGCGCATCAGCGCTGGCTCGGCAAAATCGAGCCGGAACAGCGCCACGATGCGGCGCAGCCGCTCTTCCTCGAGCGTCTCGCCGCGATAGAGATCGTTCATGATGGCGCTTGCCTCGGCGTCGAGCCCGATATGCCAGACCCAGCGCTCGTCCTTGATCTGGACCATCGGCTGGATCGACACGCGCGCCCCCAGGAAATGCGCGACCCAGATTTCGAGAACGCGGGCCAGCGCATCGAGTCCGGGCCGGCCGAAAGTGAGGTCGAGCACCAGATCGTGCGCCTCGTCGCGGCCCCAATAGACGCCGGCGTTGGCCTCAGTCATCACGTCGAGCTCGACGCTGCGCACCGGCAGATTCGCGTCCTTGAGCAAGGCGCCGATGGCGCCGAGCCCGGTGTCGCCCGCCTGCTGGCGGGCTGCATGCATTTCGACGATTTCCTCGTCGGCCGCCATCACGGCGCCGTCGTTCAACGTCACGCGCTGGCTGCGGAACAGAAGCTCGCCCGCCCGGCATCGCATCGCGTCGTTCGAGCCGTCGAGCGCGTGGCGCAAAATCACGTGGGCCAGCTGGTCGAGGAAGATCGGCGGCAGCGGCGGCGCACCGACTGCGGGCGGATTGCGGAAATGCGCCAGATACGCCTCTTCGAGCGACGGGGCCGCAACAAGCTTGGCAAAGAAGCCGAGCAGGATGGCGTAGTTCTCGCGCATGTCGGCATCGGCCAGAGCGGCGAGCTCGCCGGGGGCCGGCACGTGGCGCGGATCGTCGAGCAGGCGCGCATGCAGTTTGCGTTCGGCGGCGCAGGATTCGGCCACCGGGCGGATCTCCGGGCGCATCAGATAGGCACGCAAGAATCCGTTGGTAAGGGCAAGGCGGCGGGCCGGTGCGGCCTTCGTTTCGAGCAGGTGGTAGCCGGAATTTCGCCAGAAATCGGTCATTTGCGCCAATGGGTCCGGGGGGGCGTTTCGGGATGGGTCGGGAACGGACCTCGCAATCTGGACGAGGGCGGGGGGCCGTGCAATAGTCCCGGCACGTTGGCGCTGCGCCCGTGATTCGGCGCCGCGCCGGGGCAGGACAGGACGAAACCATGACGATCGCGACGAAAATCTACACGTGGTGGCGCGGACTAGAAGTGGGCCGCGATTCGTTCGGCAATCGCTACTACCGCGACAAAACGGGCATCCTGCGCAACCGGCGCGAAAAGCGATGGGTCGTTTACGAAGGCGAGGCCGAAGCGACCAAAGTGCCGCCGGCCTGGCATGCGTGGCTGCATCATCTGATCGCCGCGCCGCCGCCGCCCGAGGGGCTTGCGCCCGCAAAATCGTGGCACAAGCCGCACCTGCCGAACCAGACGGGCACGCCCAATGCGTACCGTCCGCCGGGCCACGAATATCGCGGCGGCGTGCGCGCCAAAGCCACCGGCGACTACGAAGCCTGGACGCCGCGCTGAATTCTTTTTCCGTCTATTGGAGCGATCGAAAGCGATGGGCAAAAATCTCGTCGAGACGTTGATGGGCGCCGTGGTGCTGGCGGTGGCGGGCGTGTTCCTGGCCTTCGCCTATTCGACCGCCGACATTCGCCCCGTGCGCGGCTACGCCGTCACCGCCAAATTCAAGGCGATCGACGGCGTGCGCCTCGGCACCGACATCAAGATCTCCGGCATCAAGGTCGGCACGGTCGTGGCCCAGCGCCTCGATCCCGAAAGCTTCGAGGCTGTGCTGACCTTCGCGATCGACGCGGCCGTGAAGCTGCCGACCGACAGCTCGGCCCAGGTCACCAGCGAAGGGCTGCTCGGCGGCACCTACATCGCCTTGCAGCCGGGGGCCGACGACCGCAATCTCGCCAATGGCGGCGAAATCAAATACACCCAGTCGCCCGTCAACATCGTGCAGATGCTCGGCCGCTTCATCTTCAATTCGGCCGAGGGCGCGGGTCAGCCTGCCAAGAACTGACGCGCGCGATGGACGCGGCACGGGAATCGGGGGGCCGCGATCTGCGGCTCGACTTCTTCCGCGGTCTCGGCCTCCTCTTCATCTTCGTCGACCATGTGCCGGACAACGCGTTTTCGTATCTGACGCTGGCCAATTTCGTCTTCTGCGACGCGGCCGAAATTTTCGTGTTCCTGTCGGGCTACGCGGCCGTGCTGGTTTTCGGCCGCCAGATCGGACAGGAGGGCACGCTCTACGCGTCCGTGCAGGTGCTGAAACGCTGCTGGACGCTCTACGTCGCGCACATCTTCCTGTTCGTGGTCTACACGGCCCAAGTGAGCTGGACGGCCCGGCGATTCGAAAATCCGCTGTTCGTCGAAGAAATGCAGGTCGCGGCCTTCCTCGACGAGCCGCACGTCGCGATCCTGCAGGCGATGCTGCTCGCCCACCAGCCGCTGCTGATGAACATCCTGCCGCTCTACATCGTGCTGCTGGCGGGCCTCGCTTTCGCGATGCCGTTTCTGAAGCGCTTCGGTACGGTCCTGCTCGTCGTGTCGGCGGCCGCCTATCTTGCCGTGCCGCTGGTGGGCTTCAATCTGCCGAGCTATCCGGAGGGCACGTGGTTCTTCAACCCCTTCGCCTGGCAGTTTCTGTTCGTGCTGGGGGCGGCGTGCGGCTGGCGCGCGGGCGTCGTGGGCAAACCCCTGGCGATCCCGAATTTCGCCGCATGGATCGCCGCCGCCTTCCTGTGCGTCGCCGTGCCCGTTCGCGCCTGGATCAGCATCGGCTACTATTTCGACGGCGTGCCGCCCGCTTTCGCCGAACTCACCTATCTGTTCGCGAACAAGACCGATCTCGGGCCGCTGCGCCTGCTGAGTTTCCTGGCACTCGCGCTTGTCGTGGTGCGTGTCGTGCCGCGCGATGCGGGCTGGCTGCGGGGCGCCGCGGCGCGCGCGATCACGCTGTGCGGCCAGAACTCGTTGCCCATCTTCTGCGTCGGAATTTTCCTGT
The DNA here is from genome assembly GCA_044378015.1 of Tagaea sp. Lineage (GTDB taxonomy): Bacteria > Pseudomonadota > Alphaproteobacteria > CACIAM-22H2 > CACIAM-22H2 > Tagaea. The sequence continues at coordinate 31,082 of JBILXZ010000031.1, forward strand.
CGGTCGCCGGACATTCGCTGCTGATCGAGCTTGGCCGCGATCTGGCGACCCAGGCCGCCGTCACCGGCGGCGGTTGCCTCTTGCTCCTGGGAATGGCGCGGGTATTGTCGTGGTCGAAGACGCGCAAACGTGCAGGTTCGGCGCGCGGCGGGCAGGACGAATGATGCGAGGCAGCGGCGACAGGGTCCGGCGGATTCTTGCGGCGGCGGCGGCAGTCGCAATGCTGGCGCTGCCCTGTTCGGCGGCGGCGCAGGCGCCGATAGCCCCGCTGCCGTCCGAGATGCCGGCCCAATGCAACGTTCCGCGCGCGCTCTATTTCGACGACACCGCGCTGCCCAAATCGGCCAAGAAACTGGCGCAAGGAACGCTGTCGATCGTGGCCCTCGGCTCGTCGAGCACGCTCGGCGTCGGCGCCTCTTCGCGCGAAGCCGCGTGGCCCGCGCGCCTCGAGGCCGAGTTGCGCCGCCGCCTGCCGCAGGCCGACATCGCGGTCGCCAATCGCGGCAAGCCGCGCGATCCGGCGGCGGCCATGGTCAAGCGCATGGCCGCCGACGCGCTCGCCGCCAAACCCGATCTCGTGATCTGGGAAACAGGAACGGCCGAAGCCGTGCGCAACATGGGTGCCGAACCTTTCGCCGCCGCGCTCGAAGAGGGGGCCGAGCGCATTCTCGCCTCTGGCGCCGAACTCGTGCTGATGACGCCGCAGTTTTCGCGCGAGACCGCGCGGCTGATCGGCTACCAGCCCTACATCGAGGCGATGGGCAATCTTTCGGTGCGGGCCGACGTGCTGGTTTTCCCGCGCTACGACGTGATGCGCCATCTCGTCGAGACGAACCAGCTGCACCTCGAAGGCCTCAGCCCCGCCCAAGCGGCCGCGACGGCCGACCGCCTCTACGACTGCATCGCCCGGCAAGTGGCGCGCGTGTTGCTGCGCGCCATGGCTGCGGCCTCGCGCTGAGTTCGCCCGCATGCGCAATTCCGCCTGGCTCGTGCCGCTGCTGGCCGCTTTGTCGGCAGCGCCCGCCGTCGCGCAATCGACCGCGCCGCTGGCCGTGGCCGGCGCCGTCGGCGTGCTGCAGACGCTCGACAAGGTGACCGGGCGCGTGCGCGTGCTCGAAGCCCCCGTGGGCGAGCCCGTGCAGTTCGGGCCGCTCACGATCGTCGTGCGCGCCTGTCGCAAGCGCGCGCCCGAAGAGCCGCCCGAGACGGCCGCTTTCCTCGAAATCGTCGAACGCAAGAACGGCGAAGCGCCGGTCGATTTGTTCAAGGGCTGGATGTTCGCCTCGAGCCCGGCCGTGTCGGCCCTCGAGCATCCGGTCTACGACGTGTGGGTTAACGACTGCAAAGCGGCCAGAACTTCGGGCTCCGGCGTTCGGTAGAAGGTCGCGTCGGCGCCGAGGGCTGCGGCAAGCCGCCGCCGATAGTCGCGGCGCGGAATTTCGACCGCCCCGAAGCGCCGCATATGGTCCGTGGCCATCTGCGTGTCGAGCAGCGCGAAGCCGCCCGCGCGCAACCGCGCGACCAGATGCACGAACGCGACTTTGGAGGCGTCGGCCCGGCGCGCGAACATGCTCTCGCCGAAAAACGCGGCCTTGAGATGCACGCCGTAGAGCCCGCCCGCAAGCTCGCCGTCGCGCCAGCATTCGACCGAATGCGCGAAGCCCATCTCGAACAGCTCGCAATAGGCGCGCTTGATGTCGGCGTTGATCCAGGTCGAGCTGCGCTCGGCGCATCCCTCCATGGTTCGCGCGAACGCGGTGTCGACGCGGATTTCGAAGACGCCGCGCCGGAGCGTTCGCTTGAGCGAGCGCGGCACATGCACGGCGTCCAGCGGCACCACGCCGCGCGGATCGGGATCGAACCATTCGATTTTCGCCGACTGCGCCGACGGCGCCATCGGAAACACGCCGTTGGCGTACGCCCAGACCAGCTGCTGCGCGCTCAGCGCCGCCATGGAGCGCGCTTGCGTCTAGCCGCCGGCACCGCGGCCGCCGAACGCGACCGGCACCGTCGCCATCTGCACGGCCCCCACGAGAAAGCCGCAGACCGGCCCGTTCGGGTCGGCCGCGAGCGGCAAAGTGAGGCGCGCCCAGCTGTCCTGGCGGCCGTCGCGGGCGGGGGCGCTGTGCAGCAGGAAGATCGCCTTGCGTCGCGCCGCCGCCGCCGCCAGCACGGCGCGCAGCAGCAAGCCGAGTTCGGCGCCGTTGCGCGCGGGATCCGTGCCGCCTGCCGCCGCAAGCCGCGCCCCGATGCGCCGGTAGCTGTACTGGAAGGCGCCGGCCGCAGGTGCGGCCCACGCGACATCGTCGGCCGAGGCGCCCAGATCGAGATCTTCGAACTGGGCGGCCGTCGGCAGATCCGAGGCCGCCCGCGCCGCGTCCCACTGTCGGCGCAGCGACGCGAGGACGGGGACCGGCAGCAGATCGGCGTCCGGGTTCCACACGAAGCCCGGCTGCGGCAGGCTGGCTTCGCGCAGCAGCGCTTTGGCGCTCTCGCGGCGCGTGTTGGCGATGTCGTCCGCGAGATCGCGCACGCGGGCATCGTCGTCGGCCGGGGCTTGGTCGCCGGTCATTTCTTGAGGCCCATCCAGCGTTCGAGCCAGTGGATGTCGTAGCGCCCGTCGATGAATTCGGACGTCTGCACGAGCTTGCGGTGCAAGGGCAGCGTCGTCTTGATGCCGCCGATCACGTATTCGTCGAGAGCGCGGCGCAGGCGCATCAGGCATTCGTTGCGGCTTGTGCCGTGCACGACGAGCTTCGCCACCATGCTGTCGTAGTTGGACGGCACTTTGTAGCCCGAGTAGAGCGCGCTGTCGACGCGCACGCCCAAGCCGCCGGGCGGATGATACTCGGCAACGCGGCCGGGGGCGGGCGCGAAGGTCTCGGGATCCTCGGCGTTGATGCGGCATTCGATCGCGTGGCCCTGCAGGCGCACGTCGTCTTGCGCGAATGCGAGCGGCGCGCCGGCGGCGATGCGGATCTGCTCGCGCACCAGATCGAGCCCGCAGATCATCTCCGTGACAGGATGCTCGACCTGCAGGCGCGTGTTCATCTCGATGAAGTAGAATTCGCCGTCCTGGTAGAGGAACTCGAGCGTGCCGGCGTTGCGGTAGCCGAGCTTCTTGAGCGCGTTCGTGACGATCTCGCCCATCCGCGCGCGCTGGTCGAGATTGAGGGCGGGCGAGGGGCTCTCCTCGAGCACTTTCTGGTGCTTGCGCTGCAGCGAGCAGTCGCGCTCGCCAAGATGCACGACGTTGCCGTGCGCGTCGGCCAGAATCTGGAATTCGATGTGGCGCGGATGGCCGAGATATTTTTCGATGTAGACGACGTCGTTGCCGAAATTCGCCCCCGCTTCGCTGCGGGCGCTGCGGTAGGCTTCGGCGAGTTCTTCGGCGTTGGCGGCCACGCGCATGCCTTTGCCGCCGCCGCCGCCCGCCGCCTTGATGAGAACCGGATAGCCGATTTCGAGTCCGAGTTTGAGCGCCGTTTCGACGTCGGCGACCGGTCCGTCCGAGCCCGGCACGCACGGCACCTGGAGATCGATCATCGCGCGCTTGGCTTCGATCTTGTCGCCCATCATCGAGATGTGGTCGGGGCTCGGGCCGATGAACACGATGCCGTGCTCTTCGACCATGCGCGCGAAATCGGCGTTCTCGGAAAGGAACCCGTAGCCCGGATGGATGGCGTCCGCGCCCGTGATGACGGCGGCCGAGATGATCGCGGCCTTGTTGAGATAGCTGTCGCGCGCGGGCGGTGGGCCGATGCACACGGCCTCGTCGGCGAGGCGCACATGCATGGCGTCGGCATCGGCCGTCGAATGCACGGCCACGGTCTGGATGCCGAGTTCCTTGCAGGCCCGGTGGATGCGCAGCGCGATTTCGCCGCGGTTTGCGATCAGGACTTTTTCGAACATCGCGTCGGTCACGGAACGACGACGATCAGCGGCTCGCCGTATTCGACCGGCGCGCCGTTGTCGACGAGGATGCGCGCGACCGTTCCCGTGCGCGGGCTGCGGATCGGATTCATGACCTTCATCGCTTCGATGATGACGAGCGTCTGGCCTTCCTTGACGCGGTCGCCCGCCTTGACGAATGCGGGCGCGCCGGGCTCGGGCGACAGATAGCAGGTGCCGACCATCGGCGAGGCGACGGTCCCCTCGGGCGCGCCGCCCGCATCCGCCGCCGCCGCAGGCGCCGACTGGGAAGGAGCGGCGACGGGTGCGGCGGTCGCGGCGACGGCGGGTGCACCGCGCCCGAGGCGCAGGCGCTGCTTGCCGTCTTCGAATTCGAGCTCGGTCAAGCCCTCTTCGGCCATCAGCTTGGCAAGGCGCCGGACCGAGGCGAGGTTCGGCGAAAACTCGGGCGTTTTGTTTGTCGGCATGGCGGGTCTTGATCTCGCGAGGGGGAACGGAAAAGGGGGCGTCAGCCCGGTTCGGCGTCGGCCAAGCGCGCGAGCGCTTCGACCGCGAACAGATAGCCTTGCGCGCCGAAGCCGCAGATAACGCCGCGCGCAATGCCGCTCACGAAGGAGCGGTGGCGGAACTCTTCGCGCGCGTGGATGTTGGAAAGATGTATTTCGACGACCGGCAGGTCGCTCGCCACGAGCGCGTCGCGCAAGGCGACCGACGTGTGCGTGAGTCCGCCCGGATTGATGCCGATCGCGTCGGCCGTCTGGCGGGCTTCCTGGATCCAGTCGATGAGCTGGCCTTCGTGGTTCGACTGGCGGAAATCGAGCGTACAGCCGAGTTCGTCGGCGCGCGCGCGGCAATCGGCCTCGATGTCGGCGAGCGTCGTCCGGCCGTAGATCTCCGGCTGGCGCACGCCCAGCAGATTGAGGTTGGGGCCGTTGAGGACCAGCAAGGTGGGCTTCGATTCCAAAGGATGTCTCGCGCGGAAAAGGTCGGTATCGAGGCCGTTATAGCATGCAATTTAGGGCGCGCAATCGACCCCCGCAGGGCCGGCGGCGGGCCGTCGGGACGCGCAAGCCCGCCGGGGCGAAAACGCGCGGATACGGGCGGTGCGCGCGGCCCGATCCGCCCTCTGGCGCCGCAGGCGGCGATGGCGCAAAGTCGCGCTCGCATGTCGTCGCCTCGTTTGCTTCCCGTTTTCGCCGCAGCGCTCTCGAGCGTGCTGGGCGGTTCGTCGGCCGTCTCGATTCGCTACGTGATTGAAGCGTCGGACCCGATCTCGATCGCGTTTTTGCGCTGCGGCGGTGCCGGCGTCGCGATGGCGGCCGTGATGTTCGCGGCTGGAAACGCGCGCGTGCAGCGCCGCGATCTGGCCCCGGTCGCCGCTTTGGGCGTGCTGATGTTCGGCGGCTTCGGCTATCTGTTTTCGGCGGGGCTTGCCTATGTGCCTGCGGCGCGCGGCGCCCTCGTGGTCGCGGCGATGCCGATCCTGGTGCTCGTGCTGGCGACCGCGATGGGCCGCGAGCGCATGACGCCTGCCAAGGCGATCGGTGCTGCCCTCGGTTTTGCCGGCGTGTTCGTGGCGTTGGGCGACCGGGCGGCTGCCGGACCCGAGGCATGGCGCGGCGATTTGCTGTTGCTGGGCGCAGCACTGGCGGGCTCGTTCCACGCCGTGCTTTCCGCCGTCTATCTCCGACGCAACGCGGCATTGCCGGTCATGGTCGTGCAGCTCCTTGCGGGCAGTGCCGCGCTTGCGCTCGTGCTCGTCGCGCGCGGCGATCCGGTGGCCGGGCTTGTGGGTTTCACGCCCGACCAATGGTTCGCCGTTTTCTGGCTCATGTTCGTGGGCGGCATGGCGTCGTTCTACATGTGGTTTTGGGCGCTCGAGCGCGTGCCCGCCTCCGCCGTGGCGCTCACGATCTCGCTCAATCCGGTCGCGGCGGCGGCGGGCGGGGCAATGCTGCTGGGCGAACCCGTCACGCTCGGTCTGCTGCTGGGGCTGGTCGCGATCGTGGCGGGCCTTGGCGTCGCGGCGCGCGCGCGGGCATCCGGGTGAAGGCCGGTTTCGTCTATTTTGCGATCGTCTATGCGGCGGGATTTGCGCTCGGAACGCTGCGCGTACTGGCCGTTGCACCGGCGCTCGGCGATTTTGCGGCAACCCTCGTCGAACTGCCGATCATGCTGGCGGTTTCGTGGGTTGCCTGCGGCTTGGTGCTGCGTCGCCAATCCGTGCCGCAAACGGCGCGGCTGGCCATGGCGGCGACGTCGCTGGCGCTGCTGCTGCTGGCCGAGCTTGGGACAGGCGTGTTCGCGTTCGGCCTGACGCCGGCGGGTGCCGCCGCACGCATTTTCGCGGACGCAAACTGGCTGGGCCTCGCGGGCCAGCTACTCTTCGTCGCCTTTCCGCTGCTGCGCCAGCGTCGCGGCATGGGCGGATAGTTTGTCGAGCAGGGCCGACAGGCTTTCGCGCTCGGACAGCGCTAGCACCGACAGCAATTCGGCCTCGGCGGCCTGGGCGAGCGGCACGATGCGCGCGTAGACCCGGGAGCCCGACGCGGACAGCGCCAGCTTCGAGCGCCGCCGGTCCTGCCGGTCGGTCGCCTGCAGCGCAAAGCCCTTCTGCAGCAGGGAAGCGACCGCTCGGCTGACCTGCACCTTGTCCATCGCGGTGCGCGCGGCCACTTCGCGCGCCGACAGGGGCGCGAAACTGCCCAACACGGCCATGCAGCGCCATTCCGGGATCGTCAGGCCGAAACGTTTGCGGTAGAGGCCCGCGATCGCGCCCGAAACCGTATTGGAGAGCACCGACAGCCGGTAGGGCACGAAGCGGTCGAGCGCGAAGCGCGTTGCAATTGGTTTCATATGAAACTAATATCGCTCCCAACGCGTTCCGACAAGACCCCGAAACAGGGAGGCATGCCGTGCCCCGAAAAACCGCCGCCCCGACCGTCGCCGCCAATCCGATGGGAACCGACGGTTTCGAATTCGTCGAATACACGGCGCCCGACGCGAAAGGGCTCGAAACGCTTTTCGCGTCGCTCGGTTTTGCCGCCGTCGCCAGGCACCGATCGAAGAACGTGACGCTCTACCGCCAGGGCGACGTCAACTTCGTCGTCAATGCCGAGCCCGACAGCTTCGCCCAGGCCTTCGCGCGCGTGCATGGGCCGTCGGTCTGCGCCATGGCGTTTCGCGTGGCGGACGCGCCGACCGCTTTCGAGCGCGCCGTCGCCCTGGGCGCCAAACCCTTTGCCGGCAAGGTCGGGCCGATGGAACTCAATATCCCGGCCATCGAAGGGATCGGCGGTTCGCTGATCTATTTCGTCGATCGCTACGGCGCCGGAGGCTCGATCTACGACGTCGATTTCAAGCCGATCGAGGGTGCCTCCGCAAATCCGGCCGGGGTCGGCTTGAGCTACATCGACCATCTCACGCACAATGTGCATCGCGGCCGCATGGATCTGTGGGCGGATTTCTACGCGCGCCTGTTCAATTTCCGCGAGATCCGCTATTTCGACATCGAGGGAAAGCTCACGGGCCTCAAGTCGAAAGCGATGACGAGCCCGTGCGGCAAGATCCGCATCCCGATCAACGAATCGTCGGACGATAAGTCGCAGATCGCCGAGTATCTGGCGGCCTACAACGGCGAAGGCATCCAGCACATCGCGCTCGGCGCGAACGACATCTACGCGACGGTCGAAGCGTTGCGCAAAAAGAAGGTCAAGTTCCTGAAGACGCCCGCGACCTATTACGAGCTTCTCGCCCGCCGCCTGCCGGGCCACGGCGAAAACGTCGCGCGGCTCAAGAAGAACCACATTCTGCTCGACGGGGCACCCACCAAAGACGGCGGACGGCTGCTGCAGATTTTCACCGAAACCGCGATCGGGCCGATTTTCTTCGAGATCATCCAGCGCAAGGGCGACGAAGGTTTCGGCGAGGGCAATTTCAAGGCGCTGTTCGAATCGATGGAGCTCGACCAGATTCGCCGCGGCGCGCTCGCCAGCGTTTGAGGAGAAAACCCATGAAGAACTGGATCGGCTTCCCGCTGTCGCAAGGCGCAACCTCGCGCCAGGCGCATTGCGACCTGCCGGCGGGCACCTACGAGCGCGAGCTCGGCAAGGAAGGTTTCTTCGGTCCGGCCGCGCACATGTACCATGCGCACCCGCCGACCGGCTGGAGCGCGTTCGAAGGCGATCTGCGGCCGCGCGCCTTCGACTATCGCAAGCTCGACGCGGCAAGCGCTTCGCCGTGGGACGCCGCGCTGCTGATGTCGAACGCGGCGATGAAGCTTCGCCAGTGGCGCGTTTCGGGCGCCATGCCGGACCTCGCGCGAAACGCCGACGGCGACGAATTGCTGTTCGTGCACGAGGGCGCTGGCGACCTGTTCTGCGATTGGGGCCATCTCGAATACCGCGACGGCGACTACATCCTGATGCCGCGTTCGGCGATGTGGCGGCTCGTGCCCCGCGAGGCCACGACGCTGCTGCTGATCGAGGCCACCAACGATTCGTTCCGCCTGCCCGAAAAAGGCCTTGTCGGCCGCCACGCGATTTTCGACGCCGGCTGCCTCGAGACGCCCAAGCTCGACGACGCGTTCGCCGCGCAGAAATCCGAGCGGCCGACGCGCGTCGCGATCAAACGCGGCGGGCGCGTCTCGACGATGGCCTATCCCTACAACCCACTCGACGCGGTGGGCTGGCACGGCGATCTGGCGCCCGTGCGGGTCAATTGGCGCGATTTCCGGCCGTTGATGAGCCATCGCTACCATCTGCCGCCGTCGGCGCACACCACGTTCGTGGCGAACCGCTTCGTGGTGTGCACCTTCGCGCCGCGTCCGGCCGAAAGCGATCCCGGCGCCCTCAAAATTCCGTTCTTCCATTCGAACGACGACTACGACGAGATCATCTTCTACCATCGCGGCAAATTCTTCAGCCGCGACAACATCCATCCCGGCATGGCGACCCTCCACCCGTGCGGCTTCGCGCACGGGCCGCACCCGAAGGCATTCGCGCTCGCCGCCCGGAATCCGCAGGGCGGGCAGATGCTCGACGAGGTCGCCGTGATGATCGATACCCGCGACGCGATCGACGCCGCTCCCCAGCCCGAGGGTGTGGAGTGGACGGGCTACGTGGATTCGTGGAAGATCGGCACGCGAGCGGCGGAGCGCACACCTTGAAACTCGCGACATTGAAAGAAGGCGGGCGCGACGGGACTCTGGTCGTCGTCTCGCGCGACCTCGCGCGCTGCGTGAAGGCGCCGCGCGTGGCCGCGACTCTGCGCGCGGCCCTCGACGATTGGGGCTTCGCGTCGCGCGAGCTCGCGTTGATTTCCGAACTGCTCGACAAGGGGCACGACAGCATCAACGATGCGGCCGTCGCGAAATTCGACCCGGCCGCCTGCATGGCGCCCTTGCCGCGCGCTTCGCAGTGGATCGACGGTTCGGCCTATCTCAACCACGTCGAGCTGGTGCGCAAGGCGCGCAAGGCCGAGATGCCGCCGGAGTTCTACCGCGATCCGCTGATGTACCAAGGCGGCTCCGACGCGATGCTGGGGCCGTGCGATCCGATCCTGGCCGCGAGCGAAGCGCACGGCATCGATTTCGAGGCCGAGGTCGCGGTCGTTACCGACGACGTGCCGATGGGCGTCGACGCTGCGGCCGCCCGCCGCCGCATCCAGCTCGTGACGCTCGTCAACGACGTGTCGCTGCGCAATCTCATCCCGGCCGAGCTTGCCAAGGGCTTCGGCTTTTTCCAGTCGAAACCGTCTTCGTCCTTCGCGCCCGTCGCGGTCACGCCGGACGAACTCGGGTCCGCTTGGGACGGGGCCAAGCTGCATCTGCCGCTGCGCGTGGCGCTGAACGGGCGATGGTTCGGCCACCCCGATGCCGGCGCGGACATGAATTTCGACTTCGGCGAGCTGTTGGCGCATGCGGCGTTCACGCGCGCTTTGGGCGCGGGCACGATTCTGGGCTCGGGCACGGTCTCGAACCGGGACCCGAACGTCGGTTCGTGCTGCTTGGCCGAAAAGCGGATGATCGAAATCGTCGCGAGCGGTGCGGCGTCCACACCCTTTCTCAAATTCGGCGACCGCGTGCGCATCGAGATGACGGACGAAAACGGCCGTTCGATTTTCGGCGCCATCGACCAGGTCGTCGAAGCCTACAAAGGACCGCAAGCGTGAAACTCTGGGGCTATTTCCGTTCGTCGGCGGCGTTCCGCGTGCGCATCGCGCTTGCCTTGAAGGGTTTGCCGGCCGAGCAAGCCTTCGTGCATCTGCGCCGCAACGAGCAGCGGGCGCCCGACTATCTCGCCAGGAACCCGCTTGGCTTCGTGCCCACGCTCGAAGACGGCCCGGTCGTGCTGACGCAGTCGCTGGCGATCTGCGAATATCTCGACGAGATGCATCCCGAGCCGCCGTTCCTGCCCGCCGATCCGGCGGGCCGCGCGCGCGTGCGCGCGATTGCCTACGCGATCGCGTGCGACATCCATCCGGTCAACAATCTGCGCGTGCTGCGCTATCTCCTGAAGCCGCTCGGACTCGACAAGGCCGCGCACGACGCCTGGTACCGGCACTGGATCGCGGTCGGTTTCGAGGCCCTCGAAAAGCTGCTGTCCGACGGCAAGACCGGGCCCTATTGCCACGGGGCCTTGCCGGGGCTTGCCGACATCTGCCTGGTGCCGCAAGTCTTCAACGCCAAGCGCCTCTGTTCGGATGCCGAACTCGAAGCCTACCCCACGCTCATGGCCGCGTTCGCCGCGTGCATGGCGCATCCCGCGTTCCAGGCGGCGGCCCCGGAGAACCAGCCGGATT
>JBILXZ010000068.1:0-11232 GCA_044378015.1 Tagaea sp.
GCATTCGCGCGCGCTCTACGAAACGCTGGTGCGCGAAGCGGTCGCCGTCGCGCGCGCCGAAAAAATCGATCTCGCGGCCGACCAGGTCGAAAAGACCGTGGCGCAGGCGGCTTCCTTGCCGGACGGCATGAAGGCCTCGATGCTGCACGACCTCGAACGCGGCGCCAAACTCGAGCTGCCGTGGCTGTCGGGGGCCGTCGTGCGCATGGCGAACGCGCACGGGCTCGGCGCGCCGGCGCACGCCGCAATCGTCGGCTTGCTGCAGCCGTTCGCGCAAGGCACGCCGCATGTTCATTCGTGAAATCGACGCGCTGCTGAAGAAGCACGACAAGCACTGGCGGTTCGCGCTTTTTCTGATTTTCCTGATTGCCTGCGTGCAGTCCGTCGCCATCGTCGCGCGGCCTTTGCCGATCAACGCGCTGGTCGACGGCGCCAAACCGCAGAGCTGGTGGGGCGGCATCGAGGCCGCCCTCGTCGGCGACGGCGACCGCATCTGGTTCTACGTCGCGCTGATTTTCGCGATCGAGATAATCGTGTTCGGATTCTTCCTGCTGTCCGAATACCGCACGTCGGCCCTGTCGGAGCGCATCATCCGCTCGATCCGCGGCTCGATCGCCCTCAACCTGCTGCGCGGCCCCTATGCGCGCCTGTCGAAACTGGGGGCAGGCGGCGTGCTTGCGGCGGCGGCGGGCGATCTCGAAGCCGTGCAGCGCCTGCTGCGCGAAGCACTCGTGCATGCGGGCGTCGCCGTGCTGCAGATCGGCTTGATGCTCGTCGTGATCTTTTTCGTCGAAAGCTGGCTTTTCTGGATTCTGGTCGTCGAGATCGCGCTGCTCGCGGCCGGCATCGCGATCTACGCCAACTGGCGCAAGCAGCGCTATCTGACCAAAATGGGCCTGGACCAAGGCTATCTCGGCTACCTTGCGGCCCTCTACCAGAAGAATCTCGACCTGCGCTTCACGGGCCTTGGCGCCATCTATCTCGTGCGGCTGCTGACGGGCGCGCGGCGGCTCATGCGCATCAATCTGCTGCTGTGGCGCCGCCATGCGCTCTATCACGGGCTCGTCGAGTTCGTGATCGGCATGTCGGCGGCCGTGTGCCTGGTGCTGCTGTTCGCGACGTCGAAGGACGGGCCGCCGCCCATCGGCAAATTCCTGATATTCGCCTACTACACGATGCTGATCTTCCCCAATCTCAGCCGCATCGGCGAAGCCTGGCCGATGATCAACGACGCGCGCCTGGCTTTGAAGCGCATTTCGGCCTCGACCGACGGGCTCGACGACGTGCTGGCCGACAAGGCGCAGCGCCCGGCGGCCGCGTTCGGCGAGATCCGCTTCGAAGAGGTCGGGCTCGTATCCGAGCGCGGCGAAACGCTGCTGCATCCCTTTTCGCTGTCGATCCGGGCGGGCGACAAGGTCGGGCTGTTCGGCGATTCGGGGGCGGGCAAAACCATGCTGATCTTCATGCTGCTCGGCATGCACCGGCCGTCGTCGGGCCGCGTCACGGTCGACGGGCGCGACGCGACTTCGCTCAGCCTCACCGACCGCAAGCGGCTGTTCTTCTTCGCGCGGGCCGCGACCGCGTTCGTGGCCGGCGACGTCGAAGACAACGTGGCGATCCACCGGCATCTGTCCGAGGCGCTGTGGCAGGAGACGCTCGAACGCGTGCGCATGGACAAGCGCATCGAAGCCGAGCCCGAGCGGCGCAAAGCTTCCGTCGGCGACAAGGGCGAGCCGTTTTCGGGCGGCGAGCAGCAGCGTCTGGCGTTTGCGCGCGCGCTACTCACGGACTCGCCGTGCCTGATCCTCGACGAGACGCTGGCTTCGCTCGACGAAGACACCGAGATGTACATGCTCGGCCGCCTGCTGGCCGATTTCCCGGAGAAGACGCTGATCTGCGTGTCGCACCGCAAGCAGGTCGCAACCTTGTTCGACCGCCGCATCGAAGTGAAGCGCGGCGGCTTCGTGCGCATGATCGAGGAGCCGAAATGACCGCCGCATTCAACGCAAAAAGCTGCGCCACCGCTTTGTTCGACGCGCGCAAGGCAGCCGCCAAAATCGACTGGCCGGCGACCGGCCCGCAGACGCCTTCCGACGCCTATGCCGTGCAGGCGGCACTTGCCGAGCTTTCCGGCGGCACCGTTCCTGGCTGGAAGGTCGGCAATCTGACGGCCGCCCAGCAGGAAAAATCGAACATCCCCGGCGTCACCACCGGAGCGCTGCTGGCGCCTTGGTTTGCGGCCAGCCCCGCGCGCTGGCGGCTTGCCGATTTCCTCGTGCCGAAGCTCGAATGCGAGTTCGCGTTTTCGCTGGCGGCCGATTTGCCGAAACGCGCGACGCCCTATTCGCGCGACGAGGTCGCGGCCGCCGTCGCCGCCTTGCATCCGGCGATCGAGATTTTCGACACGCGGCTTGCCGCATCCACGCCGATCGGCGGGTTGGCCGACTGCATGGCGAGCGGCGGCTTTGTCTTCGGCGCCGGCTCCGCCGACTGGAAAAAACTCGATCTCGGCAAACATGCGATGACGCTCGCCTGCGACGGCGTCGAGGTCGCGCGCGGCAGCGGGGCCGAAATTCTCGGCGATCCGTTTGCAGCCCTCGTGCTGATGGCGAACAACCCGCCGTCCTGGGCCACGTTGCGCAAGGGGGCAGTCGTCACCACGGGCTCGTGCATCGTGCCGTTTTTGGCCTCCAAAACAGGCACTTACACGGCCGATTTCGGCATTCTCGGAAAAGCGGAACTCGCAATGTTTTAGCGCTCCTTGACAGTAAATTAGAATTGTTCTAATCTACAAATCGAAGGAGAAAGCCATGAAAGTCGATATCGGCCTCAAAGAGAACGCACGCAAGACAGCCGCCGAGGCGCTCGGCCGCGTGCTGGCAAGCAGCTACATGCTCTACGTCAAAACGCAGAGCTTCCACTGGAACGTCGAAGGACCGCTGTTTCCACCCCTGCACGCGCAGTTCGGTTCGCAGTACGAAGCGTTGGGCGAGGCGATCGACGAGATCGCCGAGCGCATCCGCGCCCTTGGGTTCGCCGCCCCCGGCAGCTTCGCGCAGTTCAAGAAACTGTCGTCGGTCGAAGAGCAGACCGGCACGCCGAAGGCCGACAAGATGGTCGCCGAACTGCTTGCCGACCACGAGACGCTGGCCAAGCTTGCGCGCGAAACCAAAGACATCGTCGAGCGCGTCGGCGACGCGGAATCCGGCGACCTGATGGTCGAGCGCATGGCCGAGCACGGCAAAACCGCCTGGATGCTGCGCGCCCAGCTCGCGTAAGGGCCGCTCTCAGCCGATCCAGGCGATCCGCAGAATGTTGGTTGCCCCCGGCGTGCCGAACGGCACGCCGGCGGTGATCGCGATCGTGTCGCCGGGATCGGCGAAGCCCTCGGCCTTGGCGACCTCGCAGGCCTTTTCGACCATTTTTCCGAACGAGGCGAATTCGTCCGACACGTGCGTGTGGGTTCCCCAGCACAGCACGAGGCGGCGCGCCGTGCGCCGGTTCTGCGTCAAGCACAGGATCGGCGCTTCCGGCCGCTCGCGCGCGGCGCGCAAAGCGGTCGAACCCGACGTGGTGAACGTCACGATCGCCGCCGCCTTGATCGTGCGCGCGACTTGGGCCGCCGCCGCCGTGATCGCGTCCGACGCGGTCGCCTCGGGGGCCGAATGGTCGGCATCCATGATCGGCCGGTAGAGCGGATCGCGTTCGACGCGGCCGATGATGCGCTCCATCATCGACACCGCTTCGACCGGATGTTTGCCCGACGCGGTTTCCGCCGAAAGCATAACGGCGTCCGCCCCGTCATAGACGGCGGTGGCGACGTCGGAGGCTTCGGCGCGCGTCGGCGTCGGCGCTTCGACCATCGATTCGAGCATCTGGGTCGCGACGATCACCGGGCGACCGAGCTTGCGCGCCGCGCGCACGATGCGTTTTTGCAAGGCCGGCACGTCTTCGGGCGGCATCTCGACGCCGAGATCGCCGCGCGCCACCATCACCGCATCGGCGAGTTCGACGATCTCTTCGAGGCGTTCGATGGCCGAAGGTTTTTCGAGCTTGGCGCACACGCCAGCGCGGCCTTGCACGAGTTTTTTGGCTTCCGCCATGTCTTCGGGCCGCTGCACGAAGGAGAGCGCGATCCAGTCGACGCCCATCTCGAGCGCGAAATCGAGATCGCGCCGGTCTTTTTCGGTGAGCGCCGAGATCGGCAGCACCGTGCCCGGCACGTTGACGCCCTTGCGGTCGGAGATCGTGCCGCCGACCAGCACTTTGCACAGCGCATGCGCGGGCGAGGTTTCGAGCGCTTCCAAGCGCAGTTTGCCATCGTCGACGAGCAGATGCTGGCCGGGGCTCAGCGCCGCGAAAATCTCGGGATGGCGCAGGGGTGCTCGCGTTTCGTCGCCGGGCGTCGCATCCATGTCGAAGCGGAACGTGGCCCCCGCCACGAGTTTCGCCGAACCCGCCTTGAACGTGCCGACGCGCAGCTTGGGCCCCTGCAGATCGGCAAGGATCGCGATCGGGCGGCCGGTTTTGGCTTCGAGCGCGCGCAGCTGGTCGTAGCGTTTTTTGTGGTCCTCGTGCGCGCCGTGGCTGAAATTGAGCCGGAACACGTCGGCGCCGGCTTTGAACAAGGCTTCGATCGTCGCGCTGTCGCTCGTGGCGGGCCCCAGCGTGGCGACGATTTTGGTGGCGCAGATGCGGCGCATGCGGCGGTTCGCTCCCTGTCGGGCGGTCCTTTGCGACCGCGTCTACCGGATCACTATAGCGCGAAAATCGTTGACGTTGGTATGGGTGGGGCCGGTCGCCACCAAATCTCCGAGCTTCGCGAAGAAACCGTAGCCGTCGTTGTCGGCAAGCCTATCCTGCGCGGCAAGGCCGAGGGTCCTCGCGCGCGCCAGCGTGTCGGGGGCGACGATGGCGCCGGCATTGTCTTCCGTGCCGTCGATGCCGTCGGTGTCGCCGGCAAGCGCCCACACGTCGGCAAGCCCGTCCAGCGCCACGGCCAACGCGAGCGCGAACTCGGCATTGCGCCCGCCGCGACCCTTGCCCCGCACCGTCACCGTCGTTTCGCCGCCCGACAGCAGCACGCACGGGACCGCGACAGGCCCGTGCCCGCCCTTGATGCGGCGCACGAGATCGGCGTGCGCCGCCGCCACGTCGCGCGCCTCGCCCTCGAGATCGGGCCCCAGCGAGTGCACGGCGAAACCCGCCGCGCGCGCGATCTCGGCCGCACGGTCGAGCGACTGGATGGGGGCCGCGATCATGCGATAGGCGGCATGCGGCAGCGCCTTCGGCGTTTCGGCGGCCGGATCGGCCAGGCGTGCGGCGATTTCGGGCGCAGGCGAAATGCCGTATTTGGCGAGCACGGCGCGCGCATCGTCGAGCGTGGTCGGATCGGGCACGGTGGGGCCCGATCCGATCGTCGAAGGATCGTCGCCGGGCACGTCCGAGATGCCGAGCGTGAGCACGCGCGCGGGGGCCGCCGCCGCCGCCAGCCTGCCGCCCGAAATCGTCGACAGATGCTTTCGCACCGTGTTGATCTCGACGATGTTGGCGCCCGATTTGAGCAAAGCCGACGTGAGGGCGCGGAACATTTCGAGGGTCACCGGCGGGGCCGGATTGCTGAGCACGGCCGAACCGCCGCCGGACATCAAGGCAAGCACCAAATCCTCGCGGCCGAGACTGCGCACAAGATCCATCATGCGCGCGGCGGCCGCCATGCCGACCGCGTCCGGCACCGGATGCGCGGCCTCGACGATCTCGATATGCTTGCACGCGACGCCGTGGCCGTAGCGCGTGACGACAAGCCCCGCAAGCGGGCCTTGCCAATTGTCTTCGACCGCGCGCGCCATCGCAGCCGAGGCTTTGCCCGCCCCCACCACGACGAGGCGGCCCTTCGGGCGCGGCGGCAGGAAAGCCGGAATGCGCAACGCCGGTTGGGCGGCCGCAATGGCAGCCTCGAACAGCGACAGCAGAAGGCGGCGCGGGTCGGTCATGTCGGCTGTCTCGAACCTAGCAGGTGCGCAGGCTTGGACGCTATACTCGCGCGCGAACCATGGATCTGCTGCCGCTTCTCGAAGCCGACGAGCTTCCCGCATTCTTCGCGCGTCCGGCCGAACGGCCGACGCCGCTCGTTCTGCTGTGCGACCATGCCGGGCGCGAGGTGCCGCGCGCCCTCGGCGACATGGGTGTGGCGCGCGCGGAATGGGACCGCCACATCGCGTGGGACATCGGCGCTTTGGCCGTCGCCCAGCATCTTGCCAGGCGCTTCGGCTGCACGCTGGTCGAGAGCCGCTATTCGCGCCTGGTGGTCGACTGCAACCGCCGCACCGACGATCCGGGCCTGTGCCCGGCCGTCGCCGACGGCACGCCGGTTCCGGCCAACCAAGCGCTGACGCCGGCCGCGCGCGCGCGCCGCGTGGCCGAGCTGCACGCGCCCTACCACGACGCGATCCGCGCCGCACTCGCGCAGATTCGCGCGTCGGGCCGCGTGCCGGTCGTCGTGTCGATGCATTCCTGCACGCCCGTGTTCGAAGGCGTCGCGCGGCCCTGGCATGTCGGCGTGCTGTGGCGCTCGGACCCGCGCCTGCCCGCGCCCCTGATGGCGGCGTTGCGCGCGCGCGGCGACGTCGAGGTGGGCGACAACCAGCCCTACGACGCGCGCGACGGCCACGGCTACACGATGCGCGAGCATTGCGAGCAGGCGGGCTATCCGCATGCGCTGATCGAGATCCGCCAGGACCTGATCGACACGCAGGCCGGGGCCGCGAAATGGGCGGCGATTTTCGGCGACGCGCTCGATCCCCTGCTCGGCCGCAAGGATCTGCGCCGCGTCGAGGTCCATGCGTGAGCGAGCCTGCTTTCACGCTGGGGCTCGAAGAGGAGTATCTGCTGGTCGACCGGCGCACGCGCGATCTCGCGCGCGACCCGCCCGCCGATCTCGTGGCGCGCTGCGAAGCCGCTCTCGCCGCCCAAGGCCAGGCGGGCCAAGTCAGCCCCGAATTCCTGCGCGCCCAGCTCGAAGTGCAGACGGGCGTGTGCCGCACGGCCGGCCAATTGCGCGCCGAACTGGTCAAGCTGCGGCGCGCGGTCGTCTCGGTCGCAAGCGACGCGGGGCTCGCCCCCATCGCCGCTTCGACGCATCCCTTCGCCGAATGGCGCGGCGTCGAGGCGACCGACAAGGACCGCTACCGCGCCCTCGAGCGCGATCTGCAGGGCGTGGGACGGCGCCTCGTGATCTGCGGGCTGCACGTGCACGTGGGCATCGACGACGACGAGCTGCGCGTCGATCTCATGAACCAGATCGGCTATTTCCTGCCGCATCTGCTGGCCCTTTCCACCTCGTCGCCGTTCTGGCGCGGCGAGGATACGGGCCTTGCGAGCTACCGCGTGGCGATCTTCAACGAACTGCCGCGCACCGGGCTGCCCGACCATTTCGAAAGCTACGGCGAATATCGCCGCCAGCTCGAGCGGCTCGTGGCGGCGGGCCTCGTCGACGACGCCTCGAAACTCTGGTGGGACGTGCGCCTCTCCGCCCGCTTCCCCACGCTCGAGATGCGCATCACCGACATGTGCCCCTATCTCGACGACGCGGTCGCGATCGCAGCACTCTACCAGTGCCTGCTGTCGATGCTGTGGCGCCTCAAACGCCAGAACCAGCGCTGGCGCATCTATCCGCACATGCTGGTGCGCGAGAACCGCTGGCGCGCCCAGCGCTACGGTTTCGACGCGGGCCTCGTCGATTTCGGCAAGGACCGCGTCGTCGATTTCGCGGGCCTGCTCGAAGAGGTTTTCGAACTCGTCGCCCCCGACGCGGCAAGGCTCGGCTGCGCGGCCGAAATCGCGCACGCGCGCACGATCCTCGCGCGCGGAACCTCGGCCCACCGCCAGCGCCAGGTTTACGCGCGCGCCTTGGCCGACGGGGCCGACCGGCACGAAGCGCTCGTCGCCGTGGTGGACGGTCTGGTCGCCGAGACGGCGGCCGGTTTGTCGTAAGGACGGGGCAGCCCTATATTGGAACTGCAAACCCCCGACGCCGGAGACACGCCATGGCCGCCGATCTCGATCCCCAGACCCGCACCGAGCTTGAAGCCGCCGCCTTCCGGCGCCTCGTGCGGCATCTGCAGGAACGCGCCGACGTGCAGAATATCGACCTCATGAATCTGGCGGGCTTCTGCCGCAACTGCCTGTCGAAATGGTATCTGGCCGAAGCCCAAACGCGCGCGGTTCCGCTCACGGACCCGCAAGCGCGCGAAATCGTCTACGGCATGCCGTACGACGAATGGAAGGCCAAGCACCAGGCCCCGGCGGACGCCGCCAAACAGGCCAAATTCGCCGAGACGCACAAGCACTAACGCAATCCACAGGCTGGGGACGAAAAGCCCCTAGCCGCAAAGTGCGCGAACCGCTAGCTTCGCGCGTTCAATCGCATAGCGGAGACGGCAGATGGCGGACGGCGGCGAAGTAGGCGGCATTGCGGCGGCGAAACTCAAGCAGTTCGTCGAAAAGATCGAACGGCTCGAAGCCGAAAAAACCGATCTCGCCACCGACATCCGCGAAGTCTACGCCGAAGCCAAGGGCAACGGCTTCGACACGAAGATCATGCGCCAAGTCATCAAGCTGCGCAAAATGGAAGAGCCCGACCGCAAGGAACAGGACGAGTTGCTCGACCTCTACCGCGCGGCGCTGGAGATCTGACGCCCCTTGTTCCCTCCCCCCTTGCGGGGGAGGGTTAGGGCGGAAGGTGCCGGCCCACGCCCCCAAATCGCCATCCGAATTCCTTCTCTGTCAGTCTCGCGTTGCGGCGGCAGGGAATGCGCTTCATTTTTTGCAATTCCTTCGGCAACCCAGCAACAAACGGCAGCGTCGATAATGTCGTCTCGCTTTGCGCCGGGCAGACGCTTGTTCAACTCTTCCGGCGGGAACCCATTTGCCTGAAGCAGTGTGGTTCTCTCCATCTTACCCTCTGGACTTAACTTTGTAGCGACCACGCCACGGCTGTTCCCCATCAATGCAAACGCATACTCTGGATGTGCTTCGCGACTTACGCTACGCACATTGAGGTTTTGCAAAAGATCATCAAGCTCTGCTATTTTGTCTAGAATGTAAAATGACTGAAGGTTGATTCCTTTTTTGTCTTTGATCGATTTGAATACCGCTTCGGTCTTTGGACAATTACGAAAATCCGCAAGAGCTATCCGCGAAGGTGAGGAGAAAACGCTCGACTTGCGCGGCTGTTGCAGTCGCTTGCGAACCTCAATCTCGGCCTCGCGCCCGCCCTTTCGTGGCAAATCCAGCAAGCCCATCGGCATATCAATAGCGACAATTTCAAATTTCTCGAATGGGATTTCTGCCAAAGTCGATACGAAAGTAACGCTATGCACCTCGTTGCACTTGCTCCATACAACCCAACCTGTTCTGCAACCATCGACGCCCGCGACGCGCATGAGAATTCACTCCGCCGCCTGGGCCGCCGGAGCGGGGTTGCGGAAATTCGCCAGTAGCGTCGCCTCGTGCGCTTTGGCACGGGCAAGATGGGCTTGTTTGACGTGGCCGTAGCCGCGGATTTCTTCGGGGATCGAGGCGAGGCCGACGGCAGCCGCGTGATTCGCCGGTGAGAGATTTGTGGCAATTTCGTCGAGCAGCATTTCGTACTCGGCGATCAGGCGGCGTTCCATGCGGCGCTCCTCCGTACGTCCGAAGACATCGAACGCAGTCCCGCGCAGGAACTTCAACTTCGCGAGCACGCCGAACGCCGAAAGCATCCACGGGCCGAAAGTGCGTTTCTTGGCATGGCCCGTGTTCGCGTCGATCTCGGCGATCATCGGCGGGGCGAGATTGAATTCGATTCGGTAAGCGCCCTCGAACTGGCGCGCCAAAGCCGCGCGGAATTCGCCGCCGCTATAGAGGCGGGCCACCTCGTATTCGTCCTTGTAGGCGAGCAGTTTTGCGTAGTAGCGCGCGACTGCGAGCGCCAAGCCCGTCCGGCCCGGCGTCTTCGCGCGCTCGGCAGCGTCGATTGCGGCAACGCGGGTCTCGTAGCGCTTGGCAAGCGCCGCGTCTTGGTAGCCCGTAAGGTGGGAGACGCGCGCGGCCACGATCTCGTCGAGCGTCGTGGCGATCTTGGTTTCGACCGGCATCGTCGGGGCGGCGGCTTCCTTGACGCGCGGCAGATCGACGGCCGCCAAGCGGCCCCATTGGAAAGCGCGCTTGTTGGCCTCGACCGCGACTTCGTTGAGTTCGATCGCGCGCATCAGCGCTTCGAGCCCGACCGGCACGAGACCCTTCTGCCAGGCGAAGCCAAGCATGAACGGGTTGGTCGCGATCGAATCGCCCATCAACGCGGTCGCGAGTTTCGTTGCGTCGACCACGTCCATCGCGCCCTGGCCCAAGGAATGCTCGATCGTGTCCTGCATTTCCTTGTTCGGAAACGCGAGATCGGGATTGCGCGTGAAATCGCCGGTGGGCGCTTCGAAGCTGTTGATGACGGCGCGGCTCGTGCCGATGCGCATCTTGTCGAGCGTTTCGGCCCCGGCGGCCACAACCACGTCGCAGCCGAGCAGCAGATTGGCCTCGCCTGCGGCAATGCGCACGGCGTGGAGATCGTCGGGTGCGGCGGCAATGCGGATGTGGCTCACCACGGCACCGCCTTTCTGCGCCAAGCCCGCCATGTCGAGCACCGACACGCCCCTGCCCTCGAGATGGGCCGCCATGCCGACCAAAGCGCCGACCGTGACCACGCCAGTACCGCCGATGCCCGTCACCACGATGCCGTAGGGTGTGTCGAGCGGCGGCAATTCGGGAGCGGGGAGCAGCGCAAACGGATCGGCGGCACCGCTCGCCGCCTTGCTCTTGGCCTTGCGCACGCGCCCGCCCAGCACGTTCACGAAAGACGGGCAGAAGCCCTTGGCGCAGGAATAGTCCTTGTTGCAGCTCGACTGGTCGATGGCGCGCTTGCGGCCGAATTCGGTTTCCACCGGCACCACCGACAGGCAGTTCGACTTGACCGAGCAGTCGCCGCAGCCTTCGCACACGGCATCGTTGATGAAGATGCGCTTGGCGGGATCGGGATAGGTGCCGCGCTTGCGCCGACGGCGCTTTTCGGCCGCACACGTTTGGTCGTGGATCAGGATCGTGACGCCCGCCGTGTCGCGCAATTCGCGCTGCACCGCGTCGAGATCGTCGCGGTCGCGGATCTCCACGCCGGGCGCGAACGAGGCCGCCCCGTATTTTCCG
>JBILXZ010000069.1:0-11225 GCA_044378015.1 Tagaea sp.
AGCTCGATGCGGCGAGGGCAAGATCGCCGCAGGCTTCGAGTGCGCTCCCCAAGCTCGCGTTGGCCTTGCCAGCGAAGGCTGCTTTGGCCCGCATCCTCTTATCCCCTTCCTCGCTCTCGGCCGGGAACTGGTCCTGCTGATCCGCCGTGCCAGCTGGATCACATCGCCTTCACCGCGATGGGACTCGCGGACATGCGCGCGCCTCGACCGTCTTGGATTTCCATGCCGCGAGAGCACGGTGCCCAATTTCGGACTCCACGAGGTCATCACCGAAGATCCGTCGGGCATGACGTTCGATCTCAACAATCCGGCAACCGAAGCGCGCTGGTCACGTCGCCCAGCGCAGCACAAGCAGATCGAGACCACGCGCGATGTCGATCAGTTCGGCACGGGTCTGCGGATGCAGCGGCATCAGCGGCTTACGCGTCGCCGCTGACTTGATCACGCCGCCCGCCTCCATCAGCACTTTGGCGGCGATCAGACCGCATTGACGATTTTCGAAATTGATCATCGGCAGCCAACGCGTATAGGCCGCACTCGCGGCATTGCGATCGCCCGCGGCGTGGGGGTCGAAGATCGCGCGAATGCCGTCTGGATAACCGCCGCCGGGCATCGTGCCGGTCGCGCCGGCGTCGAGATCGGCAAGCAGCGTGATTCCTTCCTCGCCGTCCCACGGGCCGACGATCGAATCCCCGCCCTCGGAGATCAACGCGCGGAGCTTGTTGGCGGCCTGCGGCACTTCAATCTTGAAATAGCTGATATTCGCGATCTCGCGCGCCATGCGCGCCAGCAGCAGCACCGACAACGGTGTGCCGGCAACGGGCGCGTCCTGGATCATGATCGGAATCGTGATCGCGTCGGATACACGCTTGAAGAATTCGTAGATCGCGGATTCAGTCGCGCGGATCGTTGCGCCGTGATAAGGCGGCATGATCATCACCATCGAAGCGCCTGCTTCCTGTGCGCGCATACTGCGTTCCGCGCAAGCATCGGCGGAGAAGTGCGTCGTCGTCACAATGATCGGTACGCGACCGGCATTGTGCTTGAGCACGCAGTCCATCACGGTTTCGCGTTCGACGTCGGTCAACGCGAATTGCTCCGACCAGTTGGCGAGAATGCAAATGCCGTGCGAGCCCGCGTCGATCATGAAGTCGATGCAACGCTTCTGCCCGTCGAGATCAAGATGCCCGTGCGCGTCAAACACCGTGGGCGCCACCGGAAACACGCCGCGATAGATCATCGTCCTCCCCCTTTGGTACCGTGTCCGTTCGAATATGCTGACATAACAATATGTACGCGGCGATTTCGAACATCATACCGATGTGACAATAGCAGAAACTGCGACCGATGCGCGACGCGAAGCGATAAGATTCTGTTGCTGCACTGCGGAGATACGCATCGCGGTCCATTCATATCGTAGGTTCGGGTATAAACCGGTTCTTTGATTGTAAGGCGCTCGACGCGCCTCTACGATCCGTCTGGTCGTCGAAATTCGTTCACGTATTCCGTGACGGAAGGCGGCTGAAAAGAACGCGCGAGCAAAAACAATTCGCGTCGAAAAAAAGATACGGGAGGATGGGATGAAATCCGCCGCACGATGGCTTGCCGCCGGTGTTCTCGCCGGCTCCGCCTTTTGGGGGCTGACGCAGCCCGCCGAGGCCCAGGGCATTCCGAGGGATATTCCGCGCAGGGAACTGTTGATCCTCGAAAACCCCGAAGGGACCGTCAAGAACGCCGCCTGGTTCAATATCTGGGCGATCAACGCAAACAGTCAGTCGAACGGATTGCAGCAGGCGGCCCTCGACACGCTTTGGTACATTGATCCCGATAGCGGTATCGACGGTGTGTGGGACAATTCCCTCGCTGCGGCGAAACCCGTCTACAACGCCAATTTCACCGAGATGCGGGTGAAGTTGCGCCGCGGCATTTTCTGGAGCGACGGCGTCGAGTTCACGTCGGCCGACGTTAAGTTTACCGTCGACATGATGGTGAAGACGCCGGGCATGCGCTGGAGCGCCGTGCTCGCCAACGCGGTCGAAACGGTCGAGGCACCCGACGCCGAAACCGTCATCTTCAAGTTGAAGCGCCCGAATTCGCGCTTCCATTCGCTGTTCACAGTGCGCTGGAACGCCGTCTGGATCGCGCCCAAGCACGTTTTCGAGAAGGTCGAGGATCCCAACAAGTTCGCCTTCGATAAGCCGATCTCGCTATCGTCCTACGTGCTGCACAGCCACGACCCGGACGGCAAGTGGTATATCTGGCAGCGCCGCGAGGATTGGCAGCGCACATCGTTGGCCCGCTTCGGCCAGCCCGCACCGCGCTATCTCGCTTACGTCGATCCTGGCCCGCCGGATAAGCGCGTGATCGCGCAGATGAACAAGGAGCTGGACGTCGTCCACGACATCGCGCCCGAAGGCATGTTCACGCTGGCGCGACAGAACCCGACATCGAAGGCGTGGTTCAAAGGGTTCCCGTTCGGGCATCCCGATCCCACGCTGCCGGCGGCGATCTTCAACACTCAGCTCGATATGTTCAAGAACAAGGACGTGCGCTGGGCGCTGGCGTTGCTGATCGACATCAAGGCGGTGTCGATGGCGTCCTATCGCGGGGCTGCGACGATCTCGCCGATCGCCGTCCCCCCGACCGGACGTCATCCGGAGTTCTATCACGGGCCGATGCAGGATTGGCTGGCCGAGTTCGAGATCGATACGGGCAAGCGCAAGATCAAGCCCTACGATCGGACGATGGCGCGGCAGATCGCGGATAGTCTGCGTCCGTCGATGGGCAACCAGATCCCGTCCGACCCGGCCGACGTCGCCAAGGCCTTCGGCACGGGCTGGTGGAAGCCCGATCCGCAGGCGGCGACGGAGTTGCTGGAGCGCGCGGGTTTCCGCAAGCAAGGCAACCAGTGGCTGAAGCCCGACGGCACGCCCTTCGTCATCCGCGTGGTGGTCGAAGGCGACGCGCGTCCGATCATGACCCGTGCGGGGTCGATGATCGCGCAGAACTGGCGTCAATTCGGCATCGACGCGCGCGTCGACGTAGCTGCCGGCACGTTGCTGACACGCCGTGCGGCGGGCGATTTCGACGTGATCTTGAGTTGGAGCGTCGAGACCTGGGGCGGCCATCAGGACCTGTCTTTCTTTATGGACAGTTGGCACTCTGCCTTCGTTGCCCCGCCCGGCCAGTCGCAGCCGTTGCGCAACTGGCAGCGCTGGTCGCATCCCGATCTCGACAAAATCATCGAACATATCCGCACGATCGACTTCGACGATCCCAAGGGTATCGAGCTGGGCAAGGAGTTTATCAAGCTCGCGACGCGTGAAATGCCGTTGATCCCACTGATGGCCTACAACGTGTTCACCGTCGCCGATGAGACCTACTGGACCGGTTTCCCCAGCGCGGACAACCCGTACGCCAACCCGGTCACCAACTGGGGCAACTCCCGCTACATGTTCGTGAAGATCAAGCCCAAGCAGTAAGCCGTCTTCCGCGCCTTCCGGTCGGCGTGCCTTCGTGCGCCGGCCGGATCGGTCGGATTTCACCCGGGAAAGTACACGACATGCGCGTTTACGCCCGATACGCCGCCGGACGTTTTCTGCAGTTCCTTCTGGTCGTCTTCATCGGCATCAATCTCGCTTACGTCATCACCCATGCGACGCCGATCGATCCGGTGGAGCATACGGTGTCGGTCGCCACGGCGTTCGGCCAAACCGCACCCGACGCGATCGAATCGATGCGTCAATCCTTGCGCGAGCTTTACGGGTTGACGGGCTCGCCCATCGAGCAATACGTGAATTTCTGGCGCCGCGTGATCGTGGCCGATTTCGGCCCGTCGCTGTCGGCCTTTCCCACGCCCGTATCGTCGCTGATCGGCCGCGCGACGCCCTGGACGGTCGGCCTGCTCGGAGTCGCCACGTTGATCACCTGGGTGATCGGCAATTCGCTGGGCGGCCTCGCCGGCTACTACCGCCGCAGCCGTACGCTGAAGGCGTTCGGCATCCTGGCGATGGCGCTGCATCCCATGCCCTATTACATCGCCGCGATTGTGCTGTTGATCGTGTTCGGCTTCGTGTGGCCGATCCTGCCGATCTCGGGCGGTTCGCAGATGAACGTCCCGCGCGGGTGGTCCGCGGATTACATGCTGTCGGTCGCGCGACATTCGGTTCTGCCGATGCTCTCGCTCATCCTCGTCGGGCTCGGCGGTTGGTTCGTCGGCATGCGCAGCCTCGTTTCCAACATCGTGACCGAGGATTACGTGACCTACGCCGAACTCGCCGGCGTGAACAAGACGCGCATCCTGACGACTTACGTCATGCGCAACGCCATCGTGCCGCAGGTCACGGGCCTTGCGATCTCGCTCGGCCACATCTTCTCCGGCGCCTTGATCACCGAGCGTGTGTTCGGCTATCCCGGCATCGGTTCGCTGCTGGTCGATGGCGTGCACGCGGGCGACTACAGTCTCGTGCTTGGAGTCACGACGATCTCGATCTTGGGCGTATCGATCGCGGTGCTGGTGATCGACCTGATCTACCCGCTGCTCGATCCCCGCGTCACGGTGGGCTGAGCATGCTCGTCGTTTTCCGCGATCTCTTGCGTTACAATCGCGAGTTCCTCGCCGGTATCCTGTTGACCGGCATCGTCGTCGTGATGGCGTTGCTGTCGTTCTTTTCACCCTATCCGCCGATGGATCAGTTCGTGGCGCCGATGGACGTGCCGCCCTCCGCCGCGCATTGGTTCGGCACCACGTCGCGCGGCCAGGACCTGTTCTGGCTGCTGACCTATTCGATCCGCAACACGCTGGCCTTTGGTCTTCTGGTGGCGATCCTCAGCCGCATCCTGTCGCTGTCGATCGGTCTGCTCGCGGGCTATCGCGGCGGGTGGGTCGACCGCGTACTGATGTCGATCAACGATACTTTCATCGTCATCCCGCTGTTTCCGATTCTGGTGCTGTTCTACTTCGTCATGCGCGACAACATGTCGTGGGTGATGTTGGCGGTGCTGACGGCGTCGCTAGGCTGGTCCTACGACGCGCGTCTGATCCGCTCAGTGGCGCTTAGTCTGCGGCACCGCGAATTCACCCAAACGGCGGTGTTCTCGGGCATGCGTACGCATGAGATCCTTTCGAAGGAGCATCTGCCCTTCGTCCTGCCGATCGTGTTTTCGACCTCGCTCAACAACATGAACTGGTCGATCGGGCTGGAAGTGACGCTCGCCGTGCTCGGTTTCACCGATATCAACCGGCCTAGCGTAGGCGGGATGATCTATTGGGCTAATCAGCATAGCGCCGTCGTCGCGGGGATCTGGTGGTGGATCGCTTTCCCGGTCGGCTTGGTGGTGATGCTATTCATTGGGCTCTATCTGCTCGCAGTGTCGATGAACGAGTATATCGACCCGCGTTCGCGTCTGGAGCGCGGCGGAGGGCGTAAAGAATGAGCGCCGCCACGCGAAACTTCTCCGCCCTGCCGAAAGCCGCCGAAGGTTCCGTCGTCGCGGTGCGCGATTTGCGCGCCTGGTATCGCTTGCGGCTGTTCGGCGTTGATCGGGAAGTGAAGGCCGTCGATGGCATAACTTTTGAAGTGCGCCGCAATGAGATTTACGGCCTTGCTGGCGAATCCAGTTCGGGCAAGTCGACACTGGTGAAGACAATCGCCGGCGCTATCAAGCCGCCGCTCGATATCGTCGGTGGCGAGATCGAGTTTAGCTTCATGACGGGTACGCAAGGGTTGAACCGCGCGCCGCCCGAAGTTGCCGCGCGCGTGCGCTGGCGTCATCTGTCCTATGTCATGCAGGGTTCGATGAGCGTGCTGAACCCCGTCCGGCGGGTCGGTGCCTCGTTTGTCGATTTCGCCGCGCGTCATATGGGGCTCGACAAGGCCGGTTTCGAAGCGGCGGTGATCGCGCATCTAGCGCGGGTTAACTTGCCGGGGTCGGTATTGATGGCGTATCCGCACGAACTGTCTGGCGGCATGCGCCAGCGCGTGGCGATCGCGCTCGCCACGATCTGCCGGCCGGATTTCGTTATCGCCGACGAGCCGACGACGGCGCTCGACGTAGTTGTGCAGAAGGACGTGCTGGGCATGTTCCGCTCGATCCAGCGCGACATGGGATCGTCGGTACTGTTCGTCACCCACGATATGGGGGTCCACGCGCATCTGACCGACCGCCTTGGGATCATGTATGCTGGCCGTTTGGTAGAGGAGGCGCGCACGCCCGATTTGTTCGCGCGGCCGCGCCATCCTTATACACGCCACCTTATCCATTCGCTGCCGCGCATCGGCGACGACAAACCGCGGATCGGGCTGGAAGGTTCCCCGCCCAGCCTCGCCAATCCACCGTCGGGTTGCCGCTTCCACCCGCGATGCGCCTTCGCGACCGACCGTTGCCGCGTGGAAGTGCCGCCGATGGAATCGGTCAGTCCCGACCATCGCGTCGCCTGTTTCGAGAAAGACCGCGTGGAGGCGACGCCATGACCGATGCCCTGCTCGAACTCGACCATGTGTCGATGACCTATACGCGCGGCGGCCTGTTGTCGCGTACGCGCATCGAAGCGGTGATCGATGTCAGTTTTCGCCTGGAAGCCGCGAAGCCAGAGATTTTTTCTATCATCGGGGAGTCCGGCTCGGGCAAATCCACGCTCGCGCGGATCGTCCTGGCGCTGCAAGCGCCGACCCAGGGGGCCGTGCGCTTCAAGGGCAAGGATTTGGCGCGGATGCGCGGCGATGTCGAAAGGCACGCCTTCATGGCGGCGGTGCAGCCGGTGTTCCAGAACCCATTCGAGGCGTTCAATCCGCTCAAGCGCCTCGACCGTTATCTCTACGCGACGTGCAAGCGTTTCGCGGGCGCGCACGGCGAAACCGCTGTCCAGGCGGCGGCCGACACGGCTTTGCGCCAGGTCGGTCTGTCGCTCGCCGAGATCCGCGGCCGCTATCCCCATGAATTGTCCGGCGGTCAGTTGCAACGCGTGGCGATCGCGCGCGCTTTGGCGTCCGGTCCATCGCTGCTGATCGCAGACGAACCGGTGTCGATGGTCGATGCGTCGCTGCGCGCTTCGATCGTCAACCTGTTCCGCAAGCTGCGCGATGAGCTGGGCTTGTCGATCGTTTACATCACGCACGATCTGGCGACCGCGTATTCGATTTCCGACCGCATTATCATAATACAGAAGGGCCGGGTGGTCGAAAGCGGCGCGGCGCGGTCCGTCCTCGCGAACCCGCAACACCCCTATTCCAAGACGCTCAAAGACGCCGTTCTCGAACCGCTCGCCCCCGGCGCGCGGCCGCTCTTCGCGCGGTGACGAAACGCCGCATCACTTCCAGACAGGCAAGGGACAGCCATGAGAAAAGCAAAAGTTCTTCTCGACCGCGACTTCACGATCGGACGTACCGACCCCCGGCTGTTCGGGGCGTTCATCGAACATCTGGGCCGCTGCGTCTATGGTGGCATTTACGAGCCCGGCCATAAAACGGCCGACAAGAATGGCTTCCGCGGCGACGTACTAGCGCTGGTTCGCGAACTCGCACCCACGATCATGCGCTATCCTGGCGGCAACTTTGTTTCTGGCTATAA
This sequence comes from Tagaea sp., assembly GCA_044378015.1. Lineage (GTDB taxonomy): Bacteria > Pseudomonadota > Alphaproteobacteria > CACIAM-22H2 > CACIAM-22H2 > Tagaea. The sequence goes on from JBILXZ010000069.1 coordinate 7,570, forward strand.
TTGGGAGGATGGCGTGGGGCCGGTCAAGGATCGGCCCGCGCGCTTGGACCTCGCCTGGTTTTCGACTGAGCCGAACACTTTCGGCACCAATGAGTTCGTCGATTGGTGCAAGGCCGCGAATATCGAGCCGATGCTGGCGGTCAATCTCGGTACGCGCGGCGGCGACGCGGCGCGCAATCTCGTCGAGTACTGCAATCATCCCGGCGGCACCTATTACTCGGACCTGCGCAAGACGCACGGGTGGCCGAAGCCGCACGACATCAAGTTCTGGTGCCTGGGCAACGAGATGGACGGACCCTGGCAGATGGAAACCAAGACAGCACGTCAGTACGGCGCCGTCGCGCGTGAAGCTGCGAAGATGATGCGCTGGATCGATCCGTCGGTGGAATTGGCGGCGTGCGGTTCGTCGGGCCGCACTATGCCGACCTACGGCAAGTGGGAAGAAGAGGTTCTCGACGAGACTTTCGAGCATGTGGAGTTCATTTCCCTCCATACCTATCTCAACAACTACAATGGTGATACGGCGGCGATGCTCGCCAGCCCCGACCTGATGGACAGTTTCATCGACGAGGTCGTGGCGATCGCGGACTCGGTTTCGGCCAGACGCCGCTCGACCAAGCGCATCATGCTGTCCTTCGACGAATGGAACGTCTGGTACCGCACGCGCCGACCGCGCGCCAACCGGATCAAGCCGGGATGGCCGGTGGCGCCGGAGATCCTGGAGGAAATCTACGATATGGCCGACGCGTTGGCGTTCGGCGGAGCGTGCATTTCGCTGCTGAACCATGCGGATCGCGTCAAGGCCGCGTGCTTGGCCCAGCTCGTCAACGTGATCGCGCCGATCATGACCGAGACGGGCGGGCCCGCTTGGCGCCAGACGATCTTCCACCCCTTCGCGCAGATGAGTCGCTACGGCCGCGGCGACGTGCTGCGCACCCGGATCGAAAGCGACATCTACGACGCGTCGTATTATGACCCGCGCGGCGATCAGGACATCTATTACCCGGTCAAGGCGCCGTATCTGAAGCTATCGGCCGTGGCGGGTGAGGACGGCAAGTCGCTGACCTTGTTCGCGCTCAACCGCGACTTGAAGGGCGAAATGCAGGTCGAGGTCGGTGCGCGCGGCTTCGGCGACTTGAAGGTCGCGGTGGCCGAGGAATTGCGCCATGATAAGCTCGATGCGGTTAATGACAAGAACGCGCCCGATCGCGTTTCGCCCCAGCGGCTGGACGGGATCTCGGTCGTCGATGGGGCAATAACGATGACGCTGAAACCGGCATCCTGGAATGTCATCCGACTCGAATCGTCGAAATAGGTCCGAATCGGCCGGGACCGCGGCGGGTACGCCCGCAGCCGGTTCCGGCTTTTCCGGCCACGCTGCCGATCTGGCGGCGCAAGGCGGCGTTCGCGAAGCGTCTCATAACTTCCTCGCGATCGATCCCGCACGACAATTCGCCGTCGTGCGCGGCTTGGCTTCGCCGATCCGCGTGCGCATACTGCAATTGCTGCGGCGTAGCGGACCGCTCAATGTCAATCAAATCGCCGAGACGCTGGAACTGCCGCAATCGACCGTGGCGACCAATGTGCAGATACTGACCGACTCGGATCTTATTGAAACCTCGCTCGGCAAAGCGAGCAAGGGGCAGCAGAAGGTCTGCTGGGCGCGGTTCGACGAGATCGTCATCCAGCTTGCCCCCGATCGGCCCAGCCGCGACAGCAACGTCGTCGAAGTCGAAATGCCGCTCGGCCTCTATACGAGCTGCGAGGTGACCGCCCCCTGCGGCATGTGCTCGACCGAGCGGATCATGGGCATGCTGGACGTGCCCGATCTTTTCCTTGATCCAGCGCGCGTGCAGGCGGCGCTGATTTGGTTCGGGCGCGGCTTCATCGAGTACAAATTCCCGAACAACGCGAAACTGATGAACCGTATGGTCGAGGCGTTGGAATTCGAACTCGAGCTGTCTTCGGAAGTACCGGGCACCAACAAGAACTGGCCTTCGGATATCTCGCTATGGGTCAATCACGTCCATGTCGGCGTGTGGACGGCGCCGGGCGATTACGGCGACCGGCGCGGGCGCTTCACTCCGCGCTGGTGGAAGCTCGAAGGCTCGCAATACGGCGATTTGACGAGTTGGCGCATCGGCCGCGACGGCACTTTCGTCAACGGCAAACGGATTTCCGGCATCGGTTTATCGAAGCTCGACCTGCCGAAACACCATTCGATCCGTTTGCGCGTAGGCATCCACGAGAAGGCCAAGCGGCCCGGCGGCGTAAATATCTTCGGTAAGGGCTTCGGCAATCACGGGCGCGACATCATCATGCGCCTGAAGCTCGCCTCGCGTTGAATGCGGGCGGCATCGGGGCTGCGTTTTTCCGGGAGATGGATCTCGTGAGGGAGGCGGAACGCCGACGCCCTTTCTCTAGGTGGGGACTCTAGCTGTTTGGGCGATGCTGGTGATGCCGTCGGTTCGCGCCCTCGATCGCCCGCCCTCGGCGCGCACGGGAATGAGCGGGTTCAGCGTGACGCTTGAAGTCCTTCAAGAATGACGAGATCGCCGACGATCTAAGCATGCAACAAGAGGCCTTGGTGCGAACGCCACGGGTAGTGCATCATTCGTTGCGGGGTAGGCGCATCCGAACCGGGGTGACTCAGTGCGCGTCGAGCAGCATATCGGACCTCATCGTGAAGGCGAGAGCAGGTTGTGCCGGCCCGTCGATCCCGAGATTACGCCACGTCGCCGAGCAGTCTCGGCCGCCGGCGAAGACGGCACCGCATCAGGCCTGATCGGCCAGCCAATCGGCGAGTGTCGCGTCGGCATCCGCACCCGGCGTCGCGCGAAAGACGAAGGCACCGGACCCGGGCGCCAGCATGATTTCCCCCCGACACCAGGTGCGCCGCCCGCCACGCGCTCGCCGCCTTCGCCGAACAGTGCCGTTGTATCGAGCTTTCTCCGCCCGGTGATGTGCCCGTTACCGGAAAGCGCGAACCCCGCCGCACGATGGACTTCGCCCGTCCGATCGAGGCAATCGAGAATGCCGCCGAAGGCGGCGTCAGCCGCCTGCTCCGCCGCGACGGCTTCGGGCCACCCGATGCCGCGATAGTGATAGGTGGATCCGTCTCGCCGCTCCAGAACAGGGCGACGTTGGCGCCGAAACTGTCGTGCGCGGCCGGTCGTGCCGTCCGCAGTGACCGCGCGACACGGTTTCCCTGCCCGAACTCTTGCGCCACGCCGATTTGAAGCGCGAGTTGCACCAAGACTCGTAAGCATTAAACAGGAACTGGACGAATCTTCAGTTTGCTATGGAGAAATTCAAGATTCGTGAGACTTGAACCAAAGGTTCTTACCTACATCCACTAGAACACGCTATAGGGGAATTGAGCTTCGGGCTACGGGAAACCAGTTCGTTCGGTCGGTGCCGCTAAACCATCGCTAATATCTCGAAATGAAAGGTGAGGGTAGGCGTTATTTTCGACCGGCCATAGATGCCTTTGGTTTCCACTCAATTCCTTTTTCTGTCGGAAGTTTAGGAAACTAACATTGAAAGTATTTGATATTTTGTGGTTTGGGGGACTGGGGGTCGTGGGTTCGAATCCCGCCGCTCCGACCATTAAAGAAGCCCGCTAGATCAATGATCTAGCGGGCTTCGACGTTTTT
>JBILXZ010000032.1:0-41004 GCA_044378015.1 Tagaea sp.
GCCGCTGACGCGCATTGAACGCTTGGACCAATCACGTGTCGGTCGAGTCATTTGCATGCTGTTTCCAGATCCCGAGTGGATTCCGAAATTGGTTCATCTGCCCAGCAAATGGGGCAAGCGCCGTTGGAAACTCGACCAATATTGGTCGCCGCGTATTTGGATGGGAGGGCCGTCGACGGGACCCGCGCGCTCCTGGCAGGCCGAAAGATGGAGCGAAGACGGCAACGCACCTGTCGCCGTATGGCCAGACCGTGCCATCCAGAGCTCGTTCCGCCGACAATTCGCGCACGAAGTCAAATGCGAGGCCAAGATACTGAATCTGGCCCGCAAAATCGGGCGCCGCACCGTCCGAATATACTGGGCTTCGCTCGATCATTTTCGTGCAGGGGACGGCGCCGTAAATCGCCACCTGAAAACCGATCTTTCGTACTACGTCTCGGAAACCGTGCTCGACTGGCGCCGACAAGGTCCGATGCGGGCGCTGGATCTCGATGTCGCCAAGAACACTGGAGTCGGCTTCTCGCGTATGCCCCCCGAAGACGTGCCCGAGCATTTCTGGGGCGACGTCGAGAAACCCAAATGGGTGCTCGAAGCTATCGAGAAATACCGGCGGTAGGGTTGCCGGAGCCTTGCCATCTACGCCCCCGAGACCAAGCGCCGCGACACGGCGACGATCCGAAAGAATATGCGAAGATCGCGCGTGCCGCCTGCAACCGTGTTGTCGGCGCATTGGAAAAATTGATCCTCGATGCCAATCGCGCAAAAAACTAGGGTTGTGCCATGGATGTGAAACAGCTTTTGTGGGAGGGGCCGGATCCCATAACGCCTCCCAATATGGGGCGTAGTGTCTCCTTTGCTTGGTGCCCGGCGGATTGGCGGAGGTTCGAGCTTTCGGTGCGGGCGGCGTATCCGAACGTGTTCTTTTATGAGGAACTCAAGAGTTCCGAAGAATCGAGCGAGGCCGAACCGCCGCTGACGCGCATTGAACGCTTGGACCAATCACGTGTCGGTCGAGTCATTTGCATGCTGTTTCCAGATCCCGAGTGGATTCCGAAATTGGTTCATCTCCCCAACAAATGGGACTAGCTCAGCTGGACACTCGACCAATATTGGTCACCGAAAATTTGGATGGGGTGGCCAACTGTAGGGCCATCGCGCTCCTGGCAGGCCGAAAGATGGAGCGAAGACGGCAACGCACCTGTCGCCGTATGGCCAGGTCGTACGATCCAAAGCTCGTTCCGCCGACAATTTGCGCACGAAGTCAAATGCGAGGCCAAGATACTGAATCTGGCCCGCAAAATCGGGCGCCGCACCGTCCGAATATACTGGGCTTCGCTCGATCACTTTCGTGCAGGGGACGGCGCCGTAAATCGCTACCTGAAAACCGATCTTTCGTACTACGTCTCGGAAACCGTGCTCGACTGGCGCCGACAAGGTCCGATGCGGGCTCTGGATCTCGATGTCGCCAAGAACACCGGAGTCGGCTTCTCGCGCATGCCCCCCGAAGACGTGCCCGAGCATTTCTGGGGCGACGTCGAGAAACCCAAATGGGTGCTCGAGGCCATCGAAAAATATCGGCGCTAGCACTGCGGCGGCGCTCGAAAAATTTGCGGCTGCGGCCCTGTTTTCGCCATTTTTGGGCCTATCTATAGGGGATCGACCGACGCCCGGCCGATCGGGCATACTTTGCCGGTCCAAATGCTTTCAGGGAGTTCCGATCCGTGATCGTCCGCGCCCTTGCTTCCGCCGCTCTCGTTTTCGCCCTAGCCCAGCCCTTTGCCGCAAAAGCGCAGGTGCAGGTGCAAGCCCCCGCCGCACAGAGCCCGGCGCGCGCCGTACCCAATACGCTTGCCCCCAACACCTTTGCCGACTTGGCCGAGCGGCTTCTGCCGGCGGTCGTGAATATCCAGGTCGTCACTGCCCAGGCCGCCCAAGGCGGGCCGCCGGGAGCCGCCCCGCGCGGGCCGCAGGGGCAGGGGCCGCAGGGTCAAGCACCCCAGCAGCGCCGCCCCGACGGGCAGCCCCAGTTTCCGCCGGGCTCGCCGTTCGAAGATTTCTTCCGCGACTTTTTCGACCGCCAGGGGCGCGGCCCCGACCAGCCGCAGCAGCGCCGCGGCCAATCGCTGGGCTCGGGCTTCGTCGTCGATCCGGCCGGTTTCATCGTCACCAACAACCACGTGATCGACGGCGCCGAAGAAATCCGCGTCGTGTTCCACGACAACCAGAGCCTCACGGCCAAGCTCGTGGGCAAGGATGCGCGCACCGACCTCGCGTTGCTGAAGGTCGAGAGCCGCACCCCGCTGCCTTTCGTGCGTTTCGGCGACAGCGACAAGTCGCGCGTCGGCGACTGGGTCGTGGCGATCGGCAATCCGTTCGGCCTCGGCGGCACGGTCACGCAAGGCATCGTTTCGGCGCGCCAGCGCGACATCAACGCCGGGCCCTACGACGATTTCCTGCAGACCGACGCCTCGATCAATCGCGGCAATTCGGGCGGCCCGTTGTTCAATCTCCAGGGCGACGTGATCGGCGTCAACACGGCGATCTATTCGCCGACCGGCGGCTCGGTCGGCATCGGTTTTGCGATCCCGTCTTCGATCGTCACGAACGTGGTGGCGCAGCTGCGCAAAGACGGCCGGGTGCGGCGCGGCTGGCTCGGCGTGAACATCCAGAGCGTGACCGACGAAATCGCCGAGGGCGTCGGGCTCGACAAGGCGCGGGGCGCGCTCGTCGCCCGCGTGCCGGAAAACGGCCCCGCCGCCAAGTCGAACATCAAGGCGGGCGACGTGATCGTGAAGTTCGACGGCAAGGACGTGACCGACATGCGCCGCCTGCCGCGTCTCGTCGCCGAAACGCCGGTCGAGAAGAGCGTGAAAGTCCAGGTGTGGCGAAATCGCGGCATCGTCACGCTCGACGTGACCTTGGGCGAACTCGAGGACGAGCAGGCGGCCCAGGCGGCACCGGGTGCCCGCCCTGCGCCGGGCCAGCCCGCACCGGGGGCTCCGCGCAACGAGCTCGACGTGCTCGGCATGACGCTTGCCCCCGTGTCGCCCGATCTGCGCCAGCGCTTCCAGTTGCCCGAGCGCCAGCGCGGCGTGGTGGTGACGGCCGTGGTCGAAGGCTCGGTTGCCCAGGAGCGCGGCATTCGCCCCGGCGACGTCATCGTCGAAGTGGCGCAGACCGAAGTGGCCCAACCCGCCCAAGTGCAGGACAAGGTGCGCGAGCAGCGCACGCAAGGCCGCCGTTCGGTGCTGATCATGGTCGAACGCGGCGGCGAGCAGCGCTTCGTGGGCCTGCCGGTCGAACCGCGCGGGTAGTGCTGCGCGCGCTTCAAGCGCTGGGCGTTTCGCCCCAGCGTTTGACGAGGCCGGTGTCGATGTCGAAGAGGTCGAGGGCGCGGCCCACCGTGTGGGCCACCAGATCGTCGATCGTTTTCGGCTTGGCGTAGAAAGCGGGAACCGGCGGCAGGATCACCGCGCCGATTTCGGCGGCTTGCGTGAGCGCGCGCAGATGGCCCACATGCAAGGGTGCCTCGCGCGCCAGCAGCACCACGCGGCGGCGTTCTTTCAGCTGCACGTCGGCCGCGCGCGTGAGCAGGCCCGTCGTGTTGCCGTAGGCGATCTCGGAGACCGAGCGCATCGAGCAGGGGGCTACGAGCATGCCAAGCGTCTTGAAGGAACCCGACGAAATCGCGGCGCCCAGATCCTCGGGCGAATGCGCCATGTCGGCCAGTGCGGCCACCTCGCGCGCGGTCCATTCGGTCTCGTAGGCGAGCGTCATCGCCGCGGTCTTGGTCATCACGAGATGCGTCTCGATGCCTGCGGCGCGCAATGCCTGCAAAGCGCGCACGCCGTAGATCGCCCCCGAAGCGCCCGAAATGCCGACGACAAGCCGTTTGGTCATGCCAATGCCTCTCTGGGGGCCGCGAACTCGGCCGCCGTATAGCCTTGCAGATACAATAGGGCGGTCAGGTCGCAATGCACGATGTTGAGGCGGGCTTGGGCGGCGACAGCCGGTTTGGCGCGGAAGGCCACGCCGAAGCCGGCCGCGCCCAGCATCGCAAGGTCGTTGGCACCGTCGCCCACGCTCAATGTGGCCTCAAGCGGTGCGCCGATTTCCGCGCTTAGTTTTTCGAGTGTGGCAAGCTTGGCTTCGCGGCCTAGGATGGGCTCGGCGACCGTGCCGCGGATTTTTCCGTTTTCGATCTCGAGCGTGTTGGCATGGTCGCGCGCGAAACCGAGCTTGCGGCGCACGCGCGACGTATAGAACGTAAAACCGCCCGAGACGATCGCGGTCAAAGCCCCGCCGGCGGCCATCGTCGCGGCGAGCGTGGTGGCACCCGGCACGATGCGAATGCCTTCGGCTGCTTGGGCGAGCAAAGCTTCGTCCTGGCCCGCGAGCAGGCCGACGCGCTCGGCGAGGGCCGCGCGGAAATCGAGCTCGCCGTTCATGGCGCGACGCGTGATCGCCGCCACGTGCGGCCCGATGCCCAGTCGCTCGGCCAAATCGTCGAGCATTTCGTTTTCGATCAGCGTCGATTCCATGTCGGCGACGAGAAGGCGCTTTTTGCGGCCCGTCGCAGGCACCACATTGGCGTCGACGGGCCGCGCGCCCAGCGTTGCGCGCGCGGCTGCCAGAATGCATGCAGGATCGCCGTCGTTCGGGTAAAGCTCCGCGGCGACGCCGGGGGCGAGCACGCGCGCAGGTCCGAATGCGGTTTCGAGGGCGGCAAGCGTCGCGGCATCGAGAGCGGGCTTCGCGGGATCGGCGGTCAGGACGAGGACAAGCTTCATGGCGGCGGGATCATGGTGAAGCCGATGGACGAGCGCAAGCCCGACGCTTTGATCGTCGCGGGCCCGACCGCGTCGGGCAAATCGGCCCTTGCGATGGCGATCGCGCGCGAATTCGACGGCGTCGTCGTCAACGCCGACTCGATGCAGCTCTATCGGGACCTCGACGTGCTGACCGCACGCCCCTCGCGGGCCGACGAAGCCGCCGTCCCGCATCGTCTCTACGGCGTCTGGGATGCTGCCGCGCACGGCACGGTCGGGCGCTGGCGCCAAGCCGCCTTGGCCGAAATCGCGGCCGCCAATGCGGCGGGCAAGCTCGCCGTGGTGTGCGGCGGTACGGGCATGTATCTCAAAATGCTGGTGGAAGGTTTGAGCCACGTGCCGCCGATCCCGCCCGAAATCCGCGACGCCGTACGCGCCAAGCTTGTGTCTATCGGCGCTGCGGCGTTCCATGCCGAACTTGCGGCGCGCGATCCGGTGGCCGGCGCCAAGCTCGCGATGGCCGACAGCCAGCGCATGCTGCGCGCGTACGAAGTTGTCGAAGCCACGGGCCGCACGCTTGCCGATTTTCAAGCCGCCGACCCGATTGCCGCCGCGACTTGGCCCACGCTCGTGCTGTTGCCGCCGCGCGAGGCCCATCGTGCAGCGATCGCGGCACGCACGCGCAAAATGGCCGAAAACGGAGCTTTGGACGAGGTGCGCAGCCTTCTTGCGAAAAAGCTGCCCGACACGCTGCCCGCCATGCGCGCGCTCGGCGTGCGCGAATTCGCCGGGCATTTGGCGGGACAATACGATTTTAATAGTGCAATCAGCATGTTGAATCTGGCGACGGCGAAGTTTGCCAAGCGCCAGGCGACTTGGTTCCGCGGTCAGATGAAACACGCGCTGCGTTTTGATGCGCAATATTCGGAAAGTCTGATGGGTCGAATTCGTATGTTTGTTAAAGAAATCCGTTGACGGGCTGGCGAGCCCTCGAATATGGTCCGCGTCCCGATTTTGCCCGTGCCGGAAAGGATCACAAAATGTCGACCGCTCCCGATGCCAAGCTCGCCCAGGACACCGCGCCGCTGTCGGGTGCGGAGATCGTCCTCAAAGCGCTGGCCGAGCAGGGCGTGGACGTCATCTTCGGCTATCCCGGCGGGGCGGTGCTGCCGATCTACGACGCGCTTTTCCAGCAGAATTCCGTGCGCCACATTCTCGTGCGCGCCGAAGCGGGTGCCGTGCACGCGGCCGAGGGCTATGCGCGCTCGACCGGCAAGGTCGGCGTGGTGCTCGTCACCTCGGGCCCGGGTGCGACCAATGCGGTGACGGGCCTCGTCGATGCGCTGATGGATTCGATCCCGCTCGTGTGCCTTACGGGCCAGGTGCCCACGCACCTGATCGGCAACGACGCGTTCCAGGAAGCCGACACGACCGGCATCACGCGGCCCGCGACCAAGCACAATTATCTCGTCAAAGACGTCAAGAATCTGTCGAAGACGATTCACGAGGCCTTCCACGTGGCGCGCAGCGGCCGACCCGGCCCCGTCGTGATCGATCTGCCCAAAGACGTGCTGATGGCGAAGACCGAATATGCGCCGGCGCCCGCCAAAGCGCACCCGACCTACGCGCCGCGCACCGAGCCCGACCAAAAGGCGATCGCCCAGGCGGTCGAGCTGATGCTGGGCGCGCGGCGCCCGATCCTCTACACCGGCGGGGGCATCATCAACTCGGGCCCCGATGCGTCGGCGGCCTTGATCGAGCTGGCCCATCTCACCGGCTTCCCGACCACGAGCACGCTGATGGGGCTGGGGGCGATGCCCGCATCCGATCCGCTGTTTCTGGGCATGCTCGGCATGCACGGCACCTACGAAGCCAATCTCACGATGCATGGCTGCGACGTGATGGTGAATTTGGGCGCGCGCTTCGACGATCGCGTCACCGGTCGCCTCAACGCGTTTTCGCCCAATTCCAGGAAAATCCACGCCGACATCGACCCGTCCTCGATCAACAAGAACGTGCGCGTGGACGTGCCCGTGGTCGGCGACGTCGGCAAGATCGTGCGCGCGATGATCGCCGAGTGGAAGCGCCGCACGGCCGCGGGCGCCAAGCCCGACAAGAAGGCGCTCGCCGACTGGTGGACTCAGATCGAGCAATGGCGCAAGCGCGACTGCCTGGCCTACATCCACACGCCCGAGACCGTGAAGCCGCAATACGCGCTCGAGCGCCTGCAGGCGCTGACCGCCCATCGCGACGACGTGTACATCTCGACCGAAGTGGGCCAGCACCAGATGTGGGCGGCCCAGTACATGAAATTCCAGAAGCCGAACCGCTGGATGACCTCGGGTGGCCTCGGCACGATGGGCTACGGCCTGCCGGCCGCCATGGGCGTGCAGATCGCGCACCCGGACGCTTTGTGCATCGACGTGGCGGGCGAAGCCTCGATCCTGATGAACATCCAGGAACTCAGCACCATCGTGCAGTACCGGCTGCCGGTGAAGACGTTCATCCTCAACAACCAGTACATGGGCATGGTGCGCCAGTGGCAGGAGCTGCTGCACGGCTCGCGCTATTCGGAAAGCTACATGGACGCGCTGCCCGATTTCGTCAAGCTCGCCGAAGCGTTCGGCTGCGTGGGCCTGCGCGCCACGAAGGTTTCCGAGGTCGACGACGTGATCAAGGAAATGATCGCGGTCAAGCGCCCGGTCGTGGTCGACATGTGCGTGGACCAGAAAGAAAACTGCTTCCCGATGATCCCGTCGGGAGCGGCGCACAACGAAATGATCCTCGGCCCCAGCGACAAGCAGCCGGGTACGGGCGGCGGCAGCGGCGGCAAAGGCCCGATTTCGGAAGAAGGCATGGTGCTGGTCTAGCGACCGGCATCGCCCTCGATCCGCCGCATCCCAAAAAAGAGAACCGATCCAAGTGCCCAACACGCCAGCCGCCATCGAGCGCCATACCATCGCCGTCATCGTCGACAACGAACCGGGCGTGCTTGCGCGCGTCATCGGTCTGTTTTCGGGCCGCGGCTACAATATCGAGAGCCTGACCGTCGCCGAAACCGACGCCGACAAGCATCGCAGCCGCATCACCGTCGTCACCGTCGGCACGCCAATGGTGATCGAGCAGATCAAGGCGCAGCTCGGTCGCCTGGTGCCCGTGCATCGCGTGTCGGACTTGACGCAGGAAGGCGCCCATGTCGCGCGGGAACTGGCGCTGGTGAGGGTCATCTCGAAGGGCAACGAGCGCGTGGAAGCCTTGCGCATCGCCGACATTTTCCGCGCCAAGGCGATCGACAGCACGATCGGCTCGTTCGTGTTCGAGATCACGGGCTCGGGCGAAAAAATCGACGCCTTCGTCAATCTGATGGTGCCGCTCGGCCTCGCCGAAGTGAGCCGCACCGGCATCGTCGCCATTGCGCGGGGCGAAGCGCGGATGTAAATCCGCGCCCACGCTTCACCGAAACGCCAGCCAAGAACACCCCAGAGGAGAGAGACCCATGCGCGTTTACTACGACCGCGACGCGGACGTGAACCTGATCAAAGGCAAAAAAGTCGCCGTCGTCGGCTATGGCAGCCAGGGCCATGCGCATGCGCTGAACATGCGCGACAGCGGGGTGAAGGACGTGGTGATTGCGCTTCGCGCCGGTTCGCCCACCATCGCCAAGGCCGAAGGGGCCGGCTTCAAGGTCATGACGCCCGCCGACGCCGCCAAATGGGCCGACGTGATGATGGTCGTGACCCCGGACGAGCTGCAGGCCAAGCTCTGGAACGACGATCTCAAGGCCAACATGAAAAAGGGTGCGGCCATCGCGTTCGCGCACGGTCTCAACATCCATTTCAACCTGATCGAACCGCGCCCCGACCTCGACGTGTTCATGATCGCGCCCAAAGGCCCCGGCCACACGGTGCGCTCGGAATACCAGAAGGGCGGCGGCGTGCCGTGCCTCGTGGCCGTGCACCAGAACGCCTCGGGCAACGCGCTCGAAATCGCGCTTTCGTACTCGTCGGCCATCGGCGGCGGGCGGGCGGGCACCATCGAGACGACCTTCAAGGAAGAGTGCGAAACCGACCTGTTCGGCGAACAGGCCGTTCTGTGCGGCGGCCTGTGCGCGCTGATCGTGGCGGGCTACGAGACGCTCACGGAAGCGGGCTACGCGCCCGAAATGGCGTATTTCGAGTGCTTGCACGAGGTGAAGTTGATCGTCGACCTGATCTACGAAGGCGGTCTTGCCACGATGCGCTATTCGATCTCGAACACGGCCGAATACGGCGACTACACGCGCGGCTCGCGCGTGGTCACCGAAGAGACCAAGAAGGAGATGAAGCGCATCCTCGACGACATCCAGTCGGGCCGCTTCGCGCGCGATTGGGTGCTCGAGAATGCGGCAGGCCAGGCGAGCTTCAAGGCGATGCGCCGCAAGCACGCCGCCCACGACATCGAAAAGGTCGGCGAAAAGCTGCGCGCCATGATGCCGTGGATCGCCAAGAACAAGCTCGTCGACAAAGCCAAGAACTAGGCCATTCTCGACGGTCCAAGACGACAGAACCCCGCCCGGGCAACCGGGCGGGGTTTTTCGTTGGGGGCGCGCTTGTTTCGTTTATTGACCGCATGTATCTTTTATGGTACGTCGATCAAGATCGCAAATGAACCCTGCGCGCCTAACCGAAATACCCGTTGTTTTCTATCGCACGTCGGGCGGGACCGAACCGGTTCTCGACTGGCTGCGAAGCCTGCCTGCTGAAGATAGGCGGATCATCGGAACTGACCTCGCGACCGTGCAATTCGGGTGGCCGATTGGCATGCCGCTGTGCCGTCCGCTTGGAAACGGCCTGTGGGAGGTGCGCAGCACGCTCACGAGCCATCGCATCGCGCGCGTGCTGTTTTTTGTCGATGAAGGTCGAATCGGCTTGGTTCACGGATTTATCAAGAAAACGCAGAAGACGCCGACCGATGATCTCGATCTCGCCCGGCGTCGGATGAAGGAGATGAAGGTATGACGAAGAAGAATCCCCATTGGGGTACGACGCTCGACAGCTTCCTTGCGCAAGAGGCTATCCGCGAGGCCGCGAAAGCCACGGCACTGACGCGCGTCGTCGCTTGGCAGCTCGCACAGGAGATGGAGCGGCAAGGTATTACGAAGGCCGCTCTCGCCGAGCGGATGCATACCAGCCGGGCACAGGTCGATCGCATCCTCAAGGCCAAGGGCAACGTGACAGTCGAGAGTTTGCAGCGCGCTGCCGCCTTGGTCGGCCGCGAGCTTCGCCTCGAACTGATCTGAGCGGCTAACTCGACATTCTGATCGCGGAGCCGGACGTTGAGCCAAACGACTAGGTCGCCGGTCGGGTAACTCTGGAACGGCGCGCGCTGCGTTCGGCCGGTGGCCGTGTTGCCGTGAGGAGGGCCTCTTCGGCATTCTTTTGCGGTCGCATGAAGTCTGAGTGTTTGACGATGTAGGCTCCGAAGGCGTCTGAATCATCAGTCGATGGCATGGGTGCTGGATCGATGAGCGGAAGAAATGCCGTCAGCGCTATACGATATAGCGGTGCGGCGTATTCGAAGATCGTTCGCTGCGGCGCGGAGAGAACGAGATTGCTGCGCTCGACTGGATTGCCATGTAGGAAGTCGTTGCGGCATTCGTAGAGCACTTGGTAGAGCCACGATGCCAGGGAACGCTTCACCTTGATTCTGCCGCCCGTGTCGTGCGCGAGTTGGCCGCTCGCGGGGATTGCCCAACGCGTGCGCTCAATGATCTCGAACACTTTGTCCAGGTTGGCTCTCCCGGCTCCGCCGGGATGCATGAGGATCTCGAACGCGCTGATCCAGAGGGAGACGACGCGCCCAACGTCGTAGAACGTCGTATCCGTCCCGGCCGGCAAGAGTGAGGCGTGATACGCCATGTTGAGCGAGCGCATCAATGCAACATCTTCCCAAGCGGGCTCTGCGACCTCATAGCGCTGACGCCAACGCGCCATGAGCGCTGTGAGCAGCGGCTGGTCGATGTCACCTTCCCCGAGAGGCGTGCGGAACAACGCTGGTGATGATTGACCCTTGAACCGGGAGGCTTCATGCACACCGAGGATGGCGGGAGTGCTGCCGATCACATTTTCGTAGTGTCGATCAAGCATCCAAGGATAGATCGAGAAAGCCTCGCCAAAGAGGACCCGATGTCCGCGCGGATGTCGGAGTTCCAGCGCGCGGCTATAGGTGATCGCACAGAGCGCGATGAGATCGCGAAAGCTAGCCAGCGCCGAGACGTCGCGAAACACCGGTGCTGCCGCTGTGTTCCGGATCAGGACGGCGGGTTCGAACTTCTGCCCGAAGTTGTCGGTGAAACGGTTGAGAAAACCCCTGAGCTTGGGGTGCTTGGACTTGAGAGCCGCAACGCGATGATCGTGTGCTGGGGCAAGCGCCGCTATGTCGCAGCCGATCGCCACTTCCAACGGGATGTTTGGAAGAACGAATACCGGCGTCCACTCGGCTGCCATGTGTTATTCCTATTTCGACGGTTAACCGCCAACTTTGATACTAATATCAATGTTTGCAATAAGCTAGAATATCAACGGATGATTTTGAGTGGATAGCAATGACTAAGAAGGCAGTGACGCACGACCAGATATCTTTGGACGTTCTCGCCCGCGGCGCCGAGAAGACATTTGACAACGCCGAGCGCCTCTTTCACGAGGCGAATCTTTTGGCTACAGGAGGTTCAGTGGCGCGGGCGCTTTGCTTGCACCAGATCTCGCTTGAGGAGTGCTCGAAGGTCAACAATCTCGGTACATGGGCGGTTAGCCTCCTTCTTGGATTTGAAGTCGATCAAAAGAAGGTCCTCGGCGCCTTTGGACGTCATGCGGCCAAGAACAAGTCGAATGCTTACATGCTCGAAAGATCGGAGGTGGAAAAAGAAGCAAACTCTCGTGGTCATCGTGAAGCCGCGATGGTGGCATTCAAGCAGACTCAATACGAGTTTCATGAGTCATCTAACCGCGCCAAGAACGCCTCGTTATATGTGGATTGGATCGACGGTGAGTTCGTCGCGCCTAGCGAGCGCATCACCAAGGAGATGTTGGCCGAGATTGTAGAGAGAAATGCAGAATTTCTTGGCTATGCCTATAACCACTTGGCGCTGATTAGACAGATCGAAAAAGAACCTGATGCAATGAGAAGCCTACTTTCAGATGTCGTCCAACAGGTGGAAAAGCTCGGCAAAGAGAAGCCGGACAACTTGAGAGGTGCGATGGAGACATTACTGTCGAGCTTCCTAGAGCAGGGAAATCTGCAGTCGAAAGGCTAGAGAAGGATCAGTTCATATGGAGGCTTACCCGCCAGAACCTAGTGCTTGTGTCCGCCGATGTTTCCAGGTTTCAGCATGCAAGACTGATCGACCTCAAAGGCCGCGTTGGTAGAGCGAATTGACTGTCCGGCATCGACAAGCGCTATCGGCTGTTGGTCAAAAATCTTCTGAATAGAAGCGTGTCTTGGAAACCGGTCTCCAGGGCTAGTACCACTTTTGAATCAGAATTCGCGAAAAATTCTGATTCCACCGCGCCGGGTAGGTGCGTCCCCTCACGCCAATTCGCGCGCCATTTTGTTGAAGATCGCGTGGGCGAAATCGTTGCGGTCGCGTGCGGTCATCACGAACGCACCGAGGCCGCCGATTACGTTTTCTTCGTAAGATGCGCGCAGGCGCTCGAGCGGCATCGCGGCCCCCGAACCCGGCGAGGCGATGGCGAGTGCGTTGATCGTAATGCCGACGGTAACCGCGCGGTCGCGCGCGGCCGCCGCGGGCAAGATGGCGCTTCGCATGTCCGGGCCGTCGCCTGCAATGTCGATCGTGGCACGCGGGCTGCGGAACGGGGCCGCCGCGATGAGGTCGGTCGCGACAGCGATCGCGTCGCCGATCGCGTTCCAGCTTTGGCGCACGCGCGGGGCCGCCACGAGGCGCTCGGCGAAGTCGGCCGCATCTTCGGCACCGGCAATGCGCGCCCACGGCAGGATGATCGTAGGCTCGCTCGGCGAGCCCCATTCGCCGTAGGCGACCGCGATGGCGCGAGTCGGCAGGCGCAGAATTGCGTTGACGATCTCGGGGCGCTCGATGGCGGCTGCCGTACCCTCGCGCTGCAGCCGGTATTCCGCTTCGTCGATCGAGCCAGAGCCGTCGTTCAGCAGCACCAGCAGTAGATCGACGTCGGCGCTTTGAGCCGCAAGCGGGGCGGCGGCGGCAAGACCGAGCGCACCAAAGCCCAATTCGCGTCGCGTGAGGCGCATCGTCTCAGGCGCTGCGTCGGCTGAACAGCGTGTAGTAGCGGTGCATGCCGTCGATATTGAGATCGCGCATCTGCGCGTAGCCCGCCCAATTCGCGTATTTTCCCAGATCGATGCCGGGGCGGATCTCTTCGAGGCTACGGCCCGCGCGCATGCCGGCAAGCACGCCGTCGCGAATCGTTTCCAGATACTCGCGGAACTGGCGCACATGCGCCTTGGTGCCCATCGGCCCGTGGCCCGGTGCGAGAAGGTCGAAATCCATCGCTTCGACGCGCTTGAGCGAGTCGAACCATTCTTCCACGTAGCCCTCGTGCAGATCGCGGAAGGCGACCGTTTCGACCGGGATGAAATCGACCGCAAACAGCGTGCGCGCGGCCGGAAAGCGCACCACGAGCGAATTGTCGGAATGGTTGCGCCCGACATATTCGAGTTCGACGACGGTGCCGCCCAGTTCCAGGGTCAGCGCTTCGCTGAAGGCGACATTGACCGGGGCCGTGCGGCGGCGCTCGTCGCGGATCTTGTCGCGCGCGCGCGCATGCGCCACCACGGTCGCGGTGTCCGCGAACACTTCGCCGCCGTTGATGTGGTCGGGATGGTCGTGGCTGTAGACGAGATAGCGCACAGTCTGATTGAACCGCGCGCGCAGCTCGTTTTTGAGCCAGTTCGCCGCGTCCGCGTTGATCGGGTCGGTCGCGACGACGCCCGCCGGGGTCACCGCGAAAACGGAGAAGTGGAAATTGTTGCGGAAGCGATAGACGTTGCCCGCGATCTGCACGATCTCGCGCACCGGGGCTTGGGCCTGCGCCTGTGCGACGATCGGCGCAGCAAGCGCTGCAGCACCGGCAAGCGCGCCCGCACGCCGGAACAGATCGCGGCGTGGAAACGCTTCGGGTGCGAAGATCGGATCGTCGTAACCGCAGCACGAGCATTGCGCGTTGTCGGCATCGGCGGCGTTGCTGCAGGTGAAGCGTGTCATGGAACCTCCAGCGGTACGGGAAGGGCTGCACCATCGGTCCAGAAATCCAGGACTTGGTCAAATACCATTGTGTGTCTCTCGTTCTTCTTTTATTCGATTTTTTTTAATGATTTCGTCAGATCGGCTTTTCGTCCGGGTCGTGCGCTGTCTGCCGCTTGAGCATTGAAATTCAGCCCCGCCGCAATCGACGCGATCGGTCGATCAACACGTGATTTTCTGCAATATTTTCAGATTATTAGATCGTCGATAGATGCATCGCATCTGCATCGATATTGTGCGGGCGTTATGTCCACGCCGCAAAAGTGCCGCGCCAATTTTTGCGGCGAGCTGCCCGGTTTGCGGTGTTTGCTTGCCCATCGCTAGGCAGATTGGGGTTGTTTCTGTTAACCTTCCGCTCTGCGTGGAATGTCCGCTTATCCACAGGCTTTTCAGGAATTCGCCAAAATGGCCGACAGAGACCGTGTTTGGATTTTCGACACGACCTTGCGCGACGGCGAGCAGTCGCCGGGCTGTTCGATGAATCTCGAGGAAAAACTGCGGGTCGCGCGGATGCTCGAAGAGATGGGCGTGGACGTGATCGAGGCCGGTTTTCCGATCGCGTCCAACGGCGATTTCGAAGCGGTCTCGGCGATCGCGCGCGAAATCAGGAAGTCGGTCGTGTGCGGGCTGGCGCGTGCGGGCCGCAAAGACATCGACCGCGCTTGGGAAGCCCTGAAAGGAGCTGCCCGTCCGCGCATCCACACCTTCATAAGCACGTCGCCGCTGCACATGAAATACAAGCTGCAGATGGCGCCCGATGCGGTGCATCAGGCCGTCGTCGACAGCGTGACGCACGCGCGCAATCTTTGCGACGACGTCGAGTGGAGTGCCGAAGACGGCAGCCGCACCGAGTTGCCGTTTCTGTTCCGCTGCATCGAGAGCGCTATCAAGGCCGGTGCTTCAACCATCAACATTCCCGACACTGTCGGCTATGCCGAGCCCGCCGAGTTCGCGGCGCTGATCGCGGCGATCGTCGCGAACGTGCCGAACATCGGCAAGGCGCGGCTGTCGGTGCATTGCCACAACGATCTGGGGCTCGGCGTCGCCAATTCTTTGGCGGCTTTGGGAGCGGGCGCGCGCCAGGTCGAATGCACGGTCAACGGCATCGGCGAGCGGGCGGGCAACGCGGCGCTCGAAGAGATCGTGATGGCGCTGCGAACGCGCCCCGACCGTTTGCCGTTCCGCACCAATGTCGATACCACGCACATCGTGCGGGCCTCGCGGCTCGTGTCGGCGATCACGGGTTTTGCAGTGCAGCCCAACAAGGCGATCGTCGGCGCCAACGCCTTTGCGCACGAAAGCGGCATCCACCAGGACGGTATGCTCAAGAACGCGCAGACCTACGAAATCATGACGCCCGAAAGCGTCGGCCTCGTGCGCTCGACCCTGGTGATGGGCAAGCATTCGGGGCGCGCGGCGTTCCGCGCGAAGCTCAAGGAACTCGGCTTCGAGGCGCTCGGCGACAACCTGCTCGAGGACGCGTTCAAGCGCTTCAAGGATCTCGCCGACCGCAAGAAGGACGTGTTCGACGAGGACATCGTGGCCTTGGTCGACGACCAGATGGGCAGCACGGACGACGCGATCAAGTTCGTGTCGCTGCAGGTCGTGGCCGGCTCCAAGGGTCCGCAGATCGCCGATCTCGAAATCGAGACCGACGGCGCGATCCACAACGCCCAGTCGCGCGGCAACGGACCGGTCGATGCGGTCTTCAACGCGATCAAGAAGCTGGTGCCGCACGAAGCCAAACTGCAACTCTACCAGGTGCATGCCGTGACGGCCGGAACCGACGCGCAAGCCGAGGTTACAGTTCGACTCGACGAGGGGGGCAAGACCGTGAACGGGCAAGGGGCAGACGCCGATACCTTGTGCGCTTCGGCCCGGGCCTATCTCAACGCCCTAAACAAGCTGTTGATAAAACGAAAGAAATCGGCGCCTGCCGGCGCCGCTGCAGACATGTCGACAGTTGCGTCAATTTCGGCTTAATTCCGGCTCAATTTGCGTCTCTCCGGCGGCGTTTCAGTTACCCCGCCCACCACGAAAGGTACGGACTTTCTTATGTTTTCGCGTCTTCTTGGAATGCTCTCCGCCGACATGGCGATCGATCTTGGCACGGCCAACACGCTGGTCTACGTCAAGGGCCGCGGCATCGTGCTGAACGAACCTTCGGTCGTCGCGATCGCCGAAATCAAAGGCAAGAAACAGGTGCTCGCCGTCGGCGACGAAGCCAAGCTGATGCTGGGCCGCACGCCCGGCAACATCACGGCCATCCGCCCGCTGCGCGACGGCGTGATCGCCGACTTCGAAGTGGCCGAAGAGATGATCAAGCACTTCATCCGCAAAGTGCACAATCGCCGCTCCTTCGCCTCGCCCCAGGTGATCGTGTGCGTGCCCTCGGGCTCGACGGCGGTCGAACGGCGCGCGATCCAGGAATCGGCCGAGAGTGCGGGCGCGCGCCGCGTGTTCCTGATCGAAGAGCCGATGGCGGCCGCCATCGGCGCCGGTCTTCCCGTGACCGAGCCCACGGGCTCGATGGTCGTCGATATCGGCGGCGGCACGACGGAGGTCGCCGTGCTGTCGCTGGGCGGGATCGTCTATTCGCGCTCCGTGCGCGTGGGCGGCGACAAGATGGACGAGGCCATCATCGCCTACATCCGCCGCAACCACAATTTGCTGGTCGGCGAGTCTTCGGCCGAACGCATCAAGAAGGAAATCGGCTCGGCCTGCCCGCCCGACGACGGCGAGGGCCGCATGATGGAAATCAAGGGGCGCGATCTGATGAACGGTGTGCCCAAGGAACTGCTGATTTCCGAACGGCAGATCGCCGAGAGCCTTGCCGAGCCCGTGAGCGCCATCATCGAGGCGGTCAAAGTCGCCCTCGAGCACACGGCCCCGGAACTTGCCGCCGACATCGTCGACAAGGGCATCGTGCTCACCGGCGGCGGGGCGCTTCTCGGCAATCTCGACTACGTGCTGCGGCATGCCTCGGGCCTGCCCGTGTCGGTCGCCGACGATCCGTTGAGCTGCGTGGCGCTTGGCACCGGGCGTTGCCTCGAGGAAATGAAGACCCTGCGCAACGTTCTGATCTCGATGTACTGAGACGCCCATGAAACGTTCCGGACCCGTCCTGAAGCTGGCTGCCCCGATGCGGGTTCTCGCCCAGCGCACGGCTTTTCTGGGACTCGTGGGACTTGCGGCCGGCCTTATGGTGCTCGGAAAAGCCGAGGCTCCCTTCATCGAGCGCAGCCGCATGCTGGTGGCCGATGCGGTCGTGCCCTTGCTCGACGCGGCCGCCCGGCCCGTCCATACCGCCAACGAGATCGCCGACAACGTTCGCGGCCTGCTTGCGGTGCATGCCGAGAATGTCCGCTTGCGCGAGCAGAACAACATGCTGATGCACTGGCAGCAGGTCGCGCGCAATCTCGAAGCCGAAAACCGCGCCTTGCGCGACACGGCACGGGCCACGACGGAGGAGAGCTTCACCTACGTCACGGCCCGCGTGGTGGCCGACGCCGGCGGCGCGTTCGTGCGCTCGGTCCTGGTCGCCGCCGGCGCGCGCGACGGCATCGCCAAAGGCCACACGGCCTTGTCGCCCGACGGGCTCGTGGGCCGCGTCGGCGAGGTGGGCGAACGCTCGGCGCGGGTGCTGCTGCTGACCGACCTCAACAGCCACGTTCCGGTCATGATCGAGGGCTCGCGCGACCGCGCGATCGTGGACGGCGACAATTCGGATTTGCCGCGGCTCGTGTTTTTGTCGTCGGGCGCCCGGCCGCAGCTCGGCGACCGGATCGTAACCTCCGGCCATGGCGGGGTGTTCCCGCCGGGTCTGCCGGTGGGCGTCGTGGTGCAGAACGGGGAGCAGGGCGTGCGCGTCAAGCCCTATGTCGATTTCCATCGCCTCGACTATCTACGCGTCGTCGATTACGGCACCGGCGGCACACTGCCGATGGCAGCCCCCCCGCCGCAGGCGCGGCGCGGGCGCTAGGGGAGCCGCTCTGATGGTCGTGGCCGCACTCGTTCAGCTCGACCGCATCGTCAAACGGGCCTTGCCGGCCGCTCTGAGCGTGCTCGTCGTGGCGCTTTCCGTGGTGCCGGTGCCGATCCAGGAATACGCGGTGCTGGCCCCGAATTTCGCGCTGATGTCGGTCTTCTACTGGATAGTCCACCGGCCCGATCTGCTTCCGGCCTGGGGCGTGTTCCTGATCGGCCTTTTGGCGGACGCGCTGTCCGGCGGCCTCGTCGGCCTCAACGCGTTTGTGCTGCTGCTCGTCCAGGCCTCCATCATGTCGCAGCACAAGGTTTTTCGCGGCAAGGCGTTCTGGCTCGTGTGGCTCGCCTTCGCGATCGTGGCGTTCGTCGCCCAACTGCTCGCGGCGGCCCTCGGCCTTGCGTTCCGCGGCGGGCTGCCGGGTTGGCCGATCTGGCTGTCGCAGTTCGCGCTGACGGTCGCCCTCTATCCCGCTCTCGCGGCCCTGATGGGCCGCATCCAGCGCCTGTTCCTCGGCGGGAGCTGAGGCCAGGCGATGCTGAGCCGCAACGATCCCAACCGTCAGTGCAGTTTCACCCGCCGCTTGGCGCTGCTGGCGGCAGGCAAGCTTGCGCTGCTCGGCGTGCTGGGTTCGCGCATGTACTATCTGCAGGTCGTCGAGGCCGACAAGTACCGCATGATGGCGGACGACAACCGCATCAATCTTCGCCTGCTCTCGCCCCCGCGCGGCCGCATCCTCGACCGCGACGGCGTCGTTCTGGCCGACAACCAGCTCAACTACCGCGTCGTGATGGTGGCCGAGCAGACCGGCTCGATCGGGGCCACTCTCGACACGCTTTCCGAGATCGTGCCGATCTCGGAGGCCGAACGGCGGCGCGTGCTGCGCGAGGTGGCGCGCAAACGCAAGTTCCTGCCGACGACGGTCAAGGAGAATCTGAGCTGGGAGGACGTGAGCCGCATCGCGGTAAACGCGCCCGATCTGCCGGGCGTCATGATCGACGTCGGCTCGACGCGGCTCTATCCACAGGGCGAGCGCATGGCCCATCTGATCGGCTACGTGGCGCCGCCCGCCGAAACCGACCTTACCGGCGATCCGCTTTTGGAACTCCCCGATTTCCGCGTCGGCCGAAACGGCATCGAGCGCGTCTACGACCTCGCCATGCGTGGGCGCGCGGGCAACTCGCAACTCGAGGTCAATGCCCTCGGCCGACCGATCCGCGAGCTTTCGCGCAACGAGGGCGAACCCGGCGCCGACGTCACGCTGACGATCGACGCCGAACTGCAGATCATGGCGGCAACCCGCCTCGCCAAGGAGGAAAGCGCGGCCGCCGTTTTGATGGACGCCGTTACCGGCGACGTGCTTGTGCTGGCCTCGCACCCGAGCTACGACCCGCACGAATTCGCGCGCGGAATCTCGGGCCCGGCGTGGCGCGCGTTGCTGAACAACCATCGCGCGCCGCTGACCAACAAGGCCGTGTCGGGGATGTATTCGCCGGGCTCGACCTACAAGATGATGGTTGCGTTGGCCGCGCTCGAGAACGGGGTGGCGCCCGAAATGCGCGTCTTCTGTCCCGGCCACATGGATCTGGGCGACAATCGGTTCCATTGCTGGAAAAAGGGCGGGCATGGCGGCGTCGACATGATCGACGCGCTGATGCAGTCGTGCGACGTCTATTTCTACGAGATGGGCCGGCGTTTGGGAGCCGACCGCATGGCCGACATGGCGAAGCGTTTCGGGCTCGGCCAGACGCTGGACATCGACCTGCCGGCAGAGCGCGCCGGCATCATCCCGACGCGCGCCTGGAAGCTCGCGCGCACCGGCAAAGGCTGGGCGCAGGGCGAATCGCTGGTGGCGTCGATCGGACAGGGCTACGTTCTGACGACGCCCTTGCAGCTCGCCACGATGACTGCCCGTCTCGTGAACGGCGGCTACGCGGTGGTTCCGCGTCTGACGCGCGATCTCGCGCTCGACCGGGGCATGGCCGACCGGCCGGCCGGAAACTTCGCTTCGATCGGCGTGCAGCAAGCGCATTTGGCGCTGATGCTGCGGGCCATGCGCGGCGTGACCAACGACCCGCGCGGCACGGCCTTCCGGGCGCGCATTCTGGACGCGAACTATGCCTACGGCGGCAAAACCGGAACCTCGCAGGTGCGCCGCATCACCGAAGAAGAGCGGCGCGTGGGCCTGCGCAAGCCCGACCAAGTGCCGTGGCGCGAACGCGACCATGCCTTGTTCGTCGGCTACGCACCGGTCGAACAGCCGCGTTTTGCGATTTCCGTCATCGTCGAACATGGCGGCGGCGGCTCTGCGGTGGCCGCACCCATCGCGCGCGATCTGCTGCACGAGGCGATGAAACGGGAGAAAGCGCGCCAGTCCCAGGCCGCCCCGCGCGTCGCCCACAGCCTCTGACGTCCGATCCGGCCCCGCCGAATCGCTATCGACAAGGGGCGGGCGCTTTGCTATATCGCCCTCCCGTCTCCGACGTGCGGGCGCTTAGCTCAGTTGGTAGAGCAGCTGACTCTTAATCAGCGGGTCGTAGGTTCGAGCCCTACAGCGCCCACCACTTGTTTCAATCGTTTGGCGACTTGTATAGAGCCGCGTTGGTCGTTTTTACGGGCTCGTATCTTTTGCCCTCGGTGCCGAGCCTAAACGCGCTCGACCTGCACTTTGTCCAAAAGCGATCGAACCGCCTCGCGTGACGGCGGCGCGGCGCCCATCGTCTGGCATGCGGCGGCGCCTGCAGCGACCGCGTGGGCGAGGTGCCGCGCCGGATCGTCGTCGGGCCGCTGCATGCGGCTCGCAAGGAGCCCTGCGATGCATGCGTCGCCGGCGCCGACCGTGTCGGCGACCGCGACCGCAGGCGGGCGCGCTTTCCAATGGCCTGCGGGCGCGAAGAGATGGGCCTCCGCGGCACCTTGCGTATAGAGCCACCAAGCCTGCGGATTCCAGGCCCGGACGCGCGCGAGCATGCCCGTTGGATCGCCCGTGCCGGTGAGGCCGACCAGGTCCTCGTCGGACAGCTTGATCGCTTGCGCAAGGCGGCACATGCGCTCGAAAATCGGGGCGTAGGCGGAACCCATCAGATTGCGGTAGTTCGGATCGTAGCTGACCGCATTCCCGGCCGCATGCAGCGCTGCCGCCATGTCGACGAGCCGGTCGGCGAGCGGCGCGCGCGCGAGGCTGATGCCCCCGAAATGCGTCCATTCCGCGGCTTTCCGCCAGCCGGCGGGCAGCAGCTGCGGATCGAAATGCAGGTCGGCGCTGTCGTCGCCGATGAAATAGTAGCTCGGCGGCGCGCTTTCGACGACGACGGCAAGCAGCGGCGAGCGTTCCACGCGCTGCAGAAAACGCCGATCGAGCCCGGCAGCTTCGTTCGCGCGCGCAAGCGCGTCGCCGAACCAGCAGCGGCTGATCGCGCCGGCAAAAGCGCTCCCGATGCCTTGGGCGGCCGCAGCCCGCGCCACGTTCCAGGTCGAGCCGCCGACTTTGCTGGCCCAAGTCTCGTCGCCCGTGCGAATGAGATCGGTGAGCGCTTCGCCGACGGCGATGAAGCGGGGCAGCGCTTGCGCCATCGCTTCAGATCTCCAGCGTCTTGAGGATTTCGTAGCAAGCCCCCGTCGTGTGGTAGTCGACCTTGCCAGCCGGGCTTTTTTCGTCGGTCGTGTTCGCATTTGCGCGCGTCAGTAGCCGGAACCAGGCGCCGTGCTTGTGGTCGACCCAATGGCGCCAGCAATAGGCCCACAGGCGGTCGTACCAGTCCCAGTATTCCTCCTTTCCCGTGCGATGGGCGAGAACGGCGGCCGTCGCCATGCTTTCGCACTGGACCCAATGGTATTTGCGGTCGTCGCAGATCGAGAAATCCGGCGCGAAACCGTAATGCAGGCCGCCATGCGTTTCGTCCCATGCGCGCTCGAAAGCGGCAGCGAACAGCGCTTCGGCTTTGGGCAGCAGCCACGGTCGCGCACGTCGCTGCTCGATCAAGACCAGCAGCTTCGCCCATTCGGTGAAATGGCCCGGCTGGTAGCCCCAGGGCCGGAAGATGTTGGTCGTGTCGTTTCTGTTGTAGTCCCAGTCGATCGACCAGTCGCTTTTGTAGTGTTCCCAGACCATCAGCCCGTCGGCAAGCGCCGCCTGCCGCTGGACGATGTTGGACGCGACGCATTCCGCCCGGTCGAGATACTTCGCGTCGCCCGTCGCTTCGAATGCGGCAAGGCACGCTTCGGTCGCGTGCATGTTGGCGTTCTGGCCGCGATAGGAAAGCAGCTGCCATTCGGCGGTTGCTTCGTCGGCGTAAAGCCCGGCCGAAGGCTCCCAGAAGCGACGCTCCATGAGTTCGAAGGCTTCCTCGATCCACGCTCGCGCCTCGGCAATGCCGGCCATAGCGGCGTGCGCGTAGGCGAGCAGCACGAAGGCAAGGCCGTAGCAATGGTTCGTCGCGTCGAGAATCCGGGCGCTGCCGTCCTGCCAGCGCAGCTGCCAAGCATAGCCGCCCGTGGCCGGATTGAGATGCGCGCGGCGCAGGAACTCGACCGCATGGCGCGCATTGTCGCGATAGGCGTGCGTTTCGGGAAAGTGCCGGGCGGCCATCGCCCACAAAAACACGTAGCGCGTGCTGCTGACGAGATGGCGCGTCTTGGCGTCGTAGACCGTGCCGTCGTCCTTGAGGAAATGGTGAAAGCCGCCGCTCGGGTCGCGCGCGCGCGGATGGTAGAAATCCAGCGTGTGGCGCACATGCGCAAGGATGGCTTTGCGGCTGCGGAAATCGGGCGGGTTTGGCTGCACGTCGCCTTCTCCAGTCGTTTGCGCGCGAGGATGGGCGTGCCGCCGCGTGCCGTCAAGCGCGATCCCGGCCAAGCGCGGCGCTCCTTCTTGACGTTCAAATCGATTTGGATATAGCTTTTTTCCAACAACGCGAGAAAAGAAGGAGGGGGGATGACGCTGCGCCGTTTGGCCGACGAACTCGGTCTGTCTCCCACCACCGTTTCCCGCGCGCTGTCCGGCTACGCCGACGTGGCGGCAGCGACACGCGAAAAAGTCGCGCGGGCGGCCAAACGTCTCGGCTATGTGCCTAATGCAGCCGCCGCGGGCTTTCGCACCGGACGCAGCCGCGCCGTGGGCGTAGTGCTGCCCGCCCAACCCGGCAATTTCGACGATCCGTTCTTTCTGCAGGTGCTTACGGCGATCGGCCGCAGGCTTGCCGAATCCGATTTCGACCTGCTGGTCGCCGCCGCCCAGCCCGGCGAGGACGAGATCAAAGTCTATCGCCGCCTCGTCGAGGCGCGGCGCGTGGACGGCATGATCGTGGCCCGCGCGCGGCTCGAGGACGAGCGCGTCGCTTTTCTTCAGGACCGCGATTTTCCCTTCATCGTGCACGGGCGCACGCGCACGAAGCGGCCCTATGCGTGGCTCGACATCGACGGACACGCGGCGTTTCGCGACGCGACATTGCGCCTTGCGGCCATGGGCCATCGGCGCATCGCGCTGATCAACGCGCCCGACCGCTACACGTTCGCGCACCATCGCCAGGCGGGGTGGCGCGCCGCGCACAAGGCGCTCGCCCTGCCGACGGCGGAATTCCGAGCTGCCGAAGCCACCGAGGAAAACGGCCATCGCCTTGCGGCCGAGATCCTGCGGCTGCGCGTGCCGCCGACGGCCATTTTGTGCGGCACCGACCGTTTGGCCGTCGGCGCGTTGCGCGCGATCGCGCAGGCCGGGCTTGCGGCCGGGCGCGACGTTTCGGTCATCGGCTACGACGATCTGCCGGTCGCAAGCTACACGCAGCCCGCATTGACCACCGTGGCTCAGCCTTGGACGCAAGCGGGCGAAAAGCTCGTCGATATGCTGCTTGCCCTGTTCGCGGGCGCCAAACCGGAGGCGCTGTGCGAGTTGTGGCAGGGCAAGCTCGTCGTGCGCGGTTCCGACGGACCGGCGCCGAGCCACGATACGTACAAAGACGTCGCAACGACGCACGCCAAAAAGGGAGAGAAACGACATGCGCAAACGACTCATCGCTAGTGCGGCGATTCTGCTGGGGCTCGGCGGTCTGTCGCAGGCCCAGGCCCAGGAAACGGTCTTCCTGTCGACCCAGTTGCGCCCGATCGAGGAGGCGCAGAAGGTGCGCGACGTGATCCTCAAGGGCCTCGCGGGGCAGACGGTCTACGTGACCGAACAGCCGCAGCAGCTCAATGTCCGCATGCGCGCCGAAGCCGCCGCCGGTCGGCGCACGGTCAGCGTCGTCGGCGCGCTGCACGGCGAATTGCAGCCGCTGCAGCCGATGGGCGCGCTCGACGACGTTTCGGACCTCGCCGCGAAGCTTGCCGACCGCGGCATTCCGGCCAACCTAATGACGCTCGGCAAACTCGGCGGGAGCACCCAAGCCTACATCCCGTGGATGCAGGCGACCTACATCATGGTCGCCAACCGCCAGGCCCTGCCGTTCTTGCCGGCGGGTGCCGACATCAACGCGCTCAGCTACGACCAGCTCAAGGAATGGGCGAAAAACGTGCGCGATCGCACGGGCCAGCGCCGTCTCGGCTTTCCGGCGGGTCCGACGGGGCTGATGCCGCGTTTCTTCCAGGGCTATCTGTACCCGTCCTACACCGGCAGCGCCGTTTCGGCTTTCCGTTCGGCCGAAGCCGAGGCGATGTGGACGAATTTCAAGGACCTCTGGCAGTACGTACAGCCCAACTCGACCAGCTACAATTTCATGCAGGAGCCGCTGCTGGCCGACGAAGTGTGGATCGCGTTCGACCACGTGGCGCGCGTGCTCGACGCGTTGCGCCAGCGGCCCAACGATTTCGTCGCTTTCCCGGCGCCGGCCGGCCCCAAAGGCCGTGGCTACATGCCCGTCGTCGCGGGTCTGTCGATCGCCAAGGACGCGCCGAACCGGGCCGGAGCCGCGGCGCTGATCGATCATCTGACCACGGCGCGCACGCAGCTCGTGACCGCGGCCGAAGTCGGCTTCTTTCCGGTCGTCAAAGCCGATCTGCCGGCCGACCTCGCACCCGGCGTGCGGCTTGCAGCCAACGCGATCGCCCTCACGCAGAACGCGCGCGACGCGCTCGTGAGCCTTCTGCCGATCGGGCTCGGCGACAAGGGCGGAGAGTTCAACAAGGTCTATATCGACACGTTCACGCGCATCGTGCTGCGCAACGAGCCCGCGCGCGCCGTGCTCGACCGCGAAGCCGAGAATCTTCGCGCAATCATGAACGCGACGGCAGCGCCGTGCTGGGCCCCCGATCCGGCCAGCGCGGGCGCTTGCCCGGTCAACTGAGCGAGACAGGCGCGGGCGGAACCGCTTTCCGGTTCCGCCCGCGCTCCCTTCGCCCGCCCGCAAATGCAGTCGCGCCCCGCCTATCTGCCCTATCTGCTGCTGGCGCCGTCGGTGCTGTTTCTGGCGGCGTTCTTCCTCTATCCGCTCGCGGAAACGGTCCTGCTGTCGCTGCGCACGGCCGAAGGATTTTCGTTCGACAACTATCGCCGCATGGCGGGCGACCTCAATTTCGCGCCAGCCCTTGGCAACACGTTTCTGCTCGTGGGCGTGGTGGTGCCGCTGCAGATCGCGCTGGCGCTGGGTCTTGCCCAGATGCTCACGAAAATCTCGCGCGGCCGCGAAATGGTGCTGTGGATATGGACCATCCCGATGGGCGTTTCGGATCTTGCCGCAGGCCTCGTTTGGCTCGCGCTGCTGACCGACCGCGGCTACTTGAACAGCGCGCTCTTCGCGCTGGGCCTTATCGACGGGCCGACCGGCTGGCTGTCCTATGAGACGCCCGTGACGCTTTTCGTCGCGATCGTGCTGGCGGAGCTGTGGCGCGCCACGGCGATCGTGCTCGTGATCCTTGTGGCGGGCTTCGGGCTCATCCCGAAGGAATACGGCGAGGCCGCCGAGATATTCGGGGCTACGCCCTGGCAGCGTTTCACGCGCGTGACCTTGCCGCTGCTCAAGCCGAGCCTGCAGACGGCGCTCATCCTGCGCACCGTGCTGGCCTTCGAGGTCTTCGCGGTCGTCTTTGCGCTGGGCGGGCGGAATTTTCCGGTGCTCGTCAGCGAAGCCTATGTCTGGCAGTTCGAGAACCAGAGCTACGCGGTCGCTTCGGCCTACGCCGTGGTCGTGATGGCGATCTCGCTTGGCGCAACGGCCGTCTATCTGCGCGTGCTGCGGGTCAAGCCGGAGGCGCGTCTGTGATCCGGCCGCGCAGCCTTCTGTTCTGGGCGGGTGTGGCGACGATGTGCGCTTGGGTGCTCGTGCCGATCTGGCTCATCGCTGCGGGCGCCATCGGCGGGCGGCAGGGCGTCTTCCTGTGGCCCAAGTCGATGCTGCCGCCCGAATTCACCTTCTCGGCGCTGGCGCTGTTCTTGCGCATCGAAGGCGTGGGCAAAGCGCTGTGGAACAGCGTGGCGGCTGCCGCGATGACGATGGCGTTCGCCACGCTGCTGGGCACGCCCGCAGGCTACGCGCTCGCGCGCTTCTCGTTCCGCGGCCAGAACGCGTATCGCTTGCTCGTTCTGCTCACGCGCGCTTTTCCGATCGCGATCCTGGCGCTGCCGCTGACGGTCGCCTTCATCCGCTGGGGCCTCTACGACACGACGCTGGGCGTGGCGCTTGTCCATACGGCGCTTGCCTTGCCGTTCGCGGCCCTCGTGACGTCGAGCCTGTTCGTCGGCATTCCGCGCGAGCTCGAGGAGGCGGCCTGGATTTTCGGCTGCACGCGGCTGCAGGCGTTCGTCAAGATCGTGCTGCCGCTGGCCCTGCCGGGCATCGCGGCGACCGGCCTGTTCGCCTTCGTCATCTCGTGGAACGAGGTGTTCGCCGCCTCCGTGCTCACGGTGCGCGAGCGCACGCTCACCGCCTATCTGCTGACCGTTCTCTCGGAGTCCCCGCTGCATTTCCGTTTCGCGGGCGGGCTCGTGCTGATCCTGCCGTCCGTCGTTTTCATCTTCGCCGTGCGTCGCTATCTGTTCGCGATGTGGGGCATCGCCAACCGCTGAGGAAGCCCATGGCCGGCATCGCGATCGAGAACGTGCGCAAGAGCTTCGGGAGCATGGCAGCGCTCAAGGAGCTTTCGCTCGACGTCGAAGACGGCGAGTTCGTCGCTTTGCTGGGCCCGTCGGGCTGCGGGAAGACGACGCTGCTGCGCATCGTGGCGGGGCTGGAGACGCGCAGCTCGGGCCGCATTCTCGTGGGCGGACGCGACGTGAGCGACCTGCCGCCGCGCGAGCGCAAGCTCGCGATGGTGTTCCAGAACTACGCGGTGTTCCCGCACATGACCGTATTCGAGAACATCGCCTTCGGCCTGCGCATGGCCAAGGCCGACCGCGCCAAAGTCGAGCGGCAGGTGCAGCGCGCGGCGGGCCTCATGCATATCGAGCATCTGCTCGCCCGCCATCCGGGCCAGCTTTCCGGCGGCCAGCGCCAGCGCGTGGCCGTCGCGCGCGCGCTTGCGGTCGAACCCAGTGTGCTGCTGATGGACGAGCCGCTGTCCAATCTCGACGCGCTTCTGCGCATGGAGATGCGCGCCGAGCTCAAAGCCGTGCTGCGCGAGGCGGGAACCACGACGCTCTACGTGACGCACGACCAGACCGAAGCGATGGGGCTCGCCGACCGCATCGCGGTCATGCACGACGGCCGCATCGAGCAGCTCGCGCCGCCGATGGCGGTCTACCGCACGCCCGCGACGGTCTTCGTCGGTTCCTTTGTGGGCGCGCCGCCGATGAATTTCCTGCGCTGCCAGGCGGCGGACGGCGCCGTCGCGATCGGCGCCCTGAAGCTCGCCTGCCCGCGCAACGCCGGCGAAATCGTCATGGGTGTTCGCGCCGAAGACCTGCTGCCCGCGGCCGCCGATGCGGGCCTGCCGTTCGCGGTGCGCGTCGTCGAACCGCTGGGCGCGCATGCGCTGCTGACCGGCACCGCGCACGGCCAGCAGATCCGCGTCGTGTACGCGGGCGAGCGCGACGTGGCTGTCGGCGAAACGCTTCATCTTGCCCCGATCGCGGGGCGCATTTGCTGGATGGACGCGGCCGACGGCCGCGCGATCGAAGGACCGACATGAACGCGAACATCGAAAAAGCGCGGGCCATTTTGCGCGCCAACGACAAAGGCGGCTACACCGTTCCGACGGCCCGGCTCTATCCGTTCCAGTGGAACTGGGACTCGGCCTTCGTCGCGATGGGCTGGCAGACATTCGACGAGGCTGCGGCTTGGCGCGAGGTCGAGAGCCTGCTCAAGGGCCAATGGGACGACGGCATGGTGCCGCACATCGTCTTCCATGCGCCGAGCGACCAGTATTTCCCCGGGCCCGACGTCTGGGGAACGCGCCATGCGCCGCCCACGTCCGGCATCACGCAGCCGCCTGTCCTCGCGACCGCAGTCGCGCGGCTTCTCGGCAAGGCGCGCGACAAGGGGCTCGCCGAGGCGAAAGCGGCGGCTGTCTATCCGCGCCTTCTTGCGAGCCACCGCTGGTGGTCGCGCGCGCGCGACCCGCTTGGAACAGGCCTCGTCGCCGTGCTGCATCCTTGGGAAACCGGAATGGACAACAGCCCCGCTTGGGACGCGGCGTTCGGTCGCGTGCCCACGCAAACGACGACGGTCGTTAAGCGGCGCGACACGAGCCATGTCGACGCCGGGCATCGCCCGCACGACATCGACTACCAGCGTTTCATCCATCTGGTTGACTGCT
This sequence comes from Tagaea sp., assembly GCA_044378015.1. Lineage (GTDB taxonomy): Bacteria > Pseudomonadota > Alphaproteobacteria > CACIAM-22H2 > CACIAM-22H2 > Tagaea. The sequence continues at coordinate 28,712 of JBILXZ010000032.1, forward strand.
ATCGCGACGCAGGCTGGGATCCGGTGCGGATGTGGCAAGTAGCGCCCTTCAAGGTCGCCGACGTTTCGATCAACGCCATTCTCGCACGCGCGGAAACCGATCTGCAGGGGCTTGCCGCGCGTTTCGGCACGGCCACCGAGCGGGCGGAGATCACGCAGCGTGCCGCGCGCACGAAGCAAGCGCTTTCGGCCCTGTGGCAGCCCAAGCTCGGGCTGTTCGGCTCACGCGATCTGATCGCCGACGCGCCGATCGAGGTCGCGACCTCCGCAGGCTTCCTGCCGCTTTATGCCGATGCGGCGAGTGCCGCGCAGGCCGCGCAAATGGGGGCGACGCTCGACCGCTGGCGCGCGCAAGTGCGCGTTCTGGTGCCGTCCACGCCGCCGGACTCGCCGGTTTTCGAAGCGCTGCGCTACTGGCGCGGGCCGGTCTGGGCCGTGGTCAATTGGATGATCGCCGACGGCTTCGCGCGCGCGGGCGATGCCGCACGCGCGCAGCAGATCCTGTCCGCGACGCGCGCCGCTATCGAACATGCCGGCTTCGGCGAGAATTTCGATCCGCTCGGCGGCGCGGCCGGCGGCGGCGGCACCTTCTCTTGGACGGCCGCGATCTATCTTCTGCTCGCAGAAACGGGCTGATCGCGACGGCATTCTTTCGCCGCTCGCGGCAGAGGCGGCGGCGGCCGTATCTTGGACGCATAACCGGCGCAAGGTCGGTTCCTTGACCTTGCCGCCCGGGAAGGGTCCACCCTCGATATCGCAAGGAGTTTCGCTGCCATGGCCGACGATGCCCGAATCCAAGCGGCTGCCTACGCGATATCGGTCGAAGGGATGAGTTGCGCATCGTGCGTGGCGCACTTCGAGAAGGCGCTTGCGCAGGTTCCGGGCGTCGCGTCGGTGGGTGTCAATCTGGCCACCGAACAGGCGCGGGTGGTGCTTTCCGATCCGGCCGCTCTGGCGAAGCTCGCGCCGGCGATCGAAGCGGCGGGCTATTCGGTGCGCACGGCAACGGCCGAGTTCGCCGTTTCAGGCATGAATTGCGCCTCGTGCGTGGCGCATGTCGAGGCGGCGGCGAGGCGCGTGCCGGGCGTGCTCAAGGCCGTGGTAAATCTCGCGACCGAGCGCGCGCATGTCGTTTATCGCAACGGCATTGCCGACCCGCCCGCCATCGTGCACGCAATTTCGGATGCGGGCTATGCGGCAACGGCGCTCGGATCGGAGGCTGCCCCGCATGCGCGCGTCGACGAGAATGCCGCCCTCGCGCGCCGCTTGGTACTTGCCGCCGTGCTCGGCGCGCCGGTTTTTGCGGTCGAAATGGGCGGGCACGTTTTCCCGCCGCTGCATGGCTGGATCCATGCGGCATTGCCGCCTGCGTTCGTCGCCTATGCGTCGCTCGCGCTGACGACGCTCGTGATGTTCGGCCCCGGCCTCGGCTTCCAGCGCGTGGGTCTCGCCAATCTGCGGCGCGGCACGCCCGACATGAATACGCTCGTCGCGGTCGGCACGCTCAGCGCCTACCTCTATTCGCTGGCGGCGGTCGTCGCGCCCGACCGCATGCCGGACGGCGCCGCGCACCTCTATTTCGAGGCGGCGGTGTCGGTCGTGGTGCTCGTCCTGCTCGGCCGCTATCTTGAAGGGCTGAGCCGCGGGCATGCGCGCGACGCGATCGCAAGGCTCGGCCGGCTGCAGGCCAAGACCGCGCGCGTCGAACGCGACGGCGCGTTCGTCGAGCTGCCGATCGCCGCGGTCGCGGTCGGCGACCGGCTGCAGGTCCGCCCCGGCGAGCGCATCGCCGCCGACGGCATGCTTGCGAGCGGCCATTCCTACGTCGACGAGTCGATGGTCACGGGCGAGCCTGTGCCGGTCTTCAAGGAAGCCGGTGCCGCCGTGATCGGCGGAACCGTCAACCAGAACGGCAGTTTCGTTTTCGCGGCGACCAAAGTCGGCGCCGACACGATGCTGGCGCAGATCCAGCGCCTCGTCGAAAACGCGCAGGCCGGCAAGTTGCCGATCCAGGCGGTCGTCGACCGCGTGACGGCGCGCTTCGTGCCGGCGGTATTCGCGGCGGCGGCGGCGACCTTCGCCTGCTGGACGCTGTGGGGCGGGCCGGACGCGTTCGGGCACGCGCTCGCCAACGCGGTCGCCGTGCTGATCGTCGCGTGCCCGTGCGCCATGGGGCTTGCGACGCCGATTTCGATTCTCGTCGCAAGCGGACGCGCGGCCGAGCGCGGCATTCTGTTCAGGCGCGGCGAAGCGCTGCAGCGTTTGGGGACGGTCACATTGGCGGCGTTCGACAAGACCGGCACGCTCACCAAGGGGCGCCCGGAACTCGCCGACCTTGTCGCGGCACCGGGCTTTGCGGCCGACGAGGTGTTGGCGCTGCTGGCTGCGCTCGAAGCCTCGTCCGAACATCCGATCGCCGCTGCGATCGTACGGGCGGCGCAGGACAAAGGGCTTGCAGCCATTCCAGTCGCCGATTTCGCGGCGACCCCGGGCCTCGGCGCGCGCGCGCGCGTCGGCGGCCGCGAGGTCGCCGTCGGCGCCGATCGCTATCTTGCATCGCTCGGCATTTCGGTCGCCCCTTTCGCGGATGCAATGGCCGAGTTTGCCAAAGCCGGAAAATCGCCGATCTTCGCGGCGATCGACGGCCGCTTGGCGGCGCTTGCGGCGGTTGCCGATCCGATCCGTCCGAGTGCGAAGGCCGCGATCGCTTCGCTGCATGCAGCCGGCCTCGCGACCGCGATGGTCTCGGGCGACAATAGCGCGACCGCAGAGAACGTCGCACAAACGCTCGGCATTTCGCGCGTGGTCGCCGAAGCGATGCCCGCCGACAAGCTCGCCGCCCTCGCGCGTTGGCGCGCGGAAGGGGCGACCATTGCGTTTGTCGGCGACGGCATCAACGATGCGCCCGCGCTCGCGCAAGCGGATATCGGCATTGCGGTTGGCAGCGGCACCGACATCGCGATCGACAGTGCCGATGTGGTCCTCGTCGCAGGCGACCTTGCGGCGGTCGCAGAAGCCGTGGCGCTGTCGAAAGCCACCATGCGCAATATCCGCCAGAACCTGTTCTGGGCCTTCGGCTACAACGTGGCCCTCTTGCCGGTCGCGGCGGGCGCACTCTATCCGTGGTTCGGCATCCAAATGTCGCCGATCTTCGCGGCTGCGGCGATGGCGGCTTCGAGCGTTTTCGTCGTCGGCAATGCGCTGCGCTTGCGCCGGTTCGGAAAGAGGCCGCGGTCCTAGCCCGTGTTGCGCATGCCCGCGGCGATCGCGTTCACCGTCAGAAGCAGCGGATGGCGCCACGCCGCCCCGTCGGGCGCGCGCGCGCGCGCGATCAAGGCGGCCTGCAGCGCGTTCATCGCGTCGAGATAGGGTTTGCGCCGGTCGAGCGACAGCGCCAGCAGCGGATTGCCTGCGAGCGGGGCATTGCCCGTGATCCGCCGAAGCACGCGCGCGGTTGCCTCGAGCTCGCCCGCGATCGCGGCGAAGATGCGCTTGGCCGCGAACTGGTCTTGCGCCAAAGGCATGTAGAGGCGCGCGATTTCGCTCGAGGCTTTGCTTTCCGCCATGGCGACGTTGTCGACGAGATTGCGGAAAAACGGCCAATCGCGATGCATGCGGCGCAGCAAAGCAAGATTGCCCGGCGCTTCCTGGGCGAAGGCCGCGACCGCATGCCCGACGCCGTACCATGCGGGCAAGGCAAGGCGCGCTTGCGACCAGCCGAAGACCCAAGGGATGGCGCGGATCGCGCGGATGTCGCGCCCGGCCTTGGGCCGATGCGAAGGCCGCGAACCGATATTGAGAAACGCCAATTCGTCGACCGGCGTGGTCTCGTAGAAATAGTCGAGAAAGCCGGGACTCGCGACAAGCTCGCGATACGCCGTCTCGCCGAGTTCGGCAAGCCGCGCCATGGCGGCAGCCCAGGCTTGCCGGCGCGCGCCTTTGCGGTAGGGCGGGCCCAGCGATTTCTTGAGCAGGCCCGTGAGCGCCACGGTGAGTTCGTAGGCGGCCGTGTCGCGGTTCGAGTATTTGAAAGACAGCACCTCGCCCTGTTCGGTGAATTTGATGCGCCCGTTGGCCGCGTCGCGCGGTCCTGCGAGGATCGCGTCGTGGGTCGGGCCGCCGCCGCGCGCATGGCTGCCGCCGCGGCCGTGGAACAGCACGTACGCGACGCCCGCATTCTTGAAGACGGCCGCAAGCCGGGTCTGGGCGCGGTGCAGCGCCCACGACGAGGCGAGGATGCCGCCGTCCTTGCAGCTGTCGGAATAGCCGAGCATCGCTTCCTGCAGCCCGGCCGATGCCGCGAGGATCGCGCGATAGACGGGACGTGCCAGCAGCGCTTCGACGATGCCGGGGGCGGCTTCGAGATCGGCGATGGTCTCGAACAAAGGTGCCACACGCAGATCCATCGCGAAACCGCCGTCGCCGCGCGGCTCGAGCAGGCCCGCCAAGCGCGCGAGCAGCAGCACTTCGAACACGGCGCTCGCACTGCCCGCCATCGAGACGACGTAGGTTTCGACGGACTTCGCGCCGAACTCGGCGTGCAGGGCGGTGATCGCGCGCAGCGTGTCGAGCGTTTCGCGCGTCTCGGCCGAAAGCGCGCTGCCGAGCAGCACGACCGGCCCCGGCCGTGCCACGAGCGCTTCGAGCATGTCGACGCGCGTCGCCTCGTCTTGGTCGGCGTAGTCGGGCAGGCCCGGAATGCCCGCGAGGATTTCCCGCACCGCGTCGCGATGGCGTTTGGCTTCCTGGCGCACGTCGAGCCGCGCAAGATGGAATCCGAACACGCCCACGAGGCGCTCGAGATCGAGGAGTTGGCCGTCCGCGAGGCGCGCGTCGCCGTCGTGGCGCAGGGCCTGGCGCAAAGCGGCAAGGTCGCCTTCGAATGCGGCTGCGTTCGGATAGGCTTCCGCCGGGCAGGGGGCTTCGCCGCCCGCGAGCCGCATTTGCGTCCAGTCGAGCCGCGCCTGCAGCCGGAAGCGGATATACGCAAGCTTGCGCCGATAGGGCTCGCGCTGCAGCCTTTCCGTGAATTCACCGAACACGGCGGCGGCGTAGATCCTGTCGTCGGCGGCGAGCCTTGCGGCGAATTTCGGATCGAGGTCGATGTAGGCGGCCGATTGCGTGAGCCGGTCGGCGAGCGCATCGGTGCGGCGCAGATATTCGCGCAGCACCTCGCGCGATTGGGCGCGCATGGCGAACAGCGTCGTCGCCGCCGTGACGTTCGGGTTGCCGTCGCGGTCGCCGCCGATCCAGGAACCGAAAGCAAGAAGATGCGGCGGCGGCGCGCAGCCCTGCGGCAGCGCCTGGGCGAAACCGCGCAGCGTGTCGGCAACCGCGTCGTAAAGCGCCATGCGGAAAAACAGCAGGCCGTTGGCGATCTCGTCGGCGACGCTGAGCCGCTCGGCGCGCACCGTGTCCGTCTTCCACAAAGTCGCGATCTCGTCGCGGATCGAGTCGACCTGGGCGGCGTGGAGACGGCTGCGCGGATCGAGCCCGACCAGTTTGGCCACAAGATCGTAGAGGCGGCGATGTCCGCGCTGCACCGTCTGCCGGCGCGCCTCGGTCGGGTGCGCCGTCATCACCGGCATCAGCGCCAGATCCGGCAGCAGGGCGCGCACGCGTTTGGCCGAGGCGGCGGCTCCGAGCTGCGCGAAGGTTTCCGGAAACGAGCGCGGCCAAGCCGCGTCGGCCTGCACGCGCTCGTCGGCGCGCCAGGCCTCTTCGACGATGTTGACCACGGCGAAAAACAGCGCGAAGGCACGCGCCAGCATCACGGCACGGGCAGGGTCGATGTCGGCTAGGCCCGCTGCCAGCTTCGCGATGGTTTTCGCGTCCGGTTTGGCGTGGCGCCTTTGCGCCACGAACCCTTGGCGCAGAGCTTCAAGCGCCGCGTAGGCGGCATCGCCTTCCTGCGCGCGCACAGTTTCGCCGACGAGCCCGCCCAGAAGTTTGACGCAGCCGCGCATGGCGCGTTCGCGTTCGGCTCTGTGGGGCATGTCGGCCTACCTCGTCCGGCTGGTTGGGTTCGAAAACCGCCGGGCGAGACCGTGCAAGAAGCGTGCAGAGGCGCCGTGCTTTAGGCCAGAGCGGCCGGCAGGCGGAATTGCATCGTCTCGCGCACGCCGTCGAGAACCGCCAGTTCGACCGGGTGGTGCTTGCGGATGCCGTCGATCAGCGCGTCGACGACAGATTCGGGCGCCGAGGCGCCCGCCGTGATGCCGAGCGTTTCGACCGCGTCGAGCCAGCGCCAATCGACGGCGTCGACGTCGTCCACGAGATAGCCCGGCACGCCGCAATCGACGGCGATCTCGCGCAGTCGGTTCGAGTTCGAACTGTTGGCCGCACCCACGACCAGAACGGCATCGACGCGTGCGGCCAGATCGCGCACGGCGGTCTGGCGGTTCTGCGTGGCGTAGCAGATATCCTTGGTGTCGGGGCCTTCGATGGCCGGAAAGCGGTGCCGCAAGGCTTCGGCGACCGCGCGCGTCTCGTCGACGCTGAGCGTGGTCTGCGTGACGTAAGCAAGACGCGCAGGATCGCCGACCTCGAGACGGGCGACGTCTTCGACGGTCGCGACCAGATGGACGCGGCCTTCGATCTGGCCCAGCGTGCCCACGACTTCGGGATGGCCTTCGTGGCCGATCAGCACGACCTCGTAGCCTTGCGCTGCGTAGCGCCTGCCTTCGACATGGACTTTTTTCACCAGCGGACAGGTGGCGTCGATCGCGGCAAGTCCGCGCCGCTCGGCGTCGCGCTCGATTTCGCTCGGCACGCCGTGCGCGCTGAAAATCGCCACGGCCCCGGCCGGGATTTCGGCAAGCGATTCGACGAAGATCGCGCCCTGCGCTTTCAGCGCGTCCACGACGTGGCGATTGTGCACGATCTCGTGCCGCACATAGACGGGCGCGCCGTATTTGGCGAGCGCGCGCTCGACGATCGCGATCGCGCGCACGACGCCGGCGCAGAAGCCGCGTGGCTGGGCCAGAATGACGCGCATCGAGACTGTCCCCCTTCATCTCGCCGTCCGGTCGCACGCAAGTGTCGCAAACTCGCAGGTTACACGCAACAAACCTCGCGTTTTCGCCGTCCGCATGCCGATACCGCGCGACTGTAAGCCGAGGAAGCCGTTCGCAAGAGCGCGCGCAGATGATAGGATCGAGCACAGGGGGAAAAAGCCGTGATCGAAATCGTGTTCATGTGCTTTCTGGTCGTGCATGTCGCGACGGGGGCAACGGGGCTGGTGTCGTTCTGGGTGCCGGTCGTGGGCCGCAAGGGGGCAGCGGCGCATCGGCGCTGGGGGCGCGTGTTCTACAATTGCCTGCTCGTCACGGCCGCGATGGCCGTCGGCATGAGTCTGTGTTCGCTGGCGGCACCGCTCGAGACCCATCCCAAGCTCGACGATGCGGCCCTCGTGCGCGGCTTGTTCGGCTGGATGATGCTGTATCTGGCGATCCTCACGGTGAGCCTGTGCTGGCACGGCATGTCCGCGATCCGCAACAAGTCCAACCACGCGGCCAACCGCAGCTGGCCCAACGTGGCGCTGCAGCTGTCGGTCGTGGTCACGGCGGCAAACTGCGCGTTCCAAGGCTGGCTCATCGACCAGCCGCTGATGATGGGCATATCGGCCGTCGGCATTGCGTCGGGTGCGACCAATCTCTATTTCTCTGCGAAGGCCGAGCCGGGGCGCAGCGACTATCTCAAAGAGCACGTGAAGGCGCTCGTGGGGGCCGGCATTTCGGTCTATACGGCGTTCCTGGCGTTCGGTGCGGTGCGCCTCATGCCGCACAACGCCTTCAGCCCCACTTTGTGGGCGATTCCCCTTGCGACCGGCATCGCGCTCATCGTCTACCACCAGTTCCAGATCGACCGCAAAGCGCGGCGCAAGCATCTCAGCGTCGGCGCACTCGCACGCTGATTTCGCGCGACGGACGCGTGGTGAGGCGCGCCACGGGCCGAACTTTTTCGGGCGCCAACGTTTCGAAATCGTATCGCCGCACGAGGCGCGCGAGGATGAGGCAGCTTTCGAACGTCGCGAACGCAGCACCCACGCAGATGCGCTGGCCGAGGCCGAACGGCATGTAGGTGCCGGGCACGAGGTTTTTTTCGTTTTCGGGCGCGAAGCGGTCGGGGTCGAAGCGGTCGGCGTTCTTCCAGTAGATCGCGTTGCGGTGCGTGGCCCACGGGGCCAGCATCACCATCGCGCCGCGCTTGATGCGCCGGCCCGCGATCGTCGTGTCGCAAGCGGCCACGCGCGGCAAAAACGTGATCGGCGGATAGAGCCGCAAGGTTTCGCGAAACACGTTGCGCACGAAAACCATCTGTTTGGCGTGTTCGAATTCGACCGGCCCGTCGCCCGAGACGCGCGCGATCTCGGCGCGCATGCGCGCCACGATCTCGGGCCGCATCGACAGAATGAAAAAGACCCACGTCAAAGCACTCGCCGTCGTTTCGTGCCCGGCGAGGAAAAAGACGCCGATCTGGTCGATCAGCTCTTCGCGCGTGAAGCTCAGGCCGCTTTGCGGATCTTGGGCGGCGATCACGGCGCCGGCGATATCGTCGATTTGGGCCGCACCGGCCGCCAGGCGCGGGTCGACGAGATCGCCGATATGCCGCCTTATGCGCGCGCACGCTTCGAGCACCGACGCCGACTGGTTTATCTGCGCGAACGGCTTGCCGAAGATGAGCCGCCCGAGTTCGACATTGGCCACGTGCCGCTCGAAGACCAAAAAGTTGTCGAACACGTCGCGCGCGGTCCGCGATTCGAGCGATTTGGAAAAAATCGTGCGGCAGACGATGTCGGCCGTCAGATGGCTCATGGCCGCGTCGAGCGAGATGGTTTCGCCTTTGCCTGCGACCTCGTCGAGACGGTTTTCGTAGTCGTCGACGGTTGCGGCCATCGCGTCGAAAGCGCGGTTGATGCGCATGTGCGAGAAGGCGGGGTCGATCATGCGGCGCTGGCGGCGCCAGATTTCGCCGCTCGAGACGAACATCGAATTGCCCACCAGCGGCTCGAGGGCGCCCACCATCAGATCGTTCTTCGGATAGACGCCATCGGCGTCGGCGAAGATCTCTGTCGAGACGGCCGGATCGTTGACGAGCAGGATCGAGCGGCGCGAAAAGCCGAGCGGCGTGATCGGTTTCGAATAGGCTTCGGCCGGCAGCAGGCTCAAAAGATCCTGCTCGCCGCGCAGCACCGTGCGCGCGAGCGCGGCAAGCGCGGACAAAGGCGCTGGTGCCGGCGGACGGTAGAGAGCGTTGGCGTCGATCGGAATCTCCCCAGTCACGGGCCTGAGCCTATGTGTTCGCCCCGGCGCGCCGCAAGGGGCGCCTTTGCCCATTGACCCGGCGAATCGCGGGGCTAATGTGGCTGGGCAAGTCCCGCGGGGGCAAGGGATTCGCGTAGCAGGGGAGGGGGCATGTCGGTTGCGTTTCCGTTTTCGGCGATCGTCGGGCAGGACGAATTGAAGCTCGCATTGACGGTGGCCGCCATCGATCCCGGCATCGGGGGGCTGCTCGTGTTCGGCGACCGCGGCACGGGCAAGTCGACGGCCGTGCGCGCCCTTGCGGCACTGCTGCCGAAGATGCGCGCGGTCGAGGGCTGTCCCTATTCTTGCGATCCCGAAGGCGATCTTGCCGCCTGCCCCTATTGTTCCGCGCACAAGGAAGCGCGCGCGCGCGCGCGCCAGGTCGCCGTCCCGGTCGTCGATCTGCCGTTGGGTGCCACCGAAGACCGCGTCGTGGGCGCGCTCGATCTCGAGCGCGCGCTCACGCGCGGCGAAAAAGCCTTCGAGCCGGGCCTGCTCGCGCGCGCCAATCGCGGCTTTCTTTACATCGACGAGGTGAACCTGCTCGAGGACCATCTCGTCGATCTGCTGATCGACGTGGCCGCTTCGGGTGAAAACGTCGTCGAGCGCGAAGGCTTGAGCGTGCGCCATCCCGCGCGGTTTTCGCTGATCGGCAGCGGCAATCCCGAGGAGGGCGAGTTGCGTCCGCAATTGCTCGACCGTTTCGGCCTGTCGATCGAAGTCAAGACGCCGACCGACCTTGCGACGCGCGTCGAAGTCGTGAAACGCCGCGACCTGTTCGAGCGAGACCGGCCCGCTTTCGTCGAAAAATGGAAGGCGGCCGACGCCAAGCTGCGCGCGCGCATCGTGGCCGCACGCAAGCGCCTGCCCGACATCGAGGGCGGCGACGCCGCACTCGCGCGCGTGGCCGAACTCTGCATGAAACTCGGCACCGACGGTCTGCGCGGCGAGATCACGCTGATGCGGGCGGCGCGCGCGCTTGCGGCCCTCGACGGCGACGCGAGCGTGGGCGACGCCCACATTCGGCGCCTCGCCCCCTCCGTGCTGCGCCATCGGCTGCGGCGCAATCCGCTCGACGATACGGGCTCGAGCGCGCGCGTGGAGCGCGCGATCGTCGAGATGCTCGGCGCGTGAGCGACGCGCGGGCCCCGGCGGGGTCGGCGTGGGAGCGCGCGACATTGGCCGTGCAGCTGCTCGCAGTCGATCCGGCGGGGCTCGGCGGCTTGCATCTGCGCGCGCCGGCAGGCTTCGCGCGCGACGCGCTGCTGGGCCTGCTGCGCGATCTGATGCCCGCTGAAGCGCCCTGGAAACGCGTGCCGCTGCAGATCGCCGACGAGCGGCTCCTGGGCGGGCTCGATCTTGCCGCGACATTGAAGGCGGGCCGTCCCGTGGCCGAACGCGGCGTGCTCGCCGAGGCGGACGGCGGCGTGGCCGTGTTCGCGATGGCCGAACGGCTCGCACCCGAGACGGCCGCGCGGATCGTTGCCGTGCTCGACCGAGGCGAGGTGGTGTTGGCGCGCGACGGTCTGTCGCTGGCCGTACGCACGCGGCTTGCGGCGATCGCGCTCGACGAGGCGGTCGATGCCGAGGAGAAGCCGCCGGCGGCGCTGGCCGAGCGGCTCGCGTTTTTCGCCGAGCTCGGCGCCGTGCGGCATGGCGAGCTAGGCGTTTCGCCGCTCGACCGCGACGCGATCGAAGCGGCGCGCGCGAGTCTTGCGCAGATCGAAATCGCGGCCGACATGCGCGCGGCGATCTGCGGCACGGCCCTTGCTCTGGGCATCGGCTCTTCGCGCGCCGATCTGCTTGCCTTGCGCGCCGCGCGCGCTTCGGCCGCCTTGTTCGGCCGCTCGGCCGTGACCGTCGACGATGTTTCGGTTGCCTGCGCGCTTGTCCTCGCCCATCGCGCGACGCAGCTGCCCGCCCTTCCGATCGAAGAGGAAGACGAAGAAACGCCGCCCCCGTCCGAACCGGGCGACGACGGCGCGCCGCCGTCGGACGCCGCCGCGCCCGACAAACCGCTCGACGACATGGTGCTCGAAGCGGCTGCGGCTGCGATGCCGCCCGACTTGCTTGCGCGCCTCAAGGTTGCCAAGGCGCTGGGCGCGCGCGCGGCGTCGGCGGGCAAGTCGGGTGCTTTGCAGAAATCCGGCAAGCGCGGCAGACCCGCCGGCGTTTTTCGCGGGCTGCCGGGCCAGCGCAATGCGCGGCTCAATCTCGTGGCGACCTTGCGGGCGGCGGCGCCGTGGCAGCGCATTCGCGCGGCGGGCGCGGCGGGGGCCCCGCGCGTGCGCGTCGTTTCCGAGGATTTTCGCGTGACGCGCTTCAAGCAGCGGCGCGAGACGACGACGATCTTCGCGATCGACGCGTCGGGCTCGGCCGCCCTGCACCGCCTGGCGGAGACCAAGGGTGCGATCGAATTGCTGCTGGCCGATTGCTATGTGCGGCGCGACCGCGTGTCGGTGATCGCGTTCCGCGCGGGTCGCGCCGAACTCGTGCTGCCGCCCACGCGCTCGCTCGTGCGCGCCAAGCGCGCTTTGGCGGGCTTGCCCGGCGGCGGCGGCACGCCGCTCGCGGCCGGCATGGATGCCGCGCTCGCGCTCGCCGAAGGCATCCGCCGCCAGGGCGGCACGCCCACTTTGGTGCTGCTGACCGACGGGCGCGCCAACGTGACGCGGGCCGGGATCGGCGGGCGCGACGCGGCCGAGGCCGACGCGCTGGATGCCGCGCGCCGCATTCGCGCGACGGCTTTGCGCGCCCTGCTCGTCGATACGGGGCCGCGCCCGACGCCGCTTGCCCAGACGCTCGGCAACGCCATGGGCGCCGTGTATCTGGCCTTGCCGCGCGCCGATGCCGCGACGCTGGACCGTATCGTGCGCAGCAGCTTCGCCTAAGCCACGCCCCAGTTTGCCGCATGGCGGCGAATGGAATCGGCGGCTGCTTTCGGATCTTCCTCGTGCGCGAGATGGCCGAGGCCGCTTTGCGTTTCCAC
>JBILXZ010000070.1:0-11046 GCA_044378015.1 Tagaea sp.
GTCGGAGGCCGCCGCGACCGCGCGGGCGACATATCCGGGCACGTCGTTTGCGACCCAATCGCCGAGGCCGGCCGCCCCCAGGATCGAATCGCCGAAGCGCCCCAGCGGAATGCGGTCGCGCTTCGAGACGACCGGAACCCCGAGCCACAAGGCTTCGAAGGTCGTGGCCCCGGCATTGTGCGGAAACGGGTCGAGGGCGATGTCGATCCGGCCGTAGGCGTCCCACACGGCCGCCTGCGGCGTGGTGTAGCCGATCTCGAGCTGGTCTTCGCGTGCGCCGAAGCCGCACAGACGGCGGGCGAAGTCGGCGCGCATGGCGGCATCGACGAAGGGCAGCGAATCGAGCTTGAGGCGGCTTTGCGGCAGGCTCGCCAGGATTTGGCCCCAGGCTTCGAGCGTGCGGTCGTTCAAGCGGATCGTGCGCGAGAAGCAGCCGAACGTGACCGCCCCGTTTCGGGTGGCGGGCAGGGGGGCGACTTCGGGCAAGCCTTCGGGCGGGGCGTAGCAGTAGGCCGATGGCAGCCGCCACACGCGCTCGACGAAGAGCCGTTCGCCGCCGGGCGGAACGAGCCGCGCATCGCCCAAGAACCAGTCGATCGCGGACATCCCGGTCGTCGTGCCGTAGGCGAGCCATGTCGCCTGTACGGGAGCGGGTTTGCGCGCGAACAGCCCAAGCCGATTGCCCGCCGTATGGCCCGACGCGTCGACCAGAATGTCGATGCCGTCCGCCGCGACCAGCGCGGCCGCCTCGTCGTCGCCGATCCCGTCGAGGATCGTGAATTTCGCGGCGAGCGCGCGGTAGCGCGCCGTAACCGCATCGCTTTGGCCGTTGGTCGCATAGAGGAACAGCTCGATGCGCGAAGGCTCGAGATGGGCAAGGGCCGGCAGCAGGAAATGCCGCATGGAATGGCGGCGCATGTCGCACGACACGAAGCCCACGCGCAGCCGCGTCTTGGGCGCAAGCGCTGCCGATGCGCGCGCCGCTTGGCGCGCGTTCGCATGGCGCGCACCCCAGCCGCGATAGGCGGCGGCGAGCTGTTCGGCAGAAACGTCCGGATCGTAGTTCAGCGCGAACAGCCATCCATGCTCCGCACCGGCCTGCGCGTAGAGATCGAGCGCTTCGCGAAAACGCGTCTGGTCGGCGCGCAGATTGGCGAGATTGTTGAGTGCGCGCGGCTCGTTCGGATGCAGAGCGAGGGCCGAAAGGAAGCCCGCTTCTGCGTCCGCAAGCCGCCCGGCATGCTGCAGCGCGTTGGCACGCGCCAGCATCGCTTCGATCCAGCCCGCGCGCAAGGCGAGCGCTCGGTCGAAGGCGGCGATCGCGTCGTCGAGGTCGCCTAGCATGTGGCTTGCCGTGCCGCGGCCCAGTGCCGCGTCGGCATCGGCGGGGGCGAGCTTTTCGGCCTTGGCGAACCAGTCGCGCGCTTCGGCATTGCGGTAGAGATTGAGGCACGCCGCCCCGCAATTGCGCGCGGCCGTCGCCGCGTGCGGCAGGGCGGCTGCGACCTGCGCGAAGATGGCAAACGCTTGCTCCATGCGCCCGCCGCGCGCATGGGCAAGCGCGTGCGCTTCAAGCTCGGCGATGGCGGTTGGGCTTTCCATGGAATCGGCGCTTCGACGTTAAGGGCGAAGGCTGCGGAAGTCGAGCAAGGGGTTGGCAAAAGCGGCATGCGCCTTGTAGGGTCGATCGCACCATGCTGCTCGACGTTTCGCGTTCCCTTCTGCTCGTCGTCGATATCCAAGAGCGGCTTTTGCCGGCGATGGAGGCGGGGCCGCGCGCCGTTGCGGCGGCCGCAAAGCTCTTGCAGGGCGCCGCGCGGCTCGGCGTGCCCGTGCTCGTGTCCGAGCAGTATCCCAAAGGGATCGGCGCCACTGTGCCGGAGCTTGCCGCCCTAGCGCCTTCCGGCAGCGTGCATGCGAAGACGACTTTCTCCTGCGCCGCGACGGCGTCGATCGCCGATGCCGTGGCCGCGAGCGGGCGCACGCAGCTTGTGCTGTGCGGGATCGAGGCGCATGTGTGCGTGCTGCAAACCGCACTCGGTTTCGCCGCGCGCGGGCTCGCCGTCGCGGTCGCGTGGGACGCTACAGCCTCGCGCCGCGAAAGCGACCGCGCGCTCGCGGCCGACCGGCTGCGCCAGGCGGGCATCGTGCTCGCGAGCGCCGAGATGGTGCTGTTCGAATGGCTGGGGCGGGCCGGCACGCCCGAATTCAAAGACATGTTGGCGCTGATCAAATGAGCCGCGTTCCGCTCGTTCTTCTGCCCGGTCTGCTTTGCGACGCCGCCCTGTGGCGCGCCCAGCTCGAGGGTTTGCGCGACGTGGCCGACATGCGGGTGGCCGATCTCACGCAAGCCGACACGATGGCCGGCATGGCGGCGCACGTGCTGGAGCAGGCGCCCGCGCGCTTCGCGCTCGCGGGGCTGTCGATGGGCGGCTATCTCGCGTTCGAATTGCTGCGTCTAGCGCCCGCGCGCATCGCGCGCATGGCGCTTCTCGACACCTCGGCGCGCGCCGACACGCCCGAACAGCAGCGCCGCCGCCGACTCTTCGTGAACCACGCTAAGCGCGGCAAGTTCAAGGGCGTCACGCCCCAGCTCATCCACAATTGGGTCAGCCCCAAATCGACCGCGCGCGATCCGGGCCTGGTTGAAACGGTCGCGGCGATGACGAACCGCGTGGGGGCCGACGCCTTCTGCCGCCAGCAGAACGCGATCATGGGACGGCCCGACAGCCGCGGCCTGCTGGCGCAGATCGCGTGCCCGACGCTCGTGCTGTGCGGGCGCGAGGACGAAGCCACGCCGCTCGCCTTGAGCCAGGAAATGGCCGCCGACATTCCGGGCTCGCAATTGCGCGTGCTCGACGATTGCGGCCACTTGGCCACGCTCGAAAAGCCGGACGAAACCAACGACGCGCTGCGCCGCTGGCTGCTCGCGTAAGCTATACCAGCGGCTGCATCACGGTTTCGACGAAGGCTTTGCGCCGCTGCAGGCGTTCGTACCAGGCCTGCAGATTAGGCGTGGCCGGGCGGTCGGGCACGAGGGTCACGTAGCGCCACATCCATTGGCCGACCGCGATGTCCGCGATCGTGAACGCCTCGCCCGCAAGATAGGCGCGCCCCGCCAGGGCCGCGTCGAGGATCCTGACCTTCGCGCGGATTTCGGCGGCCGTGGTCGCGATCAGCTCGGCGTCGCGCTTGTCGGCTTGCGTGCGCACGAGCTGGCGCAGCAGGATCGACATCGGCGGCGCCAGCGCCGTCGCCTGCCAGTCCATCCAGCGGTCGGCGTCGGCGCGCACGCGCAGATCGGCCGCGAACAGCGTGCCGTTCGCGTGCTTGGCGGCGAGATAGCGCAGGATCGCGTTCGACTCCCACAGCACGAAGCCGTCCTCGTCGATCGCCGGGATGAGGCCGTTGGGATTGAGCTTCATGAAGGCGTCGCTGTCTTTGGCCGTGCCGGGCGCGACCGCATGGGCGCTTTCGTAGGGCAGGCCCAGCTCTTTGCAGAGCCAGAGCACTTTCTGAACGTTGGACGAGCTGTCGCGGCCGTAGATCGTGAGCATGGAAACGAACCTTTCCTTCAGGCGGCAATGCGTGCGCGCAAGGGGCGCAGCGCTTTGATTTCGACGCGGCCGTTTTCGGCGACCAGCAGCGCGTTTTCTTCGACCGCCGTCCAATGGCCGATTTCCGCGTCGAGCGGTTCGGACAGCACGAGCAGCGAGTCCGAGCCGCCGTCGACATCGGAGCATTCGCCGCCCGCGGCCGCGCGCACGCCCTTGCCGCAGCCGTAGAACAAAGTCGGCGATTGGCCGTCGGTCGAATAGCGCGCGGCGTAGATGCGCCTTCCGTCGGTGAAGGCGGCGGTGAAGCGGAACGGCTCTTCGACCTTGGCGGCGGCGAGCGTGTCGACGATCTTGCCGAGCGCTTGGGCCGCCGCGTGTTCGGGGTCGCGCTCGAGCCCGTAGGTCAGCATCAAGAGGAAGATCGTTTCGCTGTCCGTGGTGCCGCGGCGCATGCGGTAATGGTCGGGGGCGATCGCGAAATCGAGCTCGCGCGCCACGCGGTCGAAGCCGCCGATCTGGCCGTTGTGCATGAACATCCAGCGCCCGTGCTGGAACGGATGGCAGTTGGCGCGGCTGATCGACGTGCCCGTCGACGCGCGCACATGCGCGAAAAAATGGCCGGTGCGGATCTGCTCGGCGATCGAGCGCAGATTTTCGTCGTTCCAGGCGGGCCTTATGTCGCGGAACAGGCCGGGCTCCTGCCGGTCGCCGTACCAGCCCACCCCGAACCCGTCGCCGTTGGTCGCGACGTGGCCCTTGCGGGCATGCAGCGACTGGGCGATCAGCGAATTTTCCGGCTTGAACAGGAAATCTTCGAGATAGAGCGGACGGCCGGTATAGGCCAACCAACGGCACATGTGCGCTTCTCCGGTGGACGCTTCTGTCGCGATCTATAATGGCCCATCGCAACGATTCTGTCGCGGGTCGAATTCCCGAGGGCCCCCGCGAAACCTTTGCGCAGAAGCGCGCGAACCGGAGAGCCATGGAAAAACGCGCCTTCGCGCTTGCCCTTGCCCTGCTGGCAGCCGGTTGCGCGCCCGGCGGCGGCGACCGGCCGGACGCCTGCACGGTCGGACGCTTGCGCGCGCAGCCCGCTGCGGCAATGGCGCTTGGCGGCCTCGGCACGCCGCCCGCGCATTTGACGCAAGCGGAAGTCGCTGCGACGGCCGCGTGCCTTGCCCCGGCACTCGACGCGGCGCTGGCCTCGGCGCAGGATCCCGTCCTGCGCGGTGCGGCCGGTTGGGCCGCGATGTCGCGCGCCTATCGCGGCTCCGAGCACGGGCTGTTCCTGCAGGTCTACGCGAACGCGGCTGCTGCGGCCGCCTATCGCAGCTACGAGCTGGGCGCCGCAATCCCGGTCGGCGGCGTGCTGCTGAAGCGCAGCTTCCGCGTGGACGCCGACGGCAAAGCGGCCCCCTTCGCGCTGTTCTTGATGGAGCGGCGGGCGCAGGGTTTTTCGCCCGACACGAACGATTGGCGTTTCGCGCTGATCGGCCCCGACGGCCGCACCGTGGGGGCGACCGAAGGCCCGGACGCGGCCAAGGTGCGCTATTGTGCGGCCTGCCACGCGACGGCGCGGCGCCAGGATTTCCTGCTGTTCGTGCCGCCCGATTTCCGCCTTTAGGCACGAAGGAGCCGCACCCGATGAACGCGATCCCGAAGCTCGGTCCCGCCGATCTCACCTTGCTGCACGAATTGCGCGGCCATCGCCGCCGCCATCGCGCGGCCGAAAAACCCGCCGCCGTCGCGGCCGCGCAAGCAGCACCGCCGCCGCCGACCCTGGGGGCGAAGGCCGCCGACTGGATCACCGCGCGCGTCGGCTCGTGGCGTTTCATTCTCTGGCAGAGCGGCTTGCTCGTGCTGTGGCTGTCGGCGAACGTGTTCGCCTGGGTGCAGGCCTGGGACCCGTACCCGTTCATCCTGCTCAATCTCGTGCTGTCGTTCCAGGCGGCCTACACGGCGCCCATCATCATGATGAGCCAGAACCGCATGGGCGACATCGACCGCGCCCGCGCGCTAGACGACTACAACATCAATCTCAAAGCCGAACTCGAGATCGAAACGCTGCACCAGAAAGTGGACCTGCTGCGCGAAACCGAAATAGCAAGGCTCGTGGCCTTGCTCGAAAAGCTCGAAGCAAGGCTCGACGCCAAGGCCTAGATATCGAGCTCGCCCACGGCCGTGGCGTGTTCCTGGATGAAGGCCAAGCGCAGCTCGGGCTTGCGGCCCATCAGGCTCTCGACGAGGTTCTGCGTCTCCTCGTACGCCTCGCGATGGTCGCGGTCGGGGACCACCACGCGCAGCAGCGTGCGCTTCCTGGGGTCCATCGTGGTTTCCTTCAACTGGGCGGGCGGCATTTCGCCGAGGCCCTTGAAGCGGCTCACCTCGACTTTGCGGTTCTTGAATTTCGTCTTCATGAGTTCGTCCTTGTGCGCGTCGTCGCGCGCATAGACGACGTCGCCGCCCGCCGCGATGCGGTAGAGCGGCGGCAGCGCCAGAAAGAGATGCCCGCTTTCGACGAGCTTGGGCATCTCGCGGTAGAAGAACGTGATGAGCAGCGAGGCGATGTGCGCCCCGTCCACGTCGGCGTCGGTCATGATGATCACGCGCTCGTAGCGCAGCTTGGCTTCGTCGAAGCTTTCGCCCGTCCCGCAGCCCAAAGCCTGCACGAGATCGGCCAGTTCCTGGTTGCCGCGCAATTTGTCGGCCGAGGCCGAGGCGACGTTGAGGATCTTGCCGCGCAAGGGCAGGATCGCCTGGCGCTCGCGCGAGCGCGCTTGCTTGGCCGACCCGCCGGCCGAATCGCCTTCGACCAGGAAAATCTCGGTGTCTTCCGACGACGAGGACGAACAATCGGCAAGCTTGCCCGGCAGGCGCAGGCGGCGCGTGGCGGTCTTGCGGTCCATTTCCTTCTGCGCCCGCCTGCGCGCGCGCTCGTCCGCCCGTTCGACCGCGCGCTCGAGCAATTGCTTGGCCGCCGCAGGATCGGCCGCGAGCCAATGGTCGAACTGGTCTTTCAGCGCGCCGTCCACGAGTTTTTGGGCCTCGGGCATGCCGAGCCGGTCTTTGGTCTGGCCCTGGAATTGCGGTTCGCGGATGAACAGCGACAGGAACACGATCGCCCCGTCGCACACGTCTTCGCCCGCGATTTGCGCCGCCTTCTTGTTGCCGGTCATGTCGCCGTAGCCGCGAAGCGCGCGCGTGAGGGCGGCACGAAGCCCCAGCTCGTGGCTGCCGCCCTGGGGCGTGGGCACCGTGTTGACGTAGGAATGCACTTCCGCATCCTCGTCGCCGGGCCACGCGACCGCCCATTCCAGACGCCCGCCCTGGTTGTCGAGCTTCACGTCGCCCACGAAGGGCTTGGGCGTGTAGCAGGGCCGCTT
This sequence comes from Tagaea sp., assembly GCA_044378015.1. GTDB lineage: Bacteria > Pseudomonadota > Alphaproteobacteria > CACIAM-22H2 > CACIAM-22H2 > Tagaea. The sequence goes on from JBILXZ010000070.1 coordinate 6,941, forward strand.
GCCGAGCGCTTCGGCGAGCGAGTCCGCAAGTCCGCCCGGAAAATGCAGGCTCTGCTCGGGCGGAATGCCCCATTCGGGCTTCAGAAGATCGGCAGCGCATTTCCAGCGGATCTCGACGCCCTTGAACAGGAACGCCTTGGCGCGCGCCATCTTGTAGATGGTCTGCGGCTTGAAATGCATGTTCTTGCCGAAGATCTGCGGATCGGGATGGAACATGACCGACGTACCCCGGCGGTTCTGCGTCGGCCCCACTTTCTTGAGCGGCCCCAGCGGCACGCCTCGCGAATAGCTCTGCGCGTAGATCGTCTTGTCGCGCGCGACTTCGACCTCGAACACGTCCGACAGCGCGTTCACGACCGAAACGCCCACGCCGTGCAGGCCGCCCGACGTGGCATAGGCTTTGTTCGAAAACTTGCCGCCCGAATGCAGCGTGGTGAGGATCACCTCGAGCGCCGATTTCTTGGGAAAGCGCGGATGCGGGTCGACCGGAATGCCGCGCCCGTTGTCGCGGATCGTGATCGCGTCGTCGGCGGCGATTTCGATCTCGATCCAGTCGGCATGGCCCGCCACTGCCTCGTCCATCGAATTGTCGAGCACTTCGGCGATGAGATGGTGAAGCGCCCGTTCGTCCGTGCCGCCGATATACATGCCCGGCCGCCGGCGCACGGGCTCGAGCCCTTCGAGCACCTCGATGTCCTTGGCGGTGTAGGAGTCGGCGCTTTTGCCGGAATTCGAGAACAGGTCGGCCATGGTTCAAATACGCTATGGTTGGGGTGAAAAGCGACTCCAGCGCCGGAGACTAAGCGCCATGTCCGATTCGATGCAAACGCCCAAATCCGCCTCCAAACCGGAGGGCGAGCCCGTCTTGCGCGCCATCGCCATGCCGGCCGACACGAACCCGAACGGCGACATTTTCGGCGGCTGGCTGCTGGCCCAGATGGATCTGGCGGGCGGCAGCCTTGCGAGCCAACGCTCGAAGGGCCGTGTCGCCACCGTCGCCATCAACGCGATGACGTTCCATCTGCCGGTCCATGTCGGCGACGAGGTGAGCTGCTATTGCCGCATCGAGCGCATCGGCCGCACCTCGATCACGATCGCGGTCGAAACCTGGACGCGCGCGCGCGAGGCGAGCCATCGCGTCAAGGTCACGCAAGGCGTGTTCACCTATGTGGCGATCGATCTCGACCGCCGCCCGCGCCCGGTGGACGAAACCGAAGGGGTGCGCGCATGACCGCCCCGGACAAGCCGACGCAAGCCGATTGGGGCTTTCTCGACGAGCATGGCGTTGCCGCGAAGGACGACGCCAGCGCAACCGCCATCGTCGCCGCGCGCGAGGCGGCGGCGCGCGCGTGGGAAGCCAAAAGCCCGCGCGAGGGGGCGGCGCAAGCGGCCGCCGCGTTGGCGATCAGCGCCTATTGCCCGTCCGCCCTCGTGCTGCTGTCGCTGTTTTTGTCGCGCGATCTGCCGACGCGCGAGGCGTTTCTGCGGCTTGCCCTCAAAACGCACGGCATTGCCCAAGCGGCCGACGATAGCGACGCGCAGCGCTTGGCCGGTCTTGAAGCCCGCCAGCACCTGGCAAGCGTGCTGTCGGTCAAAGGCGAACGCGACGCGGCCTTCGCGCTGTGGCGCGAAGTTCTCGACGCCGACCAAGCCGACCCCAGCGAATGCCGCCACGATTTCGCCGATGCCTTGCTCGACGCGGGCCTCGACGCAGAGGCAAGTGCGGTCGCCGACCGTTTCCCCGAGGACACGAGCGCCCGGCTTGCTTACGCCCGCGCCCTGATCGCGTTCCGCGTCGGCGGAGCAGGGCCGGAGCCCGACGCCGCGCGCACGGCGGCGGTGAAAGCCAACGGCTTCGTGCCCGCCTATCTGGTCGGCGACCGCAAACCGCCGAAGGCGGCGCCATCGAGCATCGACCCCGCCAGCCGCGACGAAGCGATCGTGATCGCCGTGAACACCGCGCGTGCGTGGAGCAAGACGCCGGGGGCGCTTGCGTGGATCAAGGCCGCCAAGCGGGGCGGGTAGGGGGCTGGAAAAAGAGATGCTGTACTGATATTGTCCATACAAGCTCCTTTGTGGTTGAAACATCTTGGAGGACATTTGATGGCATTGTCGCTGAAGCCAAAACGTCCGGCGTCCAAATCGGCGTCCAAGTCGTCAGGCCGCCGGTCGAGTACGCTTCAAATCCGCATCGCTCGGGACGACAAGGAATTGGTGCAGCAGGCCGCAGACCTGTCCGGCGTCAGCCTGTCGGAATTCGTCGTCGCGACGATGCGCGCGCGCGCGCAAGATGCGATCATGGACCGTCGCGTCTATGTGATGAGCCCCGCTGGGTTCGATGCCTTCATGGCGCTGGCACGTAACCCGCCGAAGCTGTCCCGTGCCGGCAAAGCGCGCTTCGCGCGAAAGCGCGTGTGGGAATAGCGTGAAATTCGCGGCACCCGTGCCGCTCGACGGCACGCACGAGACGGCGGCATTTCGTTGCGGCCAGCATACCGTGCTGGATGCTTGGCTGGTTCAAGCGCCGATCTACGCGAGGGCACGCACTGCGCGCACCTTCGTGGTCTGCGAAGCGGGTACTCGGCGGGTCGTCGGCTACTATGCGCTCAACACCGGCAGCGTGCGACGTGCCAACGTGCCGACCGCCAAGCTTCGGCGTGGTTTGCCGGATTCGGCACCGGTTGTGACGCTTTCGCGCTTGGCCGTCGATCTGTCCGCGCAAGGGAGAGGTTTGGGGTCGTCGATGCTCGGCGATGCCTGTGACCGCATCCTGCGTGCCGCACGCGATGTCGCCGTTTGGGCAATTCTCGTCGATGCGATCGACGAAGCAGCTGTGCTGTTCTACCGCAAACACGGTTTCATCGTTTCTCTCGACGACCCGCGAACGTTGCTGTTGCCGCTCGGGATCGACGATTGAGCGATCCGCATTCCGATAGGAGCCAACAATGATCGCAACGCAGCGCAAGCCGGTGCCGCCGGGCACGATGCTGACCGAGGAATTCATGGCGCCGCTGGCGCTCACCCAGACCGCCCTTGCGCGCGCGATGGGCGTGGAGCGGCGGCTCGGCAACGAGATTTGCGTGGGCAAGCGCGCCGTCACGGCCGACACGGCCTTGATGCTCGCGCGCGTGTTCGGCAACACGCCGGATTTCTGGCTCAACACGCAGCGCCGCGCCGATCTGTGGGAGGCGCTGCGCGACGCCAAGCGGCGTGCGCGCATTGCGCGAGCCAAGCCTTTGGTGCGCGACGTGTGAATCGCGACACGCGTTGGTTCTGCCTGCGCCGACGAGCCCGTCAAGCGTCGCGATCACTCGGACACTATGAATTTCTCAGACGCATCCCAATTCGAAACTTCGCTTGCGAACGACCGCCAGACAGCGCCCACGGCGCCGAAATTTGTTTGCGCGCACCAGGGGTGCTCCAGTTTCTCGAGTACATCGCGTTGCGCTGCTCGGAATCCGCCTAGATGATTGTCCATAAGGATTCTTGAGCAAACAAAATCTGCACTATTATAAATTGCTTTGAGCACGATTTTGAAATTATCTAAAGATATACTATTTGTCCGTGATCGGACAAAATTTCTAGATTCCTGATCGCCAGCGTGAAGCAGCAGTTTGTTTGCAACGTCTATAATTCTTTCTATACCTGATTCCTCTACATGTTTTTCTAGGCGCTCGAACACCTCCTTGTCGATTATTTCGCTGCGTGAACGTGTTTTCGACTTAAGATAGAAAGCTGAAACCTCGTCAAACGATTTGTGCATCGCACGAGACATTCCTGGGTACTTTGGCCCTCTAGTTTCTGGCCGCTCTTCTCGTGAGGATTTATCCGCATTACTATGGTCCTCAAGAATTTGCCGGTTCCGATCTGAAGCAACGGCTTCATAGTCGAATGGTAGTCCGTCGTGGCACACGCAGTTTTCTCGCGTAAACAAGCGTGCCTCGTTTTTCATTTCATGAATTACTCGATGAAGAGAGATAATTTGTCTTTTCGACTTTTTACTTTTTATGTCCCAAAGTTTTCGAATTCCATTTACCACGGTAACGGCAAAGCCATTATTGATGAACTTAGCTATATCAGTGTTTAGTGCGGAGGAATTTCCGCCA
>JBILXZ010000071.1:0-10885 GCA_044378015.1 Tagaea sp.
CGGGCCGTTGCGGCGCAGCTTTTCGAGCGCTTCGCGCGCGCGCGCGTACGGGTAGTTGAAAACCGGGCTCGCGGCACCGCCGCGCGCAGGCCCGAGCGGCAGCAAGCCTTCGCCGAAGCGCGCTTGCGAATCGCCGACCGGTTTGGCTTGCGCCTGCGATTCGGCTTCGAAGCCTTCGGCGAACGAGGCCTCGAAAAAGCCGACGATCGGGATGTCGAGCCCGTCGAGCCAAACCATCGGGGCATCGGTTTCGTTGCCGTGGTCGTGCCATGCCCAGGACGGCGTGATCACGAAATCGCCGGGCTGCATCATGGTGCGCTCGCCGTCGACGGCCGTGTAGGCGCCGCTGCCCTCGACCACGAAACGCAAGGCCGATTGCGTGTGGCGGTGCGCGCGCGCCGTTTCGCCCGGCAGGATCAGCTGCAAGCCCGCATAAAGCGTGTTGGTGATGCGCGACTGGCCGGGCAGGCCGGGATTTTCGAGGATCAGCACGCGCCGCTCGGCCTCGGCCGCCGAGATGACCGAGCCTGCCTCGATCACGAAAGGCCGCACGGCATCCCATCGCCAGCAATGCGCGACCGCCGCCGATTTCGGCTCTTTGGCGACGAGGCTTTTCATCACCTCCCACAGCGGCGCCAGCGACGAGGCGGCGATGCGGTCGTAGAAAGCCTGGCGGCTGGGGTCGGGCCTGGAGTCGGGCCTGGAGTCGGGACTGGGATCGGGGCTGAAATCCGGCATCGGCAAACTCTAGCGCCCCGCCGACGCTTGCGCCATGCCGCCGCAATTGGACTATGCTCGGCGCCATGCAGCCTGCGTCCGCGAGTCCCGGTTTCGTCGATCTGTTCACGCCCAAGCTTTTGACGGTGCTGCGCGAGGGCTACGGCCTTGCGCAATTGCGCGCCGATACGCTCGCGGGCCTCACCGTCGCCATCGTCGCCTTGCCGCTGTCGATGGCGATCGCGATCGCGTCGGGTGCTACGCCCGCGCAAGGGCTCTACACCGCCATCGTCGGCGGTTTCCTCGTTTCGGCCCTGGGCGGCAGCCGTTTCCAGATCGGCGGACCGGCGGGGGCTTTCATCGTGCTGGTCGCCGCCACCGTCGCTGCCCACGGCATGGACGGGCTCGTGCTCGCCACGATCCTGTCGGGGCTGATCCTTGCGGCGATGGGTCTCCTGCGCGTCGGCACCTACGTGAAATTCGTGCCCTATCCGGTCACGGTCGGTTTCACCGCCGGGATCGCGGTCATCATCTTCGCGAGCCAGATCAAGGAAATCCTCGGGCTCGCGCTGGCCGTGCCCGAGCCCGGCGCTTTGCTCGCCAAGCTGCCGGTGCTGTGGCAGGCGCTGCCAAGCATCAATGCCGCGGCCGCCTGCGTCGCAGGCGCCACGGTCGCGACCATTCTGGCGCTGCGGCGCTGGCGTCCGCATTGGCCGGGCCTGCTGATCGCGGTCGCAGGCTCTGCCGTCGCAACGGGCGCGTTCGGCTTGCCGGTCGAGACGATCGGCACGCGCTTCGGAGGCATTCCGGCGGGCTTTCCGATGCCGGCACTGCCCGAGTTGAGCTGGGCCAAGATCGCGGCCGTGCTGCCGAGTGCGGTTTCGTTCGCGATGCTGGGGGCGATCGAGTCGCTGCTGTCGGCGGTGGTGGCCGACGGCATGACCGGTCGGCGCCATCGCTCGAACTGCGAATTGGTCGCCCAAGGGATCGCCAACGTGGGATCCGGCCTGTTCGGCGGCGTGTGCGTGACGGGCACCATCGCGCGCACGGCCACGAACGTGCGCAGCGGCGCCCACGGCCCCGTGGCCGGCATGCTGCACGCGCTGTTTTTGCTGCTGTTCGTGCTGCTCGCGGCCTCGGCCGCAGACCATATCCCGCTGGCGGCGCTTGCGGGCGTGCTGGCCGTGGTCGCGTGGAACATGGTCGAGCGCCAGGCGGTCGCGACGTTGCTGCGCGTATCGACGGGCGACGCGGCCGTGCTGGCGACGACGTTTTTCCTCACCATCTTCCGCGACCTGACCGAGGCGATCGTCGTCGGCTTCGCGATGGGGGCGATGCTGTTCATCCACCGCATGTCGACGCGCGTCGCGGTCAGCGGCGAGCGCGGGCTGGGGCTCGAGGACCGCGCCGACGCGCAAGGCGACAACCGCGTGCCCTATCGCGACGATACGGCCGGCGACCGCGACATCGCGGTCTACCGCATCAGCGGCGCTTTCTTTTTCGGGGCGGCCGCGTCGATCGGCTCGGTACTCGACAATATCGGGGAGGCGCCCAAAGCGCTCGTCGTCGATTTTGCGGCGGTGCCGCTGCTCGATTCGACGGCGGCGCACATCATCGAGGGGCTTGCGCACAAATGCGCGCGCGATGGCGTGCGCCTGTGCCTCACCGGCACCAACCACGACATGCGCCAGACGCTGTTCGCGCTCGGCGTCAAGCCGCCGCTCGCGCGCTACGAAAAATCGGTCGAAAAAGCGGTGGCCGACTTTCGTCGGCCGCCCGAAGCGAGTTGGCGGGCGCCGATTTAACGGGCGGCCGCGACCGCCATCATGCCGGGGTTGGTCACGAGCAGCGCGTCGCTGGCGGCATCGTGGGCCAGAGCCAATGCCGTCACCACCGCAACAATCGCCGCCAAAGCCAAAAACGCAATCATTTGTATCTCCAAAGCCGACGGGCATGTCCGTCGCGCGCCAGCACTATCCTGCGGTACCGCCGGAAGTTTCATTGCTAAGGCGGTAGCCGAGACATGCGTTTGCGGCATGTATCGATACATAATTCCGGCGTTTTTCACATATCTGGACGCCAAAATTCATGCTTTGGCCATAAAGCGGCCCGAATAAAGCCTTCGAGCCCACGTTATATGGGCAGATCGACGGAAGCATTATTGCGATCGCGCACGCGAAAATCCGTTGGACGGCCGCTCGAGGGACACCCGGACTCCACCCTTGCGGCGGCAACTTGCGCGAAGGCGGGTGCGAGCCCGGATGTACGGTTCGCATCCGCCCTTTTTTTTTCGCTAAGCTCCCTTCCATGACGGGCGAATCGAGAGCTGGCGAATCGGCAGCGGGCCTTTCGGGGCGCGAAGTGGCGTGCATGCGCGGCGGCCGAATCGTGTTCGCAAAACTCGATTTCGGTTTCGCGCCCGGCGAGCTTGTGGTGCTGCGCGGCCCCAACGGCGCGGGCAAATCGAGCCTGCTGCGGGTGCTAGCGGGACTCGTGGCGCCCGCTTCGGGCACGCTGGCCTGGCACGGCGCCGACATTGCCGATGATCCGGCCGGCCACCGCGCGCGCCTGCAATATGTGGGGCATCTCGACGCCCTCAAAGCAAACCTCACCGCGCGCGAGCATCTGCGCTTCCATGCGGCTCTGCGCGACGTCGAAGGCCACGACATCGCGCGCGCCCTCGAGGTTTTCGGCCTGAAAAAGCTCGCCGACCGCCCGGCGCGTTTCCTCAGCCAAGGCCAGAAACGGCGCGTGGCATTGGCGCGCCTGTGCGTGGCCCCCGCCGCTTTGTGGCTGCTCGACGAACCGACCAACGGGCTCGACGCCGACGGCGTCGCGTGCCTGGCCTCCGCCATCGCCGACAAGCGCGAAGGCGGGGGCATCGTGGTCGCGGCCACGCATCTCGATTTTCCCGGCAGCCATGCGCGCACGCTGACGCTGAGCCCGGCGCCATGAGCGCCGCATTCGCGCTTCTGCGACGCGACCTGTCGCTGATCCTTCGCAATGTCGGCGAGACGCTGACCGTGCTGGCCTTTTTCGCCGTCGCCGCGACGCTGTTTCCCTTCGGCATCGGGCCCGAGCCGCAGATCCTCGCGCGCGTCGCGACCGGCATCGTGTGGGTCGTAGCCCTGCTCGCAAGCCTGCTGCCGCTCGAGCGGCTGTTCCAGGCGGAGGCCGACGAGGGCGGGCTCGACCAGCTTTTGCTCGCCCCCGCCCCGCTCGAAGCACTCGTTCTGGCCAAATGCGCGGCCCTGTGGATCGGCAACGCCGTGCCGCTGATCGCCGTTTCGCCGGTCGTGGCGGCGATGCTGCAACTGCCGAGCGAGGCCACCTTCACGCTGCTCGTCTCGCTGCTGCTCGGCACGCCGAGCCTTGCCCTGCTCGGCGGCATCGGGGCGGCGTTGGCCGTGGGCGCGCGCAAAGGCTCGGCGTTGCTGGCGCTGATCGTGCTGCCGCTCGCGATCCCCGTGCTGATTTTCGCGGTCGCGGCTGTAGAAGCGCAGATCGGCGGCCTCAGCGTGCGCCCGCATTTGTTCTTGCTGGCGGGGTTTGCGGTGTTCTGGCTCACGGTCGCCCCGTTCGCCATGGCCGCCGCCTTGCGCCAATCGGCGTCTTGACGCCATATTCCCGCCGCGAATGGGTTGGAAATTGCCGCCGATCCGACCATTATATCTGCCAGGGGAAACCGCGACGCCGATGGCGACTGTCTTGAACTGGCAAGCTCTTGCGAATCCGGCGCGCTTCAAGCGCCTGTCCGACCGGCTGCTGCCGTGGTTTGCGGGCGGAGCGGCTTCGTGCCTTGTCGTCGGTCTCTATCTCGGGCTCGTGGCCTCGCCGCCGGACTACCAGCAGGGCGACAGCGTGCGCATCATGTATGTGCACGTGCCGGCCGCCTGGATGGCGATGTTCGTCTACGCCAATCTCGCGATCGCCGCCGCCGCCTCGCTCGTGTGGCGGCATCCGTTGGCCGACGTCGCGGGCCGCGCGATGGCGCCGATCGGCGCGGCCTTCACTTTCCTGTGCCTTGCCACCGGCTCGCTGTGGGGCAAGCCCATGTGGGGCACGTGGTGGGTGTGGGATGCGCGCCTCACCTCGGTGCTGATTCTGTTTTTCGTCTACGTCGCCTACATGGCGCTCAATTCCGCCTTCGACGACGACACGCGCGGCGCCCGCAGTTCGGCGGTTCTCGCGCTCGTGGGGGCCATCAACCTGCCGATCGTGAAATTCTCGGTCGATTGGTGGAACACGCTGCACCAGCCCGCCTCGGTTGCGCGCCTCGACGGGCCCAGCATCCATGCGTCGATGCTCACACCGCTGCTGCTGATGGCGGCGGGCTTCACGCTGCTGTTTTTCGCGCTCGCGCTCGTGCGCATGCGGGCGGGCCTCATCGAGCGACGGCTTGCCGCCATTTCCTGGTCGCGCGGCGCCGACGCGGGCGCGGCGAGCTTCCGCTGATGGCCGATTTTTTCGCCATGGGCGGCTACGCCGATTTCGTGTGGACGGCCTACGGCCTCACGGCCGCCGTGCTGGCCGCACTCGTCCTGGCGAGCCTGCGGCGCCTCAAGGCGCTCGAAACCGCGCTCGCCGCCGCCGACGACGACGGACAAAGCCCGTGAAACTGCCCAAAGCCCGCGCGGCCCGCCGCCGCCGCCTTGCGGTCCTCCTGCTGGCGGGCCTCGGCCTCGGCACGGCCGCCGCGCTCACGCTGACGGCGTTCGACGACCATCTCGTGTTCTTCCACACGCCCAGCGACATCGCCGACAAGAAGGTGCCGCTCGACCGGCAGATGCGCATCGGCGGCCTCGTCGAAGTGGGCTCGCTCGAGCGCGTGCAGGGCTCGCCCGAAGTGCGCTTCCGCGTGACCGACCTCGAAAACGCCGTGCCCGTCGCCTATGTCGGCGTGCTGCCGGACCTGTTCCGCGAGGGCCAGGGCGTGGTCGCCAACGGCAAGCTTGCGGCCGACGGCACGTTCCGCGCGCGCGAGGTTCTGGCCCGCCACGACGAAAACTACATGCCGCCGGAGGTTGCCGAAGCGCTGAAACGCTCGGGCCGGTGGAACGAAACGATGGGCGCGGGCACGGCCCCGCCCTCGGGCCCGGCGCCCGCCCCTCCAGCGCAGAGGTAGCCCCGACCATGACCGCAGAAATCGGCCATTACGCGCTCGTGCTGGCGCTTTGCGTGGCGCTCGTCCAGTCGGTGCTGCCGCTCGTGGGCGCCCAGAAGAACGACGCGGCCCTGATGGCGCTCGCCAAGCCCGCGGCCTTCGCGCAGTTCTGGCTTGCGGCACTCGCGTTCGGCTGCCTCGTCTACGCCTTCGTGGTTTCGGATTTCACGGTCGCCAACGTCGTCGCCAACTCGCATTCCGACAAGCCGATGCTCTACAAAATCTCGGGTTCGTGGGGCAACCACGAAGGCTCGATGGTGCTGTGGGCGCTGATCCTGGCTTTGTTCGGCGCCCTCGTGGCGGGTTTCGGGCGCAACCTGCCCGACGGGCTCAAAGCGCGCACGCTCGCCGTGCAGGGCATGGTGGGGGTGGCGTTCCTCGCCTTCATCGTCTTCACCTCGAACCCGTTCTTGCGCGTGCTGCCGCCGCCCGCCGACGGCAACGGCCTCAACCCGCTTCTGCAGGATCCCGGCCTCGCCTTCCATCCGCCGCTGCTCTACGTGGGCTATGTCGGCTTCTCGATCGTGTTCGCGTTCGCGATGGCCGCCCTCATCGAGGGGCGCGTCGACGCCGCCTGGGCGCGCTGGGTGCGGCCCTGGACGCTCGCCGCGTGGTCGGCCCTCACGCTCGGCATCGCGCTCGGCTCGTGGTGGGCCTACTACGAACTCGGCTGGGGCGGCTGGTGGTTCTGGGATCCGGTCGAGAACGCGAGCTTCATGCCGTGGCTCGTGGGCACGGCCTTGCTGCATTCGGCCATCGTCGCCGAAAAGCGCGACGCGCTGAAGACATGGACCATTCTGCTCGCGATCCTCGCCTTCGCGCTGTCGCTGCTCGGCACGTTCCTCGTGCGCTCGGGCGTGCTCACCTCGGTGCACGCGTTCGCGGTCGATCCGGCGCGCGGCGTGTTCATCCTCGCGATCCTGGTGCTTGCGGTCGGCGGCTCGCTTGCGATGTACGCGTGGCGGGCACCCATGCTGCGCGGCGGCGGCCTCTTCCAGCCGATCAGCCGGGAGGGCGCGCTCGTGCTCAACAACGTGCTGCTCGCCACCTCGGCCGCGACGGTCCTGATCGGCACGCTCTATCCGCTGTTCCTGGAAGCGGTCGGCGGCGCCAAGGTTTCGGTGGGACCGCCCTTTTTCAACGCGACTTTCCTGCCGCTGATGGTGCCGCTGCTGCTCGCCGTCGGCTTCGGTCCGCTCATGGGCTGGAAGCGCGGCGATCTTGCGGCCGCCGCCCAGCGCCTCTCCTTCGCGATCGCGGCGTCGATCGCCGTGGTCGTCGTCGTCTACTGGGCCGATGCCGGACGCAAGATTCTGGCGGCCCTCGCGATGGGCCTCGCCGCGTGGCTGGTCGCGGGTGCTGCCGTCGAATGGAGCGAGCGCGTGGCCTTGTTCAGGGCGCCCGCAAGCACCGTGTGGGCGCGCATGCGCAATCTGCCGCGCGCGAGCTGGGGCATGACGATCGCGCATGCGGGCCTCGGCCTTATGGTGATGGGAATCGCGGGCGTTTCGGCCTGGCAGACCGAAGTGATCCGTCTCGTGCGCGCGGGCGACGCGTTCGACGTGGCCGGCTATCGCTTCGTGTTCAAGGGTGTGGCGCAGCGCGAGGGGCCGAATTTCTTCGCGACCCAAGCCACGTTCGAGGTCTACGACAACGACCGGCTCTATGCCGTGCTCGCGCCCGCCCGCCGCTTCTTCCCCGTGGCCGGCAGCTCGACGACCGAAACCGCGATCAAGACGAACCTGCTGGCCGACCTCTACGCGACGATCGGCGATCCCGAACTGGGCGCGCCCGCGCTCAACATGCCGGCCTTCCTCGCCCCCACCGACGCCAACACCCTGTGGACCGCGCGCATCTACCACAATCCGCTCGTCCCCTGGATTTGGATCGGCGCCTGCGTGATGGCGTTCGGCGGCATCGTGTCGCTGACCGACCGGCGCCACCGCGTCGGCGCGCCCAGGCGCGCTTCCGTGCCGCTCGGTGCCGCACAGGCGGCCGAATGAAGCGTCTGCTGTTTCTGGCGCCGCTGGCGGCGTTTCTGGTGCTGGCGGTCTATCTCGGCTTCGGGCTCACGCGCGATCCGCAGAAGGTGCCGAGCGCCCTCATCGACCGTCCAGCCCCCGCCTTCGATCTGCCGGCGGTGCCGGGGCTCGAGCTTGCGGGCTTGTCGAACGACACGCTCAAGGGCCAGGTTTCGATCGTCAACGTGTTCGCCTCGTGGTGCCAGCCGTGCCGCGTCGAGCACCCGATCTTCATGCGCCTCGCGCGCGAAAGCGACGTGCCGATCCTGGGCCTCAACTACAAGGACAAGGCCGAGGACGCGCGCAAATGGCTCGGCGACCTCGGCAACCCCTATCGCGCGATCGGCTACGATTTCGAGGGCCGCGTGGCGATCGAGTGGGGCGTTTACGGCGTGCCGGAAACCTTCGTCGTCGACCGCGGCGGCACCATCCGCTTCAAGCATGTGGGGCCCGTGACGCCTGCGGTTCTCGACGACATGCTGAAGCTCGTCGCGCAGCTGAAGAGGGCGGCATGACCGGCCGGCGTTTCGCGCTCGCGGTTCTCCTCGCGTCGCTGCCTGCGGCCGTCGGCGCGGTGCTGCCGAGCGAGCGGCTCGCCGATCCCGCCCTCGAGGCGCGCGCGCGCGAGATCAGCCAGGATCTGCGTTGCCAAGTTTGCCAGAACCAGTCGATCGACGATTCGAACGCGTCGCTCGCAGCCGACCTGCGCCGCCTCGTGCGCGAGCGGCTGACGGCGGGCGACAGCAACGAGGCCGTGCTGGCCTACGTCACGCAGCGCTACGGCGACTACGTGCTGCTGCGCCCGCCGCTGCGCACCGACACGATCCTGCTGTGGTACGGCCCGTTCGGCCTTCTGGCGGCGGGGCTCGCAGGTGCCGCCGTCTATGTCCGCAGCCGCCGTCCGCGCCCGGCCTCCGAGATCGCGGCGTTGAGCGCCGAAGAAGAACGTCGCCTGGCGAAACTGCTGGCACCCGAGGAGCGGAAATGATTTTCGCCGTTCTTGCTGGCCTGACGGCGATCGTCGTCGGCATGCTGGTGTGGCCGATGCTGCGCAAGGCGAAAGCCCCGCCTTCGCGCGCCGCCTTCGACATGGAGGTGCATCGCGACCAGCTCGAAGAGATCGCGCGCGATCTGGCGCGCGGCACCGTCGACGCGCGCGAAGCCCAGGCCGCTCGCGCGGAAATCGGCCGCCGCATGCTGGCGCTGGCGGGCGAACCGGCGGTCGAGCCCGCGCATACCGGCGGCTCGCGCCTGCTTGCGGCGGCGCTGGCGGTCGCGATTCCGGCTGCGGCGTTCGCGCTCTACATCGACCGGGGCGCACCCGGTGCCCCCGGCGTGCCGTTCGCCGAACAGCAAGCCAAAGGCACCAACCAGGACCCGCAGCTCGTGGAATTCGCGCGGGCCTTGCGCGCGCGCGTGGCAAACAATCCCGGCGATCTCGAAGCCTGGGTGCGCCTCGCCCAAGTGTCGGCCGCGTTCAACATGGCCGATGACGCGCTCGCTGCGTGGCGCGCCGCCGACAGGCTTGCGGGCGAACGACCCGAACTCGCGGGCCCGCTCGGCGAAGCGGCCGTGCTGGCCGCCAACGGCCAAGTGACGCCCGAAGCCCAGCGCGCTTTCGCGCGCGTGCTCGCGGCCGATCCCGGCGATCCGCGCGCGCGCTACTATGCGGGTCGCGCCCTCGCGCAAGCGGGCGACCTCAACGCGGCGTTGCGCATGTGGTTCGATCTCGCCGCGGCCTCCGCCCCCGATGCGCCGTGGCTTCCCACAGTGCGCGAAGCCTTGGCGCAAGCCGCGCGCGAGGCGCGCGTCGATTTGGCGCGCCTGCGCCCCTCGCCCGACAACCGCCCGGCGGTTTCGAGCTTGGCGCCGCCGCAAAGCGTGTTCGCGGCCGCGCCCCCGCAAGCGCCGCCGCCCGGCGGCCAAGCGCTGCTGGCCTTGCCCGAGGCCGAGCGCGCGCAGGCGATCCGCGGCATGGTCGAAGGCCTTGCGGCACGGCTTGCAGCCCAGCCCGACGATCTCGAAGGCTGGCAGCGTCTCGCGCGCTCGTGGCAAGCGCTCGAAGAGCCGGATAAGGCGCTCGCCGCCTACGCGCGCGCGGCCGAAATGGCGCCCGACCAGATCCCCGTTCTCGACGCCTATGCCGACGCGCTGCTGGCCCTGCACGATCCCGACGCGCGGCTCGATGCGCCCGCGCGCAAGGCGATGGAAAATCTCCTGGAGCGCGCGCCCAACAACCCGCTCGCTTTGTGGCTCGTCGGGCTCGACGAAGTGGCGGCCGGAAACCAGCTTGCCGCCACCGCATTGTGGCAGCGCCTGCTGGCGCTGCTGCCCGAAGCAAGCCCCGCGCGCGCCGAACTCGTCGAGCGCATCGACAAGCTCAAAGCCGGAAACTGAAGCGTCAGCTGCGGACCAGCGCGCGGCCCGCGTCGGCGCGATAGGCGGCGGCGAGAATGAACGCGACGTCGCCCTTCCGGCCCAGCAGCGGCAGCGACAGGCGCTCCCAGGTCTGCGGCTCTTCCGTTGGACCGAACCAGCCCGCATAGACGCGCCAATAGGGGCGCTGCGTGCGCCGCACCATGCGGTATTCGGCCATGAGAATGCCGGACTGCGCGGCCGGCAGATCTTGGACGATCGCCCCCGTCATGTCGACGCCGAACGCCTTGCGGAAGGTGGTGCCGTAGAAGCCGTAGCGGAAGCGCGCCTGCGGGCGCACCTCGATCACGATCAGATTGGGCGCCCATTCGGCAAGAGCCGGCACGTCGAGTTCGCGCGCGCGCGGCGGCCCGCCGCCCGCAGGCGACTGGCCGATCCAGAAGCGGTAAAGTCGGCGCAGTTTTTCGCTCTGGATGCTCTGCAGAAATTCTTCGCTCATTCCGATACCGCCTGTTGCGCCGAAATCATACGCGGCGGCGGCATCCCGCGCGCGAATTATATCGATATTGCCGCATTCGACATGTAGATTCGCGATGCATATGGGCAG
>JBILXZ010000123.1:0-2699 GCA_044378015.1 Tagaea sp.
CACAGCCCTATCTTTCGCGCCCGCGTCCGCAATTCGTCAAACATGCGGGCGACTACGACCATCTGGCCCGCTGGCTCGAATGGTCGCGCGACGGCGACGACGAATGAACGCCCCCGATCCCAACGCCAACCAGCTCGCCGCCGCCAATCCGGCCCAGTCGGTTTGGGTGGTGGCCAACGCGGGCTCGGGCAAGACCTACGTGCTGACGTCGCGCATCGTACGGCTGCTGCTGGCCGGAGCGCGGCCCGGCGCCATTCTGTGCCTGACCTTCACCAAAGCGGCGGCGGCCGAAATGCACGCGCGGCTCAGCGCGTTGCTCGCCGGTTGGGCGACGGCACCCGACGCGGCGCTCGATGCCGATCTGCGCCAGCGCCTCGGCCAGATTCCGGACGAAGCCGTGCGGCGGGCCGCGCGCACGCTGTTCGCGCGCGTGATCGACGCGCCCGGCGCGCTGCGCATCCAGACCATCCACGCGTTCTGCGAGTCGCTTCTGAAGCGCTTTCCGGTCGAAGCGCGGGTACCGCCGCATTTCGCCGTCGCCGACGAAGGGGTCGCGGCCGAGCTGATGGCGCAGGCGCGCAACCAGTTGCTTGCCGATGCGATGCGCGACGCGGCTTTGCGCGAAGCGCTGGCGGTCGCGGTCGGGCGCGCGGACGAGCGCATGTTCGCCGAGGCGATCGACCATCTGCTCGCCGGGCGGCGGCGGCTGCGCAGCGCGATCGGCCCGTCGGGCGAAGGGCTCGAGGCCGCGATCGCCGAACTGTGGCGCGAATTCGGCGTTTCCCCCGGCGACAGCGCGCAGCTTGCGGTCGCGCGCTGTTTCGAATCCGTCGATCGCGCCGGCTTTGCCGCGGCCGCCGCCGCCCTGGCTGCGGGCGGCAAAACCGACGGCGAGCGCGCCTTGCGCCTCGAGGCGGCCCTCGCCGCGCCGACGCCTGCGGAATTCTACGCGCTGTGGCGGCGCGCGTTTCTGACCGCAGACGGCAAGCAATCGGCGCGTCTCGCAACCAAGGCCGTGCAAGCCGCGAGCCCGGCCGCCTTCGCGCTGCTGCAGGAAGAGCAGGCGCGCATCGTCGCCCTCGACGCGTCGCTGAACGGCATCGCGGCGGCGAGCGCGTCGGCGGCGTTGCTGCGCTTGGGGCAAGCGCTGCTGCAGCGCTACGACCGCCTCAAGCAAGCGCGCGCATTGCTCGACTACGACGATCTGATCCTGCGCGCGGTCGCGTTGCTGCAAGGGGCCGCACCTTGGGTGCTCTACAAGCTCGACGGCGGCATCGACCATCTGCTCGTCGACGAGGCGCAAGACACGGCCCCCGAGCAATGGCAGGCGGTCGCGGCGTTGGTGGACGAGTTTTTCGCGGGCGCCGGCGCGCGCGAAACGCAGCCCCGGCGCAGCGTGTTCGTGGTCGGCGACGAAAAGCAGTCGATCTTCAGCTTCCAAGGGGCCGATCTTGCGGCGTTCGAGCGCATGCGCAGCGCCCTTGCCGGAAAAGCGCGCGCGGCATGGCGCGAAGTGCCGCTCGAAGTTTCGTTCCGCTCGTCGCAATTGGTGCTCGATCTCGTGGACCGCACGTTCGCGTCGCCCGCGCTCGCGGCAGGCGTGGTCGGCGCCGGCAAGACCGTGCTGCATCGCGCGCATCGTCTGGGGGCGGCCGGGCACGTCGAATTGTGGCCGCCGCTGGCGCCGGACGAAGCCGCCGATCCGGTCGCGTGGGACGCCCCGCTCGACTACGTTTCGCTCGAGCATCCTTCGGTGCGGCTCGCCGCCCGCATCGCGCGCACGGTCAAAGGCTGGATCGGCACCGAAATTCTGCCGGCCCTCGGCCGCACGGTGCGCGCGGGCGACGTGCTGGTGCTCGTGCGGCGGCGCAACCGTTTTTTCGACGCCTGCGTGCGCGCCTTCAAGGACGCGGGCGTGCCGGTCGCCGGGGCCGACCGCATGCGGCTGCTCGACCAGATCGCGATCATGGATCTGCTCGCCCTTGCCCGCTTCTGCCTGCTGCCGGGCGACGATCTTGCGTTGGCCGAGCTGCTCAAGTCGCCGCTCTACGGCTTCGACGACGGCGAGCTGTTCGCCCTCGCCCATCCGCGCGCGGACACGCTGTGGCGGGCCTTGCGCGCGAGAGGCCCCGAGAATCCCAAATGGCAGGCGGCAGCCGACGAGCTTTCCGAGCTTCTCGCGCGCGCCGACTACGTGCCGCCCTTCGAGTTCTTCGCCGACCTCCTGCAGGCGCGCAGCGGGCGCAAGCGCATGCTCGCGCGTTTGGGGCCAGATGCGGCCGATCCGATCGACGAGTTTCTGGCCAAGTGCCTGGCCTTCGAACGGCTGTCGGCGCCCAGCCTGCAGGGTTTCGTGCAGTGGTTCCAGTCCGGGGCGACCGACATCAAGCGCGACATGGAGCAGGGACGCGACGAGGTGCGCGTGATGACCGTGCACGGCGCCAAAGGGCTCGAGGCCGAAATCGTGTTCCTGCCCGACACCTGCGGCGTGCCGACCGTCAAAGACAAAGTTCTGTGGCGCGCGCACGGCGCGCCGCTGCCGCTGTGGCCGCCTGCGGGCGTCAAGGGCCTCGCCCCCGTCGAAGCGGCGCGCGATGCGGCGAACGCGGCGGCGATGGCGGAGTATCGCCGCCTGCTCTACGTCGCGATGACGCGCGCGCGCGACCGCCTTTACGTGTGCGGCTGGTCGAGCAAGCCCC
>JBILXZ010000033.1:0-39654 GCA_044378015.1 Tagaea sp.
GCTCTTCCGTAAAACTTTTTCTTGGCATTCCGCACACTCCTCTTTTGGAGAAAATGTGCCCAATTCTCGCTTAACCTTTGGACCCAAATAAAGGGTCAGGATCATTCATGGCGCGCCTCCTTGCGAGGGCAGCTTGGCGGGAGAGTTATGATCTATGAAACAACCTAAGATAGCTTAATCCGCCGAGATTCTAAGAAAAATACGCAGGTCATAATAATAAATTTCGAACCGCTGTACGTTTAGGCCAGCGACAATCGGCAAGATCTTACCTCTCGACCGCTGACCGCGATGCAATAATCTCTCATACGGCTTGGTTCAAAAACTCGGTTAAGTCAAAATCACACCCGTTTTGAACCGGAAGACCAGGATGAGGTGAAGTACCTGCGCTAAGAGAACAGCGCTGAAGGAGTGTTCACTGTCAGCGCCCATAGGGCAGTTTGTTTAATTGGTCGCCAAGCCGCCGACCAACCTGCCCGATCACGTCGAGTTTTTCGTCGGAAAGATACCCGTATCGATTGATCCATACTCTACGACCCGACGAAGCCCAGGCCGTCGACAGTCGCGTACGAAAATCGTCGACGGGGCCGTAGCCATGCGCCATCGCGTAGACGGAAGTCGGCGCGCTCCGGCGCCGCGCCGCTTCGATTTTGCGCGTCATGGCTGCCGCACCGACCGGATGCGGCGCCTCCGGATCCGGATACTGGCCGATGGCATCGCTAAACTCCTCAGGCGTGTCCGCGACATCGAAAATCTTTGCGACAAGCGGAGCGACGCTTGTGGCGGAACCGAGAGCCGGGTTGTCGCGCAGCAGACGCGCGGTCCACGATCCTACCATCATCGGCCAATGCATCGTGAAAAGTTTGACCGATATGGCGTCGGCAAACGGGGCCATTGCTTCGAAGGAGAATCCGGATATCGCCGTCCAAGGCGGCGGGAAACTTCGCAACACGATTTGTTTATCGGGAACCGCCGCGCGCCAAGCGGCCGCGCATTCGGCAGCCAGACGGGCTTTCAAGCCACACATGGCGACGACGCCCGGATAGTCGGCGACGGCAGCCATACCGCGCGCGAGTTCGTCTAGCGTCAGACGTTGCGTGAGCCAAGCGTGGCAGCGCGTCGCGTCGGCGACCATTGTGTCAAAATCGAGCCCCATTCGCGCAGCCGCCGCCTGGGCGTGGGTGCCGAAATCCAAAAATGCACTGTCGAGCGTGTAGGGGGGATATTCCGGCCAATCGATATGAAACCCGTCGATGTCGGGATAGGCGTGCGCCAGATCTTTCAGCAGTGCCACCGTGTAGTCGCAGATATGGGGGCTCGCCAGGGAGCCGTTTTTGTCGAGCCGGTCCCCAACGACGCGGCCATCGACGTGGCGCGGCTCGTCGTCCGGATCGGGGCCGCCAAACTGCACGCGGTAGCCTGGCGGAATCGCCGCTTGAATCTGCAAATAGGTGCGCAAACCGCGTTGGCGCGCCTGCGTCAAGGCTTTGCCGACCAGGGCGCCGTCCGCCGAAGTATGGCTGTCGGGTGCAGGCGGCTGATAGCGCAGTCCTTCATAAAACGTGCGGTTGGGCTCGTAGGCGACGGATGTTCGTACGAACAAGTCGCGCCGACCCCACAAGGGTCGATCGAGCAGGCGAACCGATCCCGCACCACCGTCGATCGGCGGTTCGCGCCCGCCGTCGCCATCATGTGTTGGCCGCATCACATAGGGCGACGTCGCGATCGCATCGATACCGGTGCGCTGTTGGAGATTGTCGAGAACTTGCGCGACGCCCTCGGTCTGGAAGAATTCGGGAAACACGATGATTCCAAGGTCGCGCTTCATCTGGGATTTCGCCTTTCAAGTTCGGAATCCGACGGGGGCCGCCGTCGGACCAGTGGTGTCGATCAGGGAAGATGCGCGCCGGCCGTTACCATAAGATCGACGCCCGCGATGTAGCTGCCGGCATCCGAGCACAGCAGAAGTACAGCCCCAACCATTTCCGACGGCTGCGCCGCGCGCCCGACGGTACCGGCAGCATTCTGCTGGATGGCTTGCCATTCGGCGGCATCTTTGCGTCGCCAACGATTTCGCTCGGTTGCCACAATCCCGGGCGACAGATTGTTGACCATGACATTGTCGCACGCGCACTGCTTGGCGAGGTTCATTGCAATATTGCATTGGGCGCTTTTGAGTGCCGCGTAGGTCGCAAGCTGCGGCTCGGGCCGCACCTGGTTGATGCTGCCGATCGTCAGCACGCGACCCCAGCGGCGTTCGCGCATCGGCGGCACGGCGAGTTGCAGCAACTCGATCGACGCTTCCAGGTTGGTGCGCATCTCGAGCGCCAACTGGGCCGGCGTGATGTCGTCGAAGGCCACGCGTGTCTGGATCGACGCGCACAGTACCAGCACATCGACGCGACCAAGTGCTGCAAGTGCAGCGTCGAAAGTGCGGCGCGGGCCATCCGGTTCCGCGAAATCAGCGTCGATCGCATGCCCTGCAACGCCGAGTTCGGCGATTTCGGCGGCGGTATCGCGCGCGGCATCGGGCAAGCCGAAGACTGCATCGGCCTTCGCCGCCGATTGTATGGCGACCGATGCGCCGTGCGCGGCGAAACCGAGCGCTATCGCGCGACCGATCGACACGCTGCCGCCCGTGACAAGGGCGGTACGCCCGCGCATCGAAAAAATATCCGACATACCGAGGCTCCTTTGGAGACGTTAGATGGACGCGAAGCACGCTTCCTTGGCCGGAATGCGGACGCGCAAGGCGAGCAAATCGCCCGCCAGCGGTTGGCGTGCCAATTGCGATGCCGACAAAAAGCGACGCTGCGAAACGACGAAAAGGGTACGCCCGTCGCTCCCGCCGAGCATCGGCATGGTCGGGCGCGACACAGGCAGTTCGACGACGGTATCGAGCGTGCCGTCGGGCAAGCGTCTTTCGAGGCGTGCCGCATCGACAAGGGCGATCCACACGCCGCCGTCGCGATCGACGCAGATTCCATCGGGCGAGATCGTGTCGGGATAGGCTGCGAAAGCCGTGGCCGGACCCAGCGTCCTGTTTGCGGGCGTATACGCGAACCGCTCTATAAGATGCGTCCGTGTGTCGCAGAAATAGAAATGCGATCCATCGGGCGAAAAATCGATCGAATTGGGGATGCGAATGTCGGTGCGGATCTTTTCGAGGGTGCCGTCGAGGTCGAGACGATAGAGCGCGCCGATCGGCGTTCCGGCCCCGGTCTTGTCCATCGTGCCGAACCATAGGCGCCCTTGGGGATCCGGTTTGCCGTCGTTGATGCGCGTCCGGGGATCGTCGGCCTCAATCGCGACAAGGCGCGTCCCGAGCCCGTCTTGCGGCGCGAACGGATAGAGCCCGTCTTCGAGGCCAAGTACCAGTCCGCCCTGACGACGGCACACGACGAGCCCTGGCATGCTCGGCAGCGCGTACTCCAGACTGACACCGCTGTCTGGCATATGGCCAAGCAGACGCTGGCCTTGGATATCGATCCACCACAGAATTCCGGTACGTGCATCCCAGCAAGGCGCTTCGCCGGTCATCGCATGGGCATGGTGAAGCCCAAAAACTTCGGCACTGACGATCGTCGCGTGCGCCATGGCGTGCAGCCCTTTGCGTATCCCCGAAATCTTGATGTTATTCGCTAACATATGGCACATAATCGGCATCCTACGTCAAGCAACGGGCTGCTCGCGAATCGAGGCAGGCATGCAGATCGTCGATGCGCATCACCATCTATGGAATCCGTGGCTGCTTGCCTATCCCTGGCTCGCGCCGTCGGCACCCAATCCGCCGTTCGGCGACAAAGCGCCGATTGCGGGCCCCTATTTGCCTGCCGACTACGCAGCCGACGCGCACGGCCTCGATCTTTTGGCCAGCGTGCATGTGCAGGCCGAGTGCGCGCCCAACGCCGCGCTCGACGAAACGCGTTGGCTCTCCGCTCAAGCGCCGGCGATGGGTCGCCCGTTCGTGCTGGTCGTTCGGGTCGATCCGCGCTCGCCCGATCTCGATGCCGAGCTTGCGGCGCATGAAGCGGCAGGACCTGTGCGCGGCGTGCGGCTGCGCGTCAATTTCGATTTGCAGCATGGTCGCTCTGTGATCGACGATCCGGCGATCTTGTCGCGCGCGGAATTTGCCGATGGGTTGCGGCGCATCGCCGCCCGCGGTTGGCTGTTCGAACTCAGTCTGTTTCCAAGCCAGATGGAAGAAGCGGCACAGCTTTGCGCGGCGGTTCCGGAGCTGACTTTTGTCGTCAACCATCTCGGCTGGCCGTTGGATGTGTCGCGCGATGGGTTTTTGCAATGGCGCTCGGGCATGCGCTTGTTGGCGCGTTTGCCCAACGTCGCGCTCAAAATCTCGGGATTGTGGCCGATCGATCGGGCCTGGAACCGTGGCGCCCTTGCGCTCTGGGTCGAAACGGCGGTCGAGCTGTTCGGACCCGCGCGCTGTCTCTATGGCAGCAACCTGCCGATCGAGCGGTCGATGTGCGCGATGGCGCGCCAAGTCGACACGCTGCAGGCAATCTTGTCGACTTTGAACCCGGACGAATCGGCCGATCTCTTCGGGCGCACGTGCCGTCGGCTCTATCGTTTCTAGAAAGCCAGGGGAGGGTGTCGATGCCGACGGCAGTCACGATCGATCTCGAGAAGGTCGAAGCCTGGGCGCTGCGCGCACCCATTGCCGTGCCGGTGCGCAGTTCGTTTGGCGAGATGCGCAATCGGCCGGCCGTGTTCGTGCGTGTGCGCGACCGTGCGGGCCATGTCGGGTGGGGCGAGGCTTGGTGCAACTTCCCGCCTGTCGGGGCCGAGCATCGCGCGCGGCTGGTCAACGAATTGGTCGGCCCCGTTCTTTGCAAGCAGGGCGAGCAGCCGCTGGCCGATCTGTTCGCGCGGCTGATGAAACGTTTTCACATCATGGTCCTGCAGTCGGGCGAGTTCGGTCCGTTTCGCCAAGTCTGTGCTGCGATCGACATCGCATGCCACGATCTGGCCGCGCGCCGGACGGGCCTGCCGCTGTGGCGGTTCCTTGGCGGAGTCTCGGACCGTATTCCGGTCTATGTGAGCGGCATCGCGTGTGAGGATGTCGACGTCGTCGCACCGCGCGAACTGGCGGCGGGCCATCGCGCCTTCAAGCTCAAAATCGGATTTGGCGATGCGGTCGACCGCGACGGATTGAAAAGGCTGCGTCGGCAAATTGGGCGCGACTGCCGGATGATGGCCGACGCCAACCAAGCTTGGAATCTTGCGCAAGCCGCTGCGCACATGCCGTCGCTGGGCGAATTCGCTCTCACATGGCTCGAAGAGCCGATGGCGGCCGATCGGCCGATGGCGGAATGGGTCACGCTTGCGGCAAGCACGGGCATCCCGATCGCGGCGGGCGAGAATCTCAATTCGCATGGCGAGTTCGATGCGGCAATTTCGAGCGGCGCGATCGCCTATATCCAGCCCGATGCCGCCAAGTGGGGCGGCATGTCGGGCTGCCTTGCCGTCGCGCGCCAGGCGGTCGCCGCGTCCAAGGTCTATTGTCCGCACTATTTGGGCGGCGGCATCGGCCTGTTGGCGTCGGCGCATCTACTGGCGGCTGCGGGGGGCTCTGGCTTGCTTGAGATCGATACCAATCCCAACCCTTGGCGCGAACGCATCGTCGGCGACCGGCTCAAGCTCGACTACGGCGTCGCATGCCTTGGCGAAGCGCCGGGCTTGGGGGTGGATCCGGCGTCGCTCGATCTGCCGTTGGCTTAGGCGCTAGAAGAATCCGCCATTGACCGGGATGACGGCGCCGTTCACGTAGGCGGCGTCGTCCGACAGCAGCCACACGATGGTCGATGCAACGTCGGGGGCGACGCCCACGCGCCCGACAGGGATCAACGGCTGCAGGCGCGCGTTGCGGCCTTCATTGTCGAAGCTGTCGTTGAAATTCGTGTCGATAACGCCGGGCATCACGCCGTTCACGCGAATGCCCTTGGGGCCCGATTGCTTGGCAAGGCCGAACGTGAACGTGCGGCGCGCGCCGTTTGTGGTCGCATAGTGGATACGCGGGCCAATGCCGCCGCTGTCGGCCGACATCGACGACACGTTGACGATGGCCCCGCCCCGGCCGCCGTTTTTGGTCGACATGCGTTTGACAGCCTCGCGCGCGCAAACGAAATACGCGACCACGTTGACGTCCCACAGGCGCCGCATGGCTTTCGCGTCGAACGCCTCAATGTCGCTTTCGCCGCCGAGAAATCCCGCATTGTTGACAAGCCCGCCAAGCGGTGCAAGTTCGCGATCGCAGCGCGCGAACATGGCGCCAAGCGCTTCTTCGTCGGCCGCATCGGCTTTGGCAACGATGCCTTTGCCGCCCGCCGCTTCGACGGCGCGCAGCACGCTAAGCGCGTCGTCTTCGTGGCTGTTGCAGTGGATGCAGACCTGCCAGCCTTGCTTGGCGGCCGCGATGGCGGTGGCGGCACCGATGCCGCGGCTTGCACCGGTTACGACCAGCGTTTTTGCCATTTCGCGTTCTCCCTTTTCACGCGCTTTCGCGCGCCATAAGCACGAAGCCCAAGTCGAAAATGCTTTGCTGTGGACGATTGCCCGTGAGGCATAGATGCATCAGTTGCGCCGACTTGCGCCCGATCTCGTAGCGCGGCGATCGCACCGTCGTCAGCGACGGAACAAGCTCGGATGCGATATCGAGATCGTCATAGCCCGCGATCGCGATGTCGCCCGGTACGTCGATCGCGCGGCGCCGACACTCCAGAACGGCACCAGCTGCGATCACGTCGGTCGCGCAAAAAACGGCGCGTGGCGGCCGATCCAAAGCGAGCAAGGCCCCGATGCCGGTGCGTCCGCCCGCCATTGAGATTGGCACCTCGATTATGTATCGCGGGTCTGGTTGCGCGCCCGCGCGCGCGAGGCGTTTTTTGAATCCGCGGCGCCGGTCGCGCATGCGGTCGTTGTTGGTCGTGGAGCCGCCCAAAAAGCCAAGGTTCGTTCCGTAGCGCGCCAGCAAATGCTCGACCACGCTGCCGGCGGCTACAAAATTCGACAGGCCGACGGCAAGGTCGATGGGCGTTTGCGGCAGGTTGCCGCCTTCGACGACCGGCACGCCCGAGGCCTTCAGAAGCTTCACGGTCTCGTGCGTGTGGCTGGTACCCGTCAGGTAGATTGCATCGACGCGACGCGACAGGAAGCTGCGCACAAGGTCCTCCTCGTTGCGTGCCGAATAGGCCGACGTGCCGACGATCAGTTGCTGTTCGTGCGAAGCGAGTTCCGCTGTCATGCCTTGCATCACCTCGGCAATCAGAGAATTTGCCAGGGTCGGCACGATGGCGCCGACGATCCCGGAGCGGCGCGAAACGAGGGCGCGCGCGACCAGATCGGGCGTGTATTTGGTTTTGTGGAGCGATGCCGCGACGCGCTCGCGCGTCGACTTCGCGACCTTGCCCGGGTCGCGCAGCACGCGCACGACCGTCATGGCCGAAACGCCCGCATCGCGCGCCACGTCCGCCAGGCGCGGGCGCGATACGGTCGGTCGGGCGGCTTGTTTGCGGGCCATGTATCGGAGACCGCCGTTCGAAATGTTTTTCTTGCCTATTGCGATGTATGCGCTAACATTGAGCAAATATCAAGAAACTTCTGGATCGATGCGACTCGCATCGGCCCGGTATGGGGGGCGCCTTGTCGGACGGCCGGTCGGCGACATTCATGGGCTATTTGCGCGCCGACGGCAGTGTGGGCGTGCGCAACCATGTTTTGGTTGTCTCGATTCTGGGGCTCGTTAACCGCGTTGCCGCGCGCATTGCGGATTCTGTCGCCGGCACTTTGCTGGTCGAAACGCCCTACGGGCGCGGGCAGTATGGCGCCGACAAGGCCGTGCATCGCGCCATGCTGGGGGGACTGTGTCTCAATCCCAATGTCGCAGCGGTGCTGATCGTGGGCGCCGACCGTCGCGCGGTCGACGATATCGCCGCCCTGGCCGCATCGAGCGGCAAGCCCGTGCGCATCGTCGCCCTCGACGACACCCACGAAGATTCGCTTGCGGCGCGTGCGGCGGGCATTCGTATTGCGGGCGAACTGGTGCATGCGGCCTCGCGCCTTCAACGCACGCGCCAGCCTGCGTCGCGGCTTTTCCTGGGCGTCGAGTGCGGCCACTCGGACGCGACATCGGGGCTCGTCGCCAATCCGGTCGCGGGCAGTTGCGTCGATCGGCTTGTCGATGCGGGCGGTACGGCTGTCGTCGGTGAAACGGTGGAATGGCTTGGTGCGGAGCATATTCTGGCGCGCCGCGCCGCGACGCCGATGGTCGCCGAGGCGATCGTTGCCGCCGTGCTTCGCCGCGAAGCCGAAGTCGCGGCAAGCGGTCAAAGTCTTACCGGCAACAATCCAGGCAGCGAAAACATTCGCGGCGGTTTGTCGTCGATCGAAGAGAAGTCGCTTGGCGCCATTGCCAAGACGGGCGCGCGACCAATTCGCGGTTTGTTGCAAGTGGCCGAGCGGCCAAGCGTGCCGGGATTGCATTTGATGGACGGGCCGAGTTTTTCGCCCGAATCGCTGACAGGCTTTGCGGCGTCGGGCGCGCAACTAATGCTGTTCACGACGGGTGCGGGGAACAGTTTCTGCAGTTCGATCGCGCCGACCGTGAAGATTACCGGTCGGCCGCAGACGGCAAAGCTGCTGCCCGACCAGATCGATTTCGATGCAAGCGCTGCGTTTCTCGGGCGCGAGGATATCGGACCGCTCGGCGAGCGCTTGTTCGAAACGGTTCTGGCAGTTGCGTCGGGCGCTGCGACGTGGGGCGAAATCCACGGCGAGGGCGGGGAAGCATTCGTGCGCGTCGGCGCGTCGATGTAGGGAGACGAAGATGGCAAATGTCGGTTTCATCGGGCTTGGAATCATGGGGGCGCCTATGGCGGCGAACCTGCTGAAGAAGGGGCACCGCGTCGGCGTTTTCGACATCGATGCGGCTGCAGTCGCGCGTTTGGTGGCGCTTGGGGCGGTCGCGGCCGCGTCCCCTGCGGCGCTTGCGGCCGAGAGTGCGTTCACGATCACGATGCTGCCCGACGCGCCGGATGTGGAACGCGTCGCCCTCGGGCCGGACGGGATTCTGGCGGGCATCCAGCCCGGCGCCATGATGATCGACATGAGCACGAGTGCCCCGGAGACGACGCGCAAGATCGGTGCGGCCCTTGCGGCGAAAGGCTGCGCAATGGTCGACAGCCCTGTCGGCAAGACGGCCGACCACGCCGTGACCGGCACGCTGACTTTGATGGTGGGCGGCGCGCCCGAGGCGGTGGCCCGCGCGCGCCCGATCCTCGACTGCATGGGCACGGACTTCTTTGCGTGCGGCGCGCTCGGCAACGGGCACGCGATGAAGGCGACGAACAATCTTCTAGCGACGACGCTGGTCGCCTTGAACGCTGAAATTCTGGCTGCCGGAATCAAGGCGGGCCTCACGCTGGAGACGATGACCAGCGTCATGCAAAAGACGATGGCGTGGAACAGCCAGCTTGCCGTGGCGTTTCCTTTGCGCCCGCTGAAGGGCGATTTTGCGCCGGGCTTCATGCTGCGCTTGGCGCACAAGGATTGCCGCATCGCCATGCAGATGATCGACGCGATGGGGCTCGACGCGCCGATCGGGCGCGCGACGTTGGCGGCATGCCAAGACGGGCTCGACAAGGGCTTCGGCGCCAACGATGTCGGCGTCTTCGTCAAGATGCGCGAGGAGAAGGCGGGCGTGAAGGTAAGGACCACTTCGTGAGTGCGGACGCCACATGGTCGGCCGTTGCGATCCACCCTGGCGATAGCGTTGCGGTGGTCTTGCGCGATGTTGCTGTGGGCGAGCGCGTCGCCGTGCGCATCGACGGGCGAATTCGCGAGGTAACCGCAGTCGACGCGATAGCGCTCGGCCATAAGATGGCGACGGGCGCGATCGCCAAGGGCGAACCGGTTCTGAAATACGGCGCGGCGATAGCACTTGCCACAAGCGACATCGCCGAGGGCCAACACGTGCATGTCCACAACGTCGCGAGCAACCGCGCGAAAAAGGCTGATCCATGAGTTTCGCTCCGGGCCAGCGCCGCACGATCGGTCGGACGGGGCTGGCGGTCTCGCAACTCGGCTTTGGCGCGGCGCCATTTGGAAACTTGCTGGCCGACGTGCCGGACCATGCAACACGTGCGGCCGTCGATGCGGCGTTGGCGGCCGGGATCAACTATTTCGACACGGCACCGTTCTACGGGCACGGGCTTTCCGAACATCGTTTGGGCGAAGCCTTGCGCGGCCACGCGCGCGAGCGCTACGTGGTCTCGACTAAGGTTGGCCGATTGTTGAAGCCGCAATTGCAGCATTCGCGGTCGCTGGGACCATTTTCGACGACGCTGCCTTTCGACATCGTCTACGACTATTCCTACGACGGTGCGATGCGTTCGATCGGAGACAGCCTGCAACGTTTGGGGATGGCGCGGATCGACATCGTCTATATCCACGACATGACGCCAAAATGGCAGGGCGACTTGCTCGAACAGCGCTACGCCCAGTCGATGACAGGCGCCTACAAAGCGCTCGCCGAACTGCGTGCAGCGGGCACCATTGGGGCCATCGGTGTCGGCATCAACGATGTCGGCATTCTCGAGCGCTACGCTGCCGACGGCGATTTCGACTGTTTCATGCTGGCCGGGCGCTACACGCTGCTCGATACGAGTGCGCTTGGCGCTTTGCTGCCGATTTGCGTGCGCAAGCGCATTTCGATCGTGCTCGCAGCACCCTACAATTCGGGAATATTGGCTTCCGGGGCGGTTGCCGGGGCGGTCTATTGGTATGCGCCCGCACCGCCAGACATAATGGCGCGCGTCGGGCGCATCGAAACGCTGTGCAAGCGCTACGGGATCTCGCTGCAAGCCGCAGCGACACAGTTTCCCCTGGCCCATCCGGCGATCTCCAGCGTGGCTGCCGGATATCGCTCGCCGTCCGAAGTCGCGACGGCGCTCGCGGCCTGCAGCGCCGTTGTCCCTGCGGAATTCTGGAAAGAACTGCGGGCCGACGGACTTGTCGATGTTGACGCGCCTTTGCCCAACTGAAATCCAAAAAACAACTCGGGAGGAAACCATGGACCAGAAAATCGCACGCCGCAGTTTTGTCGTTGGCAGTGCTGCGGCCGCCGGAATTCTCGCCGCACCCGCCATTCGGGCGCAGACGCCGACGACGATCACGTTCCGCTTCAACGATCCCGAAGCGCCGCAGATGCGTGCCGCTCTCGACGAGTTCGAACGCGCCAATCCGACGATCAAGGTCAACATGCAGCGCATCAGCTGGGCCGACATGCAGGCCCAGTATCTGCGCGAAGCCGCGACCGGAACCGCGCCCGACGTCGTGCACATCTCCTTCGTGCAGCCGCGCTCGTTCGGCGGCGGCGGGGCGTTGCGCGCCCTCGACGATCTGATCAAGCGCGACGGCGCGTCGCTTGGCGCCAAAGGTTGGGACGATTTCTTCGCGCGCGATTTGGCCGAAGGTGCCGACGGAAAAATCTATGCCGTGCCGTGGACGACCGACACCTTCACGATGATGTACAACACCGAGATGTTCGCCCAGGCCGGCATCACCGCCTTTCCGACGAGTTGGGACGGGTTGCGCGCGGCGAGCCGCACGGTGGCGCAGCGCACGGGCAAAGCCGGCTGGGGTTTTCCGGCGGGCAGCTGCGCCACGCCGTCGATTTGGTTCTACATGAACTATTTCTTCTGGTCGAATGGACCGGGCTGGATCGACAAAGCCGCCGACGGAAAATACGTCATGGGCGTGACACCCGCTCAAGCGCAAGAAGCGCTCGAATACTTCAAGAGCTATATCGACGAGGGCCACAATCCGCGCAGCAATATGTCGGTCTGTTTGTGGGGTGCTCCAGAACTCGTCGAAGCGATGCTGTCCGGCAACACGGCCATCGCCAGCGTCCCCGATACGGTCGCGATGGAAATTCTCACCAAGTGGGACCAGCGCAATCCCGGCAAAAAAGCACCTTTCGCGACCACGCCGCATCCGGGCGGGCGCAACGGGTCGGTCACGAATTTCGGCGGTCGCATGCTGGGCATTAGCCCAAATGCCCGCAATGTCGAGCAGGCGTGGCGCCTGATCCGCTTCCTGGTTACGCCCGAGCCGACCTTCACGAAGCACTACACCAACTACACGCCCGCCCAGCGCTCGGCGCTGACGAGCCGCAACTGGGCGCCGGAACTGGCGGGGTATCCGCGCCAGCTTGCCAATTCGCGCAGTTGGGGTCCCTATGCGACCGGGCCCGTGCCAATCCCGTTCATGTGGAACGCGGTCGGGCGTGCGGCCGGATCGGTTTTCATCGGCGAGAAGACGCCGGCTGTCGCGGCGGCCGAACTGCACGAGACGATCGCGCGCGAATTGGCGCGCACGCAGCGCTGATCGATTCGACGAAACGGAAGCGGGAACGATGCATACGACACCACGCGGCTTTCTGGTCTTTGCGTTGTTGCCCGCTTTCTTCTTTCTGGCGTGCTTCTATGTCTATCCGAGCGTCTTCAATATCCAAACGAGCCTGACCGATCTTGGAATATTCACTTTGCGTCGCGGCGGCGACTGGATCGGCGTCGAAAACTACGTCGAATTGCTGACCCGTCCCGATTTTCGGCGCGTACTGTTCAACACGGTCGTCTGGCTCACACTTGCGGGCGTCACGGTAAGGATCGTGCTGGGGCTGGCGCTTGCGTTCTTGCTCAACAGCCGAACCTTGCGCAAATGGCGCCTGACAACGGCGGCCCGACTGCTGCTCATCGTGCCCTGGGCAACGCCGCCGGTGGTTGCGATCATCGTGTGGCGCTGGATGCTCGATCCGCGTGTCGGGTCGATCAATGCCGCACTGACGGCGACGGGCGTCGTAGACCAGGCAATCCCGTTTCTGTCGGACGCAAACTGGGTGTGGCCGGCCATTCTGCTGATCATTACGTGGAACACGCTGCCGCTCGTCACGCTCACGTTCTTGGCGAGCCTGCAGTCGCTGTCGGCCGAGCTGGTCGAAGCGGCCGAGATCGACGGCGCGGGCCCGCTGCAATTGCTGCGCTACATCTATCTGCCGCATCTGAAGCCGGCCATCATCGTGATGGTGCTGATGTCGACCTTCTGGACCTTCAACAATTTCGTCTATGTGTGGCTGACGACTGGTGCAGGGCCAGGGCTCTATACGAACGTGATGGCGACTGAAATCTACATCAAGGGTTTTATCGACGGACGGCTCGGCTACAGCGCCGCGACCGGCGTCGTCATGGCGACGGTCATGACGCTTTTCGGGCTCATCTATTTGCGCGTCATCGCGAAGCGCGAACTTGTCGAGGAGAGCAAGTGATGCGCTTTCGCACTTCAAAGAATTGGCTGGCGGAACTCGCCACCGTTGCCGCCACGGCTGCGATACTGGCTTTCCTGGTCTATCCGACATTCTGGGTGTTCGTTGCCTCGCTCAAGACGCCCGAGACGATGTTTTCGGCGCGAAATTGGGATTGGACGATCGCCAACTACACGCGTTTGATGGATGCCGGATTTGGCCACAACATTTTCAACAGCTTTTTTCTCTGCACGACGGCCGTCGTGCTATCGACCGTCATTTCGGTCAATGCGGCTTATGCGTTCTCGCGGCTGCGCTTTCGTGGGCGCGACACGCTGTTCGGGGCGATCCTGCTCGGCCAAACCTTTCCCTGGATCATCCTTGTGACGCCGGTTTTCATTCTGTTCGCGCGCATGGGACTCCTCAATAGCTGGGTCAGCATGATCTTCGTCTACATTGCGGTGTCGGTGCCGTTTTCGATCTATCTTTTGGTGGGGTATCTGCGCTCGGTGCCGCGCAGCCTCGACGAGGCGGCAATCATGGACGGGGCGAGCTACGTCCAAGTCGTCTGGCGCGTGATTTTCCCGATCATGTTTCCGGGCATCGTGGCGACGGCGACCTACGCGTTCTTGCTGTGTTGGTCGGAGTATCTTTTTTCGGTCGCGATCTTGACCCGCGAAGAGATGAAGACGATGCCGCTGGCGCTCTACATCTATTTCGGCGAGAACGTAACCGATTGGGGCAACGTGATGGCGGGTGCCGCACTCACGACGCTGCCGACGCTGCTCATGTTCTTGCCGTTGCAGCGCTACATGGTCGCGGGCTTGGCGGCGGGATCCGTCAAGCAGTAGAATTGCGGCGCTGGCGCCATTCGCGCCAGAATGGCCACACGAAACACGCGACCGACACGAGCAGCAACAGCAGCGAAATCGGCCGCGTCACGAGCGGCCAGAGCGATCCGTCCGAAATCATGAGGGCCGAACGCAGCTTGCCTTCGGCCAAGGGGGCAAGCACGAAGCCGATTACAAACGGGGCAAGCGGGAAGCGCGCGATTTCCATCGCGAGCCCCACCAGGCCGAACAGCAGCATGATCCAGACGTCCGAGATTTGACCGTCCATGGCGAAGGCGCCGATCGCGCAGAAGACGACGATCAGCGGGAACAGAATCGCGCGCGGGACTAGCATCAGGCGCGCGAAGACGAGCGTGCCCAGCGTCATCGTCGCGAACATCGCCAGATGCGCCACCAGATGCGTTGCCATGATCGTGTTGACGATTTCGGGATTGGTCGTAAACAGCAGGGGACCCGGCCGCAAATTGTGCATCACCAGCGCTGCGAGCAGAATCGCATCGGCAATGCCGCCGGGAATCCCGAGCGCCAGCAGCGGAATGAGCGTGCCGCCGGTCGTCGCGTTGTTGGCGCTTTCGGCCGCGACGATCGCTTCCTCGCTGCCCTTGCCGAATTCTTCGGGCGTTTTCGACATGTTTTTGGCTACCGTGTAAGCGACGATCGACGAGACCGTTGCGCCCACACCCGGATGGATGCCGATCCACAGCCCGATCAGCGACGAGCGCAGCATGTTCCAGCCGTGCGTGATGTAATCTTTCAAGGAGATCAGCACGCCTTTCATGTTGGCGCGGATATGGTCGGTCCCTTGGTTGACATGCATCGTGTCGGCGACGAGTTGC
Organism: Tagaea sp.; assembly: GCA_044378015.1. Taxonomy (GTDB): domain Bacteria; phylum Pseudomonadota; class Alphaproteobacteria; order CACIAM-22H2; family CACIAM-22H2; genus Tagaea. The sequence continues at coordinate 15,000 of JBILXZ010000033.1, forward strand.
GACATCGCAAACAGGCCGATGACGACGGGCAGCAATTGGAAGCCGTTGGTCAGCGCGTCGAACCCGAACGTCAGACGCACGAGACCCGATGTTTGGTCGACGCCTGGAAAGGCGAGCAGCACGCCCAGCAGTGCTGAAATCATGCCCTTGAGGAATGAGCCGCGGCTCAGCGACGAGACGAGCACGAGGGCGGTCAGGACCAACGAAAAATTTTCCCAAGGTCCAAGCTGCACGGCGAAATCTGCAATCGGCCGGGTCAGCAGCACGAGGGCGACCCAGCCGACGATGCCGCCGACGATCGAAGCGGCATTGCCAAGACCCAACGCACGGCCTGGAAAACCCTTTTTGGCGAGCGGGTAGCCGTCGAGCGTGGTCATGATCGCCGATGGCTCGCCTGGAATGCGCATCAGCGTCGCGGTCACGAGGCCGCCCGAGACGCCGCCTACGAACATCGAAATCAGCAGAATGATCGCATCGACCGGCGCCATCGCGTAGGTGAAGGGCAAGGTAAGCGCCATCAACATGCCCGCAGTGATGCCGGGCATGACGCCCACCGCAATGCCGACTGTGACGCCGATCATCATCAGCAGAAACGGCGCCGGCTCGATCAAATGCTGGAAGGCATCGAGCAACGTCATGGCAGGTTCACCTGCAGCACGTGTTGGAACAGATAGACCGAAATCCCGGTGCCGGCGATCGAGGCGGCCAGAACCCACGCGGTTTCGCGACGCTTGAAGCCGGCCATCGCCGCGCCCGATACGAACAGGAAGACGAACGTCGCCCACATGAACGGCACTTTGAATTCAAGTGCCACCGTGTATGCCGCCGTCATCGCAAAGCAGAACGCAGCCAAGCCCGGCCGCAGCGCGTAATCGACGGACTCGTCGCTATCGAGCCCGAGGATCATCGCTTGCGTGGCTTGGCCCGTGCGCCAGCCGAGCACCGCGCGGCCCAGCAGCACGAGACCAAGCAAGCCCAGCAACGCCGACACCGCCATCGGGATCGAACCTGGCCCGAGCGGATCGTAGAAGGCGGGCGGTTCCCTGCTCGCGGCAACGTACATGATCGCCGCGATGGCGACGACGACGGCGCCGCCGATCGCGTCGAGTCTGCGTTCTTTGGCCGCTTGGCTGTCGGGCACGGCCGGTCCGTCTAGCGCTGTTGGGGCGGTGTTGCGAGTTTGGCGACCGGTTCGATCATTTGGTAGATATTGACGAGATGCTTGGCGAAGGCAGCACCACGCAGGAACTGGCCGGTCTGGGCTTGCTTGTTGAAAAAGTCTTTCATCTCGGGCGTTGCCGTAGCGCGTTCGAGCGCGTTGGCCATGCCTTCGATCGCGGCAGCGGGCGTCCCTTTGGGTGCGAACCAGAAATTTTCGGCGCAATAGTCGAAACCAAGGCCAAGTTCGCGCGTCGTCTCGATGTCGGGCTCGAGGGCGAGCCGCGCGGGGCCGGTATAGCCCAGTGCCCGCACGCCGTTGGCTTTGTAGGTCTGGTATTCCGAGCTCGACAGGATCGTCATCTGCGTGTGGCCGCCCATGATGGCCGCGAAGTTTTCGCCGCCGCCGCCGATCTGTGCGTAGCGGAATTTGGCGCCCGGCAAACCCTGCTCCAAGAACAGGCCGCCCATATGGTTGAGTGCGCCGATATTGACGCCCGCCACGAGCGTGTTCGGCCGTTCTTTGGCCGCCGTCAGCAAGTCCTTGAGCGTGCGGTAGGGCGCGTCCGCGCGCACGATCGGATGGAAGCAGAAGCCGCCGGTCAACGCCACCGGTTCGAAGTTGCGGTAGGAAATGCCGCGACCGGGATCGACGATCTCGCCCGAGAGCAGCGCCAAATGGATGGCGAGAAACGTGTAGCCGTCGGGTGCCGCTGTCATGACTTGGCGCGCGCCGACCGAGAAGTGGCCGCCGACATTTTGAATGACGACCGGCTGCGCAACGATCTTCTTCTCGTCGATGACCTTTTGCATCGTGCGCGCGAGAATGTCCGTCGTCCCGCCGGGGCCGAACGGCACGATCACGCGAATCGGTTTCTCGGGCCACTGCGCCAGTGCGGGCGTCGCGGCGAAAAACATGGCGACCAGCACCGCAGCGAGTTTCTTGACCATTTTCATTCCTCCCTTTTGTCTTTTTCGGCTCCAAGCATGACACGCCAGCGGCTTTTGTCACGCGTTATGGGGGCGACGCGTCGAGGCGATTTTGGTCGGCGCGCATATCCCAGCGATACTGGTCGCCTGGCGCCGTCTTTTGCGCCCATGTGCCGATCAAGTCTTTGTCGGCGCGTCGGCGGCGCATGCGCCGCTCGATCTCGTCCGGATCCCAATCGGCCATCAGGCGCGTCGTCAATTCGGCGCGGATCTCGGCATAGGTTGGGTCGGCGGCGCAATCGCGGCACTCGTCGGGGTCCGCGGCGAGATCGAAAAGCTGCGGCGCGTAGCCGTGATAATAGACAAGCTTCCAGCGCCCGCGGCGGATCATGCGCTGGCGCACGGCTTGGCCGCCGGTCCAGGCGGGCACTGCATCGGTGCAGTATTCGGAGAAAGTCTGGTCGTCCCAAGAAGCAGTCGCATTGCGTGCGACGCCAAGGAAACTTCGGCCCGATGCGTTGGGCAAGGCGGGTGCACCCAACGCATCGAGCATGGTCGCGCTGACGTCGGTCAGATTGACGATCTGTTTGCGCCGCTCGCCGGCGGCCAGTCGCCCGGGCCAGCGCATGATCAAAGGGACGGCGACGGATTCTTCGTAGAACGTATGTTTCCACCACAGGCCGCGCTCGCCCAGTTGGTCGCCATGGTCGGAGCTGTAGACGACAAGCGTGTTGCGGACGAGGCCGGTTGCCTCGAGTTTGTCGAGGATCTGTCCGATCATCGCATCGAGGCGCGTGACGAGCGCGAAGTAGGCGCGCCGCGCGCGCAAGGACTCTTCCGCCGTAGCGTCCGCGATGCCGCGATCGCGCCGCCACCAGGCAAGCCATGGATGCTCGTCGTTTGGAACCGGCAAGCGCGGCAAGCCGACGCTCGTTTCGTACAACGCATAGTCTTCGCGCCGCGCCACATAGGGCGGATGCGGCAAGATGAAACCGACGCTGAGGCAAAACGGATCGGCGCTGTTCGCAAACCCGTCGAGCGCCGCACAGGCCGCTTGGGTCGCGTCGATGTCTTTGACCTCGTAAGCGCTTTGCCCAATGCCGGAGGCCGTGAGGCTTGCCCGGTACGGATCGTTGGCGTTCGCGAGCACACCCAGATTGTGGCGCTTGATTCCAGCCCAATTGGGGCTGTGGTCGCCGACTTCGCGCGCGACGTAGCCATGCATCTGGTCGGGTCCCATCGCGTGCAACCGGCCGACAAGTATGGGGCGATAGTCGGCTGCCGCTGCCGCGTGCAGCCATGTTGCCCGGTCGGAGGCAAGAAAATCGTCGTTGGTCCAGCAATCTTGCTGGCTCGGATAGCAGCCGGTCAGCATCGACATGCGGCTCGGCACGCAAATCGGCGAGGGGCAATAGGCGTTGTCAAAAACCAAACCGCCCGCCGCCAGACGATCAAGATGGGGCGTTGCAACGATCGTGTTGCCGTAGCAACCCGTCACGTGGCGCGCATGCTGGTCGGAAAACAAAAACAGCAGGTTCGGGCGCTTCGGATCTTTCAACCGGCCGCCTCCCGTTCGTGCACTAAGCGTGCGATCGATCCGATATCTGTCAACGCGGCCGGATCGAGTCCCACACCCAAGCCCGCTGTGCCCGGCAGGCGACTTGCGCCGTTGATGGGGCTCGGCAAGTCGCCAGTCGCAATGTCGAAGAACGCCGGTGTTTCGTCGTACTGGTGTTCGAGCGTCGAAAACCCGGCGAGGGTCGCGCCCAAATGCAGACTGTAGGCATGCGAAATCGGCCCACTCGGATTGTGCGGCGCGATCGCGACCCCGTGACGCGCAGCGCAATCGGAAATGCGCGCCATCTCGGCAAGTCCGCCCGCGTATTTGACGTCGGGCATGAGCACGTCGTAGAGCCCGCGTTCGATATAGGGCATGAAGCCCGCCAATGCGGTTTCGGTCTCGCAGCCCGCAAGCAGGATGCCGCGCGCGTTGGCCCTCGTACGCAACCGGCCGAGTGCGGCAAAATTCTCCGCGTGCTCGGGCAACGGACATTCGAACCAGCCAATGCCGATCTCGGCGAGGGCGTCGAGCGCATCGACGGCGCTGGCCTCGTCGAAACGCCAATGGCAATCGACATAGAGCGCGCGCGCGGGCCCGATCGCGTCGCGCACAGCCCTTGCGCAGGCAAGCCCGTGCGCGACGCCGGCAACTCTGCCGGGCGCAACGCCATCGAACGGTGCGATCTTGAACGTGCCGAAGCCGTCCGCCATCGCTTTCTGCGCACTTGCAGCGAACCCCTCAGGCGTGCGCGTGCGCGTCCGACGATTGATGTTGGCGTAGAGCGGCACTTGGCTGCGCGGGTTTTCGCCGAGCATCGCGTGCAACGCCGTGCCGGCATGCTTGCCGTCGAGATCCCACAAGGCTTGATCGACGGCGCTGACGATCGCGGCGGTCGCTCGGTCGGACACGGCCGCACCAAACTCGACCAACAGATTGCGCCGGGAATCGGCCGCTGTTCCGCGCAAGGCGGGCTCGAGCTTTGCATGGGCCGCCGCAAGCTGCCACTCTTGCCCCGCGAGCGTCGCTTCGCCCCAGCCGACGGCGCCTGCACTGTCCGCGACGCGCAAAAAGACCCATACCGTCTTGTCGCTGGCGCGAAATCCAAGCAGTTCGATGGTGGCGATCGTTCGTGTCATGCGGCTTTCGTCGATTTGGCGCTGGCTTCGAAGCGGCGCAGCATCTCTTGCTTGGCTTTGACGGCATGGGCACTTGCGAGCATCACCGCCCCGTCGGCATCGCGCGCGCGCAACGCGACGAGCAGCTGGCGATGGTCCGAGATGACGCCCGCCGCCCGATCCGTGCCGTAGCCGTGGCGGCCCCACAGAGCGATGATCAGGTTCCAGTGCACTTCGAGTACGCGGATCGCCTCGACATTGCCGGCCGCCTCGTTGATGACGGCGTGGAACGCCTGATTTGCCGCAAGAACGGCTGTGAAGTCCTTGCGCGCCGCACTCGCTTCGAGTTTTTCTTCGATGGCGGCCAAGCGCGCGAGTTGGGCTTGATCGATGCGGTCGGCGGCACGCCGCGCCAGCATGCCCTCCAGCGCCACGCGAAGGTCGAAAATGTCGCGGATGAATTCGATGTCGACGTTGCGCACGCGTGCGCCCCGATTGGGTTCGACCGAGACGAGTCCCTCGCCCTGTAGTTGGCGCAGCGCTTCGCGGATCGGCATGTGGCTGGTCGCGTAGCGCGCGGCCAGATCGTCGATCTTCAGTCGACCGCCAAATGCAAATAGTCCCGCCAGAATGTCTTTGCGCAACTGCGCACAAACCGCCCCTGTAGCGACCGCGACCGACATAGGCCTCCTGAATTGATCAAAAACCGCTGGAAATTTGAATTTGTACCCTTGTTTATGTTAATCGATGCGCAAGAAGAGTCAATCTTTGATCAAAAAACTTGGGAGATCTGCGCATGGCCATGCCGACCATCAAGCATCTTCGCGCATTCACGGTGCGTGGCGGCGGGGCCGACTATCACGATCAAGGCCGCGACCATTGGATCGACGACCATATCGCCACGCCGATGGCGAAGTATCCGGAGTACCGGCAGAGCCGCCAATCATTCGGGATCAACGTGCTCGGCACGTTGGTCGTCGAGATCGAGGCGAGCGACGGCACCGTCGGGTTCGCGGTCACAACGGCCGGCGAGATCGGCGCGTTCATCGTGGAGAAGCACCTCGCGCGGTTCGTCGAAGGGCGCTGCGTGACCGAGATCGAAAAAATCTGGGACCAGATGTATTTCGCGACGCAGTTCTATGGCCGCAAGGGCGTGGTGCTCAACACGATCTCGGGCGTCGATCTGGCGCTGTGGGATTTGCTGGCAAAGATCCGCGGCGAGCCCGTACATGCCTTGCTGGGCGGACCAGTGCGCGACGAACTGACCTTCTACGCGACGACGGCGCGCCCCGACCTTGCCAAGCAGATGGGCTTCGTAGGCGGCAAAATGCCGCTCCAACACGGTCCGGCGGAAGGTGAGGCCGGCATGCGCCGAAACGTCGAAAAACTGGCGGCGATGCGCGCGCGCGTGGGCGACGATTTCTGGCTGATGTTCGATTGCTGGATGGCACTCGATCTGAACTATGCCACGCGCCTTGCGCACGCGTGCGCGCCTTACGGCCTCAAATGGATCGAGGAGTGCCTGTCGCCCGACGACTATTGGGGCTACGCGGATCTGCGCCGCAACGTGCCGCGCGGCATGTTGGTGACGACGGGTGAGCATGAAGCGACGCGCTGGGGCTTCCGGCTGCTGCTGGAGATGGGCTGTTGCGACATCATCCAGCCCGACGTCAACTGGTGCGGCGGCATGACCGAACTCGTCAAGATTTCGGCGCTTGCCGATGCGCACGGCGCACTTGTGGTGCCGCACGGCTCCAGCGTCTACAGCTACCATTTCGTCGCGACGCGCACGAACAGTCCGTTCGCCGAGTTTCTGATGATGGCGCCGCAGGCGGACCGGATCGTGCCGATGTTTTCGCCGTTGCTGCTCGATGAACCCGTGCCGGTCGCAGGCCGCATGAAAGTCTCGACGCTCGACAAGCCGGGTTTCGGCGTACGGCTCAACCCTGCGTGCGCACTGCATCGCCCCTATCCGCGCTGATCTAACTGCCGGCCGGGGTAGGCTTTGTCACACAAGCCCGTGCCGGTCGGCGGTCTTGGCGCTTGCGCTGCGCGTGACCTTGAGGGCGGTCGTCTTGCGGTTTGTCGGAAACTGTTCCGCACACGCCTTGCGCAGCTCTGCGATAAGCCGCCGGCACGCGGGCGACAGCACGCCCTTGGCGCGCAAGGTAAGGCCGACAGGCCGATGCCATTCCAGCCAGTCGATGCCGGCCGGGATCGCACCCGCACACTCGCGGCCCGGCGCCATCGTCACCAAAGGCAGGTAGCCGAGACAGTCGGTCTCGAGGATCATCGCGCGCATGAAGGCGAGCGAATTCGTTTCGATCGCCAGATTGAGTGCTGCCAGCCCGTGCGATTTGAGCGCTATTTCCAGATGTTGGCGGGTGACGATGGTTTTTGCCGGCAGAATCCAGCGGAACTGCTCGAGCATCTTCCGCGACGCGTTGGGCTTGTCGAGCAGTGGATGTCCGGGCCGACATGCGACGACGACGGTATCGATGAACAGGGTTTCCTGCACCAGATCCGAATTGTCGGGCTGATCGACCAGATTGGAAATGACGGCGTCGATCTCGCCCGCCCGCAGCCATTCGAAAAGCCTGTCGTGCAGCCCGCCGACGACGGTGATTTTGAGCGCGTTGCGGCTCTTGATCAGGCGCGCGGTCGCGACGGGCAGAACGCTCGCGATCACGCTGGGCGCCGAACCGATCGCGATGCGACCCTCGCGCCCGTCGCGAATGGCGCCGACTGCGCGCTCGGTCTCGTTCACTTCGAGTGCTATCGCGCGCGCGTGCTGCGCGAATTCCCGTCCGAACTCGGTCGCAAGCATGCCGCGCGGCGTGCGTTCGAACAGTTTGACGCCAAGATACGTCTCGAGCCGCCGGAGGCTTTTGCTGAGGGCGGGCTGCGAAATGCCGAGCGCCTTTGCCGCCGCTGCCAGGCTGCGCTGTTCGATGACGGCCACGACATGGCGCATCTGCTGAAGCTGCATAGATATTCCCTACGGTTATGGATTTAGGACCAGATGGGCGTTGTGCGGTTCTGACTGCTATGCGAGGGTTTTGCAAGAATTGAGATCGAGCCGCGAAGCGGCCGGTCGAACGGGGAGGGGCAACAATGCAGCGCCACGCGCTTCGATGAGCGATCCGTCCGCGACAGAGGAACCGAAATCCGCGCGTGCCGACGCGCTGTTCGCGCTGGCGATGATGGCGGTAGCATTGCTGACCATGTGGGGCGTGCGAAACCAGCCGCGCGCGCCTTACGATCCGGTCGGTGCGGCGGCCGTGCCGTTTTGGACGGCCGTAGCGGTGCTGGCACTGGCGAGCGTCTTGCTCGTGCGCGTACTGCTGAAGCATTCGACGCGCGGCGCTGCAATGTCGCTTTTCACGATGTCCGAAGCGGTCGACGACAGCTACGCGGTCGTTCCGCGCTTTTCGGTCTATGCCGTTGTCCTTTCATTTTTGTATGTGGCGCTGATCCCGCTGGCCGGTTTTGCGGCGGCCTCGGTGCTCTTTATGTTAGTCTTCGGTGCGGCGCTTTGCGATCGCACGCCGCGTTCGCTTGCCATCGTGGCCGTGGTCGCTTTGCTTGGCGGCGTCGGACTCGACTATGGCTTCCGCGCCCTCCTGATCGACTTGCCCTAGGAGCCGCGCCTATGGATCTTGTCCAGGGCTTCTTGCATCTTGTGACCGGCGGGCCGCTGTTGCTTCTGCTTGTCGGCACGTTTCTGGGGATCGTCGTGGGAGCTCTGCCGGGGTTGACGGGCGGAGCGCTGCTCGCGCTGTCTTTGCCGTTCACTTACCGCATGAGCAGCGTCGATGGCGTCATCTTGATGACCTCGATGTATGTCGGCGGCATTTCGGGCGGGCTTGTTACCGCAACGCTGATGCGCATCCCGGGCGAACCCTCGGCGGTCGTTACCACGCTCGACGGATTTCCGATGGCGCGCGGCGGCAGGCCCGGCCGCGCCTTGGGACTCGGAATCTCGGCGTCGCTGATCGGCGGGGCGCTGTCGTGGGTGGCCCTTGTCACGTTGGCGCCGGCGATGGCGCGGCTCGCCTTGGTGTTCGGACCGTTCGAGAATTTCGCGCTCGTGTTAATGGCGCTCGTGCTGATCGCGGCATTGAGCCAAGGTTCGGTCGTCAAAGGATTGCTGTCGGGCCTGTTTGGCATGCTCGTTTCGTATCCGGGCATCGACGAAACCTCGGGCCAAATGCGCCTGACGTTCGGATTTGAAGAGATGGTCGGCGGGTTTAGTTACCTTGCGGTCATCCTGGGCGCGTTTGCGATCAGCCAGGTTCTTGCCGATGCGATGCACGCGCGCCAAAAATTTGAACGGCTGGACCCTAGCGTGAAGGGGATATTTCTGTCGCCCAAGGACTATCTGGGACAGGCCTTCAACATCGTGCGCTCGTCGGTCATCGGCGTCTGGATCGGGATATTGCCGGGCGTTGGCGCTAGCATAAGTTCGATTGTGGCCTATTCGGTCGCCAAGAACATGTCGAAGACACCCGAAAAATTCGGCACCGGTTTCGAGGACGGCATCGTAGCCGCGGAAACCGCCAACAACGCCAATACTGGCGGCGCGCTCATTCCGATGATCACGCTGGGGATTCCCGGCAGCCCGGCTGCGTCGATCCTGCTGGCGGGGTTGCTCATGCACAACGTGCAACCGGGGCCGACCCTGTTTACGAATTCGCCCGAAGTCGTCAGCGCTTTGATGGCAACGCATCTCGCGGCGCACATTGTGATGTTCGTCATGATGGTTGCAGGCTGCATGATGATCGCGCGTCTAATGTACGTGCAGCGTGCTTACGTGTTGCCGATCATCATCGTTTTGTGCGCGATCGGGGCGCTGGCCGAAAACGGCCGCATGTTCGATGTCTGGACGATGATCGGTTTCGGCGTGGTCGGATTTCTGCTCGAGTTGGCGGCCGTGCCGCTGGGGCCGTTCGTGATCGGCCTGATACTGGCTCCGCTGGCCGAAACGCAGTTGCGCGCCGGGCTGATGGGATCGAACGGCTCATTGATGCCACTGGTCGAGCGACCGGTGGCACTTCTCTTTCTGCTTGTCTCGGTTCTGATGTTCGTATGGCCGCTCTGGCGCGACTTTTTGCGCAGACGACAAACACCGCTGCCCGCCTAACGCTCAACCAAGGAAACGGGAGAAAACGCATGAAGCGCAGAGACTTTGTTGCCGGAACGCTGGCCGCATCACTGGCCGTCCCAGCCTTGGCACAAGCCTATCCCGACAAACCCGTGCGCATCGTCGTCCCCAATCCGCCTGGCGGCAGCGCGGATTACATCGCGCGCTTCTTTCAGACACCCTTGCAGCGGGTATTGGGCCAGCCGCTGGCGGTTTCGAACGTCGTTGGCGGCGGCACATCGATCGGCAATCGCCAAGTACGCGATGCTGCCCCTGACGGCCACACGGTGCTTGCAATCCACCAGGCGTTGCTGACGGCGGCGACGCTCAAGGTGATGGACTTTGGTCCCGAAGCCTTTGCCCAAGTCGCCCAAGTCGCGACCGAATACGTGACCGTGGTGGTCAACAGCAAGGCGCCCTACCAGACGCTGCCGGCCTTTCTGGCCGCAGCGAAGGCCGGCGATCTCAAGGCCGGCGTGCAGATTGGCGCGATCAACCATTTTCTGTTTCTCTCGCTCGGCGACGCGACGGGCACGAAATTCCGCTACGTCAACACGGGCGGCGGCGGCCCGACGCGCACGGCCCTTGCGGGCGGACATGTCGATTGCGCGTTCCTCACAGTCAACGAGGCCAAGCCGCTGGTTGATTCGGGCGATCTGAAGATCGTCGCAATCTTTGCCCCTCAGCGTCTGGCAAGCTGGCCCAACCTCGCGACCGCGCGCGAGCAGGGCACAGACCTGCTGCTCAACTTGAATTACTGGTGGTGGATGCCGAAAGCGACGCCGCGCGCGCGCGTCGATCGCTTTGCGGATGCCCTGCGCATCGCGATGAACGATCCTGAGGTCGTGCAGAAATACGCCGAGTTCAACATGAGCGCAGTTTTCCTCAAAGGTGCCGAGCTCGAAGCCGAAATCGCGCGCCAATACGAGGCGATGAAGAAACTTGCTGAACGCAACAACGTGACGGCGACCTGACGGACGCCGCCGATCCGAAAATAAAAACAAGGGGGAGAAACCAAATGTCGCAAGGACCCAATCGCCGCGAGATGCTTGTCGGGGCCGGTGCTGCCGTTTCCGCACTGGCCTGGACGCCGGGTGCGCGCGCACAAGCCGCACGTCGCGCACCTTTCACCATCGTCATCAACAACTCGCCTTGGTTCGACGGGTTTCGTGGTGCCGTCGAGGCCTACGAAAAAGAATCAGGCAACAAGGTCAATCTCGACGTCAATCCGTTCGGCGGCAGCCTCGAAAAACAGCGTGCTTCGGTGCGGGCGCGCGACGGCCAGTTCGATTTGCTGATCATGAACGGCCTCTACTACCAGGAAATGTACCATGGCGGCTTCTTGACGCCGATCAACGACATCGATCCGGCCTTCCGCCTCGATCCGCAGATGATCCGCTACGACAATACGGTCTATTGGAACGCAGCCGCCAAATCGCACGACCCGAGCGGCAAGCTCATGTCGGTGCCGGTCAACGGCAATATTCCGCTGCTGCTGTATCGCGCCGACCTCTACGAGGAACACAAATTGAAGGTTCCCGAAACCTGGGACCAGCTGCTTGAAAACGCGAAGAAACTGCACAATCCGCCGCGCATCTACGGCATCGTGCAGCGCGGTGCACGCGGTGCGCCCAACGACGTTTCCTACGATTGGTGGCCCTATCTCTACAGCCATGGCGGCAGTCTGTTCCGCGACGAGCCCAAGGGCGACTACACGATCACCATCAACAGCCCGCAGGCCAAAGAAGCGCTCGATTTCTACATCCGCATGGCCAAGGAAGCGGGCCATCCGCAGACCGGCGGCCTTGCGCAAGCGCAGATCATCCAGAACCTCGCCACGGGTCGCGCGGCACACGCCATGCTGGTGATCGCCGCTTGGTCGCAGTTGGACGATCCAACCAAGTCGGCAGTCGTGGGCAAACTCAACGCTGCCCGCGTGCCGGGTTCGGCCAACGGCAAGCCCGCTCCGGTTTTGGGCCATTGGCTCGCCGGCATCCCCAAGAACGTGCCGCGCCCGCGCCAGGAAGCGGCCTTGGCGTTCCTCAACTGGTTCCAGACCCGCGATGCGCAGCTCAAATACATGGCGGCGGGAGCTCCGCCCGTGCGCCAGGACGTGCTCTCGGACGCCGGACTGATGCGCGAGCCCAAGAATCGCTGGATGGGGGCGATGGCGCAAAGCTCGGAGTTCGTGAAGCTGATGTGGAGCGTGCCCGAGGGCGCGCAAATCGGCGACGTTCTCGAACTGCGCTTGAACCAAGCTGTGATCGGCGAGCTTACGACGGCGCGCGCCCTCAACGCGATCGCCGAGGAGTCGCACACGATTATGGAGCGGGCCGGATACCGTACCGGCAAGATCGCGGCTTTGTAGAAAAGGGACGTTCCAAGTTCGGCCCGCAAGCTTGCCAAGGCAAGCAAGCGGGCCGACGGAACGGCGCATGACATGACCGCACAGGGCATTCAAATCGACCGCAAATGGCGCGCTATTGCGCTCACGCCCGCAGCCGTCATCTTCGTCGCAATGTCGCTGCTGCCGGTTTTGAACCTGATGGCGATGAGCGTGCACGAGATCAAATGGGTCGCCGGCCACTCGGTGTGGAGCTATGTCGGGTTTACGCATTATCGCCGCCTTGCCGAGGATGAGCTGCTGCAAGCCGGCATCGGCAACACGGCGATCTTTGCGGTTGTCGGCGTGACGATCCAAGTCGTTCTTGGCTTTTTCCTGGCCTGGGCGGTTTCACGCATTCGATCGGGGCGCACGCTGTATCGCACGATCTTCATTCTGCCGATCCTGGTGCCGGGCATTCTGATCGGCGCGGTGTGGAAGCTCATGCTCAATTTCGATTTCGGTTTGGTCAACGGGGCGATCGGGCTGCTCGGTTTCCATCCCGTCGATTGGCTGGGGTCCCGCGCTTGGGCGTTGCCGTCGGTCATTCTGGTCGATATCTGGCACTGGACGCCGTTTTGCTTCCTGCTGCTTCTGGCGGGCTTCGAATCGCTGCCGCAAGACGTGCAGGAAGCGGCGCGCATCGACGGGGCGGGTACCTGGACCGAGCTGCGTTATGTGCTGATCCCGATGATGATGCCGGTCATCGTGGTCACGTTCCTGTTCCGCTTCGTGACGTCGCTCAAAGTGTTCGACGAAATCTATCTGCTGACCGGCGGCGGCCCGGGGTCTGCGACCGAAGTGCTGAGCTACACGATCTACCGAACGTTCTTCACGCAAGATCGCATGGGCTACGGAGCGGCCATGTCGATCGCGGTGCTGTTCGGCATCTCTTTGCTGATCGTCGGCACGCTTGCCGCCAGCCGACGCTACGGAGCGCGCGCATGAATCCCTGGGAAAAACGCGCGGTACCGGCTTTTCATCTGGGCCTGCTGCTTGTCGCAGCTCTTGTGCTGATCCCGTTCGTCTGGATTATCGCAGCCGCATTCAAGTCACAGATTTCGCTGCTGCTGGGCGAGGTGTTTTTCACGCCGACCTTGGCAAGCTTTCGCGAGGTGCTGTTTTCGCGCTCGACCGAATTCATGTCGAACACGTTCAACAGCCTTGTCGTAGCGGCCGGCAGCACGCTTGTCATTCTCGTGGCAGCTACGCTGGGCGGCTATGCGATAGAACGTCTGGGCACGCCGCGTTGGGCGGTGCACACGATGTTGGGATGGGCCGTCGTATTCCATATGGTGCCGCCGATCACGCTGGTTGCGGCCTGGTTCCCGCTCTATCGCGAGATCGGTCTCGACAATACCTATCTGGGCTTGGTTTTGGCCCATGTCGCCGTGCATCTGCCGATGGCGTTGTGGCTCATGACGAATTTCGTGCGCGACGTGCCCATCGAGCTTGAAGAGGCCGCCCGTATCGACGGGTGCTCCACGCCTTTCCTCATCTGGCGCATCGTCGTGCCGCTGGTTGCCCCGGGCTTGGCGGCAACCGCGATCTTGATGTTCATTTTCAGCTGGAACGAATTTGCCGTCGCACTCAACTTGACCGCCAAGCAGACCGCCACGATCCCGGTTGCGATCGCCAAATTCGCGCAAGGCTACGAGATCAAATACGGCGAGATGGCGGCCACTGCCGCGTTGTCGCTGGTCCCGGCCTTGGCGTTCCTGCTGTTCGGACAGCGCTACATCGTCAAAGGTCTCACAGCTGGTGCGGTGAAATAGACATGCCCATCTTGTACGGTCAGAAACTCACGCGCCACGAATTCGAACGTCGCTCGGGCACGCTCGGCCAGATTGCGGGCGTCGAACTGTTCGAATATGCCGACGGTCCCGAGCGGGGCGTGCGCACGCTTGAGTTCCGCACCGGCTCGGGGCTCGAGTTTACGGTGCTGATCGACCGTTCGCTCGATATCGGCCGTTTCGACTATCGAGGCGTGCCGTTTGCCTGGCAGTCGCCCACCGGCTTCCGCAGTCCGGCGTTTCTCGATCCCATGGGCGACGGCGGAACGGGTTTTATGCGCGGCTTCTCGGGGCTGCTGTGCACGTGCGGTTTCGACCATGTGCGCCAGCCCGACAAAGGCTCGGCCGCACACTTCGATTTGCCGTCGCGCAAAGAGATTGCCTATCCGATGCACGGTCGCGGCGCGTTCCAGCCCGCCCGTCTTGACGGATACGGCGCGCGGTGGGACGGCGACGAGTGCACGCTGTGGTGCGAAGGCACGGTCGTACAGGCGCAGGCCATGGGCGAGTCGCTGGCGCTCGTGCGGCGCGTCGAAGTCGCTGTCGGCAGCAGCGACGTGCGCATCGTCGATCGTGTCGAAAATCGCGGCTTTTCGAGAACGCCGCACATGCTGCTTTACCACATCAATGTCGGCTGGCCGCTGCTCGACGAAGGGGCCAGGTTCGCAGCGCCCATCAAGCGCACGCTGGCCGCCAACATGCCGCGCGAAAGCCAGCAAAGCGGCTATCGGACGCAGGCAGCACCGAGTGCGCGCTTCGTCCAGCAAGTCTTCGACCACGAAGCTGTAGCCGACAAAGACGGCCGCGTGCCAACGGCTTTGTTCAATGAACGCCTCGGGCTCGGCTTTGCGGTCGAGTACAGTGCCGACAACTTCATTTGTCTGCAGCAATGGCAGTGCCTGGCCGACGGCATCTACGGTTTCGCGATCGAGCCTGCATCGACGCACTGGGGCGACCGGGCTGGTGCGGACGCACGCAACGAGACCGTATGGCTCGAGCATGGCGAAGCGCGGGTCTACGCGACGACGCTGTCGGCCATCGACGGCGCCGCAGGCATCGCGGCTTTCGAAAGGCGCATCGACGGGATCCAGCCGCAGTTGCGCGATGAATTTCCCGAGCGCGCCGACCAGCCGGTCGGCGGGCCTTTTGTCACTTCGCTTCCGAGGATCCGATGAGCGGCACAGCATCCAACGTTCTCTTTATTTTGTCGGACGAGCATACGCGCGACGTCGCCGGGTGCTACGGCCATAAAATCGTAAAGACGCCGCATCTGGACGCGCTGGCGGCACGCGGTACCAAATTCACGGCCGCGTACACCAACTGCCCGATCTGCGTACCCGCCCGCGCGAGCCTGCATACCGGAACCTACGTCGCCGAGAATGCGTGCTGGGACAATGCGCATCCTTACGACGGGTCGATGCGCAGCTGGGCGCATCGGCTGAAGGCTGCCGGCCATCACACGATGTCCATCGGGAAGTTGCATTTCCGTTCGCAAAGCGACGACAACGGATTCGTCGAAGAGATCATCCCGCTGCATGTGGTGGATGGCGAGGGCGATCTTTTGGGACTCATTCGCCGCCCCAAGGCCGCCAAGCGCGGCGGGATGCCCGATCTTGCCAAGGCGGCGGGGCCGGGGGAGTCGACGTATGCCGCGTACGACCGCAACATCCGCGACGGCGCAATCGAGTGGCTCACCAACCACGCCGCGCGCCAAAGCAAGCCGTGGTGCCTGTTCGTATCGTTCGTAAAGCCGCATTTCCCGCTGATCGCACCGCCCGAGTTCTACGCGATGTATCCGCCCGAAACGCTGCCGATGCCGCGCCTTGCAGGCCCCGACGACTATCCCAAGCACCCCTCGGTCGCGGCATTGCGCGCGTGCATGAACTACGACGATTTTTTCACGCCCGAGAAGGTGCGCGTGGCGCTTGCAGCCTATTTCGGCATGGTGAGTTTTCTCGACGACAATATCGGCCGGGTGCTGGCAGCACTCCAGTCCGCCGGGCTCGGCGACAGCACGCGCGTGGTCTATTCGAGCGACCATGGCGACAATTTAGGTACCCGCCATATGTGGGGCAAGTCGATCCACTACGAAGAAGCGGCCGCCGTGCCGATGATCGTGGCGGGGCCGGGCGTGCCTGCGGGCAAAACCTGCGCAACGCCGGTGACGCTGGTCGATGTATATCCCACGATCATCGAGAGCGTTGGGTTGATGCCGGATGCGTTGGAAAATACGCTTCCCGGTAAGTCGCTGGTCGCCATAGCGAAGGAACCCTACGATGCGCAGCGCGTCGCGTTGGGGGAGTATCACGCCGCCGGTTCCATCACGGCAATGTACATGGTGCGCAAGGGACGCTGGAAATACATCCACCATGTCGGCTATCGCGCCGAGCTTTTCGATCTCGAAAGCGACCCGGGCGAAACCACAGACCTCGGTGAAGATCCGGCGCATCGCGAAACGCTGGCGGCGATGGAGGCGGAACTGCGCAAGCGTCTCGATCCCGATGCTGTCAACGCGCGCGCCTTCGCCGACCAGGAAGCCAAGATCGCACGGTTTGGGGGTGTCGATGCGCTGATCAAACGCGGTGATTTCGGCTATTCGCCCGCACCCGGACAGAAGCCCGTTTTTGCCACGCGGATCGAGGCCTGAAACGATGGCACGCAAACCGAATATCCTGCTTATTACGTCCGACCAGCAGCGCGGCGACTGCTACGGCTTCGAAGGACGCAAGGTGCAGACGCCGCATCTCGACATGCTGGCGCAGTCGGGCACGCGCTTCTCGGCCTGCATCACGCCCAATGTCGTCTGCCAGCCGTCGCGCGCCTCGATCTTGACCGGGCTGCTGCCGCGCACGCATGGCGTTTGGGACAACGGCATCGATCTCGATACCGACATCGGCGAAGCGGGCTTCGGCGGTACGTTCGCGCGCGGCGGTTGGCGAACCGGCTTCATCGGAAAAGCGCATTTCTCGACGTTCCATACGTTCAAGCCAAGCGGGCGGCCCGAATGTCGGTCGAGCTCGCAGGATTTTGGCGCCGACTGGTCCGGGCCCTATATGGGTTTTCAGCATGTCGATATGATGATTGCCGGCCACAACATGTTCTTGCCGCAAAAGCCGCCGCAAGGGCTGCAATACGAGGCGTGGTACCACAAAGAGGGCCGCGGCGATCGGCTTGACGAACTTTTTTCGACCAAACTGCCGCCCGATGTCGGCGCCGCGCAGACGTGGAATTCGGCGTTGCCCTCGGCCTTCCACAATTCGACGTGGATCGGCGACCGCACGCTCGATTTCATCCAGGCGAACAAAGATACCCCTTGGCTTGCCTGGGCGTCGTTCCCCGATCCCCACCATCCGTTCGATGCGCCGAGCCCGTGGTGCTACATGCACCATCCCGACGCGGTCGATCTGCCCGAGCATCGCACGCTCGATCTTGATCGGCGACCGTGGTGGCATCGTGCCAGTCTCGAAGGGACGCCGAAATTGGCCGACCCGGAACTGCAGGCCTTTCGCAGCAAGCAGTCGCGAACGCCAGCGCAGAGCGATCTGCAACTGCGCCATTTGATCGCCAACTATTACGGCATGATTTCGCTGATCGACCACAATGTCGGTCGCATCCTGCTCGGGCTCGAGCGCCTCGGGCTCGATCGCGACACGCTCGTGGTCTATTCGACCGACCATGGCGACTGGCTCGGCGACCATGGTTTGCTGCTCAAAGGGCCGATGCATTACGACGGGCTGCTGCGCGTGGGCTGCATCGTGCGCGGACCCGGCGTTCCGGCGGGCAAGATCGTGCCGCATCCGGTCTCCACGCTCGATTTCGCCTCGACCTTCTACGACTATGCCGGCCTGTCGGCGAGCCGGGCTCTGCATTCGCGCAGCTTGCGCCCGCTCATCGAAGGTACGGCAAGCCGCGACTTCGCCTACAACGAATGGGACCTGCATCCCTCGCGGTGCGGCGTGGCGCTGCGTCTGCGCACGGTGCGCACGAAAACGCACAAACTCACCCTCGAACTCGATTCGGGTGCGGGCGAACTCTACGATCTCGCAAACGATCCAAGCGAGATGGACAATCGTTTCGGCGATCCGGCGATGGCGGCGATGCAGCGCGAACTCACCGACATGATCCGCAGTCGCCCGCAAGACGTGCGCGACCCGCCGCCGCAGCCGATCGGCATGGCATGAGCGGCCTGCCCATCCATTTCGACGCGTCCGGAAAATCGGGCCGCGCCGATTTGACGGGACCCGATCCTGTTGTCGCAGGCGCGCAAGCCGCTTGGGAACTGCGTTTTTCGGCCGGACCCGACGGCCTCCCGCCGGGAAGCGCGCTTGCCTTGGTGCGGCGCTGGCCGAGCGACTGGGACACGCCGCAATGCGAGACGCCGGACGCGCCCGGCTACACGACGGTTTCCATCGACCCGCCGACGGCGTTTCGCTGGCGTACGCGCCGCTCGATCGAATGGCATCCGTTCGATTACGTGTTCGAGATCGAGACGATCGGCGGATTGCCGCGCGGTGCGCAAATTCGGATCGCGTCCAGCTTGCGCGCGCAGACATTTATCGAGGAATCGTGCGCGCTGTCGGTGCGCGTGCGGCCTGGCGAGGGCGCTTGGGTCGAGATCGCGCGACCGGCCGTGCGCGTTGTGGGCGGCCCGGCACGTCGTTTGGATCTGATGGTGCCAAGCGACATCGTTGCGGGCGTGCCATTCGAAGCCGCTTTGCGCGTCGAGGACGAATGGGGCAATCCGGCCCTGCTCGCAACGCGTCCGGCGCTGGACGGCGAACAACTGTCTGATCTGCCGGGCGTGCTTCGTTGGCGCACGACGCGCGCATCGATCGGCCTCACGCGCCTTGTCGCCGACGCAGGGTCGTTTGGGCATATCGTCTCAAACCCGACAATGGTGCATGCAAGCGCGCCGACGCGGCGCATCCAGTGGGGCGATATCCATGCCCAGAGCCTCGTCGGCTGCGGGGCGCGCACGCTCGATGCGTTTTTTGCGCATGCGCGCGACTTTGCGCGGCTCGACTTTGCAAGCCACCAGGCCAACTGCTTTCTGGTCACGACGCCCGAGTGGCACGAAACCGAAGCCGTGACTGAACGCTACAACGAGACCGGCAGGTTTGCAGCACTGTTGGGTCTCGAATGGTCGGCCGATACGCGCAAAGGCGGCGACCGCAATCTCTATTTTCCGGGCGCCCAAGCGCCGATCACACGCTGCAGCCACGAATATGTCGCCGACACGTCCGATGCCGCGAGCGATCTTGCCGACGCAGACGCTTTGCACGCCAAGTATCGCGGCACCGAAACGCTGGTGGCACTGCATGTCGGCGGGCGCACGACAGATCTGCGCTGGCACGAACCGTCGCTCGAACGGTTGATCGAAGTTCATTCGACGCATGCGACGTCTGAATGGTTTTTGTTCGAAGCGCTCGAACGCGGCTACCGCATGGGCGTCACGGCGGGGAGCGACGGCGTCGATGGGCGACCGGGGGCGAGCCATCCCGGCCGCCAGTCTGTGCGCAACGTGCGCGGCGGGCTTGTCGCCGCACCTCTGTCGAGCCTGTCGCGCCAGGGTCTGTGGGAAGCGCTGCAAGCGCGCAATTGCTATGCGACCAACGGGTCGCGTATCCGCCTCGAATATTCGGCCGACGGCCATGCGATGGGCAGCGAGTTCGCTGCGGACAAGGCGCCATTGCTGTCGATCGCGATCGACGGCACGGGCCCGCTCGAGGCCGTCGAGATATTTCGCGGCACGCAGATCGTCCATAGCGCTACGTTGCGCGACGAAGGCGCCGAGGCTTCGAACCGCATTCGCATCGCCTGGCGCGGCGCCACGGCGCCGGGCAATTTCAGCAAGGCGCGCATGCGCTGGGACGGGTCGGTTGCACTCTCGCACGGGCGTTTCGGCGCACCCGCACCCTATGCGCTGGACACGCCCGACGAGGGGATCGTCGGAGCAGGGCCCCAGCATATTGCATGGCGTTCGATGACGGGCGGCGACTGGGACGGCATCGTCGTGCCGATCGAGGCGGCTGAGGACGCCATCCTGTCGATCCGCACGCCGCAGATATCCGCGACGGTTCCGTTTGCCGAACTGCCGGCGCATTTTGCCGACAGCAAACCGCAGCGCGAACTTGATGTCCGCCGGCTGCCTGCGAATCTCGGGGCTTCGAATTGGGCGGGTACGTGGCGCGATCCGGCACCGCAGTCGGGCTGGAATGCCTATTGGGTTCGCGTACGGCAATGGGACGGCGCCTACGCGTGGTCGAGCCCGATCTTCGTTCGGATGGGGAAAACATGATCGAACGAGATGTCGAGATCGCGACGGCCGACGGGCGCATGCCGTGTTTTGTCGTTCATCCCGACGAGGGCGGCCCGTTTCCAGTCGTGCTCGTTTACATGGACGCGCTCGGCATCCGCGAGGAACTGCGCGACATGGCTCGGCGTTTTGCGTCGGCGGGCTACTATACGATGCTGGCCAATCTTTATTACCGCGACGGCGGCCCGTCTTTCGATCCGAGCGTGCTGGCGACAGGCACGCTCGATCCGGGCATGATGGCGCTCAACGACGCTTTGTCGATGGCGATGACTGCGGGCGACACGAAGGCGATGCTCGACTTTGCCGCGCGCGACGCAAATGCCGGTGCGCGTGTGGCAACTGTCGGTTACTGCATGGGCGGGCGCCATGCGCTGGCGGCTGCGGCTGCGTGCCCGGATCGCATCGGGGCCTACGCCTCGCTCCACGGCGGAAGGCTGGTGAGTGCAGGCGCGGACTCGCCGCATCTGCTGGTCGCGCGCACGAACGCCGAAAGCTATTTCGGCTGGGCTGAAGACGATCCCGTGGCGCCGCTTGCCCACGCTGATGCGCTCGAAGCAGCGCTCGTCGCTCGCGGCCTGCGCTATCGTATCGAGCACCACAAAGGTGCGGAGCACGGCTTCACGTTTCCAGAACGCTATTGCTACCAAAAACAGGCTGCCGAACGCGTCTGGTCGCGCCTGTTCGCTTTGTTTAGTCGAAATCTTGAGAGGACCTGAAAATGATTCGATTTGCGATGATCGGGTGCGGCGGTTTTTCGCGCCGCTACCACGTTCCGACGCTGTTGGCCGACACGGGCGTCAAGCTGGTCGGGATCTTCGATCCGTTGGCGGGCGACGCGGTCAAGGCGCTTGCAACGCAAACCGGCGCAAGGCTCGTCGCGCGCCTTGAAGATATGCCCGATGTCGATGCGGTCCTGGTGACAACGCCGCACATGCTGCATGCAGGGCATGCGATGGCTGCGTTGGAGCGCGGTTGGGCCGTGCTGGTCGACAAACCCTTTGTCATGGCGCGCGCGGACGCGGTGCGTCTGATCGAACGCGCCGCTGCCAAGAAGCTTGCCAACGCCGTCGCGTTCAACCGGCGCCTGGATGTCGGCTGTCTGCGCGCGCGCGACATTGTGCGCGCTGGCGGGGTCGGCGCCGTTCGCTTCGTTCAGACGATCCAGCTTGGCTACGAAAAAAGCGGCTGGTTTCTCGATCCTGCGCTTGGCGGCGGGGGGGCCTATACCGGGCGCGGCACGCATATGGCGGATATTGTGCCATGGCTGATCGACAGTCGGCCGACGCAGGTGCGCAGCCGCCTGCGCGCGGGCCCGCCGGGCCGGGCCGATCTTGGCGGCTTCATCGAGATCGGATTCCCCGGCGTCGAGTGCCAGATCTCGTGCATCGAAGAAGGCTGGCATATGTGGGACGAAATCCGAATCTTCGGCGAGGATGGCATGATCGAATTGCGCCGTCCGCTGGCGATGCCCACGGGCTGGACGATGGGCTGGCACAGCAAGCGCGGGGCCACGCGCGAGGAACTGGCCGCGGTGCCGAACGAAGGCGCAATTACGACCGAGTTCTTGACGTCGCTGCGCACCGGTGCGCAGGTCTCGTGCAGCTTTGCCCAAGCGCTGCTATCGGTCGAAATCGTAGAGGCGGCCTTCGCTTCGGCAGCCAACGATTCTGCCAGCATTGCGATCGGGCAGGCGATGCCATGACGCGGCGCCTGGGTGTCGCGATCATCGGCACCGGCTCGATCGCGGACTATCATATTGGCGGCGTTAAGACCGTTCCGGGCGCAGAAATGCGTTGCGTCGTCGGCCGCAATGCGGACAAGGCCGCAGCGCTTGCCAAGTGCCACGGCATCGGCGCTTCGAGCGCGGATCTGGCGGCCGTGCTTGCGCGCGACGATATCGACGCGGTGATCGTGGCAACACCTGACGACACGCACGAAGATTTGGCAACGCAGGTGGCCGCTGCAGGCAAGGCGCTGCTGCTGCAAAAGCCGATGGCCGGTGATGTGGCCGGGTGTCGACGTATCGTTGCGCGTGCCGCTGCGGCGAAGATCGACCTGCAGGTCAGTTTCATGCATCGCTATTTCGACGAGTTTTTGCGCGCGCGCGAACTTGTCGCGGACGGCGCCATCGGCGCGTTGCAGAGCATCCGCATTCGCAACGCCACGGCAGGCCCAGACTGGGGCGACTGGTTCTACAAACGCGCGAATGTGTCGGGCGGCGTTGTCCACCAATTGGGCGTGCACGGGATCGACCTGGTCCGGCTGGTCGCGGGCGAGATCGCCAGTGTCAGCGCCACGACGGCGATCCTGAAGCCGAACCGCACGCTTGCCGATGGGCGCCACGTGACCGTCGAAAATCCGGACAGTACCTGGGCCGTCTATCGCTGCCAGGCGGGCGTCGTTGCGTCGCACGAAATGTCGTTTGTCGAGGTAGCGGGTTGCGAGCGTTTCCGGCTTGAACTTTATGGCATCCACGGCACCATTTGGGTGCGCAGCGAACTCGGCACACTCGCCTGGCGCCGCAACGGCGACGGAGCGTGGACGGTCGAGACGCTCGAAAGCACTCGTTTCGGCGAGCGCCATCATCGGCGCTGGATTGCGGGCTTGGTCGGCGAACTTGAGCCCGAGGCGACGGCTGCGGATGCCGTTGCGGGACTCCAAGTGGCGACGGCGATCGCGGCGTCTGCCGCAGCGCGAGGTGCTTCGGTTCCTTGCTGAAACCCGGAGGCGACGATTGGGGCCGCGCAGATCGGTTGGTGGCGTTCGCTTATCGAGCGCGCTCGCGATTGGCAAAGCGGTGACTACCAAAGCTTCAATTGCAAGCTCGGGGACAAACTTCTCGACGCAGTTACGATGTCGTAATCTTCCGATGGATTGGTTCAAAAGTCGGTCAGCGAGTTGAATTTGGCAGATAGCGGGGAGCTCGAACAATGAACAAATACGATGTCGCCGGAAAGCATGCGATCGTTACAGGCGGCGCCCAAGGGATCGGCGGCGCCGTCGCCGGATTGCTTGCGGCCAACGGCGCCAAGGTGGCGCTGTGGGATATTGATACGACCCTTGCCGCATCCCACGCGGCCGCGATCGGCGGCGGCGCCATCGCCGTGCGCGCCGATGTGGCCGATTGGATTTCGGTGCAAGCCGCCTTGGCCGAAACCGAGTCGCGGCTCGGCCCGGTCGATATACTGGTAAACTCTGCCGGGATCGCCGGCATGAATGCGCCCGTCGCCGATTATCCGGTTGGCGAATTCGAGAAGATCGTCCAGATCAATCTACTCGGCACGTTCTATTTGAACAAAGCGGTGGTGCCGGGCATGCGTGCGCGAAATTACGGTCGGATCGTCAACATCGCTTCGATCGCGGGCAAAGAGGGCAACCCCAACGCTAGCGCCTATTCGGCGTCGAAGGCAGGGGTTATTGGCTTCACGAAGTCTTTGGGCAAGGAACTTGCCGATGTGAACGTCGCCGTAAACTGTGTGACGCCCGCCGCCGCGCGCACGCGGATTTTCAACCAGATGCAGCAGACCCATATCGACTATATGCTTTCGAAGATCCCGCGCGGACGTTTTCTGGAGGTCGACGAATCTGCCGAGATGATCGTTTGGCTTGCAACGCAGCAGAACAGCTTTACCACCGGCGCCGTGTTCGACCTTTCGGGCGGGCGCGCGACTTACTGATTGGTACTATGTCTGAAACTCCGGTGTGCTGACCTGATCGTGTTTTCTTGGGCCGCGCAGATTGATGTAATCAATGTGGAAAGGAAGAATTGAAGATGCTTAACAAGCAAAACTCCGCCGAACAGATCGTGCCGGCATTGGCCTAGACCCTAAAGCCATGCAAGCTCGGGTCAAATTTCTTGGCGCCAGATGTGTCCGGATTTACCCGTTAGAGCGTGATTGTTTGGTTTTGAATCGATAGGGGATTCCCAAAGGCTGCGAATTCTGATTCAAGCTTAGTACTGGATTGGAGGCCAGCATGGATGCGGGTAGCCTATTCGAAAGACTTGCGCGAGCGTGTGATCCGCGCGGTTGCGGCGGGCCGTTCCTGCCATGCCGCGGCGGCGATCTTCGGAGTGAGCGTTTCGAGCGCGATCCGGTGGGTAAATCGGCATCGGACGACGGGGGAGACCCAAGCGCGCCGACGCGGCGGCAGCAAGCCTCGCACGCTGGCGGCACACCGCGATTGGCTGCTGGCGCGCGTTGCGCAGAAGCCGGACATCACGCTTCGCGCGCTGATGGCGGAGCTGGCCTTGCAAG
>JBILXZ010000003.1:0-126018 GCA_044378015.1 Tagaea sp.
CGGGCGTGGTCGTGCAGCCGGTCACGATCGCTTATGTGCGGCTCGACGGCATGCCGCTGTGCCGCGCCTTGCGTCCGGCGGTGGCTTGGTACGGCGACATGGAATTGCTGCCGCATCTGTGGCGCCTCATCGGCCTGGGACAGCTCGACGTGGAAATCGTCTTCCATCCGGCCACGAGCCTTGCCGCCGCCGGATCGCGCAAGGCCTTGTCCCAGCACTGCGAATCGACGATTTCGCAGACGCTGGCGGCAATCAATGCGGGTCGCCCGGTGGCCGCTTGAAGCGCCGCGTCCGGCAATGATAGGTTTGTCCATGAGTTTGCGGCGCGCGTGAAAAAGCTCCACATCAAAACATATGGCTGCCAAATGAACGTCTACGACTCCGCCCGCATGGCGGATGTCCTGGCGCAGCTTGGCTTTCGCCCGGTCGATCAAGCCGAAGGGGCCGACCTTGTCATTCTGAATACGTGCCATATCCGCGAAAAAGCCTCCGAGAAGGTTTTCTCGGAGCTGGGACGCCTCAAACCGCTCAAAGACCGCGACGGCACCATGCTGGCCGTCGCCGGCTGCGTGGCCCAGGCCGAGGGCGAAGCCATCCTGGCGCGGGCACCCTATGTCGATGTGGTGTTGGGCCCGCAAGCTTATCACCGCCTGCCCGAACTGGTTGCGCGCGCGGCCCGCGGGTCCGGCACCGCGCTCGACACCGATTTTCCGGTCGACGTGAAGTTCGACCACCTGCCCGCCCCCGCGACCGCCCAGGGCGTCTCGGCCTTTCTGACCGTGCAGGAAGGCTGCGACAAATTCTGCACCTTCTGCGTGGTGCCCTATACGCGCGGTGCGGAGTATTCGCGCACGCTCGCGTCGGTCGAAACCGAAGCGCGCGCCCTCGTCGCAAACGGCGCCGTCGAACTCACGCTGCTGGGCCAGAACGTCAATGCCTATCACGGAAGCGACGAGACCGGGACGGAGATCGGGCTCGGCGCTTTGATGCGCAGACTTGCGCGAATCGACGGGCTCAAGCGGCTGCGCTACACGACCTCTCATCCGCGCGACATGGATGCCGACCTGATCGCCGCGCACGCCGATACGCCGACCGTGATGCCCTACGTGCATTTGCCCGTTCAATCGGGTTCGGATCGCGTTCTCGACGCGATGAATCGTGGCCATACGGCCGACCAGTATCGCGATCTGGTGCGCCGTTTGCGCGCCGCCCGTCCCGACATCGCGCTCTCGAGCGATTTCATCGTCGGCTTTCCCGGCGAAACCGATGCGGATTTCGAAGCCACATTGGCGCTCGTCGCCGAGATCGGCTTTGCCGCCGCCTATTCGTTCAAATATTCGCCGCGCCCGGGCACGCCCGCCGCCCTCATTGCCGCCCAGGTTCCCGAATCCGTGCAGGATGCTCGGCTGCAGCGCCTGCAGGCGCTGCTGCGCGAGCAGCAGGACGCATTCAACCGCGCTCTGGTCGGCAAGACCGTGCCGGTGATGTACGCGCGCGAAGGCCGCTATGCGGGCCAGCTCGTCGGCAAAACGCCGTGGCTGCAGCCCGTGCACGCGAACGCGTCCAGCGCGGCGGCGGGGCAGGTTCTGCATACGCGCATCGCGGCGCTGGCGCCGAACTCGTTGGCCGGCGAAATCTGCGACGCGACCTACGCTTCGGCGGAAAGGCGGTCGGCGTGAGCGCTCCCATCGTGCTGGCTTTCGACGATACGTCGCTGCTGTCGCCCTTGTTCGGCGAGCACGACCGGCACTTGGCGCGCATCGAACAGATGCTTGGCGTCGCAATCATGTCGCGCGGAAACCAGGTGCGCATCCAAGGGCCGCATTCGGCGACCGAGGCCGCGCGCGACGCGCTGAACGCCGTCTACGCGAAATTGCGCAAGGGGATGAACGTGGATCTTGGCGAAGTCGAGGCAGCCGTGCGCCTGTCGCAGCCGCGCAGCAGCGAAGGCGGACTGGATCTTTTCGGCGCCGAGGGCCTTGCGATCACCACGCGCAAGCGGCGCGTCGCGCCTCGCACGGCCAATCAAGGCGCCTATCTCAAGGCCCTCAAGCTCAACGAGCTGGTGTTCGGCGTGGGTCCCGCCGGAACCGGCAAGACCTATCTTGCGGTCGCCATGGCGGTCGATGCGCTGACTTCGGGCAAGGTCGACCGCATCATTCTGTCGCGCCCTGCAGTCGAGGCGGGCGAGCGTCTGGGCTTCCTGCCCGGCGACATGCGCGAGAAGGTCGACCCCTATCTGCGCCCGCTCTACGACGCGCTCTACGACATGCTGCCCGGCGAGCAGGTGACCAAGCGCCTGGCCACCGGCGAAATCGAAATCGCGCCGCTCGCCTTCATGCGCGGCCGCACGCTTGCCAACGCGTTCGCGATTCTCGACGAGGCGCAGAATACGACCGCCATGCAGATGAAAATGTTTCTGACGCGCTTGGGCGAAGGCAGCCGCATGGTCGTGACCGGCGATTTGAGCCAGGTCGATTTGCCGCCGGGCATGCGCTCTGGTCTCGCCGACGCGCTCGAAGCGCTCGAAGGCGTGCAAGGGATCGGCACCGTGCGCTTCCTCAACCAAGACGTCGTGCGCCATCCGCTGGTCGGGCGCATCGTCGACGCCTACGACAAGCGCGACGACGCGAAGAAATGAACGCCGACATTCGCATTGCCGTGCTCGATCCGCGCTGGCGGCGCGCGCTTGCCCGAACCGAAGCCGTCGTCCGCCAGGCCGCTGCGGCGGCGCTCGAAGGCGGCGCGGGCGGTCCCATTGCCATCGCCCTCGCCGACGACGCGCTGCTGCGCGAACTCAACCGCGATTTTCGCGGGCTGGACAAGCCCACGAACGTGCTGTCCTTTGCCGCAAGCCCCGGTGCGGGCGACGTGGCGCTGGCCTTCGAGACGTGCCGGCGGGAAGCGCGCTTGCAGCGCAAATCCTTCGCACGCCATGTGCGCCACCTGGTCGTGCACGGCACGCTGCATCTGCGCGGCTTCGACCACGAGACCGCCGCCGACGCGTTCGCCATGGAAGCGCGCGAGCGGCGCGTGCTGCGCCGATTGGGTCTGCCCGATCCCTACGGCACCCGGCCGTCCGCCGACAGGACCGCCGCATGAACGACGACGCCCAAAGTTTCGCCGACCGCCTGCGCGAACGTCTGCGCGACATGCTGCGTCCGCGCGGGCGCGCGGCCGAAGAGCAGCTGCGCGACACGATCGAAGAAATCCTCGAAGAGGGCGAGGCACCCGCCGAACCGATGGGGGCGGCCGAGCGCGCCATTCTCGCCAACGTCTTGCGCCTGCGCGAAGTCACCGCCGAAGACGTGATGGTCCCGCGCGCAGACATCGTCGCGGTCGATTACGGCATTGCGCTGGAGGAGCTGGTCGCCTTCCTGGTGCGCGAGGCGCACAGCCGCGTGCCGGTCTTCCGAGGCTCGCTCGACGAGGTGCAGGGGTTCGTGCACGTGAAAGACGTGCTGCGAGTCAAGCAGTCGGGCGAGGCGTTCGATCTCGCCGACGTGCTGCGCAAAGTTCTTTTTGTCGCGCCTTCGATGCGTGTGCTCGATCTGCTTCTCGAGATGCGCAAAAGCCGCACGCATCTCGCCCTCGTCGTCGACGAGTACGGCGGCATCGACGGTCTCGTGACGATCGAAGACGTGGTCGAGGCGATCGTCGGCGACATCGAAGACGAGCACGACGTCGAAGACGGCCCGTTGCTCGCAAAGACCGCCGACGGAATGTGGCTCGTCGACGCGCGCCTGCCCATCGACGAATTCCAGACGCAGACCGGCATCGCTCTCGACGACGCCGAGCGCGCGGCCGACGTCGACACGGTGGGCGGGGCGGTCGTGTCGGTCGCGGGCCGCGTGCCCGGCCGCGGCGAGATCATCCGACACCCGGCGGGCTGCGAGTTCGAGATCGCCGACGCCGATCCTCGGCGCATCCGGAAACTCAAGGCGCGCCGCATCGAGCCGCGCGGCGCTTCCGACGAGCCGGCCGGCTGATCCCATGGGGCTGTCGCGTTTGGGTTCGGCCGCCGAGGCCCTTGGCCGCCTTTCCGGACGACGCCGTGCGGCCGCCGCGATCGGTTTCGGCGTCTTGGGTGCAGGCATTCTGCCGCCGCTTTATCTGTTCCCGCTTGGGTTCGTGGCGTTCGTCGGCCTCGTGTGGATGATCGAGGGTTGCCGCGTTCGCAGCGCCTTCTGGATCGGCTGGCTGTTCGGGCTCGGGCATTTTGCGGCCGGCCTCTATTGGATCGCCAACGCGCTGATGATCGAATGGTGGCGCGTAGGCTGGCTCATTCCGTTTGCCGTGCTGGGTTTGGGCGCCGTTCTCGGCGTGTTTGTGGGGGCAGCGACCGCATGCGTGCGTGCGGCCAAATTGTCGGGGGCTGCAGCACCCTTCGGACTCGCGCTCTTCTGGATGCTGGGCGAACTCGCCCGCGGCCATGTGCTGACAGGTTTTCCGTGGAACCTCGTCGCGACCGCATGGCTTGCGAACGACGCGCTGGCGCAGAGCGGGGCTTTGTTCGGCGCCTACGGCCTTTCGGGCGTCGGCGTGCTCGTTTTCGCGCTGCCCGCATCCT
This sequence comes from Tagaea sp., assembly GCA_044378015.1. Lineage (GTDB taxonomy): Bacteria > Pseudomonadota > Alphaproteobacteria > CACIAM-22H2 > CACIAM-22H2 > Tagaea. Next base: position 4,571 of record JBILXZ010000003.1, read on the forward strand.
TGGCGCGCGGCGATTGGCGGCCGACGGCGGCGAGTGCGGCGATGCTGGCGATCGCATGGGCAGGCGGCGCTTGGCGCTTGGCGCAAAGCGACGATGCTTTGATGCCCGACATTCGCCTGCGCATCGTGCAGCCCAACGTGCCGCAAGCGCTGAAATGGGACCCGGAAGCGCGCGAGCGAAATCTCGAAGAGCTGATCGCACTCACGCGCAGCGACGGCTTTTCGGCCGCCACGCACGTGGTCTGGTCGGAGACGGCAACCGCGTTTCCGATCTGGGGCGACACGCCCGCCTTGGCGGCGCGGCGCGCGCAGGTGGCGGCGGCCGTGCCGCCGGGTGGCATGCTGGTCACGGGTGCTCCGCGTTTTGCGCGCGATGCCGACGGCACTATCTTCGCGTGGAATTCGCTGCATGCGATGGAGCCCGACGGCACGCTAAGCGCCACCTTCGACAAATTCCATTTGGTGCCGTTCGGCGAATATGTGCCGTTGCGCGGCTTCCTGCCGTTCGAGCGCATCGTGCCGGGCGGCGTCGATTTCAGCGCGGGGCCCGGGCCGCAGCTTCTGGCGATCCGAGGCTTGCCGGTCGCAAGCCCGCTGATTTGCTACGAGATCGTTTTTCCCGGCAACGTCGTACCGGAAGGTCCGCGCCCGAATCTGCTGCTGAACATCACCAACGATTCGTGGTTCGGGCAATCGAGCGGCCCGCACCAGCATTTTGCCGCGACAAGGCTGCGCGCGGTCGAAGAAGGCTTGCCCGCGATCCGGGCGGCAGGCGGCGGTATTTCGGCGGTCGTCGACGGCTACGGCCGCCCGATCGCCAAGCTCGGACTCGGCGTGCGCGGTGTGCTCGATTCCGGTTTGCCGTCGGCCTTGCCGGCACCGCCCTACGCGCGCGCGCGCAGCGTGCCGGTCGTTTTTCTGGCGGCGATTTTCGGCGCGTGCGCGGGTCTGTTGCGGCAACGCTACGTGGCGACGTAGCGAATTTCCATTTTGCCTCGCGCTTGATTGCGCGTTATGTTCGCACCGACTATAAATGTACACCCTGCGGGTTTCGGTTTCGACACGGGAGTTTCGTTGAATGGCCGAGAAGAAGAAACCGAATGTTGCAGCGGCGCGCGGCCGCCGCGGGCGCGCCTCGCCGGGTCCGAACCCGATCGACGTGCATGTCGGGCATCGGCTGCGCGAGCGACGCACGATCCTCGGTCTGTCGCAGCAGGAAGTGGGGCGCTTGCTCGGCGTGACCTTCCAGCAGATCCAGAAGAACGAGCGCGGCGCCAACCGCATGTCGGCCTCGCGCCTCTACGAAGCGGCGCGCGCCCTCGACACGACCGTGCAGTATTTCTTCGACGAAATGCCGAACGACGTCGCCGCCTACGGCCGCAAACATATCCAGGGCCTCGCCGAAGGCCCGGTGCCAACCTACCAGATCGATCCCCTCGTGCGGCGCGAAACGATCGAACTCGTCCGCGCCTACTACGACATCGAGGACCGCAAGCTGCGCCAGAACATGGTCAACGCCATCCGCGCGATCGGCAGCAACAGTCCGACGGCGCTTGCCCGCCCGCGCCGCGGCCGCCCGGTCGGATCGACCAACAAAGCCAAGAAAAAAGCGAAATAGGGGCGATTCGGCGTCAACCCGAGGCGCGGTCTTCGCCTGCGTGCTGCTTGGCTGTTGACGCGCCGGACGATCCTTGCCACAAGACCGCAGTTTTCGTGCGCGGCGCGGGAAATAGCTCCCGAGTCGCGCGCGTTGTCGGCGGCTCGAACGTTCTGATCCTTGATCCCATTTCGGAGGAAAGCCCATGCGCAAGGGCGAGTTTGTCTTCACCAGCGAATCCGTTTCCGAAGGCCACCCGGACAAAGTGTCCGATCGCATCTCCGACGCGGTCGTCGACGCGTTTCTGGGCCTCGACCCCTACGCGCGCGTGGCGTGCGAAACGCTGGTGACGACCAACCGCATCGTGATCGCGGGCGAAGTCCGCCTCGACGCGAAAAAGTGCGGTCCCAAGGCGCCGATGCTCAAAGGCGGCAAGGTCAATGCCGAGGTGATCGAAAAGCTGGCGCGCGGCGCCGTGCGCGAGATCGGCTACGAGCAGAAGGGGTTCCACTGGAAGAAGGCCAAGGTGCAGGTCCATCTGCACGGCCAGTCGGCCGACATTGCCATGGGCGTGGACGCCAAGGGCAACAAGGACGAAGGTGCGGGCGACCAGGGCATCATGTTCGGCTATGCCACGAACGAAACGCCGGAGCTGATGCCGGCGCCGTTGCAGTATTCGCACAACATACTGCGGCTGATGGCCGAAGCGCGCCATTCGGGCAAAGAGAAATATCTCGAGCCCGACGCCAAGAGCCAGGTCACGCTGCGCTACGTGAACGGCAAGCCCGTCGAAGCGACGGCCATCGTCGTTTCGACCCAGCATTCGGCCAAGGTCGACCAGGACGACGTGCGCGAGATCGTGCGCCCCTATGTGCAGGCCGTTCTGCCCAAGGGCTGGAAGATTCCGGAGAACGAGTTCTACGTGAACCCGACCGGCAATTTCGTGATCGGCGGCCCCGACGGCGATTGCGGTCTCACCGGCCGCAAGATTATCGTCGACACTTACGGCGGTGCGGCTCCGCATGGCGGCGGCGCCTTCTCGGGAAAGGACCCGACAAAGGTCGACCGTTCGGCCGCCTACGTCGCGCGCTATCTCGCCAAGAACGTCGTCGCGGCCGGCCTTGCCGACCGCTGCACGATCCAGCTCTCCTACGCGATCGGCGTCGCCAAGCCCTTGTCGGTCTATGTCGATACGGACGGGACCGGCAGCGTGGACGAAGCCAAGCTCTCGAACGTGCTGCAGCAGCTCGTGAATCTCACGCCGCGCGGCATTCGCGAGCATCTGGGCCTCAACAAGCCGATCTATCGGCGCACCTCGTCCTACGGCCATTTCGGCCGCGCGCCCGAAAAGGACGGCGGCTTCTCGTGGGAAAAGACCGACCTCGTCAAGGATCTGCGCAAGGCGTTCGGCGCGCGTTGAACGACGAAGCGGATCGCGACGGAAACGACAAGGCGCCGGGAGAACCCCGGCGCCTTGTGCATTCCTACGGCCGGCGGCGCGGGCGCAAGCTCAAGCCCAACCAGACCGTTCTCGTCGACGACAAGCTCCCAGCCTATGCGCTCGCCAAACCCGCACCGGGCATGTACCTCGACATTCCCTCGCTGTTCGGCTTCGTGCCGCGCGCTTTGTGGTTCGAAGTGGGTTTCGGCGGCGGCGAGCATTTGGCACACCAGGCTGCCAACAATCCCGATGTGGCGCTGATCGGCGCCGAGCCGTTCGTCAACGGCGTCGTGTCGGCCGTGCGCCATCTCGAGACGCGCCGCCTCGAAAACGTGCGCCTTTATGCCGGCGATGCGCGCGAACTTTTGGGCCATCTGCCGGAAGCGTCGCTCGAAAAACTGTTCGTTTTGCATCCCGATCCCTGGCCCAAGCAGCGCCACCACAAGCGCCGCCTGATCGCTCCGCCCTTTCTCGACGAAGCGGCCCGGCTGCTGAAGCCGGGGGCCGAACTGCGCCTCGCGACCGACGACGAGCCGTATCTTTTGTGGATGCTCGTGCAGATGAAAGCGCATCCGGCTTTCGCCTGGACCGCGCGCGTCGCCGACGATTGGCGTCTCTATCCGCCCGACGCCATCGAAACGCGCTACGCCGCCAAAGCGCGGCTGCAGGGCCGCAAGGCGACGATCCTGCGCTATGCGCGCTTGTAGTCAGTCCTGCTTGGCGGCGACGACGCTGCGCCTGATGCGGCGCGCCTTGGCGAAAAGCCGCTCGAGCGTTTCGCCCTCGTCGTGGCGGATCGCCTTCTGCAGAAGCGCGATGTCCTCGTAGAGCCGCCCCAGCATTTCGAGCACGGCGTCTTTGTTGGCGAGGAAAATGTCGCGCCACATGACCGGGTTCGAGGCCGCCACGCGCGTGAAATCGCGGAATCCGGAAGCCGAATAGCGGATAACTTCGGCGCGAAGCGTGCCCTCGAGATCGCTTGCCGTGTTTACGATCGTATAGGCGATCAGGTGCGGCACGTGGCTCGTGATCGCAAGTACGCGGTCGTGGTGTTCGGGCGTCATCACGGCGACCTTGCTGCCCAGGCGCGCCCACAAGGCTTCGACCTTCTTGGTGGCCTGCTTGGTCGTGCCGGCGACCGGCGTCACGATGCACCAGCGGCCGTCGAACAACTCGGCAAAGCCCGCTTCCGGTCCGGAATTCTCCGTGCCTGCCACGGGATGGGCGGGGACGAGATGCACGCCCTTCCGCACGAATGGCGCCAGCTGGTCGAGGGCGGCGCGCTTGACCGAGCCGGCGTCCGAGAGGATGGCGCCCGTCTTTAGCTTGGGCCCGATCGCGCGCCCGATCGCGGCGTAGGTCGACATCGGCGTGCAAAGAACGACCATGTCGGCACCGACGACGGCCTTTGCGGGTGAGGCCGCGATAGCGTCGGCGAAACCGAGCTTGGCGATCGCGCGGCGCGCGCCTGCGTCCGCGTCGCACACGACGATGCGCGCGGCGGCGTTGCCGCGCCTTGCCGCGCGCGCGATCGACGAACCGATCAGCCCGCAGCCGACGATCGCCAGCGTGCCGACGACGGGTTTCATTTCAAAAACTCCGCCAAAGCCGCGACGACAGCCTTCATTTCCGTGTCCGTGCCGATGGTGAAGCGCAGGAACTCCGGCAGGCCGTAATTGGCGACCGCGCGCGGGATTATAGCGCGCCCCATCAGAAATTCGTTCGCCGCCGCCGCATTGCGCTGGGGCGAATCGGGGAAGCGCACCATCACGAAATTGCCCACCGAGGGCAGCGTCGAAAGGCCGAGCTTTTCGCATTCGCCCGCGAACCACGGCAGGAGGCGGTCGTTGTGCGCGCGCACCCGGTCCTGGAAGGCGAGGTCCTCGACTGCCGCAACGCCGGCCGCCTGTGCGGCCGCACCCACATTGAAGGGGCCGCGCACGCGGTCGAGCACGTCCACGATCGCGGGCGGGCAATAGGCCCAGCCAAGGCGCATTCCGCCGAGCGCGAACATTTTCGAGAAGGTGCGCAGCATCACGGTGTTGTCGCTGCCGTCGACGATTTCGACGCCGGCCGAGTAGTCGTTGCGGCTCACGTATTCGGCATAGGCCGCATCGATCACCAGCAGCGCATGCGGCGGAAGCCGGTCGCGCAGGCGCTTGATGTCCGCCCCCGTCACGTAGGAGCCGGTCGGGTTGTTGGGATTGGCGAGAAAACAGATTTTGGTCTTCGGCCCCGCCTTGGCGACCAGCGCGTCGATGTCGGTGCGATAGCCCTGCTCCGGCGCCCACACGGGCGTGGCGCCGACGGCAAGCGCCGATATCGGATACATCGTGAAGCCGTATTGGCTGTAGAGCACCTCGTCGCCGGGCCCGGCATAGGCTTTCGCCAGCAGCGCGATCAGCTCGTCCGAGCCCGAGCCGCAAACGATGCGCGCCGGATCGAGCGAGAAACGCTTGCCGATGGCCGTCCGCAAGGCGGTCGACTGGCTGTCGGGATAGCGATGCATTTCGGCCGTTGCCGCCGCCGCTGCCGCAACGGCCTTTGGCGACGGGCCCAACGCGCCCTCGTTCGACGAGAGTTTGATCGGCTTTTGCGATCCCGCAGCACTCGACTTGCCCCCGACATATGGCTTGATCTCGAGAATGCCGGGGCGCGGCACGGGCGACGTCATGCGGGAACTCCCTTCAAAGGCTGGTCGAGCGCAAGGCCGAGCGGCACGCCGTAGCCGCCCGCCACGATCGTGCGCAGACCGGTGTCGGCCAAGTTCGCGAGCCGCGCGTCGTCCGCAGCGACGTAGAACTCGTTGACCATCAAGAAAATCGGTCGGCCGCCGACAGTTGTTTCGGCGATGATGCCGACGGGGCGAAGCCCTGCTTCGGTCAGAAGCCGCACGAGCTTGGCGCGGCTTGCCTCGATGTCGGGTGCGACGACAAGCAGGCCGCGATCCGCGCCCGATTCCTCGAAACTCTGGCGCCCGACGACGAAGGCGCCGGGCTGGGTTTCGCGCCCGTCGATCGGCAGGCGCGCCAGAACCTGCAGGCCGCTTGGAGCAAGATTGCGCCACCAATTGAGATCGGGCGTGTCTTCGGGCGTCGGCAGCAGCCCCAATTGCGCGCGTCCGTCGTCGAGGCGCGCGATGAGCTGGGCGGGCGAACTTGCCGTCAGAAGCGGCGTGGCTTGGCCGTAATGGCGGTGCGCCAAGCCCGTCAGTCTTGGCGGCGATTTGCCGCGCTCGTCGTCGGCGGCATCGAGCACGACGACCGAGAATGCGCCTTGCAGGCGCGTGAAACTCGTCATGATGTCGCGCCACAGCCGCACGACCAGACCCGGCGGCAGCGGGCCTTGGATGCGCGCCGTAAGGCGACGCAGGACCGCCAATTCGCGCCCCGGCCGCGCCAGCTGCAGGCTCGGGGAGCCCCCGTTGCCTGTGGCGTCGGCGGCTTTGGCGGCGCGCACGTCTTCCATCGCGCGCGCGCGCTCCATGAGCTGATCGAGCAGCCGGTCGTCGATCGCATCGAGGCGACGGCGCAAATCGGCGAGCGAAGCAGGCGCTTGGGTCATTGGAACTGGATCATGATGGACGCACAAGCCATAGCCCAGCGCCGTTACGCCGCGCAATACAATTGCCCCGCGCCAAAGCGGCGCCCGATTTCAGCAAGCGCTTGAATCCGCGTGCCGCTTGGCCCATGTTTCGCCCACTTCGTTTCCCCCAACCGGCCCGCTCGGCCGCTTTTGCATCCTCTTGGCCCCTGGCATCGTTCCCTTGACCGCACATCCGACCTTGACGCCTCCCGACGGCGCTGCCGCGTCGCTTCCCGGAAAACGCTTTGTGATTCCGGCAAGCGATCCACTGCGCCTCGATTCCGGCATCGAGCTCGGGCCGGTCGCGGTCGCCTATCAGACCTACGGCACGCTGAACGCCGAAAAATCGAACGCCATTTTGGTTTGCCATGCTTTGACGGGCGACCATTTCGTGGCCGACCGCCATCCGGTCACCGGCAAGCCCGGCTGGTGGGAAGCCATCGTGGGGCCGGGCAAGCTTCTCGACACGGAACGCTATTTCGTCGTGTGCGCGAACGTTCTCGGCGGCTGCATGGGCACCACAGGACCCAAGGACATCGACCCGGCTACCGGACAGCCCTACGGCATTTCCTTTCCGGTCATCACGATCGGCGACATGGTGAAAGCGCAAGCGCGTCTGCTCGACCATCTGGGCATCGACAAGCTGTTCTGCGCGATCGGCGGTTCGATGGGCGGCATGCAGGTTCTCGAATGGTGTTCGGCGTATCCAGAGCGCGTGTTCGCGGCCGTGCCCGTCGCCACGTCCTATCGCCATTCGGCGCAGAACATCGCGTTCCACGAAGTTGGCCGCCAGGCGATCATGGCCGATCCGCAATGGAACGGCGGGGCGTACCAGGCTGCGGGCACGCAGCCGCAGCGCGGCCTTGCCGTGGCGCGGATGGCCGCCCACATCACTTATCTTTCCGAAACGGCGCTGCACCGCAAATTCGGGCGGCGTCTGCAGAACCGCGCCCAGCTCTCCTACGGCTTCGACGCCGATTTCCAGGTCGAAAGCTATCTGCGTCACCAGGGCTCCACTTTCGTCGACCGGTTCGACGCTAATTCCTATCTCTACATCACGCGCGCGATGGATTACTTCGATCTGCAGGCCGAGCATGGCGGCAGCCTGGCGGCCGCCTTCGAGGGCACCAAGACGCGCTTCTGCGTGGTGAGCTTCACGTCCGACTGGCTGTTCCCGACGTCCGAAAGCCGCGCGCTCGTGCATGCGCTCAACGCAGCCGCCGCCAATGTTTCCTTCGTCGAGATCGTGTCCGACAAGGGCCACGACGCGTTCCTGCTCGACGAGCCGGAGTTCCACGCCGTGCTCGGCGGCTTCCTCAACGGGGCTGCCGAACATCGGGGCCTGAAATTCAAATGACGAATCCGTTGCCGCCGGCAGCCCAAGGGCGCCCGCGCGCCTCGATCCGCGTCGATCTGCAGGCGATCGCCGAAATGATCGAGCCGGGCAGCCGCGTGCTCGACATCGGCTGCGGCGACGGCGCCTTGCTCGACTATCTCGCGCACGAAAAGAACGTCGACGCGCGCGGCATCGAGATCAGCCAGGCGGGCGTGAATGCGTGCGTGGCGCAAGGCCTGTCGGTCGTGCAGGGCGATGCCGACACCGACCTCAAGGACTACCCCACGCGCGGTTTCGACTACGCGATTCTGTCGCAGACGCTGCAGGCGACGTGGGATCCAAAGGCCGTGCTCGAGCATCTCGTGCGCATCTCGCGCCGCGCCATCGTTTCGTTCCCGAATTTCGGCGTATGGCATGTGCGGCTTCGTCTTTTGTTCGGCGGCAAAATGCCGGTCACCGGCACGCTGACGTCGGCATGGTACGAAACCCCGAACATCCATCTGTGCACGCTCGACGATTTCGTCGATCTGTGCCGCGCGCTGGACGTGACGATCGAGCAGGCGATGGTGCTCGATTCGGTCGGCCGCCCCAAGGGCCTGCAGGCGCCGGGTCGGCTTGCCAATCTTCTCGGCGAACAGGGGCTGTTCGTGCTGACGCGCGGCGGATGAGCTTCGATCCAAGCTGGCTTTGGATTCCGGCCACGCTCGCCGCCGCCGCCGCGCAGACCGCGCGAAACGCAATGCAGCGGCATCTGACCGCGCGTCTCGGCACCGTCGGTGCCACCCATGTGCGCTTTCTCTACGGCTTTCCGTTTGCGCTGGCGATGCTGGCGGCGGCCTGCAGCCTCGCCGGCCGCCTGCCGCCGGTGCCCGACGCGGCGGCGCTCGGCTGGATCGCGGCGGGCGCGTCGGCGCAGATTCTGGCGACGGCCGCGATGCTGGCGGCCATGCGCACGCAGGCTTTCGCCGTGTCGATCGCGTTCACCAAAACCGAACCCGTACAGGTCGCGATTTTCGCCGCCGCCGTGCTGCAGGAGCCGGTCGGTGTCGCGGGCTTTGCCGCGATCGCCCTTGCGACGCTGGGCGTGCTGGCGCTGTCGGGCAATCCCTGGGCGGCCAAAGGCGGCGATTGGCGCGCCGCCGCGTTCGGCGTGGCGGCCGGCGCCTTTTTCGCGCTGTCGGCCGTGTGCTATCGCGGCGGCATTCTCGCCCTCGACGAGCCGCAATTCTGGATCGCCGCTTTGACGGCGCTTGCGCTTGCGTTGGGCCTGCAGGCTGCGGCGGGCTCGGCCTATCTTGCCGTGCGCGACCGGGAGGTTTTGGCGCGCGTTGCGGCCGCGTGGCGGCCGTCGCTGTTCGCAGGCTTGATGGGCGCGCTTGCCTCGGCCGGCTGGTTCACGGCTTTCTCGCTGGCCTCGGCAGCCCTGGTGCGCACGCTCGGTCTCGTCGAAATGCTTTACGCCTTCTTCGTCGGCCGCCGCGTCTTTGCCCAGCGTCTCGCGTTGCGCGAGGCGGTCGGCTTGGCGCTGGTGCTGGCAGGCGTGGGCTTGCTGCTGGCGCTCAGCGCGTAGCGGCCGGCGCCGTGCCCGGGGCGAGCGGCGGCAGGCCGCCGCGCAGTTTCTTTTCGATTTCGATCTTGAGTTCGGGCTCGGGTTTGTTGTCGAGCGCGCGCTTCCACTGGAACGTCGCCTCGAGCTGGCGGCCGACGCGCCACAGCCCGTCGCCCAGATGGTCGAGCACGACGGCGTCCTGCGGCAGCAGTTCGACCGCGCGCTCGAGCAGCGGGACCGCCTCTTCGAACCGCCCGAGCCGGAAATAGGCCCAAGCGAGCGAATCGACGATATGGCCCGAGTTCGGCCGCAGCTCGACCGCGCGCTTGAGCATGCGCTCGGCCTCGACAATGTTCATGCCCTTGTCGACCCATGTGTAGGCGAGATAGTTGAGCACGTCCGGCTGGTCGGGCTGCAGCTCGAGGGCGCGTTTGAAATGTTGCTCGGCGGCCGGCCAGTTCTTGGCGCGCTCGAAGGCGATGCCGCGCACGTAGAACAGCGACCAATGGCGCGCCTCGGGCACGCCCAAGCGCGCGATCGCGCGCCCGTAGGCGGCGGCGGCGTCGCCAAAGCGTTCTTTCTCGCGCAGCGCGTTGCCCATCGTGACCAGCGGTTCGATGCGGTCCGGGCGTTCGGCGGCGATCCGGTCGAGCATGCGCACGGCCGCGTCGGTGTTGCCGGTCTCGTGCAGATTTTCGGCGACCCGCAGACGGGCGGCGAATCCGTAGGGCGAAGCCGGATCGACGCGCATGAAGAGCGCATCGGCTTTGTCGCGCTGGTCGAGCTGGTCGAGAATGTCGCCTGCATTCGCAAGCGCTGCGGGGTCGTTCGGATTGAGATAGAGCCCGAGGCGCGAATAGGCGAGCGCGAGCGCGACCGTATTGTCCTGGCGGAACGCGGCAGCGAGATTGGCGAGCGCCTCTGCCGCACCTGCAAGGCCGTTTGGGGTAGCGAAGGCGGGCGCAGGTGCGGGCGCGCCGCCACCGGCCGTGCGCGCGAGCCCTGCGCGCGCGATCGGCGAATCGCCCTGCGTGCCGCGCGCGCGCAGGTAAAGCGCGCGCGCTTCGGCAGGCCTGCCGCGCCGTTCGAGAAAGCCGCCGAACGCCTCGACCAGCCGCGGCGGGGCGCTCGCGTCGCCTTCGACCGCGCGGCGATAGGCGGCCTCCGCATCGTCGAAACGCCCGGCAAGCTCGTTGATAAGTCCGGCATGGTAGTCGTGCATCGCGCGGAAGCCTTGCACTTCCTGCACGGGGCGCAGCGAATTGAGTGCCGAAGCAGGCCTGCCAAGCGCCATGTCGATCCATGCGATCATCAGCGGATGCACGAGACGGTTGACGCCCTGGATCGGCAACCGCGCCAAGCGCGCGCGCGCCGCCTCGAGCCGGTCGGCGCGCATTTCGACGACCGCAAGCGTGAGATGGGCCGGCGTATAGCTCGGATCGATCGCGACCAGCCTGGCTGCGACCGCCGCCGCTTCGTCGATGCGGCCCGCTTCGACCAAAGCCGGATGGGCGCGGCCGAGAAAATCGACATTGTCTGGCTCGGCTTCGAGTCCGCGCAAGCTGTAGTCGGCTGCCGCCGCGACGTCGCGCGCGCGCTGCGCGTGCTGGGCGGCAAGAAAGCTGCCGGATGCCGTGTAGACGACGTTGTCGGGCAATGTCGGCAGCTGGGCGCGGTCTTGCGACATTTGCGTGCAGCCGACAACAACGCTTGCCGCCAGCCCTGCGGCTGCCAAGGGTCCCGCTCGCCTCATGCTCGCCATTCTGGTCGCACCCAACTTTGCGGGCATTTGCGAATCGCAACCCCGATCCGCAACTTAGCTCAGCTTGCCGAGCCTTCCAATGGGGGCCGGAGGCCGACCTCGTAAAAGGGTAAATTTACCTTTGTTTTCGAGCCGGTTGGGGCCCTCTTGGGAAAACTTGATTCGAACGCGAAAAGGCGTATATTGCGCGCGTCATAACGTCCGACGTTTGGCTCGGGCGATAAGTACCAAGTGCGCCCAAACCGGCGCACTTTTTTGTTTGGCCCCTGCGTTTGCGAGCGGCTTCTGCGAGCGGGGGGGCGCACGCGCAAAGACCGATGGAACAACGCGTACCGATGGAACAGCGCAGTCGAAATCTCGAACAGCTGGTGGGTCCGACCGTGGACGGTTTGGGCTACGAGCTCGTGCGCGCGGTCGTCACGGGCCGCGACCGGCCGACGCTGCAGATCATGGCCGAGCGCAAAGACCGCAAGGCGATGCGCATCGAAGACTGCGAAGCCCTGTCGCGGGCGCTTTCGGCCAAGCTCGACGTTGAAGACCCGATCGTATCGGCCTATGTGCTCGAAGTGAGTTCGCCCGGCATCGACCGGCCGCTGGTGCGCGCCGCCGACTACGCGCGCTTTGCGGGCCACGCGGCCAAAATCGAGACCCGCAATCCGCTCGACGGGCGCAAGCGCTTTTCGGGCACGCTTTTGGGCCTTGCCGAAGACCGCGTGCGCATCGAAACCAAAGAAGGACCGGCGGACGTGCCGCTTGCCGAAATCGCCCGCGCCAAACTGGTGCTGACCGACGAACTCATCGCCGCCACGCGCGCCGCGGAAGCGGCCGCCGCAAGCGCCTGACATCAGCCTCGACCGAAATCCCCGAACAAGAGACAAGAAGACCATGGAACGCACGACCGCCTACAATCGCATCGAAATGCTCCAGGTTGCCGACGCCGTCGCGCGCGAAAAAGGCATCGAGCGCGAACAGGTTCTCGAAGCCATGGAGCAGGCCATCCAGAAGGCCGGCCGCGCGAAATACGGCCTCGAGCACGACATCCGCGCGCACATCGACCGCGACAACGGCGAAATGCAGCTTCTGCGCTACCGCATGGTGGCCGATCCGGTCACCAACGACGCGACCGAAATGTCGGTCGAGGACGCGCTGCGCAAAAACCCCGACGCCAAGGTCGGCGACTATCTAACGGACCCGCTGCCGCCGATCGATTTCGGCCGCATCGCCGCCCAAACGGCCAAGCAGGTCATCGTCCAGCGCGTGCGCGAAGCCGAGCGCACCCGCCAGTTCGACGAGTACAAGGACCGCATCGGCGAAATCGTCAACGGCCTCGTCAAGCGCGTCGAATTCGGCAACATCACGGTCGATCTCGGCCGGGCCGAAGCCATTCTGCGCCGCGACGAGACCATCCCGCGCGAAAGCTTCCGCGTGCAGGACCGCGTGCGCGCCTACATCTACGACGTGCGCGCCGAAGCGCGCGGTCCCCAGATTTTCCTGTCGCGCACGCATCCGCAGTTCACGGCAAAGCTCTTCGCGCAGGAAGTGCCGGAAATCTACGACGGCATCATCGAGATCAAGGCCGTGGCGCGCGATCCCGGCAGCCGCGGCAAGATCGCTGTCATCAGCCACGACCACTCGATCGACCCCGTGGGCGCCTGCGTCGGCATGCGCGGCAGCCGCGTCCAGGCGGTGGTCGCCGAGCAGCAGGGCGAAAAAATCGACATCATTCCGTGGTCGAACGATCCGGCCACCTTCGTGGTGAACGCGCTGGCGCCCGCCGAAGTCACCAAAGTCGTTCTCGACGAGGAAGCCCGTCGCATCGAAGTGGTGGTGCCCGACGAGCAGCTGTCGCTCGCCATCGGCCGGCGCGGCCAGAACGTGCGCCTTGCTTCCATGCTGACAGGCTGGGCCATCGACATCCTCACGGAAGCCGAAGAATCCGAACGCCGCCAGCAGGAATTCAAGGAGCGCTCGCAGGTCTTCGTGGACGCGCTCGACGTCGACGACGTGATCGCAGGCCTGCTCGTGACCGAAGGCTTCACCGCCGTCGACGAAGTGGCGTCGGTCGAACTCGACGACCTCGCGGGCATCGAAGGATTCGACGAGGGCGTTGCGGGCGAACTCAAGACGCGCGCCGAAGCTTTCGTCGCCAAGGAATACGAACGATTCGAAGCCGAGCGCGTGCGCCTGGGCGTGTCCGACGAGGTTGCCGAAGCCACCGGCTTCGGCCCGGGCCTCCTCGTGAAGATCGGCGAAAAGGGCGTCAAAACGCTCGACGATCTTGGCGACCTTGCGGGCGACGAACTGATCGACATCGTCGGCAAAGACGTGATCGACGAAGAGACCGCCAACGCCATCATCATGAAGGCCCGCGAACACTGGTTCGCGGCCGAGAAGAAGTAAGGCGCAGGTCCGGAACCCGTGACCGAAGCGCTCGCCCTCGCCCCCGAAACGGCGCCGGACATCGATGCCGATGCGACGGGCCCGCTGCGCCGTTGCATCGTCACCGGCAAGTCGGGGCCGCGCGCCGATTTCGTGCGCTTCGTGGTGGGACCGGACGCGACGATCGTGCCCGACATTGCGGGCAAACTGCCGGGCCGGGGCATCTGGGTGACGGCGACGCGCGCCGCGCTCGATACGGCCGTTGCCAAGGGCCTGTTCGCCAAAGCCGCGCGCGCGCGCGTATCGGTCGGCGCCGATTTGGCCGAGCGCGTCGGCTTTCTGCTGATGCGCCGCGCCGTCGAGAGCCTCGCTCTGTGCCGACGCGCGGGCCAGGCCGCGTCCGGTTTCGCGAAGGTCAAAGAGAAGATCGAAAAGGGACGCTGCGCCGTGCTGGTCGCGGCCGCCGACGGCTCGCTTGCCGAGCGCGCGCGGTTGGGCGGGCACGACATGCCGGTCGCGACCGGATTGACGGCCACCGAAATGGGCGAAGCCTTCGGCCGCGAGCACGCCGTGCACGCGGCCATCGCACCCGGCGCGCTTGCGCTGCGCGTGCAGGAAGATCTGGCGCGTCTGGCGAGCTATCGCCAGAGTGCGCGCAACGAATGAAAGCGATGACGGGCAACAAATGACGGACAGCAAAGACATCGATCTGGCCCAAGACGCCAAAAAGAAGCTCGCTCTTGCGGGCAAAACCGGCGGGCGGCTGGAGCTGCGCGCAGGTTCCGGCGTCGGCGGCGACGCGGGCCAAGTCCGCCAAAGCTTCCCGCACGGCCGCTCCAAGACCGTGCAGGTCGAGGTGCGCAAGAAGCGCGCGCCGGGCGCTGTCCCCGCCGCCGGTGCCGCCGCCGCGCCTGCAGCCGAAGCGCCGTCGAACGCGCAGGCCGCTGCGGTCGCCAAGCCCGCCGCCAAGCCCCAGGTACTGCGCGCCCTCACCGAAGAAGAGCGCACCGCGCGCCAGCGCGCGATCCAGAGCGCGATCCGCGCCGACATCGAAGCCAAGCGACGCTCGGAAGAAGAAGCGCGCGTCTTCGACGAAGAAATGAAACGCAAGGCCGTCGAAGACGCCAAGCGCAAGCAGGAAGACGCCTTCCAGAAGAAGACGGATACGGTCGAAGCCCAGCGCATCGACGAAGCGCAGAAGAAAAAGGCCGAAGAAGAAACGCTTCGCCTCAACGAAGAAGAAGGCAAGCGCCGCCAAGCCGCCGAAGCGGCGCGCGCGGCCGCAAATCCTGCCGCTGCCGCGCCGGCCGCCGCCGTCCCGGCGGCGATGCTGGCGCGCGTCGGCGTTGCCGCCACGGCCGAAGACGAAGACCGCCCGCGCCGCCCCGGCGCTTTCCGCCCCGGCCAAACGCCGGGCCGCGGCGGGGTCGGCATGCGCCCGGGTCCCGGCAAGGCCGCCCCCGAAGGCGGACGCGATCTCAAGGAGCGCCGCCAGAACAAGATGTCGGTGACGCAAGCGCTCGAATCGGAGGAAACGATCCGCGTGCGCTCGCTCGCCGCGATGAAGCGCGCGCGCGAAAAGGAACGCTCGCGCATGTTCCAGCAGGGCCCGTCGGCCAAAGTCGTGCGCGACGTGGTGGTGCCTGAGACCATCACCGTGCAGGAGCTCGCCAACCGCATGGCCGAGCGCGGCGTGGACGTGATCAAGAGCCTGATGAAAATGGGCGTGATGGCGACCGTCAACCAGACGATCGACGCCGACACCGCCGAACTCATCGTCGCCGAGTTCGGCCACAAGGTGAAGCGCGTGGCCGAAGCCGACGTCGAAATCGGCCTCGAAGGAGCGGGCGACCAGGACGAAGCGCTCGAGCCGCGCGCGCCCGTCGTCACGATCATGGGCCATGTGGACCACGGCAAGACCTCGCTGCTCGACGCGCTTCGCGAAACCGACGTCGCCAAGCACGAAGCGGGCGGCATCACGCAGCATATCGGCGCGTACAAGGTGCGACTCAAGAACGGCCAGGCGATCGCCTTCCTCGACACGCCAGGCCACGAGGCTTTCACGGCCATGCGCGCGCGCGGCGCCAAAGTGACCGACATCGTGGTGCTGGTCGTGGCCGCCGACGACGGCATCCAGCCGCAGACGATCGAAGCGATCGCGCACGCCAAGGCGGCCAACGTGCCGGTTATCGTCGCGATCAACAAGGTGGACAAGCCGGGCGCGGACTCCAACCGCGTGCGCGCCGACCTGCTGCAGCACGGAATCGCGCTCGAAGGCTACGGCGGCGACACGCTGGGCATCGACGTTTCGGCCAAGGCCCGCACCGGTCTCGACAAGCTCGAAGAGGCCATTCTGCTGCAGGCCGAAATCCTGGAGCTGCGCGCCAACCCGAACCGCTCGGCGCAGGGCGCGATCGTCGAAGCCAAGCTCGAACGCGGCCGCGGACCCGTCGCGACCGTGCTCGTGCAGAAGGGCACGCTGCGCGTCGGCGACATCTTCGTGGCCGGCGAAGAATGGGGTCGCGTGCGCGCCCTCGTGGACGAACGTGGCAAGCAGATCGACGCGGCCGGGCCCTCGACGCCGGTCGAAGTCATCGGCCTCAACGGCACGCCGCTCGCAGGCGACGATTTCCAGGTCGTGGAAACCGACGCGCGCGCGCGCGAAGTAACCGAGTTCCGCCAGCGCAGGGCGCGCGACGCGTCTTCCGCCATGCGCGCGCGCGGCACGCTCGAGCAGATGTTCACCAAGATCCAGGAAGGCGAAGCCAAGGAACTCGCCGTCGTCGTCAAGACCGACGTGCAGGGCTCGCTCGAAGCCATCGTGGCCTCGCTCACGAAGCTGCGCACCGACGAAGTGGCCGTGCGCGTGCTGCACGGGGCCGTCGGCGGCATCACCGAAGGCGACATCGCCCTTGCCAAGGCAAGCCAGGGCTTCGTGGTCGGCTTCAACGTGCGCGCCAATCCGCAGGCGCGCGAGATGGCCAAGCGCGACGGCATCGAAATCCGCTACTACTCGATCATCTACCAGGTCATCGACGAGATCAAAGCGGCCCTTTCGGGCATGCTCTCGCCGACCTTGCGCGAAAAGTTCCTCGGCAACGCGGAGATCCGCCAGATTTTCAACATCACCAAGGTCGGAAAGGTCGCGGGCTGCCGCGTGGTCGAAGGCATGGTCAAGCGCGGCGCAAAGGTGCGCCTGCTGCGCGACCAGACCGTCATCCACGAGGGCACCCTCAAGACCCTGCGGCGCTTCAAGGACGAAGTGCGCGAAGTGCAGGACGGCTACGAATGCGGCATGGCCTTCGAAAACTACGAGGACATCCGCGAGGGCGACCTCATCGAGTGCTTCGAAATCGAAGAAGTCGCGCGCACGATCTAGGCGCCGTCTCCCGCGTGCGCGACGCCGATCAAAGGAACAAGCCGGGCGAAATCCCGCTTGTTCCTTTTTTCTTTCTGCGCCACGGCGAGACCGACTGGAACCGCCGGGGCTTGCTGCAGGGCAGCCGCGACATCCCTCTCAACGAAACGGGTTTGGCCCAGGCGCATGCCGCCGTCGATGCGCTGCGCTCCGTCGAAATCGCCGCGATCGTCGCAAGCCCTTTGCTGCGCGCGCGCCGCACGGCCGAAATCGTCGCGGCCGCGCGCGGTCTCGACATCGCGTTTGAACCCGCCCTTGCCGAAACCCATTGGGGTGCCCGCGAAGGCACGCCGGAAGGCGGGCTGCTCCGCGAATGGTACGAAGGCGACACGCCTGCAGGCGCGGAACCGTTCCGCGAATTCTGCACGCGCATCGCAGGTGCGGTCGCGCGCGCATTGGCGCATCAAGCGCCTGTCCTGATCGTCGCACATGGCGGCAGCTTTGCCGCGCTGCGCGAAACGTTGGGTTTGCCGCGTGCGGCGACTCTCGCAAACGCGGTGCCGGTGCAGCTGGTACCCGGCCCCTGGCGGATTTCCGCAACGCTCGGCAAACACTGAGGTCCGTCGGCCCGAACGACGTCGCGTCGAGATCGCCTCGCGCGCCCGCTCAGGCTGGACGCATCGCTTCTTTGGCCTTCGCGGCGAGCTGGTCGAGGCTGAACGGCTTGGGCAGGAAATGCACGTTGTCGAAGCCTTCAAGCGTCTGCCGGAACTGCTCTTCGGCATAGCCTGAAATGCAGATGATTTTGAGATTGGGGAAAAGCTTGCGCGATTCGCGGATCAACGTCGTGCCGTCCATCTGCGGCATGACAACGTCGGTAATCATCAGATCGACGCTCGATCCCATCTCGCGCACGATCTCGAGCGCGGCGTCGCCGGTTTTGGCTTCGACTACTTTGTAGCCCTTGTTGCGCAGGGCGCGGGCGCCGAACAGGCGCACGGCGTCTTCGTCTTCGACGAGCAGCACCGTCCCCGCTCCGGTCAGGTCGCGCCTTCTTGCGGCAGGCTCGGCCACTCCTTCGGCTTGGGTCGCCCCGACCCAGCGCGGCAGCAGCAGGGTGAAGGTGGAGCCTTGGCCGGGCTTGCTGTCGACCAGCACGAATCCGCCCGTTTGGCGCACGATGCCGTAGACGGTCGACAAGCCCAGGCCCGTGCCCGAGCCCACGGCTTTCGTCGAAAAAAAAGGCTCGAAAATGCGGCCGAGAATTTCGGGCGATATGCCTGTCCCGGTGTCTTCGACCGAAATGCGCACATATTCGCCCGCCGGGATTTCTTCGTCGCCGTGGCGTTCGGGCGCGGTCTTCACCGCATTGCCGGTGCGGATCGTGAGCACGCCGCCGCCCTGCATCGCGTCGCGCGCATTGACGGCGAGATTGATGATGACCTGTTCGAGCTGGCCCTGATCGACGCGCACGAGCCACAGGTCGCGCGCGTGCACGACCTTGAGCTCTATGCCTGCGCCGATGAGGCGGCGCAGCAGATGCGAAAGCTCGGTCAGCGCGTCGGTCGCGTCGATCACTTTGGGCTGCAGCGTCTGCTGGCGCGAGAAGGCCAGCAGCTGGCGCACGAGATTGGCGGCCCGGTTGGCGTTCTGGCGGATCTGCATGATGTCGGCGAACGAAGCGTCGCCGGGCTGGTGGCGCAGCAGCAAGAGATCGCAAAAGCCGATCATCGCGGTCAGAAGATTGTTGAAGTCGTGCGCGACGCCGCCGGCAAGCTGTCCCACAGCCTGCATTTTCTGGGACTGCGCGAATTGCTGCTCGAGCCGCCGCTGCTCGCTGATGTCGAGAAAATGGAGAATAACGGCCCCGGCGCTGCCCGCCGCCTCGTCGAGCGCGCGCGCGAACACGGCGACGACGTGTTCCTTGCCGTCTTCGGCCACGAGCCGCAGATTGAGCCGGTCCTGGGCGCCGTCGGCGGCGTCGCTGGCGGCCGCACCGGCGGCCAGGCGCCGCAATTTGGCCACGAGTTCGGCGCGTTCTTCGGGGGCGGCGAACATCGCCACATTGCGGCCGACCGCCGCTTCGCGCGTTGCCCCGCACAGTCGCTGGAAGGCGCGGTTGGTTTCGGTCAGGCGTCCGTCGGGATCGATCAGCGCAATGCCGACCGGCGCGTTCTCGAAGAAGCGGCGAAAACCCGTCTCGCTGCGCGCAAGGGCGGTGGCCATTGCCTGGGTGGGGGCTGCGTCGCGGGCAAAGCCGCGCAGCGCAATGCCGTCGCGCATCTCGGGTTCGAGCGTTTGCTCGACCGTGACGAGAACCGGTGCTGAACCCACGCGACGCAGGCGCACTTCGCCCTTGGAGGCGTGGCGGTCGGCAAAGGCCTGGAACGGGGCGGCATCGGGCGGAACGGGGTCTGCCAGCACGTCGTGCAGCCTGAGCCCTGCGCAGATTTCCTCGGCCGGGCGGCCCAGCAGCTCGGCAAACGCGGCATTGGCGAACACGAAACGGCCTGCCGCATCGAGCGCAAAGAAGCCGATCGGCGCCGCGGCGAGGAAGGCCGCAGCGCCGTTTTCCTGCTCGTTCGCCTGTTTGCCGAAAAACTTGCCCCACGCCATGGCCGCAATTCTAGCAGCGGTTCCGTGGTTCTGTCAGGATCCGTTCTTTCAGGAATTGCGGCCGAGAATGCGGCCGCACAAATAGAGCGAGCCGCAAATCAGCACCGGCGTTCGCGCGTCGGCCGTGGCCGCAAGATCGGCGATCGCGGCTTGCGGGCTCGTCGCTGCCGCCGCGTCGGCAATGCCGACCGAGCGGGCTGCCGCAACGATCTCGGCCGCCGGCCGCGACAATGGTTCGTCTTCGATCGCGATGGCGCGCAGCCGACGCACGAACGGAGCGACATGGCGCAGAAAATCCGCAGGCTCTTTCGTCGCGAGCATGCCGAAAACGAGATCGATTTTGCGGCCTTCGGCCCACGCCGCCAACACTTCGCCCGCCGCCTCGTTGTGGCCGCCGTCGAGATAAAGCGGGATCTCGGGGCCCAGCAAATCCAGCAACGGCCCCCTCGTAAGCCGCTGCAGCCGTGCGGGCCATTGGGCGGTCGCGACACCTCGCGCGATCGCGGCCTGCGGCAATCCGAGCCCATCGGCGATGGCGACGGCGAGGGCCGCATTGTCGATCTGGTGGCGACCGGGAAGCGCAGGGCGAGGCAGATCGTACTTGCGGCCGTCGCGCCGCCACGCAAAACCGTCGGCGGTCTGGGCGAAACTCCATTCGCGGCCGCTGCGGAACAAGGGCGCCTCCAGCGCCCGCGCTTTGGCATCGAACACGGCGGCGGCCTCCTGCGGCTGCACGCCGATATAGGTGGGCACGCCCGCCTTGATGATGCCGGCTTTCTCGCCGGCGATAGCGGCCAGCGTTTTGCCCAGATACTGCATGTGGTCGAACGAGATCTGCGTGAGTCCGACTGCGACTGGCTTTGCGACCAAGTTGGTCGCATCGAGGCGCCCGCCCATGCCGGTCTCAAGCAGCACATAGTCGGCCGGGCTGCGCGCGAAGGCCAGAAAGGCCGCGGCCGTCGTGACTTCGAAAAAGGTGATGGGGGCACCCGCATTGACCGCCTCGATCTCCTCGAGCAGGGCCGCAAGCGGCGCATCCTCGATCAGCGTGCCTGCGGTCCGGATGCGTTCGTTGAAACGCACGAGATGCGGCGAGGTATAGACATGCGTTCGTTTGCCAGCCGCTTCCAGCATCGCGCGCAGGCAGGCAAGCGTCGAGCCTTTGCCGTTCGTGCCCGCCACATGCACGACCGGGGCAAGCCGGTTTTGGGGATTGCCGAGTGCCGCCATCAGGCGCACGAGCCGGTCGAGCGACATGTCGATGGCTTTGGGGTGGAGCGTCTTCAGCCGCTCCAGGATCGGATCCGCGCTCACGCCTTGGCGTCTGGGATCTCGAGCTGCGGCATCGGCATTGCGACGATTTCGGCGCGCGGCTTGGGCTCGGTCAAAAGGCCGATCAGCCGGATTAGCGTGGCGCGCAGTTCGTGGCGATGCACGACCATGTCGACCATGCCGTGTTCGAGCAGATATTCGGCCTTCTGGAATCCGGCCGGCAGCTTCTCGCGGATCGTCTCCTCGATCACGCGCGCACCCGCAAAGCCGATCGTCGCGCCCGGTTCGGCGATCGCGATGTCGCCCAGCATTGCAAACGAGGCCGAAACGCCGCCCGTCGTGGGATCGGTCAGCAGCACGATGTAGGGCAGGCCGGCTTCCTTGACCTCTTCGGCAGCGATGACCGAGCGCGGCATCTGCATCAGCGACAAAATGCCTTCCTGCATGCGCGCGCCGCCCGAGGCAGGCACCACGATCAGCGTCGCCTGCTGCAGCACCGCAAGCTTGGCGGCCGCAACGAGGCCTTCGCCCACCGCAATGCCCATCGATCCGCCTTGGAATTCGAAATCGAACGCCGCCACGACCGCCGACATGCCGCCGATGCGGCCATGCGCCACCAGTATCGCGTCCTGTTCGCCCGTCTTGTCGCGCGCGGCCTTCAGGCGATCGACGTATTTCTTCTGGTCGCGGAACTTGAGCGGGTCGGCGACGACTTTGGGCAGCTCGATGCGCGCATAGACGCCCTCGTCGAACAGCGTTTCGAGCCGCCGTTTGGCGGGTAGTCGCATATGGTGGCCGCAATGCGGGCACACGCGTTGGGCCGCCTCGAGATCGCGATGGAAGATCATCTTGCTGCAGGCGGAGCAGGTGTCCCACAGATTGTCGGGCACCTCGGTCTTGCGGACGAGGGCGCGGATCTTGGGGCGGACGAAATTGGTCAGCCAGCTCATGGTGTCCCCATCAAGCGATCTGTTTGGCGCGCGCGCCACGCACGGCGGCGGCGAGGTCGCCCACGAGGCCGTGCAGCGCCGAAGGGGCATGCGACAGCGCCACCAGCGCCGAGCCCACGACGCAGGCATCGGCGTGGCGCGCGATGGCCGCCGCCCCGGCCGCGTCCTTGATGCCGAAGCCGACGGCGATCGGCAGCGTCGTCGAACGGCGGATGCGGGCGACGGCAGCGGCAACCTGGTCGGCGGCGGCCGAGCGCGTGCCTGTCACGCCGAGCACGGCGACGTAGTAGAGAAAACCGGACGCGCCGGCGAGCACGGTCGGCAGGCGCTTGTCGTCGGTCGTCGGCGTGGCGAGCCGCACGAGATCGAGGCCTGCGGCCTTCGCAAACGGCCGCAGCTCGGCATCTTCCTCGGGCGGAAGATCGACGACGATGAGCCCGTCGGCGCCGGCAGCGGCGGCATCGCGGCAGAAACGCTCGGGGCCGTAGATGTAGATCGGGTTGAAATAGCCCATCAGCACGACCGGCGTGGTCTGGTCGGTCTTGCGAAAGGCGGCGAGCTGGGCCAGCGCCTTGCGCGTCGAGCCGCCCGCTTTGAGCGAACGCAAGGCGGCCGCCTGCACGGCCGGGCCGTCGGCCATCGGATCGGAGAAGGGCAGGCCAAGCTCGATGATGTCGGCCCCGGCGGCGGGCAGGCCGTCGAGAATCGCCTGCGCACGCGCGGCGTCCGGATCGCCCGCCATCACGTAGGTGACAAGGCCCGCGCGCCCTTCTGCGGCAAGGGCTTCAAAGCGTGCGGCGATGCGTGCGGTGGGGCGGCTCACAATTTCACCCCAAGGCGTTCGCCGATGGTGAAGATGTCTTTGTCGCCGCGGCCGCAAAGATTCATGACGATCGTGTAGTCCTTGGGCAGCTTGGGTGCGATGCGCGCAACGTGGGCGACGGCGTGGGCGGGCTCAAGGGCCGGCAGAATGCCTTCGGTGCGGGAAAGCAGTTTGAAGCCTTCGATCGCCTCGTCGTCGGTCGCGGCGACGTAATTCACGCGCTTGATGTCGTGCAGCCACGAATGTTCGGGGCCGATGCCGGGATAGTCGAGCCCGGCCGAGATCGAATGGGCTTCGTCGATCTGGCCGTCTTCGTCCATCAGCAGGAACGTGCGGTTGCCGTGCAGCACGCCGGGCCGCCCGCCTTGCAGCGAGGCCGCGTGCTTTCCCGATTCGAGCCCGAGGCCCGCCGCTTCGACCGCATCCATCGACACGTCCCGGTCGTCGAGGAACGGATGGAACAGCCCCATCGCGTTCGAGCCGCCGCCGATGCAGGCGACCAGCTTGTCCGGCAGCTTGCCTTCGGCGGAAAGAAACTGCTCGCGCGCTTCCTTGCCGATCACGCTCTGGAAATCGCGGACCATCATCGGATAGGGATGCGGACCCGCGACCGTGCCGATGATGTAGTAGGTGTCTTCGACGTTGGCGACCCAGTCGCGCAATGCTTCGTTCATCGCGTCCTTGAGCGTGGCCGTTCCCGAAGTGACGGGCTTCACTTCCGCGCCCAGCAGTTTCATGCGGAACACGTTGGGCGCCTGGCGCGCAATGTCGGTCGCGCCCATGTAGACCGTGCAGGGCAGGCCGAACAGGGCGCAAACGGTAGCGGTAGCAACGCCGTGCTGGCCCGCACCCGTCTCCGCGATGATGCGCCTTTTGCCCATGCGCTGGGCCAGCAGGATCTGGCCCATGCAGCTGTTGATTTTGTGGGCGCCGGTATGGTTGAGCTCGTCGCGCTTGAGATAGATCTTGGCCCCGCCCAAGGTCTTGGTCAGGCGCTCCGCGAACCACAAAGGCGAGGGGCGGCCGACATAGTGCGCGAGATAATAGTCGAGCTCTTTCTGGAAGGCCGGATCGTTGCGGGCGGCCAAATAGGCGCGCTCCACCTCGAGGATCAGCGGCATCAGGGTTTCTGACACGTAGCGGCCGCCGAACAGGCCGAAATGGCCGTTCTCGTCGGGGCCGGCGCGAAAGGAGTTGATCTGGTTCATGGCGGAAAGGGTTATAGCCGAGCAAACGCCGAGGGCCAAGCCCGCCTCAAGCCTCGGCAGCCGCGCTCAAAAACCGCCGAATCAAGCGCGGCGCCTTGTGCCCCGGCCGGTCCTCCACGCCAGAGGACAAGTCCACGCATTTCGCCCCCGAAATGCGCACGGCGGTCGCCAAATTGGCGGCCGTAAGCCCGCCCGAGAGCATCCAAGGCAGCGGCAAAATCGTGCCCGCCAAAATCGTCCAATCGAAGCTGACGGCATTGCCGCCGGGTAGGGCGTCCGGTCGCTTGGGCGGTTTGGCGTCGAACAGCAACTGGTCGGCGACCTCCAGATATTGTGCAGCCTGCGCCAGATCTTCGGCCTTCGAAATGCCGAGCGCTTTCATGGCCGGCAGGCCCGTGCGCGCTTTGATCTCGGCGACGCGCTGCGGCGTTTCGGCCCCGTGCAATTGCCACAGATCGGGCCGAAAGCCGCCAAGGATCGCATCGAGGTCGGCGTCGCTGGGCTCGACGACAAGGGCCACGCGCACGACCAAGGGCGGCAGGCCGCGCGCCAACCGCGCCGCGGTCGCGGGCAGCACATGGCGCGGGCTGGGCGCGAAGAAAACGAAACCTGCATAGGCGGCACCGGCCGCCGCTTCGATCGCCGCCGACGTATTGAGGCCGCAGATCTTGACCGCAACGCTCATGCGGCAATCTCGGCCAGAATGCGGTCGAGAGCGGCGCGTGGATCGGCCGCTTGCGTGATCGGTCGGCCGATCACGAGATGGTCGGCCCCCAGATCCATGGCTTCGCGCGGCGTCATCACGCGCTTCTGGTCGCCCGGTGCCGCCCAGCTTGGACGAATGCCGGGGACCACGAGTTTGAAATCCGGTCCGCAGGCCGCGCGCAAGCGGGCGATTTCGTGCGCCGAGCAAACCACGCCGTCGGCGCCGGCCGCTTTTGCCGCCAGTGCCAAACGCAGGGCTTGGTCGCCCGCGGGTCCGATCTGGCCGATCGCGTCGAGATCGGCATCGTCGAGGCTCGTCAGCACCGTGATGGCGAGAATCCGCATGCGGGAAGACCCGCCCCGATCGGCGGCGGCTCGTGCCGCTGCGATCATCGCGGAGCCGCCGCTTGCGTGAATCGTGAGGAAAGCGGGCGCGCACGCGCTTGCCGCGCGCACGCCGCCGGCAACGGTGTTCGGAATGTCGTGGAGCTTCAGATCGAGGAACAAGGGTCGCGTGCCGGCAACGGCGCGCACGCCTGCAGGCCCGTTGGCGACGAAAAACTCGAGCCCGAGCTTCAGCGCGAAGCCGCCGCTGCCCAATGCCGCCAGATCGGCTGCGGCCTGGGCCGGGTCGGCCCGGTCGATCGCAACGAACACGGACGGCAACGCATCGGCCATTGAAAATCACTCCCCGTTGGGCGATAGAAGCGGCCCTTGCCGCCGCTTGGGTATACGCTCGTTGCCTTCAGGATTGCCAGTGACATGAACCGCTTCAAGACCCTCGACGATTTCGACTTCGCCGGCAAACGCGTGCTGGTGCGCGCCGACCTGAATGTGCCCATGCAAGACGGGCATGTCGGCGACGCGACGCGCATCGAGCGCTTCGCGCCTACGGTGCGCGAGCTCGCCGCCAAGGGCGCGCGCACGATCGTGATGTCGCATTTCGGCCGACCGCAGGGGCGCGACATGGCGCAGTCGTTGGGCCCCATAGCGCCGGTCTTGGCGGCGGCGGTCGGCAAGCCGGTGGCGTTTGCGGCCGACTGCATCGGCGCAGCGGCCGCAGCGGCGGTCGCGACGATGAAAGACGGCGACGTTCTGCTGCTCGAGAATCTGCGCTTCCACAAAGGCGAGGAGAAAAACGCGTCGAGCTTCGCAAAAGCGCTGGCCGCGCTCGGCGACATCTACATAAATGACGCGTTTTCGTGCGCGCACCGCGCCCACGCCTCGACGGAGGGCATTGCGCACTTGCTCCCCTGTGCGGCCGGACGCGCCATGCAGGCCGAGCTCGACGCGCTGTCGGCCGCACTCGATCGGCCGAAGCGGCCCGTGGCGGCCATCGTCGGCGGCTCGAAGATTTCGACAAAGCTCGATCTGCTGGGGCACTTGCTGGCACGCGTCGATATTCTGGTGATCGGCGGCGGCATGGCGAATACGTTTCAGCACGCCAAAGGCATCGGAATCGGCCGCTCGCTGTGCGAGGCCAACATGGCCGAAACCGCGCGGCGCATTCTTGCCGACGCGCAATCGGGCGGCAAACAGATCGTGCTGCCCGTCGATGCGGTCGTGGCCGCCGCGCTGACCGACGGCGCCAATGCCCAAACCGTCGCGATCGGGGCCGTGCCCGACGACGCGATGATCCTCGATATCGGCCCGCTGTCGGTCGCCGAAACGCTGCGCGTGCTTTCGGGCGCGCGCACGCTTGTCTGGAACGGCCCCGTCGGCGCCTTCGAATTCCAGCCGTTCGACAAAGGGACCACGGCGCTTGCGCGCGGCGCCGCCGATCTGTGCGCGGCGGGCACGCTTATGGCCGTCGCGGGCGGCGGCGATACGGTTGCCGCTCTCGGCCATGCCGGCGTGGTCGATCGGTTCGACTACGTGTCGGCTGCGGGGGGCGCTTTTCTCGAATGGCTCGAAGGCAAGGAATTGCCCGGCGTCGCCGCCCTTTACGTGCGCGGCGCTTGATGCCGCATCGAACGCGCAGCCCGGCTCAGTTCAAACGACCGGGCGGCGTTTTGCGGTCGGGTAAGGCGTACATTCTGCGCGTTGGCCCTTCGGCCGGGCTGGAACGCAAGGGCGTTCCTGCAAGACCGACGTTTTCGTCAAGCCCGCCGCGCGTTTCGCCGCGCCGCCAAGCCGCCACCCGCAACTCCGCCGCCGCCTGATCGATTCTGTCGAAGAAAGACAGAGCGTCGAAGAGTTCGCCCGTATCGATCTTGGCGCCGGATTCGTCGCCGAGCTGGCGCAAGGACATGAAGAACTCGGTAAACAGCGCTTTTTCGATGTGGCAGCCGCGGCACGCGACCGCAAGCGCGCGGCCGCCGGGCTCGTAGAGGCAGCGGCGAGCGGATGCGACCGAGATGCCCGTGAGCTTGGCGAACAGCGCTTCGAAAAGCGACCTTTCGCCCGCTCGGATCAGCGGGAGCAGCATCTTGAGGTCCTGCACCTCGTTGCGGTCGACCGCGAAACGGATGCGCTGCAGCGTGCCGTCGAGGGCATTCGCACGTCGCTGGTCGGCCACGACGTCGGCCAAGGCTTCGGCGATGGCTTTGTCGAGCACGAAATGGTCGATCTCGAATTTCTCGACGATGTAGTGGCGCAAAGCCGCCGAAACCCAGCCGTACATTCGCCCGGCCAAGCGCGGATCCAGGTCGTCGCGCCTCAGCAGCATTTCCTGCAGATCGCTGTCGGCCTGCGAATTCTCGACGAGGATCTCGAACGTGCCCGCCGCGATCGCCGCCCCGTGGTTCTCGAGCACGGCGCGCACGACGTCCTGCTCGCCCTGGCGCACAAGCGCGTCGCTGACCGGCTCGGAAATCCTTTCGCGCCGGGCGATGGCAAGCCGGTGCTGGACGGTGCGCGAGCGTGTGACGCTCAGCAGTTCGGCGTCGTCGAGCAGGCCCGAATGCAGCAAAACGGGCCAAGCGACCTCGATGCGGTCGTTGGCCAGCTGCACGATCAAAGCGCGCGGCGCGACGTCTTCCTGCGCCAGCCGCTCGGCGAGGCTGCGCCGGATCGGCATCTCGAGTTGGTGCAGCAGCCGCTGCAGAATCTCTTCGGCAAGCTCGCGCTCGCGCGCCGACATGGCGCCCAAATCGGTCCCCAGAATAATGTCGCCCATGCGCGTCGCCAGATCGGCGCGCGCGTCCAGGCGCTTGTCCTGAGCGAGAACCAGCAAGCTCTGCAAATTTGTGCTGTCGAGTGGCGTGGTCATTCTCGATTCGGCGCTGTGCCGCGCATCCCCTGGTCCGAAATCTCCTGCACCAACATACAATAGTGTAACGCCCGGTGCGGCGCTTACGCCAGCACCACTTTTGCATTATGCAGTGCTTTTCAGCGTGTCGTTGTTTCAGCGCATCATGACTTGCATATTGCAATTTTTCGTTAACAAGGGAAACTTTTTTTTGAGTCAGAGACGTAAGATTTACCGTTTACACGCCAGTTAACGAAAAATTTATCTAATTTTGCCGATAATAGATTCTATGAACATTCAAACGGCGACAACTGCAATCGGCAATAGCAGCATCCGTCCGGATCCCGCACGGGTTGGCAGCGGGCGCAGCGGCGCGCCGAATCGCACCGCGGCGGCCGTATCGGCGGAGTTCGCGCAGAACCTTCCGATTCCGGCGCGCGGATCGGCCTTGGCCGAAGTGCGTCTCGCGATCGCGGCGAATTTCTCGGACGAAACAAAACCGGCGCGCAATCTGCCGCGCGGCTCGCTCGTCGATCTCGCCATCTAACGCTTGCGCTTCGGCATCCGCACGGCCGACACTGCGCATCGCGCATGGAAGCGGAAAAACAAGTCGGCCCGACTCTTCGCACGGTGCCCGCAGGCGACAATCGCGAACGCCTCGTGTGCGCCGATTGCGGTTTCGTGCAATACGAAAACCCGAAGATCGTCGTCGGCGCGGTGGTGCAGTGGCAGGGCCGCGTGCTCTTGTGCAAGCGCGCGATCGAGCCGCGTATCGGCTACTGGACGCTGCCCGCAGGCTATCTCGAGCTCGGAGAATCGCCCGTCGAAGGCGCCGTGCGCGAGGCGCAGGAAGAAGCGTGCGCCGAGATCGCCGTCGACGCGCTGCTTGCGATCTATTCGGTGCCGCGCATCAGCCAGGTGCAGCTCATCTATCGCGCCGCCCTGAAAGCGCCCGAGTTCGGACCCAGTCCCGAGAGCCTTGAAGTCGCCTTGTTCGCATGGGATGCAATCCCGTGGGACGCGCTCGCCTTTCCCACCGTCGCATGGGCGCTTGCCGCATGGCGGCGCATCGGTGCCGCGCCGGCGTTTGCGCCCGACGTCAATCCGGCCGATTAAGGCGCTTTGCGCAGCGGCTGCGCCAGCAGCGCGCCGAGCTTCTGGTCCGGCGCACGGTTGAAGATGTCGAGCCCGATCGCCATGCCGAGCTGGCCGCGTTCGGGTTCGGGGCGAAACGTGCCGAACAGACGGTCCCACCATGGCACCGAGAAACCGAAGTTACTGTCGGTCTCGAGCTTGTCGCGCGAATGGTGGATGCGGTGCAGATCGGGGGTCACCAGAACGAAACGCAGCGCCCGTTCGAGGCGCGCGGGCATCGCGACATTGGCGTGGTTGAACATCGAACAGGCATTGAGGATCACCTCGAACGCCAGGACGGCTGCCGCAGGCGCGCCCAGCACGGCGATGACGCCGAGCTTGATCGCGATCGAAAGCAGGATCTCGGCGGGATGGAAACGCGCGCCGCTGGTGACGTCGAGATCGACATCGCTGTGGTGCACGCGATGCAGCCGCCACAGTACGGGCACGGCATGGAACAGGCGATGCTGGAAATAGATCGCCAGATCGAGCGCCGCGACGGCGGCGACGAATGCGGCCCAGTCGGGCAAGCCCAGCATCGGCAGCAGGCCCTGCCCGGACTTCGCATAGATAGCCGCAAATGCGACCGCGCCGCCCGGCAGCACGACGCGCACGACGATCGAGTCGAGAATCGCAATGCCGATATTGGCGGGCCAGCGGCCCTTGCGCCCCAGCGAGGCGGGCCGACGCGGGGCTGCAACCTCCCACAACGCCATGCCGATCAGCAGTCCGAAAAAAACCGCGAGCCGAATTGAAGCTTCGTATTCCATGCGGCTGTCAAACTAGCGCGCAATTTCGGCCGCACAAGGCCGATTCCGGTTTCGCGGGCCCAAAACGGAAGGGGCGCAGAGAGAAGAACCCTCCACGCCCCCAAATACACCGAGCAGAAGCCGCTTACTTCTTCTTCTTAGCGGCCTTCTTCTTCGCCTTTTTCTTCGCAGCCATGATGTGACTCCTTGTTTCCGATGGAGCCGGACCCGGCAAGGCACGTTAGCGGACGGAGCGGAGCTGGGTGTTTATCCCTGCACTTTCGACCACTAACGGAGTTGGAGCCCTCCCTGAACACGATCCGACCATCGACAGAACATCATTTCGAACAAGGGCGTGTCAAGGAAAAACAATATGAGGGGGGTTGACATCGCGCCTTCCACTACGCGTAGCGGCTTCTGCCGAGTCTTGCGGAAAGGAAAAAACACGACGCTAGATTTAGTAAAGCGCATGCAAGAAACCCGCATAAAATCGAAACAAAGTGAAGGTCTATGGTCCGCACGATGCGGATGAAATTCGTCTCTACTTTTCGCCGTCGACGAGGCCCAAAAGACCCGCGGAAAAATTTTGCGCGTCGAAGGATTTCAGGTCGTCGATTCCCTCGCCGACGCCGATCAGTACCGTCGGAGTCGCGAATCGATTCGCGATCGCGACCAACACGCCGCCTTTGGCGCTGCCGTCGAGCTTGGTGACGACCAACTTGTCGACCGCAACGATGCTTTTGAAAGTCTCGACTTGCTGCAGAGCGTTTTGTCCGATGGTCGCGTCGAGAACCAGCATCGTGTCGTGCGGTGCCGACGGTTCGAGCTTCTTGACCACGCGCACGACCTTCTTGAGCTCCTCCATCAAGTCGGCCTTGTTGTGCAGACGTCCGGCAGTATCGATCAGCAGCACGTCGATGTCGGCCGCGCGCGCCTTCTCGAGCGCCTCGTAGGCAAGGGCTGCGGGGTCGGCACCCTCCTTGCCGGAGACGACCGCAACGCCGGTGCGCTCGCCCCAAATCTCGAGTTGGCGCACGGCCGCGGCCCGGAACGTGTCGCCCGCCGCCAGCATCACGGATTTGCCTTCGGCTTTGAGTGCGGCGGCGATTTTGCCGATCGTCGTGGTCTTGCCACTGCCGTTGACGCCGACCACCAGCACCACATGCGGTCGGTTCGCGCGATCTGGCGACCATGTTTGGGCGACAGGCGCGAGAATCGCGGCAATGTCGGCTGCAAGCGCGCGGCGCACTTCGATCGCAGGGGTACCTGCCGGAAACTTGCGCGCGCGAATGCCGTCGACGAGTTTCGCGGCGACGGCTGGCCCGAGATCGGCCTCGATCAGCGCTTCTTCGAGCGCCTCGAGCGATTCGGCGTCGAGCCGCCCGAGATTGAGTGCGCGACCTATGCCGTCAACGAGCTTGTCGGATGATTTGCGAAGACCGTCTTTGAGTTTCTTGAGCCAGCTCATGCGGCGACACCCTCGGCAGCGCTACCGTCGTGGCCGACGATGCGCGCACGCAGCAGCGTGCCTTGTTCAGCACCGTACGCCAGTTTCACGCGCACGCCTTGCGCATCGAGGCCATCGCGCCCGGATTTTTCGACGAGAACATCGGCAAAGCCGCCGATTCGCGAGTCGAGATATCGCCCCCGCGCGACCGCGACCGCATCGCGAAGCAGCTTGGCGCGCCGCACAACGACTGCGGGTGCGACCGGCCGCATGCGCGCGGCCGGCGTTCCCGGACGCGGCGAATAGGCGAAAACATGCGCGGCTGCGAGGCCTGCCTCTTCGACGAGCGAAATGCTCTGCGCGAATGCGGCGTCGCTTTCGGTCGGGAAGCCCGCGATCAGATCGGCACCGATCGCGACGTCGGGGCGGGCCAAGCGCGCGCGCGCCACCACGTCGAGAATCTGCTGGCGGCTGTGGCGGCGCCTCATGCGCTTCAAGACGAGATCGTCGCCGGCCTGCGCCGACAAATGCAGAAACGGCGCAAAGCGCGGCTCTTGCGCCAGCAAATCGAAGATGCGCGCATCGAGCTCGGCCGGATCGACCGACGACAGGCGCAGCCGGGCCAAACCCGGCACGGCATCCAGGATCGCCGCGCACAGATCGCCAAGCCGCGGTTGGCCCGCAAGATCGTAGCCCCATGCCGTCAAATCCACGCCGGTGAGTACTGCCTCGCGCCGCCCGGCGGCGACGGCATCGGCGACGCGCGCGATCGCGCGCGTTTGCGGCAGCGAGCGCGACGGGCCGCGGCCATAGGGGATCACGCAAAACGTGCACCGATGGTCGCAGCCCTGCTGGATTTCCACGAAGGCGCGCGTGCGGCCGGGCGCCGGGGCCGCATCGCTTTCGACGAAATCCTGGCGCACCATGATGTCGGACACGCCGGCCGCACGCATCGCCCATGTTTCGGGGGCGAGCTTGTCGCGATTGCCGACGACGGCCGCGACTTCCGCCATCGCCGAGAAGCGCGCAGGCTCGATCTGCGCCGCACAGCCCGTCACCACGATGCGGCTCGAAGGATAGTCCCGTTTCAGGCGGCGGATCGCGGCGAACGCGTCGCGCTCGGCTTCCTGCGTGACCGCGCAGCTGTTGACGACGATGGTCTCGTCGTCGCCCGCGTGGGCCAGCATGGTTTCGATGGCAGCTGCTTCAGCCGCGTTGAGCCGGCACCCGAAATTGACGACGCGCGGCGCCGGGCGCGGCGCGCTCATCGCGCCCATGCGCCGGTGAAGGAAAGGGCGACTGGTCCCGCCATCAGCACGTGGCCGTTGGCGAGCCACTCGATGTCGAGCGTGTCGTCGGCATTCTCGCTGCCATCGACCACGATGCGCGCCTTGCGGCCCGCCAGCAGACCGCGCCGCACGGCCGCAACCGTCGCTGCGCACGCCCCCGAACCGCACGCAAGCGTGATGCCGGCCCCGCGCTCCCACACGCGCAAGCGCAGCGTGCTGCCGTCGAGCATTTGGGCCACGCCGATATTGGCGCGCTGCGGGAAGATCGGATGATGCTCGAGGCCGGGGCCGAGCGATGCCAAATCGACCGACGCGATGTCGGGCACGAAGAATGTCGCGTGCGGATTGCCCATGCTCGTCGCGACCGGATCGGAAAGCGGACCCGCGCCGAGCGGCACGTGCAGCGTGTCGACCCCATGGGCCAAAGGAATTTCCTGCCATTCGAGCCGTGCCGGACCCATATCGACTGCCACGCGCCCGTTCTTGTCGCGCGTCGCGGCAAGGTCGCCCGCGATCGTCTGGATGCGCAGATCGCTGCGCTGCTTCTCGCGCATCACGAGATCGGCCACGCAGCGCGTGCCGTTGCCGCAAGCGCCCGCTTCGCTGCCGTCGGAATTGAAGAAACGGAAAAACACGTCGGCCGCCGGGTCGGGCGGGGTTTCGAGCACAATCAGCTGGTCGAAGCCAACACCCTTGCGACGGTCGGCAATTGCGCGCACGCGCGCCTCGTCGAGATCGAGGGGCTTTTCGCGCCCATCGACCACGACGAAATCGTTGCCCAGCCCGTGCATCTTCAAAAACGGCAGCGCTTCCATGGCCGGGATATAGGGCCGGATCTGGTCGCTTGTCTATTGCGCCTCGATCATGAACACAAAGCGAACAAAATTTGAGAAGGAAGCGGAGGTATATATAGGTGCGTCGCGGAAAGTCCTGTCGGCCGCTTGACGCCTTGGCTGCAAAGACTTAGAACCGCGCCTGTTCAGGGGAAATTTGGTACCTCTGGGCCTACGGGTCTCCCGCCGTCCGCGAGTGTCGCGCACGGCGGACGCATTGCTTTGTGCTTAAGGGTTCGATGTTCGAGTCGCTTTCAAACAAGCTGGGGTCGGTTTTCGACAAGCTGCGCGGGCGCGGTGCGCTCGTCGAGGCCGATGTCGATGCGGCTTTGCGCGAAGTGCGCGTGGCGCTGCTCGAAGCCGACGTCGCCCTGCAGGTCGTCAAAGACTTCGTCGCCGGCGTGAAGCTCGAGGCAATCGGCCAGCAGGTCGTGCGCTCGGTGACGCCGGGCCAGATGGTCGTCAAGATCGTCAACGACAAGCTTGTCGAGACGCTGGGTTCCACGGCGGTCGAACTCAATCTGCGCGCAACGCCCCCCGTGGCGATCCTGATGCTGGGCCTGCAGGGCTCGGGCAAAACCACGACCTCGGCGAAGCTCGCCAAGCGCCTGGCCCAAAAAGACCGCAAGAAAGTTCTGTTGGCCTCGCTGGACGTGCGCCGCCCGGCGGCGCAAGAGCAGTTGGCCGTTCTCGGCCGCCAGGTCGAGGTCGAAACGCTGCCCATCGTGGCGGGCCAAGATCCGGTCGCGATCGCCAAGCGCGCGATGGATGTCGGCCGCAACGAAGGCTACGACGTCGTCATCCTCGACACGGCCGGCCGCCTGTCGATCGACGACGAGCTGATGGCCGAGGCGGCGTCCGTGCGCGACGCGGTGGGCCCCACCGAATCGCTGCTGGTGGTCGACGCGCTGACGGGTCAAGACGCCGTCAATACGGCCACGCAGTTCAACGCGCGCCTCGGCGTGACCGGCATCGTGATGACGCGCGTGGACGGCGACCAGCGCGGCGGTGCGGCCCTTTCGATGCGCGCCGTCACCGGCAAGCCCATCAAATTCGTGGGGCTCGGCGAAAAGATGGACGCGCTCGACGTCTTCTATCCCGACCGCATCGCGGGCCGCATTCTGGGCATGGGCGACATTGTCGGCCTCGTCGAGAAGGCGCAGGAAAACGTCGCCGCCGAAGACGCCGAAAAGCTGGCGCGCAAGCTCAAATCGGGCGAATTCGACTTCAACGACATGCTCTCGCAGCTCGAGCAGCTCAAGAAGATGGGCGGCCTCGGCGGCGTCATGAACATGCTGCCGGGCGTGCAGAAGATGAAGGCGCAGATGGCCAACGCCAATATCGACGAAAAAGTCGTCGGCCGGCAGACCGCCATCATCCGCGCCATGACAAAAAAAGAGCGCCGCGATTCGAAGCTCCTCAACGGCAGCCGCAAACGCCGCATCGCGACGGGCTCGGGCACGTCGGTCGAGGAGGTCAATCGCCTCGTGAAGCAGTTCATGGAGATGAGCCGCGTCATGAAGCAGATGGGCAAGCTCGGCCAAAAAGGAATGATGCGGACCGGGATTGCCAACCTGTTCCGCCGCTAGAAACGACCGACTTCACGCACCAAACGAAAGGATCGATCCGACAATGTCCGTCAAAATCCGCATGAGCCGCGGCGGTGCCAAGAACCGCCCGCACTACAAGATCGTCGTCGCCGACAGCCGCATGGCGCGCGACGGCCGCTTCATCGAAAAGATCGGCTACTACGATCCGATGCGCGCCAAGGAAGACCCGCAACGCGTGGTGATCGACGTCGAGCGCGCCAAGCATTGGCTCGGCCAGGGCGCGCAGCCGTCCGACCGCGTCGCCTTGTTCCTGCACGCGCTGTCGCTGGTGCCGAAGCCGGTGATCCGTCCGCAGCCCAAGAAGTCGGCGCCGAAGAAGAAGGCGCAAGAGCGTCTGGCTGCCGCCGCCGAAGCCGCTGCCAAGGCGGCCGAAGCAGCGCCGGCCGCCTGAGGCTTTGGGTGAGGCTGGCGCGTGGCGGATGACGCATCGGAGCGGCGGATTCTGGTCGGGGCGGTCGCGGGCGCGCACGGCGTGCGCGGCGAGGTCAAGATCAAGAGTTTCACCGAGCAGGTGCGCGACGTCGCCGCCTACGGCCCGGTCGAAGACGAAAGCGGCGGGCGCCGCTTTGCGATCAAGATCCGGGGCGAAGCCAAAGGGCTCGTGATCGCGTCCCTCGACGGGGTTGCCGATCGCAACGCGGCCGAAGCGCTGAAAGGTTTGCGGCTCTACGTTCCGCGCGAAGCGCTCGGCAAGAAGCCCAAGCGCGCACCCAAGGGCACGGAACGTTGGTTCGTTGCCGATCTGGTCGGGTTGGCGGCGGTCGATACCAAGGGTGCGGCTCTGGGCACGGTCAAGAATGTCGCCAACTACGGGGCCGGCGACATACTCGAGGTGGCGACGCCGACGGGCGAAAGCCAGCTGTTCGCTTTCACCAAGCGCACGGTGCCCGAGGTGGATATCGCAAACGGACGGGTCGTGATCGACCCGCCCGTCGAAGTCGAAGCAAAGGAAGACGGAAGCGACGAATGAGTGTCGGCGGCGAACATCAGGGTCAAGCGACGGGCGGGGGCGCGAAAGCGCCCTGGCATGCGCTCGTGCTGACGCTCTATCCGGGCATGTTCCCGGGTCCGCTCGGTGCCGGGATCGTCGGCCGTGCCGCCCAGGACGGCGCCTTCGCGCTCGAGACGATCGACATCCGCGACTTTGCGTCCGACAAGCACCGCACCGTGGACGATCTGCCCTTCGGCGGCGGTCCGGGCCTCGTGATGAAGCCCGACGTGGTCGATTCGGCTTTGGCCGTGGCCATCGCGCGGGCACCCGAAGGGGCCGTCGCGATATGCCTGTCGCCGGCGGGCCGACCGTTCGACCAGAGCCTCGCGCGCGAGTTTGCGGCAGCGCCCGGCGTGGTGCTGCTGTGCGGCCGCTTCGAAGGCATCGACGCGCGCGTGATCGAAGCGAGGGCCTTGCGCGAGATTTCGATCGGCGACTTCGTGCTGTCGGGCGGCGAGCCTGCGGCCATGTGCGTGGTCGACGCCTGCGTGCGGCTGCTGCCCGGCGTGCTGGGCGCGGCCGAATCGCTCGGCGAGGAGAGCTTCGAAGACGGTCTTCTGGAATATCCCCACTACACGCGGCCCGCCATCTGGCGGGACCGTGAAGTGCCGGCGGTTCTGACCTCCGGCAACCACGCCAATATCCGCGCCTGGCGGCGGGAGCAGGCTTTGCGCCTGACCGCCGAGCGACGCCCCGATCTGTGGGCGAAGCACCCGGCGCGCGCGCAACACTGAGGAATCGAAAAGGAGAAAGACCATGTCGTTCATCATCGAGCAGCTCGAAAAAGAGCAGATCGCCAAGCTCGTCGCGGCGCGCAAAGTGCCGGACTTCGGACCCGGCGACACGCTGCGCGTCCAGGTGAAGGTGCTGGAAGGGACGCGCGAGCGTCTGCAGACCTTCGAGGGCGTGTGCATCGCGCGCAAGAATTCGGGCATCGCCTCGAACTTCACCGTGCGCAAGATGTCGTTCGGGGAAGGCGTCGAGCGCGTGTTCCCGCTCTACTCGCCGCGCATCGGCGGCATCGAGGTCGTGCGTCGCGGCGACGTGCGCCGCGCAAAGCTCTATTACCTGCGCGGCCGCACGGGCAAGGCCGCCCGCATTCTCGAAAAGTCGGGCACCAACGCGCCGGCGACTGCCGCTGACCTGTCGGCCGCCGACCTCGAAGCGGCTGCCAACGAGACGAAGTAGGACCGAACACGGTCGGTTCCCGCCACCCTTCGCCGAACGAGGGGGTGGGAACCGGCTTTGCCACGCCTTGAGGGAGGAGCATCGATGACGAAGCCGCGCACCTTGTTCGACAAGATCTGGGACAGCCATGTCGTCCACCGCCAGGACGACGGCACTTGCGTGCTCTATATCGACCGCCACCTCGTGCACGAAGTCACGAGCCCGCAGGCTTTCGAAGGCCTGCGTCTCACGGGCCGCAACGTGCGTCGCCCGGACGCGACCGTCGCCGTCGCCGACCATAACGTGCCGACGACCGACCGCTCGAAGGGCATTGCCGACCCGGAAAGCCGCATCCAGGTCGAAACGCTCGAGGCCAACGCCAAAGCGTTCGGCATCACGCATTTCGGCATGGACGACGTGCGCCAGGGCATCGTGCACATCATCGGGCCCGAACAGGGCTTGACCCAGCCCGGCACCACGATCGTGTGCGGCGACAGCCACACGGCCACGCACGGCGCTTTCGGCGCGCTGGCCTTCGGCATCGGTACGTCCGAGGTCGAGCATGTGCTCGCCACGCAAACGCTGCTGCAGCGCCCCGCCAAGAACATGCGCGTTACGGTCGACGGGCGCTTGGCGCCCGGCGTGACGGCAAAGGACGTGATCCTCGCGATCATCGGCAAGATCGGCACGGCCGGCGGGACGGGCTATGTCGTCGAATTCGCGGGCTCGGTCATCCGCGACCTGTCGATGGAAGGCCGCATGACCGTCTGCAACATGACGATCGAAGGCGGCGCGCGCGCGGGCCTCATCGCGCCCGACGAAAAGACCTTCGCCTATCTCAAAGGCCGCCCCTACGCGCCCAAGGGTGCCCAATGGGAAGCGGCCGTGAACTATTGGAAGACGCTCCCCTCCGACGAGGGCGCTTTCTACGACAAGGAAGTGGTGCTCGACGCCGCCGACATCCCGCCGATGGTCACGTGGGGCACCTCGCCCGAGGACGTGCTGCCGATCGACGCCGTCGTGCCCGATCCCGCCAAGATCGCCGACGAAGGCAAGCGCAACGCGACGATCCGTTCGCTCGAATACATGGCGCTGGCGCCGGGCCAGAAGCTTTCGGAAGTGCGCATCGACAAAGTCTTCATCGGCAGCTGCACGAACGGGCGCATCGAAGATCTGCGCGCGGTCGCGGCGATCGCGAAGGGCCGCAAAGTGGCAGCGCACGTGCAAGCGCTCGTCGTGCCGGGCTCTGGCCTGGTCAAGGAACAAGCCGAAAGCGAAGGTCTCGACAAGATCTTCCTCGAAGCCGGTTTCGAGTGGCGCGAGCCGGGCTGCTCGATGTGCCTTGCCATGAATGCCGACAAGCTCGAGCCGGGGGAGCGCTGCGCGTCCACTTCGAACCGCAATTTCGAAGGCCGCCAGGGCCGCGGCGGGCGCACGCATCTCGTATCGCCGGGCATGGCTGCGGCTGCTGCGGTGGCGGGCCATTTGGCCGACGTGCGCGCGCTGAAATGAGGGCCGCGTCTTGAGCCTCGCCGCCATGTCGATCGGCAATGCAACGGCCGTTTCCGCGCCGTTCGGTCGGCGCGTGGCGGCTTTGGCGATCGACGCTGCGATTCTGTTTCTCGTTCTTTGGGCGCTGGCGTCGGCCACCAAGACGGTCCTGGGCTCCGGCGATCTGTGGACGATGCCGTGGAACGAGCCGCGCGTCGTTTCCGTCGAACGCCAAGTCGTGCAGCGCGAAGACGAGCGCATGTACGACAATAGCGGCCGACGCACGGTCGATTTCGTCGCCGAAACGCGCCGTTATGCCGACGGCACCGTGCTTATCTTTTCGGTCGTCGAAGGTGCGATCCGCCACGACGACGGCCGCATCGAACCGGTCCGCAGCGAAACGCTCGTCGGCCGCAACGTGCGCGCCGTTCTGCAGCTCGTTGCGGCCCAGATCGCGATCGTGCTGCTGCCGTTTGCCTATTTTGCGGTTTTCGAAGCGGGCGCGCGCCAAGCCACGCCCGGCAAACGCTGGATGCGGCTGCAAGTCGTCGATCTCGCGGGCCGCCGTCTTTCGCCGGTGCGCGCGGTTGCCCGCCAGCTTCTCAAAATCTGCGACATCGCCTCGACGGGCATGGGCTATCTGCTGGCCGGCCTCACCGGCTCGGGCCAGGCCTTGCACGACATTCTCGCCGGAACGCGCGTCGTCGCGCGCGACGACATCTGAAGGGGAGCGACAGGAACGCCATGGACAAATTCACGGTTCTGACCGGTGTGGCCGCACCGCTGCCGATGATCAACGTCGATACCGACATGATCATTCCCAAGCAGCATCTGAAGACCATCAAGCGCACCGGCCTCGGCACGGCGCTGTTCGAAGAGATGCGCTACACGCCCGACGGCAAGGAAAAGCCCGACTTCGTGTTGAACAAGCCCGCCTACCGGAAGGCGCAGATCCTGGTCGCAGGCGACAATTTCGGCTGCGGCTCGTCGCGCGAACACGCGCCCTGGGCGCTGCTCGATTTCGGCATTCGCTGCGTGATCAGCACCTCGTTCGCCGACATTTTCTACAACAACTGCTTCAAGAACGGCATCTTGCCGATCCGCGTGTCGAAGGAAGATCTCGCCAAGCTGATGGACGACGCCCAGCGCGGTTCGAACGCTACGCTGACCGTCGATCTCGAAAAGCAGGAGATCAAGGGGCCCGACGGCGGTTCGGTCAAGTTCGACATCGACGAGTTCCGCAAGCACTGCTTGCTGAACGGCCTCGACGACATCGGCCTCACGATGCAGAAGGCCGGGCATATCGACGCCTACGAAAACAAACAGCGCCAGAGCCAGCCCTGGCTCTTCGCCGCACGCTGAACGGAGACGGATCCATGGCTTCCAACCGCAAACTGCTTGTTCTGCCCGGCGACGGGATCGGCGTCGAAGTGATGCGCCAGGTGCATCGCGTCGTCGGATGGTTCGACAAGCGCCGCACCGTTTCGTTCGACGTCAAGGAAGGTCTCGTGGGCGGCGCGGCGATCGACAAGCACGGCTGGCCGATCGACGACGCGACGATGGATGTCGCGATGAATTCCGACGCCACGCTGTTCGGCGCCGTCGGCGGCCCCAAATGGGACGGCCTGCCGTTCGAGAAGAAGCCCGAGCGCGGTCTTCTGCGCCTGCGCAAGGACATGGACCTGTTCGCCAATCTGCGTCCGGCCTTGGTTTTCGACGCGCTCGCCGACGCGTCCAGCCTCAAGCGCGAACTCGTGTCGGGGCTCGATATTCTGATCCTGCGCGAGCTCACGGGCGGGGTCTATTTCGGCGAACCGCGCGGCGTTTCGACGCTGCCCGACGGCCAGAAAAAAGCGGTCGATACGCAAGTCTACACGACGTCGGAAATCCAGCGCATCGCGCGCGTGGCGTTCGAGCTTGCGCGCAAGCGCGGCAACAAGGTGCATTCGGTCGAAAAATCGAACGTGATGCACACGGGCGTGCTTTGGCGCGAAGTCGTGACCGCGACCCACAAGGCCGAATTCGCCGACGTGAAGCTCGAGCACATGCTCGCCGACAACTGCAACATGCAGCTCGTGCGCAATCCCAAGCAGTTCGACGTGATCGTGACCGACAATCTGTTCGGCGACATGCTGTCGGATTGTGCTGCGATGCTCACGGGCTCGCTCGGCATGCTGCCCTCGGCCTCGCTGGGTGCTCCCGACGCCACGGGCCGGCGCAAGGCGCTCTACGAGCCCGTGCACGGTTCGGCCCCCGACATTGCGGGCAAGGACATGGCCAACCCGATGGCCACGCTGCTGTCGTTCGCGATGATGCTGCGCTACTCGTTCGATCTGCCGGCCGACGCCGACCTCGTCGAACAGGCGGCCAAGAACGTTCTCGCCAAGGGCATTCGCACGCGCGACATCGCCATGCCCGGCGAAACGCCGGTCTCGACAACCCAAATGGGCGATGCACTTCTGGCCGAACTCGACAAGCTGGCCGCGTGAAGCGGCCAGCCCAGACTTACGCACCAGGCCTCACGCCGCCGGCGCGTAGCTCCACACCCAGGCGGGCGGCACGTTCAGCATCGAGATGCCTTTGCGTCGGCCTTTTAGACCGAGCGGCTTTTCTTTGATCGGCGAAGACAGCGAATAGGTGTATTGCAGGATCTCGCCGCCCGGCGCCATAACCTCGAACGCGGCGTCGATCAGGCCGCGCTGCAGCTCGATCGGCAGCGGCAGCATCGGGATGCCGGAAATCACGGTTGCAACCTTGCCGACCCATTGCGGGGGCAAGAGGTCCTTGAGTTTCGTCGCGTCCCCGTGGATCACGTTGACGTTCGGGAATTCGCGGCGCAGATAGGCCGCCATGTCGCCGTCGATTTCGACCAGGAACAGTCGCTCGACCGGAATGCCCGAGGCGAGCAGCGCTTTGGTCACCGGTCCCGTGCCGGGCCCGAGTTCGACCACGCATTGGTCGGCCTTGAGCTTCACTTGTTTTGCGATAAGCCGCGCTAAATTGGCCGATGACGGAATGACGGCGCCCACCTTCATGGGGTTCGCGAGCCAGCGTTTGAAGAACAGCAGGCCCTCGAGCGTATCTTTTTTCATGACGACAACGGGCTTTCCAAGCGCGCAAGGAAGGTCTATCGATCCTCGGGCGCAAAAATGCTTCGGCAGGACTTCTCGCAAGCCAATATGAAATTATTAAGGCAATCCGGCAAGACTCGGTTAAGGGGTTGGAATGGCGAATAAAATAGCAGTTATTGGGGCGACGGGCACGATCGGGCGCGAAGTTCTGCAGGAATTGGCGCAGCGCGGGATCGATCCGCACACTGTGGTTGCCCTCGCCTCCGAACGGTCGATCGGGGCCACGCTGTCCTACGGCGAGGAGACCGATCTCACCACCCAGGACCTCGCCCAGTTCGATTTTTCGACGGCGAAGGTCGCGATTTTCTGCACGGCTGCCGCCGTGTCGGCCGCCGCGGTGCCCAAGGCCGCCAAGGCCGGGGCCTGGGTCGTCGATACTTCGGCGCATTTCCGCATGGAGGCCGACGTGCCGCTCGTTGTGGCCGGCGTCAACGATACGCCGGCCACGTTCGCGCGCGCCAAGCGCCGCGTCGTCGCCGTGCCCGGGGCGTGCGTGAGCATGTTCGTGCGCGCACTCCATCCGATGCACGACAAAGCCAAAGCCAAGCGCGCGGTGCTGTCGACCTACCAGGCCGTGTCGGAAGCCGGCAGGCCGGCCATGGACGAGCTTTTCAACCAGACGCGCTCGGTCTACGTGAACCAAACTCTCGAGCGCCAGCATTTCGCCAAGCAGATCGCGTTCAACACGATCCCGCATTGCGGCGCTTTCGAAACCGACGGCCGCACGTCAGAGGAAAAAGCGCTGGCCCTAGAGCCGCGCAAGATCCTGGGCGGCGATCTCAACGTCGTGGCGACCTGCGTGCGCGTGCCGGCTTTCGTCGGGCACGGCATATCGGTCGCGGTCGAATTCACCGAGCCGATGGGCGTGGCCCAGGCGCGCGGTCTCCTGATCCGCGACGACGATATCGGCCTCGTCGACCATCGCGCCGCCGAAGGGTTCGTCACGCCCCTCGAGACGCAAGGCGAAACCAAGATATTCATCAGCCGCCTGCGCGACGATCCGTCGGTCGCCAACGGCCTCGCCTTCTGGCTTGCGGCGGACAATCTGCGCGCGGCTTTGTCTTTGCCGATCGTGACGGTCGCTTTGGCGTTGGCCGAACACGAATGAAGCGGCTGGCGGCGGCCCTGCTGCTGCTGTGGCCGCTGCAGGCGCTGGCCCAAGCGCCTGCGCCCGCGTCGCCGAACTTGGCCGAACTCGACAGGCTCTATTCCGCGCGCCAATACAAGGCTGCGGCGCAGGCGATGTTCGCCCCGCGCGACGAGGCGCAAGCGCGCGCGGTTCTCGGCTGGGCGCAAGCGCGGCTGCAGGCCGGAGCCCCCCATCTGATCGGCGTCGCCTACGGCGATCTGCTGTGGCAGATCGGCGAAGGCCAGCGCAACGATCAGCTGCGCGCCGAGGCGGTCTTGGTGCTGATCTCGACGATCCTCGCCGTGGCGGTGGACGGCGCAAAATGCGTCGATACCGAAGCGCCCGACACGCGCGTGCGCCAGATTCTCGCCGCGCGCGCCGCACTTCTGCATTACGCGCGCAATCTGCAGCAGGAGCGCCGCGCGCGGTTGCGCTCGGAAGCGCTCGCGCTCGAACAGAATCTTGCATCGCGCCGTCCGCAGGACGACGAAATCTGCATGGCCGGCCCGCGCGAGATTGCCCGCCAGCTCGAAACGCCGGGCACGGTCGCGCGCGAACAGCCGCTGCGCCCGGGCATGCTTACGCGCACGGTCGACATCGAGCCGGGTCCGAGCTACCGGCCGCAATATCTGTCGCCCGAGCGCTGGCACGCGCGCCAAACCACGGTGCGCCGACGTTTTCCAGCGCTGCTCGACCAGCTTGTGCCCGCGACCTGAAGTCGCGTCAGCCGACGAAGCCCCAAAACCGCAACGCGACCTCGCCCGCCACGCCGACGGCAAACGCCAG
This sequence comes from Tagaea sp., assembly GCA_044378015.1. GTDB lineage: Bacteria > Pseudomonadota > Alphaproteobacteria > CACIAM-22H2 > CACIAM-22H2 > Tagaea. The sequence continues at coordinate 48,098 of JBILXZ010000003.1, forward strand.
AATGATGTAGGCCGCGATCCGGTTGGCCCAGGCCAACCCCGTGGTCGTGAAGCGATCGCGGAACAGGCACACGGCCTCCACCACCATTGCCCACCAGAACGCAGCCCCTGCGAACACGCCCGCGATCAGCAGCCAATCGTCGGCCAATACAGTGCCGTCGGATTTGACGCCGAAGGCCGCGAAGATCGCCAGGAACGACAGCACCGTGATCGGGTTGGTGATGGTCAGGAAAAACGCCGAGGTAAGGTCGCCGATCAAGCCTGCGGGGTCTTTGTCGCCGGCGATGGACGGCAGCGGGCGGTACAGAAGCTTGAGCCCCATCACGCACAAAATGGCCGCGCCGACGAGCGAGACCACGTCGCGTTCGCGCTCGAGGAAGGTCTGCAGCATCGAAATGCCGAAAGCCGCGACGGCACCGAAGGTGGTGTCTGCAAGGGCCGAGCCGAGCCCCGAACACAGGCCGGCCAGGCGCCCGTGCACGAGCGTGCGCCGGATCACGAGAACGTTTACCGGGCCGACCGGTGCGGCAATCAGCAAGCCGACCAACACGCCTTTGACGAAGATCCACTCGAGCATTCAATCTGCCGTGCCAGAAAGAGTCCGGGTTGTCCCTATACTAAAGTTCGGCGACCGGGAAAAGCGCGGGCGGATGCGCCAGATCCTGCTGGCAAGCCGTCAAAAGCAGATCGAGAACGCCCGCTTTGGCCGTCGCGGCCAAAACCGCGTGCACGGCCGCGACGGCTTTACGAAGGCAGCTTGAAAGCTCTTCGCCGGCCAGATAATGGGCCAGAAAAAGAGCGGCAAAGGCATCGCCGGCGCCGTAGGCCGGATGGTCGATGGCGGGTGCGTGCGCCAGAAAGGCGCCCTCGGGGCCGATCGCCAATGCGCCGATGCCGTCCGGCAGCGGGACCGAGGTCGCAACGACGATCCGCGCAGCTTTGCGGCTGCGCAGCTTTTGCGCCGCTGCAACCGCGTCGGCTGCGGTCGCGATCGTTTCGCCGGTCAGCAGACCGAGCTCGAACGCGTTGGGGAACAGAAGATCGGCGAGCGGTTCGAGTGCGCGCACCGCGTCGGCCGCGCCGGGCGTGACGAAAACGCGGCCGCGATCGCCCATCACGGGGTCGAGCGCGAAGATCGCGGCTGGGTTGGCGCGTTTGGCGCGCGCGACCGCATCGGCCACCACGGCACCTTGCGCGCCGCTGCCGAGATAGCCCGAAAGCACGCAGCGGCATCCGTCGAAGAGGCCGCGCGCATCGATCCCGGCAACCAGCGCCGCCATCTCCGCGGCATCGGCCGGCCCGCCCGCGAAGCCGCCGTGGCCCGGATGGTTCGAGTAGCGCACCGTGTCGATGCGCGCCACGTCGAAGCCCAGGCGCTGCAGGCAAAACACGGCGGCCGAGTTGCCGACGGCGCCGGTCGCGACGGACGATTGGAGGGACAGGATCTGCATGCCCGACCTTCATAGCCGAATTCGCCGCAGCCGCACCATGGCGCCGTCGCCGGACGCACGAAGAAGCCGCGGTCGCAAAGCCCCAATTGCAATGCGTCGGGCGGGCTGACAGGATAGGCGCCAATTTCGGGGGAGGATTCCGATCGACATGGCCGAATTTCGCACCGTCGCGCGCCGTTCCGCACTTTACGTGCCCGGCGCCAACCAAAGGGCGCTCGACAAGGCGCGCGACGTCGATGCCGACGTGCTGATTTTCGACCTCGAAGACGCCGTCCATCCGGATCGCAAGGACGTGGCGCGCGATCAGGTGATCGCAGCCTTGCGCAAAGGCGGCTATCGCGCCGAAACGGTCGTGCGCGTCAATCCGCTCGGCGGCAAGCTGGGCGCGGCCGACATCAAAGCCGCCGCCCGCTCCGGCTGCCAGGCGGTGCTGCTGCCCAAGGTCGAGAGCGCCAAGGAAATGCGCGACGCGGCCCTGCGCCTTGCCGCCGCCGGCGCGCCCGAAAACGTCGTGCTCTGGGCGATGATCGAAACGCCGCTCGGCGTGCTGCGTGCCCAGGAAATCGCGCTGTCGAGCCCGCATCTGGCATGCCTCGTGATGGGCACGTCCGATCTCGTAAAGGATTTGCGCGCGCGCCATTCGGAAGACCGCCTTGCGATCATGCCGTCGCTGGGCTTGTGTCTGCTTGCGGCGCGCGCGGCCGGGCTGCCGATTCTCGACGGCGTGCATCTCGATCTCAACGACGATGCCGGCTTTGCCGCCGCTTGCCGCCAGGGGGCCGACATGGGCTTCGACGGCAAGACGCTGATCCATCCCAAAACGATCGCGGCCTGCAACGCCGCGTTCGGGCCTTCGGCGGCAGACATCGATTGGTCGCGCAAAGTGATCGCGGCTTTCGAAGCGGCGGCGGCCAATCACGAGGGCGTGATCGTCGTCGACGGCAAGCTCGTCGAGCATCTGCATGTCGAAAGCGCGCGCCGCACGGTGGCGCTGGCCGACGCGATCGCCAAGCGCGCCGCAGCTTGAGGTCGACGCAGCCGTCATCCAAAAGATTCGTGCATATCGATTGCGGCTAAGGTACCGAACCTCAAATCGCCGGAGGTTTCGCGAACAAGGCCTGGTGCGAGCGGTGCTTCGACTGCAGATCAATTTTCTGATGAAGAAGTGCAAACGTCACGTACACGATTGAGCGTATGCGGACGATCGGAAATAAGTCGGGCATTCGCATGCCCATCGTTGCCGACACTGCATTTGATTTCGCCAAACCGCGTTATTGACGAAGCGATGCGGCATATTTTATCCATAAGAATATCGAATTCTCCGGAGAAAAGAGAAATGGCTGCATTTGAAGCGCTGAGCGGTCGATTTCGCATCGGCGAGCGAAGCGGTGCCGACTATGCGCTGGTTTCGGCGATCATGCCGGACATTTGCGTTTCGGCGCGGCTGTCGCTCAGCGAAATCAAGACGCTGTTCGGACGCTGCAGTACCGACAGCACGACCCCCAAACTTTTCGCGAAAGCCGAGAGATCTGTCGTGGCTAGCGCAGTCAAGAGCGTCGCGAGTCAGACGGCGCGCGCGGCCTGAAGTCGGCGGGAAGGCCGATCTGGTGCGGCGATCCGCTCTGCCATAAGCTGCAACCATGAAGGGTTCGAAACCATGCGTCGACGTCTGATCGCCGCAGCCGCTTTGATGTGCGCAGACTTTTTGGGGCCGATTTCCGGGCATGCGGCAGAGCCGGAAATGACGCTGCGGATCGTCGGCGGCCTTGCGGGCCAGCCGGTCTACGCGGCCAAGGAGGTGCCGTTTTGGCAGACGCGAATCGCGGCGGCGACCGGCGGGCGCCTCAAAGGCGAGATCACGCCGTTCGACCGCAGCGGCATTCGCCCCGAAGAGATGCTGAATCTGATCCAGCTCGGGGCGATGCCGTTCGGAACGGTCCAATTCGGTCCGGCTTCTCTGTTCGAGCCCTTCCTGCTGGGCTACGATCTGCCGGGTCTGAATCCCGATTTCGCTTCTTTGCGCGCGAACGCGGCGGCATTTCGCGCGCAAATCGAAAAGCATTTGCGCGATCAGCACGACGTCGAGCTGCTCGCGGTCTATACTTACCCGGCTCAGCTCGTTTTCTGCGCCGAACCGTTCTCGGATCTTTCGCAGCTTGCGGGCCGCCGGGTCCGCGCCGCGAGTGCCGCCACCTCGCGCATGCTCGAAGCCTTGGGCGCGCTGCCCGTCCTCGTTCCCTTCGCGCAAGTCGTCGATGCCGTCCACAAGCGCGTCGTAGACTGCGTCGTCACCGCCGCGACGTCGGGCAACATTCTGGGCCTGCATCGCGCGACGACGCACATCAGCCCGATGCCGATCAACTTCGGACCAATGGGTTTCATGGCCAACGGGGCGGCGTGGCGCAAGATACCCAAAGATCTGCAGGACATTCTGCGCCGCGAACTCGCCGTTCTCGAGGCCGAGATATGGGACATGTCGGAGCACGACACGCGCGACGGGCTCGCCTGCAACGTCGGACAGAAAGCGTGCGCCCTCGGCGAGCGCGGCAAGATGATGCTCGTGCCCGTCTCGGCCGCCGACGAACGGCGCATGCGCGAGATTCTGCGCACCCTCGTTCTGCCCGAATGGATCGCGCGTTGCGGCGAGACGTGCCGCAGCGTTTGGAACGAAACGCTGGGCGCCAAGCTCGACATGCCGATTCCATGATCTCCAGCGGCGAGCGCGTTCAGCATGGCTAGTTTGAAGCGACGCGCAATGGCGCTCGGCGCAGGGCTCGCGCTGTGCGCGATCCTGGGCGCCGCGACGGCGCTTGTGCTCGCGCGCGGCGAGGCGGCGGCGGTCGCCGTGCTCCGCGGTTCGGTTGCCAGCATCGCCGCGAACACCGGCGTGCGCATCGACCGCGAATTGCTTCAGACCGAAACGCTTCTTGCCCGCGTGCCGCTGATACTGCGATCGCTCGACGGCGCGGCGCCCGAAACCGTCGTCAGCCGCGAGCTGTGGCTGTTCGCCGACCAGTCGACGCTGCTGCGCGACATCCTCGTTGTGGCGGCGGACGGCCGCGTGCTCGCGTCGGCCTTGCCCGCAGCAAGCCGCTTGCCGCCGGAAACTCTGGCCGCGCTGCTCGGCAGTCTCTATCGGGGTGCGGGCGAAACGGTGGCGATCGCTTTCCCGCAGCGCAACCGGACAACCGGCGAATGGGTCACGCTGATCGGCCGGACGGTCGAAATCCCGGGTGCAGGCGAAGTTCTGGCGGTCGGGGAGGTCGAAGTGCCCGTCCTCTCCGAGATGATCGCCGATCGCGGGCCGCTCGAACGGCGCATGGCGATCGAACTGCGCGATGGCCGCTTGATTGCCGCCTCGCCGCACGACGAAATCGGGATGGGGCTGGTGCGCCAGCCGCTTCCGGAAATTCTGCTCGCACCCGAGAGCCAGTCGCTGGTCGGTGCTCTGCGCGGCAGCGGCGCCGAAACCGCCGTCGCGGTTCGAACGCTGCACAATCGCGCTTTGGTGCTGGTCGCAACCCTCGACCTGCATGCGGGCTTGGCCGACTGGCGCGCCGAGCGCAACCGGATCGCGGTTGCCGCAGCCGCATTTGCGGCGCTGATCCTTTCGTTCGCGGCCTTTGCGCATCGCGCGCAGAAAATCCGCTTGCGTTTGATGGATCGCTTGGCGCTGCAGGTTGCCGTCGTCGAAAACGCCGGAGAGACGATCGTTGTCGCCGATCCGAACGGCTGCATTCTATGGGTCAATCCGGCGTTCGAACGCAGGACCGGCTACACGGCCGCCGAAGTCGTGGGCAAGCGTCCGGGTGCGTTTCTCCAGGGACCCGACACGGACCCCGCGGCGGTCGCAAGACTTCGCAGAGCGGTCGTAACGCAGCGCAATTGCGACGTCGAAATCCTCAACTACGCAAAATCGGGCGAGAGGTACTGGCAGCGCGTGCGGCTGGCGCCTGTTCGCGACAGTCTCGGCGAGCTCACGCATTTCATTTCCGTCCAGACCGACGTGACGCGCGAGCGCGAGCAGCTCGCGAATCTGGCCGCAGCCAAGCTGGAAGCGGAGCGCAATCTGGCGGTCGCAAGCGTCGCGCACGGCCAGCTGCGCAACGCCATGGATGCCATGCGCGAGGGCCTGATGCTGCTCGACCGCGACGACCGTCTGCTCAAGTGGAATGCGCAGTTCGAGGCCAAGCTCGGCCTGCCGCCGGAATTCCTGCGCGAAGGCATGAGCCTGCTGGAGCTGACGCTGGGCGCCCTCGAGATCCGCGAACCGAAGCTGTCGCCTGCCCTCCGCGCCGGCAAAGCGGCCGCGCGCGTCGCCGTCCATCGCCAGCCGCACATGCGCGAGGAAGAGCTCTCGGTGCGCGGCCGAACGGTCGTGCTCCGGCGCACGCTGCTGCCGGACGGCGGAATAATGTACGTTTATCGCGACGTGACCGACGAACGGTTTGCGACCGAGCAGCTGCGACGCGCCAACGACGTGCTGCACGCGTCCGAGACGCGTCTTGCGCTGGCGCTCGAAACGGCGAATCTCGGCTGGTGGGAGCGTGCCGCCGACGGCCGCGTCGGTTGGAGCGCGCGGGCGCGCGAGATCTGGGGCATCGCGCCCGAAATCGTTCCGAGCGTCGAGGCGTGGCGCAGCTGCCTGCATCCCGACGACCGAGACACCGTCGACGATTCGCTGGAGCTTCCCGACGGCCGCCATGTGCGCAACTATCGCGTCGTCCACGCGGACGGCAGCGTGCGTTACGTGCGCTCGCAGCGCCTGATCACGCGCGAGAGCGGCGCTGGCGGCGTGGTGGCGCTGGGAACCGTTCTCGACTGCACCGACCTCGAAACGCTGCGGCAGGCGGCCGAGCGCGACCGCGAGACGCTGGCCAGCGCGATCAATGCGATGCGCGACGGCATTCTCCTCTACGATGCGGGCGAACGTCTCGTTTCGTGGAACGGCCGCATCGTCGAGATTTGCCCGTGGCTCGAAGGCGCCCTGGCGCCGGGGCTCGCCTATGCCCGCATCGTGCGCGCGGAACTCGAGCGCGCCGACGGAGACCGCACGCCCGCAGAGATCGAAGAGGCGGTCGCCGAGCGCCGCCGATCCTTCGCCGAAGACGACGGCAGGATGTTCGAGATCGCGATCGAGGGGCGCGTTCTGCATACGACGCGCATTCCGGTCGCCGCCGGCGGATCGCTCGGAATCGTGCGCGACGTGACCGAGCAGAAGGCCTACCAAGCCGAACTCGAAGAGGCGCGGCGCGCGGCCGAGGCTGCCAACGAAGCAAAGACGCGCTTTCTCGCCAACATGAGCCACGAACTGCGCACGCCGCTCGCGGGCATCGTGTCGATGCTGGGCCTGCTCGACGAGGCCGCTCTCGACGAAGAGGGACGGCGGCAGGTGTCCTACGCGCGCGGATCGGCCCAGCACCTGATCGGCGTGGTCGGCAACATTCTCGATCTGTCGAAGCTCGAGATTTCCGATATCGTCCTCAACCGCCACCCGTTCGATCTCGTCTTGCTGGTGAACGATTCGGTCCAGCCGCTCGGCGCGATGGCGCGCAGAAAAGGTCTCGAACTCGAAGTCGCGATCGCGGAATCCGCGCGGGGCTTGCGTGTCGGCGACGCGGCGCGCATCCGCCAGATTCTGACCAATCTGGTCGGCAACGCGATCAAACTCACGGCGGTCGGCCGCGTGTCGGTCGCGATTTCGGCGGCGGGCGATTTCGTCACCTTCGCGGTGGCCGATATCGGACCGGGCATTGCGCGCGGCCAGCAGCATCGCCTGTTCGAGGATTTCGTCCAGATCGATTCGTCGAGCGCGCGGCGCCACGAAGGCGCGGGCCTGGGCCTCGCGATCAGCCGCCGTCTCGCGACCGCGATGGCAGGCGACCTTGCGGTCGAAAGCGACGTCGGGCGCGGCGCGACGTTCCGCCTTGTGCTGCCGCTGCCGCCGTTTGCCGGGCCGTTGCCGGCCCTCGCCGAGCCGGCGGCGGCGCCCGCACCGCTCGACGGCATGTGGCTGCTGCTGGCCGAGGACAACGAAGTGAACCGCTACGGGATCGTGCGCATCCTCGAAGCGCTGGGCGCCAAGGTCGACGCGGTCGGCGACGGCGCCGCGGCGGTCGCGGCCGCCGCACGGCGCCGCTACGACGCGATTCTGATGGATGTCCAGATGACCGGCATCGACGGGCTTGAGGCCACGCGCGAAATCCGCGCCACCAGCGGCCCGAACGCGGGCACGCTGATCGTCGCATTGACGGCCAACGCCTTCACGGCCGACCGCAACGAGTGCCTGCGCGTCGGCATGGATCGGTTTCTGGCGAAGCCGGTCGATGCCGCCGATCTTTGCGAGGCCTTGGCCGATTCGGCGCGCGTGCGGGCTGCGCGTGCCGCGCCGCAAACGGCGCTGCCCGCCGCGGACCCCGCCTCGTGGATCGACCGCGTGCGCATCGGCAAACTGGAAGCTGACGGCGGCGCGGGGTTTGCCGAAAGCTTGATCGGGCGCTTCGCGTCGACCCTCGAATCCGAATTGCAGTCCCTCGACGGGGCTTTGGCGGCCGGCGATGTCGTCAAGGTCGCGGCGCTGGGCCATGCGCTCAAAAGCTCTTCGCGCATGGTCGGTGCGGCGGGCCTTGGCGAAGCCGCCGAGACGCTCGAACGCATCGCGTTCGACGCGGCACCCGAAACGCTGCGCGAAGCGATCGCCGCCTTCGGCCTGCGCGCGCGGCATTTCCGCGATTTCGCGGCCCGCTTTTTGGAGTCCGACAAAAAAAAGTGACGCGCGTGGAGCTGCACGACGCCGGGAGCCGGTGAGCGCGGTCGGGCCGAAGGCACGCGCCGGCTTCCTTTGCTATCTGCCGCGAAAGCGGGGTTTGCGCTTTTCAAGGAAGGCCGCTCGGCCCTCCTTGTAGTCGTCGCTGGCAAAGCAGGCGGCCGCCATTTCGCGGCAGACTGCGATGTCGCGCGCGTCGGGATCTTTCAGGATTTCGACGGCGATGCGCTTGACCGCCGCGATCGTCAGCGGCGCGTTGTCGGCGATGGCGGCCGCCATTTCCATGGCCGTTGCCGCAAGCGCTTCGTGGGCAACCACGCGGTTGAGGAGGCCCCATTGCCGCGCTTCGTCGCAGCCGAAGCGGCGGGCGGTGAAAAAGATCTCTTTCGTGGCGGCGGGTCCGATCGTTTCCATGCAGCGGCGCAAGCCCTCGTAGCCGTAGCCGAGACCGAGCTTTGCCGCGGGCAACGCGAAAACGGCTTTTTCGCTCGCCACGCGCATGTCGCAGCAGAGCGCGAGCGCAAGTCCGCCGCCCATGCAGTAGCCGTTGATCATCGCGATGGTCGGTTTTGGAAACGCATAGAGCCGTTCGGAGACCCGATCGACGACGTCGTTGTAGATCGCCGCCGCCTCGGCCGTCGCGCGCTCGCTTGCGAATTTCGAAATGTCCGCGCCCGACGCGAACGCCTTGTCGCCCGCCCCCGTCAGCACGACGACGCGCAGATCGGCGTCGGCGGCGAAAGTGTCGAGGATTTCGCCCGTGCGCTGCCACATCTCGAGCGATAGGGCGTTGTGTTTTTCGGGATTGTCGAACGTCACGATCCCGATGCGGCCGTCTTTGCGCGCCAGTATTCCATCCGTCATTTCCTGTCCGCTCCTCAAATCGTGCCGGCGCTTCTGAGCGCCGCAATCTCGTCGGCGTCCAACCCGAACTCGGCGAGAATCTCGTCGGTGTGGCCGCCGCGCGGCGGCGACGCGCGGGCAATTCGGCTCGGGCTGCGGCTCAGCGCCACCGGCTGGCCCATCAGCGAAAGATCGCTGTCGGCGACTTTCTGGGCAACGCCCAGATGCCGGATCTGCGGATCGGCGAACATCTCGTCGATCCGGTAGATCGGCCCGCACGGCACGCCCGCCGCATTGAGCGTGGCGATCCATTGGGCCGTATCGAGGTCGCGAAAACGCGCCTGCAGCGCCGCGTTGAGCGCGTCGCGATTGGCCGAGCGCAGCTCCGGCGTGGCGTAGGCGGGTTCGGCGATCAACGCACCGAGACCCATTGCCTGCGCGCAGCGCTCCCAGATCGCCTGGCCGGTCGTGGCGAGATTGAGATGGCCGTCTTTGGTCTCGAACACGCCGGTCGGGATGATCGTCGGATGGTTGTTGCCCGCCTGGCCCGCCACCTCGCCCGCCACGAGATAGCGCGCGGCCTGGAAATCGAGCATGAAAGCCTGCGCCTGCAGCAGCGAGGTCTGCACCCATTGGCCGCGGCCGGACACTTCGCGCTCGAGCAATGCCGTCAAGATTCCGAGCGCGCAAAACAGGCCCGCAGTGAGGTCGGCAAGCGGAATGCCCGTGCGCAACGGTCCCTGGCCCGGCACGCCGGTCACCGACATGAGCCCGCCCATGCCTTGCGCGATCTGGTCGAAACCCGGGCGCGTCGCGTAGGGCCCGTCCTGGCCGAAACCGGAAATGCTGCCGTAGACGATACGCGGATTGATCGCCTGAAGGTCGTCGTAGGCAATGCCGAGGCGGCGTTTGACGTCGGGCCGGAAGTTTTCGACGACGACGTCGGCCTTGGCGACGAGTCGGCAAAACAGCGCCGCACCGGCCGGCGCCTTGAGATCGAGCGCGAGGCTGCGTTTGTTGCGATGCAGATTCATGAAATCCGCCCCGTCGCGCGCCGCGCCCATCGGATCGCCGTCCTCCATGTGCGCAGGCAGCTCGATCTTCACGACATTGGCGCCCCAATCGGCGAGCTGGCGCACGCAGGCCGGGCCCGCGCGCACGCGCGTGAGATCGAGCACGGTGAAGCGTTTGAGGGCGCTCGAGGCTTCGGCGGCTGGCATGTCGGTTTCTGTTTCCCCCGGTTTTGACCGTGCGGTCGCTTGCGCATAAGCTGCGGTCGTTCGGCGGGGAAGTCAAACGCGGGGGCTTGCGGCATGGGCGTGGATTTCGTCTGCGAAAAGCGTCCGGCTATCGGCTCGCGCGGCATGGTCGTCACCAACCATCCGCTTGCCTCGGCCGCTGCAGCCGAGTGTCTGCTTGCCGGAGGCAACGCGATCGACGCGGCCGTAACGGCGCTGTTCGCGCTCAGCGTGGTCGAGCCGATGATGGTGGGCCCGCTCGGCGGCGGTCTTGCGCATATCCGGCTCGCCGACGGCAGTCACCGCGTGATCGACGCGCTGGGTACCGCACCGCGCAACGCCCGGCCCGACATGTACGAACCGGTCTCGACCGAGCTTTCCAAAAGGCGCGACACCAAGGGTCGCGCCAACGAGTTCGGCCCGCTGGCCGTGGCAGTACCGGGTGCTTTGGCGGGTTGGTGTCTCGCCCTCGAGAAATACGGCACGATTTCGCTTGCCGACGCGGTCGCCCCCGCAATTCGCCACGCCGAAACGGGCTTCCGCGCCACGTCGTATTTGGCCGACTGCGTGGCCGACACGGCGGCGCATCTTGCCGGCGACCCGGCCCATGCGGCAACGTTCCTGCCGGGCGGCGCGCCATTGGCGACGGGCGCGCGCGTGGTGCAGCCGGAATTGGCGGCCAGCCTGCGCTTGATCGCCGAACAAGGCCCTGCAGCCCTTTACGACGGGCCGCTCGGCCAAGCGCTTGCGGCCCACATGGCCGCCAATGGCGGCCTCGTCGACGCGCAGGATCTTGCCGCATACCGGCCGATCGAACGGGCCCCGGTCGTCGGCACCTATCGCGGCTACGAGATCGTCGGACCGCCGCCGCCGTCGTCGGCGGGCGTGCATATCGCGCAAATGCTGAATCTGCTGGAGCCCTACGATCTCGCGAAGATGGGCTTCGGCTCGGCCGACGCCGCGCATCTGCTGGCCGAGGCCATGCGCATCGCCTTCGCCGACCGCGCGGTCGCCACGGCCGATCCGGCGTTTGTCGATGTGCCGGTCGCGCGCATCGTCTCGAAAGACTATGCCGCGTCGCGCGGACGCGCCATCAAGCTCGAGCGCACCCAGGATTGGGGTCCGGGGATTTCGGCGGGCGAGTCCGCGAACACCACGCATGTGACGGTCGCCGACGCGTCCGGCAATATCGTGGCGAGCACGCAGACGCTCAACGGCGTGTTCGGCGCTTGCGTGTCGATTCCGGGCACGGGCCTTGCGGCCAACGACTACATGCACAATTTCGATCCGCATCCGGGCAACGCGCTGTCGATCGCCCCGGGAAAACGCGTGTACACGTCGATGGCGCCGACGATCGTCAAGCGCGACGGCAAGCCGGTTTTCGCCTTGGGTCTGCCGGGGGGCTTGCGCATATTCCCTTCCGCGATGCAGGCGATCGTCAACCTGATCGACCACGGCATGGGCGCCCAAGAGGCCGTCGAAGCGCCGCGCATCTGGACCGAGGGCGGCGTGCTCGAACTCGAGCCCGGCGTTGCCGAGGCGACCGCCGCAGATCTGGCGCGCCGCGGCCATCGCATCCAGCGCGTCAAGCGCATCGCGGGCGGAATGGGTTGCGTGCTTTTCGGATCCGACGGCATGCTCACGGGCGCGGCGTGCTGGCGCGCGGACGGCACGCCGGTGGCCGTCTCGGGCGGTCTTGCGCGTCCGGGCGTGCGTTTCGCGGTTTAGCCGATGGCCGAAAAAATCGTCGTCGTCGACATGCTCAGCGAAACCAACGCGGCACGCCTGCGCGCATTGCTGCCCGAGGGTTTCGCGCTGACGCACGGCACGGTGCCCGGAGAGGGCCATCTCAAGGAAATCTTGGCCGACGCGGACTACGCGATATCGGGCCAGCTCGCCGTCACGGGCGATGTCCTGCGTGCGGCCAAGAAACTCAAGCTCCTGCACAAATGGGGCGTGGGCGTCGACAATCTCGACATCGAAACCGCGCGCGAACTCGGCATCAAGGTCGCGCGCACCGCTGGCTCGAACGCCGTCGCGGTCGCGGAATTCACGCTCGGGCTGATCCTTTCGACCCTTCGCCACATCGCGTTCGGCCACCTGCACCTGCAGCGCGGCGAGTGGCGCGGCGGGCGCCTGCCGCGGGACAATTTCGCGCTGTCGAAAAAGACCGTGGGCCTCGTCGGCTTCGGCGCCATCGGCCAGACCGTGGCGAAACTGCTGGCCGGTTTCGGCTGCGCGATCCTCTACACCCAGCGCAACCGCGCGAGCGCCGGGATCGAGGCGGCGACCGGCGCGCGTTTCGTCGCGCTGCCGGAGCTGCTCGGCGCCAGCGACGTCGTATGCCTGCATTGCCCGCTCACGCCGCAGACCGTCGGCATGATCGACTACGTTGCCTTGTCGGCGATGAAACGAACGGCGATCCTCGTCAACGTCGCGCGCGGCGGGGTGGTGGTCGAAGCCGATCTCGTGCGCGCGCTGCGCGAGGGCGTCATCCATGCCGCCGCCATGGACGTATTCTCGGTCGAGCCGCTGCCGGCCGACAGCATTCTGTGCGGGCTCGACAATCTCGTGATCACGCCGCACATCGCGGCAATGACGGCCGACAGTTTCGCGCCCACCGTCAAGCGAATGTTCGCCAATATCGAGGCCGTGTCGCGCGGCGAGCCGCTGCCGCCCGGCGACGTGGTGGCGTAGGCGCAAGTCCCGTCAAGCCGAGCGACGCGCCTCGACGAGCCAGATCGCGCCGCCGAGTGCAACCGCGCCGTCTTTTTCGCGGCTGCCCAGTGCCGCGCGAAGCCGCTCGGCCGCCGCCGCGCGCACCGCTTTGTCGGTGCCCGCCAACGCGGAACTCGCCGGACCTATCTGCAAGGCAAGATCGACGGCGGCTGCGACGCCGCCCGATGCCGCAAAGCAGACGGCGAAATCGAAAGGCCGCATCGAGATTTCGGCAAAGCCCGCAGCCGCGAGAATTTTTTCGACGTGCGCGGGGCTCGCCAGCGAAAACGGCCCCGGTCCTTTGGGATCGGGCGGGGCCGATGGCGGCAGCAGGTCCTCGATGGCCGCCATCGGAATTGCCGCCCAGTCGTTTTCGGCCCAACTGCGCCAGCACGTGAAAACCAGCCGCGCGTGCGGCCGCAGATTCGCGGCGATCGCGGCACAGGCGGCGATCGGATCGGCGAAAAACATGAGCCCGAATTGGGAGACCGCCAGATCGAAAGGTGCGGGCGCGCGCCAGTCGGCGATGTCGGCCCGCACCAAAGCGGCTTTGCCGCGCGTTCGCGACGCCGCGACCGCCAGCATCGCCTGCGACACGTCGATGCCGGTCGTGTCGGCCCCTTGGGCCAGAAGGCGCGCGCACAGATCGCCGTTGCCGCAGCCGACGTCGAGCACGCGCAAGCCCGCAGCCGGTGCCGCGCGCGCGGCGAGAATTTCGGCGGCCGGGGCGAACATCGTGTCCAGGGCCTCGTGCATCGCTGCCCATTTCGCGCCGACGCGGCCGTCCCAAAGATCGATCTGCGGTTGGTTGGCGCTGGTCATGCTGAGCGTCCTCGTCTTCGGCGCCCCGCGCCGGCGGCTGACATACGCGGCGAATCAAGCCCGTGTAAGACGGCGCTTGTTGCCGGGCCGACCTTGGGCGCATGATCATACCAACGTTCCAGGGGAATGCGCTTGTCCAACCTGCCGACCGCGCTGCTTGCGAAGCTGCGGCGCGATTTCCGTGTTTTGCCGCCCGATCTTTCCGCTTCGCTGCTGATGCTGGCCGCGATGTGCGTCTTCACCGCGACGGGCGTTCTGGTCCGCATCGCGGCCGAGATGCTGCCGGTCGTCGTCATCCTTTTCATCCGCCAGATAATGTCGATGGCGATCATGGCGCCGCTGTTTTGGCGCCATCGCAGCGCAATTCTCCATCCGCAGGGCTTGCGCCTGCATCTGCTGCGCGGATGTGCGGCGATCGTGGCGATGATCTGCGGCAACACGGCCGTGGTCCACATTCCGTTCGCCGACGTGACGGCCATTCAAATGGCCGAAGTGCTGTTCATCACGGCGCTTGCCGCGATCTTCCTCGGCGAAAAAGTCGGCTGGCGCCGCTGGACCGCGACGGCCGTCGGCTTTGCGGGCGTGGGCGTGATGCTGCAGCCGTTTTCGGGGCCGATCGAGTTCTACGCGCTGCTCGCACTGGCGGGTTCGGCCGCGGGCGCCGTGTCGGTCGCGACGCTGCGTTTCGGCTCGCGCTACGACACGGCCGAGACGGTGATTTTCTTCCAAAGCATCGTTCTGGTCGTTTTTCTGGCGCCGCTCGCCTGGTGGTTCTGGGTGCCGCCGTCCGCCAAAGCGCTTGCCGTCGTCGCCGTCATGGCGGTGATGCTGGCGGCCGGCACTTGGCTTTTCACGACGGCGTTTCGCGGCGGCAAAGCCTCGTCGATAGCGCCGCTGCAGTATGTGCGCCTGCTGCTGATGGCGGCGGTCGGCTATCTGCTTTACGACGAGACGCCGGGCCTTGCCACGATCGTCGGCTCGGCCCTCATTGTGGGTGCGGCGCTCTACACGCTGCACCGCAACGCCATGCGCCAGTCGCCGATGCCGCCCGACCCGCGCCCCGATTGAGGGGGCCCGTTCCGCGCAGATCGGCGGCTTGAACCCCCTTGGGACCGGCCCCCGGCAGCCCTATATTGCGCGGCGATTCGTCCCCCCCAATCGGTTCGCCTCTCGGAGTTGCCATGACCGACGCCGTTACCGCCGCCGCATCCGACCGCAGCTTTCGCGCCCGTTTGCGCCAATGGGTCGAGTCCGAGCCCGTCCAGCGCGCGGTCATGGCTCTGATCGTGCTCAACGCGGTCACGCTGGGCCTCGAAACCTCGCGAACCGTCATGGAAGCCATCGGCGGTTTTCTGATGCTTCTCGACGCCGCCATTCTCGCGGTCTTCGCGGTCGAACTCGCGCTGCGCATCGCGGCGCACGGGCTGCGCTTCTTCCGCGGCGGCTGGAACTGGTTCGACCTGATCGTCGTCGCGATCGCCCTCGTTCCGGCGTCGGGGCCGCTGTCGGTGCTGCGCGCGTTGCGCGTGCTGCGCGTGCTGCGGCTCGTGTCGATCGTGCCGTCGATGCGCTCGATCGTCGAAGCGCTGCTGCGCTCGCTGCCGGGCATGTCGGCGATCATGGCGCTGCTGCTGCTGGTGTTCTACGTGTTCGCGGTGATGGGCACGAAGCTGTTCGGCGAGACCCAGCCCGAGCAGTTCGGCACGCTGGGAGCGACGTTCCTCACGCTGTTCCAGCTGATGACGCTCGACGGCTGGTCGGGGGAAATCGTGAAACCGGCGCTGGAAGACCATCCGGCGGCGATGCTGTATTTCCTGCCCTTCATTCTGGTGTCGACGTTCGTGGTGCTGAACCTGTTCATCGCCCTCATCGTCGATTCGATGACGCGCCTGCACGCCGAGAGCGCCGCCGAGAAGCCCGATCCGCATGCGGCGCTCGCCCTCCAGGTCGAAGCGCTGGCAGGCGAAGTTCGCGCCTTGCGCGAGAAGCTGGCGGGCTGAGGCCGATCACCGCGTTGTGGGGCGTTCACAATTCGTGGTTCATGTTGGCGATGAACGTGCCGACGCCGTTCGCGCGGCCGTCCGCCGCCAGGATCCGGTGCGAGACGTCGACGATCCAGCTGTCGGTCTGGCGCCCGCGGCCCGCGTCCGTCCGGGCCGCGAAACAGTCGCGCTCGGCGACTTTGACGGCTGGCAACAGCAGTCTGCGCGTGCCGTCGGGACCGCAGAGACAAAAGCGGAAGACCTGGGTGAGGCTGCCCACCGCCCCGCGCTCGATCTCGGCGACGCGGAAGGCAGCGTCCGCGTTGCGGATCCAGTTTGCCGCGAACAGCATCGCAAGTGCGAAGACGGCGACGATCGCAAATGGCCAGGCGGCGGAACGCATTCGGTATCGCCCGTGTCCAACGGCAAGTCCGCCTGCGCGCAGGCGTCTTTTTGTCGCATGTCGCGGAAAAAGCGGCGCTCAAGTCGTTAACGTCGCGTAAATGCGGACGCCGAACTTCCGTTTGGCACTGGATTGTCCGCGGCCGTTCGGCTAAACGAAAAGCATGCGCGTCTGAGGCAAAGCCGCGCCGATCTTCGGGGTGTCTTTCGCTTGGCCGATTCGTCCGTTTCATCCGCTGCGCCGTCGCCGCCCGCGCAGATCGGCCGCGCGCAGGCGCTGCATCGGCGTCCCGTCACCTACCTGCTTTTGGGCTTGGTTCTGTCGCTCGCGCTGGCGGCGCTTGCAACGCTCGAGCGCCGCACCGACGTCGAGACGCGCTTTGCGATCCAAACCGAGCGGTTCGTCGCGGCGCTTGCGAGCCATCTCCGCGTCTACGAGACAGCCTTGTCCGGCGGGGCAGCGCTTTTCGCCGCCTCCGGGGAAATCACGCGGGCCGAATGGGCCGTCTATGTCGCCGCCACGCGCGTGCGCGAAACGCTGCCGGGCAACCAGGCGTTCGGTTTTGCCCCCTTCGTGCCGGACGCGGCGCGCGAAGCGCATGCGGCGGCCTTGCGCGCCGAGGCGGGACCCGACTACGAGATCAGGCCGCCGGGTCCGCGCCCCGTCCACGTACCGATCATGTTCAACGAGCCTTATGTCGGCCGCAACCGCAGCGTCGTCGGGTTCGACATGTATTCCGAGCCGACGCGCCGTGCCGCGATCGACGCGGCGATCGCGGCACGGCGGCCCACAATGTCGGGCAAAGTCGTGCTGGCGGGCGAGCAGGGCGACGCGCAGCCGCCGGGATTCGTCGTCTACGCGCCGGTCTTCAAGGGTGCCGCGCCCCAACCGCTGGGTTTCGTTTTCGCGCCGTTCCGCATGCCCGATCTGATGGCCGGGCTTCAGCGCAGCTGGGATTCGGGCCTCGCTTTCCGCATCTACGACGGCACGCAGAAAACCGAAGCCGCCTTGATGCACGCGGCATGGCCGCAGAGCCTCGCCGCGCCGCGCAACGCGCGCGACGTCGCGTTCCAGGCATTGGGGCGCAGCTGGACCGTCGAATTCGGCGCCGGGCAAAGCTTCGAGCGCAACGACGAGATATGGGCGCCGTGGCTGGTGCTGGCCCTCGGCTTCGCGGCGAGCCTGCTGGTCTTCGCCCAGGCGCGCGCCATCGCGAAGATCCAGGCCAGCGCCCAAGCGCTCGCGGACGCCAAAAACGCGTCGGAAGCGGCAAGCCTCGCCAAATCCAGTTTCGTGGCGACCGTGAGCCACGAGATCCGCACGCCGATGAACGGCATCATGGGCATTTCCGGGCTGCTGCTCGACACGCCGCTCGACTCCAACCAGCGCGAGCTGGCCGTCGCCATCCGCGATTCGAGCGAAAGCCTGCTGCTGATCGTCAACGACGTGCTCGATCTCTCGAAGCTCAACGCCGACCGGCTCGAGTTCGAGCAGATCGCTTTCGACCTTCGCCAATGCGTGCGCGGCGCTCTCGAGGTCGTGCGCCCGCGCGCCGACGCCAAGGGTCTGGCGCTCGAATTCGAAGCCGATCCGAGCCTGCCCGTCGCGGTCACGGGCGATCCGGGCCGCCTGCGCCAGATCGCCCTCAATCTCGTGTCGAACGCCGTGAAGTTCACGGAAACCGGATCGGTGCGCGTCGAGCTGGGCATCGACGGCGGGGCCGTCGCCGTCGAAGGCCGCGTCGCGCTGTGCATTGCGGTCAGCGACACGGGCATCGGCATAGCGCCGGCCTATCTGCCCAACGTGTTCGAAGAGTTCGTGCAGGGCGATGCGTCCGTCGCGCGGCGTTTCGGCGGCACGGGTCTCGGGCTCGCGATCGTGCGCCGTCTTGCCGAGCGGATGGGCGGAACCGTGCAGGCCGCCAGCACCCTCGGGCGCGGCAGCCGCTTCGAGGTGCGCCTGTCGCTGCCCGTCGCCGCCAGTGCCGCCCGCAAGCGCGAGAACCTGGCGCTGACCGGCGCCATCGCGCGGCTCGAAGAAGCCGCCGAAGCGCTGGGCCGCCCGATCCGCCTGCTGCTGGCCGAAGACAACGCGACCAACCGCCTCGTCGCGATCGAGATGCTGAAGCCCTATCCCGTGCGCGTCGACGCGGCGGCAAACGGGCTCGAAGCGGTCGAGGCGGTGCGCACGGCGCCCTACGATCTCGTGCTGATGGACGTGAACATGCCCGAGATGGACGGTCTCGACGCCACGCGCGCCATCCGCACGCTGCCGGGCGACGCCGGCCGCGTGCCGATCGTCGCGGTGACGGCGGGCGCGTTCGACGACGACCGCGCGCGGTCGTTCGCCGTCGGCATGAACGGCTATCTCGCCAAGCCGTTCCGCAAAGCGGCGTTGTTCGAGGAAATCGCCAACGCCTTGCTGCTCTAGCTCGCGGCGCTCGCCAGCAGAATCTCGCGCTCGTCGAACGCTTCGAGACCCGGCATCAGCGTGTCGGCCTGTTCCAGAAACAGCGAGCGGGCCACGCCGCGCACGAGGCGCGGCAACGCGAATTTGTGGCCGCTGATCGAGGTGCATTGCCCGCCGTGGCTCGCCATGGCCGCGTAGCTGAAACAGAACAGATGCTTGAGATAGGGGGCTTCCCCCGGTCGGCGTTCGAGGAATTCGAAATCGGGGCCGAGATAGGGTGCTGCCCCCAGCCCCGCATGCGCAAGCTCGGGCGGCGGCGCGTAGCGGTCGGCCCACAAGGCGATGTGGTCGCGCACGAAGTCGAGCTCGGGGCGGCGCGCAAGGTCCGTCGCAAGGCCGGTCGCGCAGATCAGGAAGTCGGCGACGAGCGGGCCTTTGGGCGTTTCGATTCGGATCGCGTCGCCGTCGGCGCCGACCGCCAGCCAGTCGCGGCCCGGATGCGCTGCGAAGTTCGGATATGCCGTCGCGGCGGCGACGCCGTTTGCCGTCGGCGGCTGGTCCATGCGACGGAAGGCGACACCGAGCCGCCAGCGCAGCGCATCCGGCAGATCATAGAAATGGTCGAGAAAGCCCGCCTGTTCGGCCCAGCGATGCGGATTTATCTCGGGCAGTTTGGCGCGCCTGAAACACAGATCGACGCGGGCCGCCCCGTTGGCCAACGCCCAGGCGGCATTGTCGAAAGCAGACGCCCCGTGGCCGAGGACGGCCACGCGCTTGCCCGCGACCTGCTCGACCGCGATCGGGCCGTTGGAATGCGCGAACGCGCGGGCGGGCAGATTGTTGCCGATGTGCGCGGGCACGTCCCAGCCGCCGCTGCCTTCGAAACCGGTCGCGAGTACGACGCGGCGCGCGCGCAGCGTGCCGGGGCCGTCGGGTCCTTGCAGCGCCAAGGCAAAACCGCCCGCGACCGGGCGAATCGCCGCGACGGTCGTGCGATGCCGGATTTTCGCGCCCGTGACGGCGGCGTACCAATCGAGATAGGCCGCCCAATGCACGCGCGCGATGCGCCCGAGCGCGTCCCAGGCCGAGGCGCCGAACTGCACTTCGTACCAGCGCCGAAAACCCAGATTCGGCAGCCCGAATTCGAGGCCGACAAGATCCTTGGGCGTGCGCAACGTCGCCATGCGGGCATAGGTCTGCCAGGGCCCTGCTTCGCCGGGGGCGGCAGCACTCAAACACAGCGTGTCGCAAACGCCCGCGCGTTCGAGGCCGAAGGCAAGACCCAGCGCCGACTGCCCGCTGCCGACGATGGCGACGTCGCGCCAATCTTCGCCGCGCGGTGCTACCCAGGCGCGGGCCGGATAGGCCAAAGCCGCGATCTCGGCCTGCGCCTGTTCGGCGAGCGCCCGCAGGGCCGGGCTTGCGAGATCGACCGTCGGATAGCCGGGCTGTTCGTAGCGCATTGTTTTCGAGCCAAAAGGGGGTTCTTGCCAACGGGGGGCGGGCGGCCAATGATGTGCAATTCCCACGCCGGAGCAAGCGCGCGATGACCCCGACCCAAGCCGACGCAATCGTCGATCTCGTGCCGCAGCCGATCGCGGCCGCGGCGTTCGCCCCGTACGGCCAGCTCGTCGCGGCCACCGAAGACGGCGCTTTGTTCGGGCCGCAGGACGCGCAGCTTGTGCTCGATGCCGGCACGCCGCGCTTCTACATCATGGCGCTGTCGCGGCGCGAGCCGCTGGTGCGCGGCATCACGCGCCACGCCCGCGTCACGCAGTGCCTGGCCAGCGTCGGCGGCGTGCCGTGGTATCTGATGGTCGCCCCGCCCGGCGACGCGCCCGATCCGGCGAAGCTCGCCGCCTTCGCGATTCCGGGCGATGTCGCGGTCAAGCTGCATGTCGGCACGTGGCATGCAGGGCCCTACTTCGCGCCGGCCAAATGCGATTTCTTCAATCTCGAACTTGCCGATACCAACGAAACCGACCACCGCACGCTGCCGCTCGACCGGGCGTACCGGCTGGTCTTCGCGCCCGCTACGGCATGATCTCGCCGCCGTTCGGGTGCAGGAGCTGGCCGCAGAAATAGCGGCTTTCGTCGCTTGCCAGAAACACGAAGGCGGGCGTCATGTCGGCGGGCTTGCCCAGGCGCCTCAGCGGCAGGGCGGCTGCATGCGCGCGTTTGGCCGCAACCGAAAGCGGATCGAAGCCCGTGTCGACGAGGCCGGGGGCGACGCCGTTCACCAGGATGCCGGAGGGTGCCAGTTCCTTGGCAAGCGCGCGCGTGAAGCCGACGAGCCCGGCTTTGGCCGTGCTGTAGGCGAGATATTCGGCGCGCCCGATATAGCCGAGCTGCGAACACACGTTTACGATGCGCCCCTGTTTTTGCCGGCGCATCAGCCCGGCGGCCGCGCGCGAACACAAGAACGCGCCGCGCAGATGCACGGCCAGCATGCGCTCCCAGTCGGCGAGCGTCGTCTTTTCCAGCTTCTGCGATTTCTGGATGCCGGCGTTGTTCACGAGGATGTCGAGCCGCCCGAAGCGTTTGCGGTGTGCCGCGAACAAGGCCGCCACGCTCGCCTCGTCGGTCACGTCGGCGCGTACGGCAATCGCCTGGCGGCCTAGACGCGCGATCGCGGCCACGGTCGCCTCGGCCGCCTTCGGGTCGGCATGCCATGCGACCGTCACGTCGGCCCCTTCGGCCGCGTAGGCGAGCGCCACCGCGCGGCCGATGCCGGTATTGCCGCCGGTCACCAGCGCCTTCATGCCGTCGAGTTTCCCCGCGTTCGCCATTGCACGCTCCCGGTTCCCCATTGCGCGAGTCTCGCGCGATTCGGGCTGTCTGCGCAGCAGGTTTTTGGCCGCGCGCGCGCGAAAAAACCGTTGCGCAAGGCGGCGTCTGCGACGACCCTGGCGCGCGCTTTCGAAGGAGTTGCTCCGCCATGTCCGCACCGCGACGTTTCCATCTGGCCGGGGTCATGGGGTGGCCGGTGCTGCATTCGCGCTCGCCGCTCCTGCACAACCATTGGCTTGCGCAAGCCGGGCTCGAAGGCCGCTACGTGCCGCTCGAGATCCCCGTTTCCGGCCTTGCGGCGGCTTTGCGCGCTTTGCCGGCCCTCGGTTTTGCGGGCTGCAATCTTACCATTCCGCACAAGATCGAAGCGGTGAAGCTGGTCGACCGGCTCGACGAAACCGCGCGCCGCATCGGCGCCACCAACACGATCGTCGTCGAAAAAGACGGCAGCCTCTTAGGCGCCAACACGGATGCGTGGGGTTTCGTTGCGAGCGTGGCCGAAGCCATTCCGACGTGGCGCGCCGATGCGGGGCCTGCGACCGTGATCGGGGCGGGCGGGGGGGCTCGCGCGATCGTGGACGGCTTGCTGCAGCAAGGCTGCCGCGAAATCCGTGTCGTCAACCGCACGAAGGCGCGCGCCGAGGCCTTGCGCGTCGATTTCGGCAATGCCCTCGAATCGGTCCCTTGGGAAGACCGGCATGCGGCCTTGGCCGACGCGGCGATGCTGGTCAACACGACAAGCCAAGGCATGAAGGGCCACGACGCCCTCGATCTCGCCCTCGACCGCCTGCCGCGCGACGCGGTCGTGGCCGACATCGTCTATACGCCGCTCGCCACGCCATTGCTCGCGGCCGCGCGCGCGCGCGGCAACCCGGCCGTGGACGGGCTCGGCATGCTGATGCACCAAGCCCGCCCGGCCTTCCAGGCGTGGTTCGGCATTTTGCCCGAAATCGGCCCCGCTTTGCGCGCCACGCTCGAGGCGACGCTGTAGCCGATTGCGCGCGGCGCCCGCGCCCGCTAGGCTGAAACGCATGTAAGATTGTGTCGCCGATGCAGGTGCCGCTTTTGTCGGCCCTGTCGTGGCGACCTGCAGGAGCGTTTTTGATGGTGCGGCAGAGGCGACCCGAACCCGAACCCGGCGCGTGCGGCACGCGGCGCCGATTCGTGACGGGTGCGTTGGGCGCATTGCTGTCCGCCCCTGCCATTCTGCCGAGCAAAGCTGAAGCCTTTCCGCAAACGGCGCAGGGCGGCCGGAACGCGCGCGACACGGGACCGCAATTGCGGCTGGAGCGGGTTGGGGTCTGGTCGTTGGAGTGCGAGGCTGTTCAGTTCAAGTTCAGTCCGGACGGACGGTTCGTTGCCAGCCGGTTTTTGCACAATATCGTCGTGTACGAATTTCCAAGCGGACGGATTGTTGCCCGTATTTCTAATCCCGGCGCTATGCGGTCGCTTACATTCGGATTCGGGTTTGAAGGGAAAACCTTGATCAGTTTGTGCCGTGACCGCAGTGCAGATACGCCAGCGCCCACCGAGATGGTCCAAATTTTTGATATTGAAAGCGGGCGCTTGCTTGATCGACCTGGCCCACCCCCTCTCGAATCGCGCGCGGGCATTTTCCCATTGCATGTCGTCACGTCGCTCGATGGCCGATATGCAGCGGTTTTGCTCGCGCAAGGCGGCAAGGAAAAGGCGATCGTCGTGCTCGACACGAAGGATACGACGGTTCGCAGGGTTCTGTACCAATCTGCGCCCCGGCAAACCTTTCAAGGGGTGCTGGCGGTTTCGGGTGACGGCCTCGTTGCGGTGGCGGAATACGACCCGGTTGGCGACAAAGTCGGCGCGCCGCAGCGTGTCGCAATTTTCGATTCGGTGCGCAATGAACGCATTGCTGACTTTGTGGGAACTCGTCAGGGAGTGGCGTCTCTGCGCTGGAGTCCCGATGGAACTTTGCTTGCGGTCGGCTCCCAGCCCTTAGCGCCACCCGCCGTAGAGCGGTCGAATGAAGGCCCTAACGCGCCGAACTCGCCGGCGGTCCGGGATGCGGCTTGGATTTGGGATTTGCGCGAGCGTCGGACGAAGCTTTCGCTTCCCTTCGTGCATTCGCCAGTCATGAACGCTGCAATTTCGCCGGATAATTTTTGGTTGTTTACTCGACGCTCCAAGTATAGCCGTGATCTGGGCAGCGGAATGAGCGTCTGGCGCGTGTCGGATGGCGCGGAGATGTTCGCCTACGAAACGCCGGACAGCCGACTCATCAATGATGTCGCGTTTTCGCCTTCGGGCGTGCATCTCGCTTTCGCCGAAAGGAACGAGTTCAAGGTCTTTCGCGTGATTGCCTGAAGCCGCGCCGCCCAGTGCTGTAGCGCGCGGAGCGCCTCAGCCGCTGCCCAGATGCGCCGCGATACGCACGCGCTCGACGTCGGGAACGTTGAAATCGATGCGATGGCGCACCTGCATCAGCAGCTCGAGCTGCCGCAGCGAAAAGAACACGCGGCCGGCCGTGAGCTGGCGCAAGATCGGGGTCTGGTTCTTGGGCGCATCCAGGAACACCTGCTTGGCCAGCAGGCACGGCTTGCCTTGGTTGAAGCCGAGTTCGACGAACCAGCGCGCGACCGAATTGGACCCGATATAGATCGTGCCCTCGGGGATCTCGAAAGCAGGTTCCGCGGGCACGGCCGACAGAATGTTGGCGGGGTCGGTCATGGCGGAACTCGAAAGGTCGGGGGAAAAGGGCGCAAGCGACGATGGCCGGTACTCTGTGGCGCGCGCGCGGCGAGTTCAAGCCTCTTGCATGCGCTGTCGTGCCCGTCGTTTCCGGCGCAAAAATTCTTGCTTTTTGAGATGATTTGTGGATAATAATCTTATGCTTTGGCAAGGCTGAGGCGGTGCTGTTTGATATGGTGAAAAAAAGTTTGGCGGCCGATCTTGTCGGCAGGCGAAATAGGCGACGAAAAAAAATCTCGCCATTTGGTCGCATAATTCAGTCAAGTATATGACGGGAATAGAAAATAAACAGGTTACGAACGTCGCCAATTGTCGCCTTCTGGCGCCTATTGCAACCTATTTCCGCCCGCAAAAGGCTGCGCCGGTTCAGTTCGCAATGCGTGCGATGTGTATGCGTGACTCGTGCTGCGCTGCCCACGCGAAAACGCCTGCAAACACCTCGGCGACAAGATCGAGAAGGAAAATAAACGCAATATAGATGGCGATGCCCCAAAACAACGTCATCATGGTTTAACCTCCATATAGGTAATTTAGTTATAATTTTAACAAAACTCAAGTGAGTCCCAGCTCACTGCGCAAGACGGCCGCTGCGATCCCGGATTCGCGCAGATCGCGCAGGCTCGGCGAACCGGCACGCTTGGCGAGACGCTGGCCGTCCGAATCGGCAAGCAATTTGTGGTGATGGTAGGCGGGCGTTGCGAAGCCGAGCAGCTTCTGCAGCAGGCACTGTAGATGCGTGGCGCCGAACAGGTCTTGCCCGCGCGTAACGAGGCCGATGCCCTGGATGTGGTCGTCGACCGTTACGGCCAGATGGTAGCTCGTCGGCGCGTCCTTGCGGGCCAGCACCGCATCGCCGAGCGAGTCGGGCGGCACCGTCTGCGGTCCTGCCGCGCGGTCGTGCCAGGCGAGCGGCCCCGCGATCGCGGTCGCCGCCGCGACATCGAGGCGCAGCGCATAGGCCGCCCCGTTCGCGACGAGCTCTGCCACTTCGCTTGCCGAGCGCCTGCGGCACGTGCCGGGATAAAGCGGCGCCCCGTCTTCGCTTGCCGGATGGGGGGCCGCCCCGGCAGCGGCGATTTCGCGTTTGATGTCGGCGCGCGTGCACACGCATTTGTAGAGCACGCCCATCGCGTCGAGTCGGGCAAGGGCGGCTCGGTAGTCGGCCATGTGTTCGGACTGGCGGCGCACAGGCTGCGCCCACTCCAAGCCGAGCCAGGCGAGATCTTCGAAGATCGCGTCCGCGTATTCGGGTCGGCAGCGACCTTGGTCGATGTCTTCGATGCGCAAGACAAAGCGCCCGCCGCTTGCGCGTGCGGCATCCGCCGCGAACAGCGCCGAATAGGCGTGGCCGCGATGCAGATAGCCGGTGGGCGAAGGGGCAAAGCGTGTGTCGGGCATCGCGCTCGTCTGTGGCAGGCTCGACTTTGAGGGGCAGGCAGGTTAGGGAATCCGGAACGGCAAAAAGGGGGCGGCGGGATGGCGTTCTTCGAACTCGACGGACCGCGGGCAGGGGCGGAAAAACCCGATTCGCTGGTGGTGCTGCTGCACGGGCTCGGGGCGGACGGCAACGATCTTATCTCGCTGGCCCCGCTGTGGTCGCGGTTTTTGCCGCGCACCCATTTCGTGTCGCCGCATGCGCCTTTCCCGTGCGACATGGCGCCCTACGGCCGCCAATGGTTCAGCCTGCAGGACCGCGAGCCCGAGCGCGTCGCGGCCGGCGTGGCGGCGGCAAGCCCGATCCTCGACTCGTTTCTAGACGCCGAGCTGCAGCGCTTCGGTCTGCCGCCCGAGCGGATGGCGCTGGCGGGTTTCAGCCAGGGCACGATGATGTCGCTTTATGTGGCCCCGCGCCGCAGCCACGCGATCGCGGGCGTGCTCGGCTATTCGGGCGCCCTGGTCGATGCCGCGAGTTTCGCATCGGCCGTCCGCGCCCGCCCGCCCGTGCTGCTCGTGCACGGCACGGCCGACCCCATCGTGCCGTTCGCGCGCATGGCGGAGGCGGCGACGGCTTTGGGCGCCGCAGGCATCGCCGTTGAAACTTTGGCGTGTCCGGGGTTGCCGCATTCGATCGACGAGGCGGGGCTGCAGGCGGGGGCGGAATTCCTGCGCGATCGGCTCGGCACTGTGCCGGCGGCTTGAAATGTCACGCCGCTGTAACCGGCCAACGCATTGCTTTCGAAGGCAAGATCGCCTATCAAAGAAGAGCTGAAAGTGAACGTCGATTCTCGAAGCGATTAGCGGAGGGGCAGGCGTGGACGGCGAAGCGTTCGGGGCGTTAGCAACGAGATTGGATCCAGCACCGCTGGATCCGCGCCGGGTTCCTTTCGCCGAAATAGGCTCGCGCAGCAGCCGCGCCGAAGCGTGCCCCGCTCTGGTTCTGAACGCCGATTTCCGGCCGCTTTCGTATTTTCCGCTGTCGATCTGGTCCTGGCAGGACGCAATCAAGGCCGTGTTCCAGGATCGCGTTAACGTCGTGTCGGAATACGACCGCGTGGTCCGCTCGCCCTCGCAAGCGTTCCGCCTGCCGTCGGTTATCTCGCTCAAAGAATACGTGCCTGCCGCGCGCCGTCCGGCTTTCACGCGCTTCAACGTGTTCTTGCGCGACCGCTTCGAGTGCCAGTACTGCGCGGAAGCCTTCCCGGCGCCCGAGCTCACCTTCGACCATGTCGTGCCGCGTTCGCGCGGCGGGCGCACCACTTGGGAAAACGTCGTCACGGCGTGCTCGTGCTGCAATCTGGTCAAGGGCAGCCGCCTGCCGGCCGAGGCGAAAATGTTCCCGCGCCATCGGCCGATCCAGCCGACGTCGGCGGCGCTGCAGGAAAACGGCCGCGCCTTTCCGCCCAACTATCTGCACCAGAGCTGGCGCGATTTCCTCTATTGGGACGCCGAGCTGGAGCCGATCTAAGCCGGGATTTTTTCGGGCTTCAGATGCTTCTGCGCCGCGCGGATCACGTCGATCAGCCCTTCGCGCGAAACGCGGTCGCGCGCCATCACCGCGCGGACCATCGGATCGTCGATGAGTTCGGCCAGAGGCGGTTCGTCGTGCAGGAATCGGCGGAGGCGCATGCGAAGCTTATAGGCCGCCAACCGTGGCGAAAAAGCGGCATGCGCAAGAACTCTTTGCGGCAGTTTCAGAGGCGCGAAGAAAGCCAGATCGCGGCGCGCGAGCCGGCTTTGATCGCGCCGCGCAGCAGTTCGAAGCCGGGGGCGGCTTCGGCGCCTTGTGCGAGCGCTTCGTCGCGATGCTCGACTTCTTCGCGGCGGAAATCCTCGAGCTGGGTTTTGAGATCCGCTTCGCTGTCCGGCAGGCTTTCGATCTGCGCGCGGTAATGTTCGTCGATGACTTCTTCGACCGCCACCGTGCAGGCCATCGCACCTTTGGGCCCGAGCATCGCGGTGGCGGCACCCAGTGCGAAGCCGGCCACGTGCCACAGCGGCTGCAGCAAGGTGGGCCGCGCCCTGCGTTCGGGCACCAGACGTTCGAAGGCTTCGAGATGGCGGCGTTCCTGTGCCGCCATGTGCGCGATCGCGGCCCCGGCCGGACTCGTGCGGCCGAGCACGGCAAGCTGACCCTCGTAAATGCGCACGGCTCCGTATTCGCCCGCCAGATTCACGCGCAGCACGCGGTCGATCAGCTTTTCCCCGGCGGGCTCGCCAGGCAGGCCCAGATTGCGTGCGGCAGTCATGCAAACTCTTCCTTCCAGCGCTTCAGCGCCGTCCATCCGGCCGCAACGGCAAGGATCGTCGCCACCGACATGTTATAGGCCGCCATCGACAGCCCGGCCAGGGTCCAAGCCGGCGATTCGCAACGCACGATAGGAGCTGCGAGCAAGCGCGCGCGCAGCTCCTCGAGGCTCGCCGCCGGGCCCTGGCCGCCGCCGCACGCACTTGTTCCCTGCCACCAATGCTGCTCGACGCCGACATGGAAGCCGCCGATGCCGGCCGTCGTTGCCAAGCACAAAGCGGCTCCTGCCAGACACAGGGCCCCCGCCCGGCCCGGAAGTGCGGTGCCGAGGATCGCCAGCGGGATCGCCCCCCAATAAGGGTAGCGTTGCCAGTAGCAAAGCTCGCACGGCGCCAAACCGCCCAGATGCTGGAAGGCGAGCGCTGCGCCCAACGTGGCGGCCGCCCCGACCGCGACCGCCGCCGCCGCCATGCGCGAATTCGATTCCATGTCGGCGATCCTAGCTTCCGCAATCGCGAATCCCAAGGGGTTGACCCCGGCAAATTCGCCCCTATTATCGCCGCTTCGTTCGGCCCGGTGCCCCAGTGGCGAAACGGTAGACGCGGCAGACTCAAAATCTGTTGTCCGCAAGGACATGTTGGTTCAAGTCCGACCTGGGGCACCATCGACGGCCGAAACATTGTCGGCGATACCGAGCGCAGAATTAAGTTTTCCGTCGCCGTTCTGAAACAAATTTGCCCGATAAAGTTCACGCGGGCGTAATCCTGCGTCCGCCATATGCCGCGTATCCCAAGCGCCTTGGAAAAGGGAACGCGCATGCTGCAGATCGTCGGTCTGACCAAACGTTTCGGCGCAACGGCAGCCGTCGACGGCGTGAACCTCGAAATAGCCGCGGGTGCGATGGTCGGCATTATCGGCCGTTCGGGTGCCGGCAAATCGACCTTGCTGCGCATGATAAATCGCCTCGCCGACCCTACCGACGGGCGCATCCTCGCGGGCGACGTGGACGTGGCGAGCCTCAAGGGCACGGCGCTGCGCAAATGGCGCGCCCAATGCGCGATGATTTTCCAGCAGTTCAATCTCGTGAAGCGGCTCGACGTGGTCACGAACGTGCTCGTCGGCCGCCTTGCATATCGCAGCCTCGTGCCGTCGCTGCTGATGCAGTTCACGGCCGCCGAACGCGCGCTCGCAATACGCTGCCTCGAGCGCGTGGACATCGCCGAGTTGGCGCTGCAGCGCGCCGACACGCTGTCGGGCGGCCAGCAGCAACGGGTGGCCATCGCGCGCGCTCTGAGCCAGCAGCCGCGCATGATCCTCGCCGACGAGCCCATCGCGTCCCTCGATCCGCGCAGTGCGCGCATGGTCATGGACACGCTCGCGCGCATCAACCGCGCCGACGGCATCACGGTCGTCGTGAACCTGCACGATCTCGACGCCGCGCGCAGCTACTGCAAGCGTATCGTCGGCATGCGCGGCGGCAAAATCGTGTTCGACGGCACGCCCGACATGCTCGACGCGGCCGCGGTGCGGTCGATCTACGGCGACGATGTTTCCGCCGAAACCGGCGCGGACATGGGCTTCTCGCGGCTCGTCGCGACGGAAGCGGCCGCCCGCGCCGACGCGCCGCACCAACTTGCGAACTGATCCTTTCCACCCGCCAACCAGGAGTCCAAAAATGAAGACAACCCGTCGTCAAGCGATCGTCGGCGCCGCCGGTGCCGCTTTGTTCGCACCCGCCCTCGCCGCCACGCGCGCGCAGGCCCAGGCGAGCTGGCGCGCCCAGTTCCCGGTGCTGAACGTCGCCGTCATCCCGGCGGAAAACCAGCAGACCGTAATGAGCCGCTATGCGGCACTTCAGGCATATTTGGCCCGCACATTCGGCGTCGAAGTGCGCCTGTTCACGGCCACCGACTATGCGGGCATCATCGAGGCCCAGCGCGCCAAACGCGTCGAAATGGCATTCCACGGACCCGCGTCGTACGCGCGCGCATTCGAGGTCACGCAAGGCAATGTCGAGCCGATCGTGATCGAAACCGACATCAACGGCGTGGCGCTCTATCGCTCTGTTATCGTCGTGCGCAACGACAGCCCGGCCCAGAAGATCGAAGACCTGCGCGGCAAGACGCTGGCCTTTGTCGATCCCAATTCGATGTCCGGGTTCGTTGCGCCCAACTTCTTCCTCTCCAAGGCCGGCACGCCTGCCAATACCTATTTCTCGCGCACCGGCTTTGCCGGCAGCCACGACAACGTGGCGCTGGCCGTCGTCAACGGACAGTACGATGCGGGCTTCGTGTGGTTCCGCTCTGCGTCCGACAGCGTATTCCAGCGCATGTGGGACAAGAACCTGATCCCGAAGGACTCGGTGCGCGTCGTGTGGACGTCGCCCGATATCCCGGAGAGCCCCTGGGTGGTTCGCAAGGACCTGCCGCAAGCGATGCGCGACGATCTGCGCAAGGCGATGCTCGACATGGTCAATGTCGATCCGGAAGGTTTCAAGCAGATCACTGCGGGCAACTCGAAGGGCTTCGTGCCCGGCTCGCACGCGGTCTACGAGCCGGTGCTCGAAATGATCCGTTTCAACCAGTCGCAGCGCCGCGGGTCCTAACAGCGCGATGAGCGTTGCCGCGACAGCATCGGATGCGGTCGAACGGTTCGAGACCGCCTGGCAGAGCCAGCGCCGCGAGAAGCGGCGCCAGCTCTGGCTGGGCGGCCTCGTGCTGCTCGTGTGCGTGGCTCTGGCGTCGTACATGGCCGAGGTCAATCCGCGCAATCTGATCGAAGGCCTGCCCGGAGCGTGGAACTACATTTGGCGCACGGTGCCCGTGCTGCGCATCGAAACCTTCCGCGCCGACATGGCGGAATGGTATTGGGGCTTCTGGCACTGGCTCAAACTGTTGTTCGAAACGATCCTGATCGCGGGCCTTGCCACATTGATCGCGTTCGGGGCCGCCTATGCCGGCTGCTTCTACGCGTCGGCCAATCTCAACGGCTCGCGTACGGGCGTTTGGATCGTGCGGCGCGTTTTCGAGATTTTCCGCGCTGTCCCTGAACTCGTCTACGCGCTGATCTTCGTGTTCGCGTTCGGCCTCGGTGCCTTCCCGGGCATGCTGGCGATCGCGATCCATTCGACGGGCGCGCTGGGCAAGCTCTTTGCCGAAGTGAACGAAAACGTCGATACGCGCTCGGTCGAGGGCGTGCAGTCGGCCGGTGCTTCGTGGTGGCAGACGATGGTGTTCGCGGTGTCGCCGCAGGTGATGCCGAACTACGTGAGTTACGCGCTGCTGCGCTTCGAGATCAATGTGCGCTCTGCCGCCGTGCTGGGCTTCGTGGGTGCGGGCGGCATCGGCGAAGAATTGCTGCTCGCCGTGCGCCAATTCATCTATCCGGAGATCTCGGCCATCCTCCTGATGATCATCGCGACCGTCGCGGTCATCGACATGGTGTGCGAACGCTTGCGCACGGGCCTGATGGGCGAGGGGCGCCAATGACGAGTCCGCGCATGGAAACGGCCTTGCCGCACGCCAGCGAAATCGCCGCTCTGCAGACGCGCTATCCGCAGATCTATGCGGCCGAGCAGCACCGCAAGCTGAAGCAATTCGCCGTCGCGGCAGCGATCGCTTCCTTCATCGGCTTCGCCTTCTGGTGGATCGGCCTGAGCTTCGATCGGTTTATCGCCGGCCTCGGCAAGCTGGGTTGGCTGTTCCAGTTTCTGTTTCCGCCCAACAGCGGCGGCTGGTTCATGTATTTCCTGACCGGCATGGGCGAAACGCTGGCCATGGCGTTTCTGGGCACGATGCTGGCGGCCCTTGCCGCCATCCCGCTCGGCTTTCTGGCCGCGCGCAACATCGTCTCCAACCGCATCTTCCATTTCGGTATCAGGCGCAGTCTCGACGGTTTTCGCGGCGTGGACGCACTGATCTGGGCGCTCGTGTTCGTGAGCGCTGTCGGGCTTGGGCCGTTTGCGGGTGTGATGGCGCTTGCCTTATCGGATGTCGGTACGCTTTCGAAATTGTTCTCCGAAGCGATCGAGAATGTCGAGCGCGAGCAGGGCGAGGGCGTGCGCGCGGCGGGTGCAAGCAGCCTCCTTGAAACGCGCTTCTCCGTGGTGCCGCAGGTGCTGCCGGTGTTCGTGTCGAACGTGCTTTATTATTTCGAGAGCAATACGCGCTCGGCGACCGTGCTGGGCGTGGTCGGCGCTGGCGGCATTGGGCTCGCTCTTGCCGACCGTATCCGCATCAACGATTGGGACCAGGTCTGTTTCATCGTGATCATGATCCTGATCACGGTCTCGATCATCGACGTGCTGTCGCGCAGCCTGCGCGAAAAGCTCGTCGGCAAACAGCCGCTGCCGGTGTGAGCGCGCGCTTACGGCGCCTCCACCATGAGCTGCACGCGGTCGGCGGCAAAGCTCGTCATGCCGAAATCGATCGGCACGTCCTCGACCGACACGTTCACGCTCTCCGTCACCAGGACGGGCCTTGCCGGCGTGAGGGCGAGCAATTCGATTTCGTCCGTCTCGGCCAAGCGTGCGGTGATGCGGGTCCATTTGCGCCGGTAGTCGGCATGGCCCAACCCCGCCATCGCTTTGGAGATCGAGCGATGCGTGCGCAGCGCTTCGGCGATGCCCGGCAGGCGCTCGGTCGGAAAGAAATGCAGCGCGTAGCTCGTCGGGCTGCCGTCGGCGCTGCCGACCGAGCGCCACGCCACGACCGGACGGCCGACGCGCAAGCCGAGCGCCTTGGCGATGGGCTTGGATGCGAACACTTCCGCGATGCCGAGAATTTCGTGGTGCGGTGCCCGGCCCTGGCGCAGCAGATTTTCCGAAAAGCGCGTGCGGGGGCCGAGCGCATATTCGACGGCCGCCCCGACAAGAAACGAGCCGCGCCCGCGTTCCACGCGCACGAGGCCGCGCTGCACCAGCCCGCCGATCGCGCGGCGCACCGTATGCCGATTCACGCCGAAGCGGCGCGCAAGCGCGCCTTCCGACTCCAAGCGCTCGCCCGGCTTGTTGCCGCGCGCGGCGATCTCGCGGAACAGCGCTTCTTCGATGCGCTTCCACACGGCCGGGCTCGTGTCGTCGCCGTAGATCGGTTCCATCGACGCCCCCTTTCTTGCGTCCGCAAAGCGCCACAAAAACTTCTCGGGCCCGCGCTATTCCAGATTCGGCGATCCAAACTATCTTGTATAGACAAGTACGTTGGATTGGTCTAAATACACTTGTATAGACAAGTTGGATGATTGGCAAATGACGGTTTCCCTACCCGCACCGGAACCTGCGAACGCCGCGCGCCAGCGCTGGATGCGCGTTCTGGCCAAAGCCCTGCCGAGCGAGTTGGCGCAAGCGTGTGCGGCGGTCGGCAAGATGCCGCGCACGGCCTTCGTGCGCCCGCCGGAAACGGGCTTGGCGCTGCTGCGCGGTCGTATCGGCGGTCGCGGGGCGCCGTTCAATTTCGGCGAAGCCACGGTCACGCGCTGCGTCGTGCGGATCGCGGACGACGAAACGGGACCGATGGGCTTCGGCTACGTGATGGGCCGCGACAAAAGCCGTGCGGAACAGGCGGCGTTGTTCGACGCGCTTTTGCAGCGCGGCAATGCCGCCGTCGCGCGCCAGATCGACAGGCTCGAAGCGGCGCAGACCGCGCGCGCCGCCGCGCAGTCCGCCCAGGCAGCGACCAGCAAGGTCGATTTCTTCACGCTCGTCCGGGAGTAGCCGATGATCGCGATGCAGGCCGGTTTTGCAAACCCAGTGGACGACGCGCAAGCGGCGTTTCGCGCCGTGCTCGATGCGATGGCGCGCCCCGGGCGATTGGCGCATTTCGCCGCGCCCGCCGAATTGCCGCCCGGCTTGGGCCGCGCAGCGGCCGCTTTGGCACTCGCATTGGTCGATATGGACACGCCTGTTTGGCTAGGTCCGGCCTGTGCCCCGGCCGCCGATTGGCTTCGCTTCCATTGCAGCGCGCGCCTGGCGGCAAGCCCGTCGGCCGCGCGCTTCGCGTTCGCTGCTTCTGCCGAATGTCCGCCGCTCGCCGATTTCGATCTCGGCACCGGCGAATATCCGGACCTTTCGACGACGCTTGTCCTCGAAGTGCCGAGTCTTTCGCGCGGCGGCGCTCTTGCCTTGCGGGGCCCTGGCATCGAGACGGCGGAGAATGTCGGCATTGCGGGTCTGCCCAGCGGCTTCTGGGGGCAACGAGAAATGCTGCACGAACTGTTTCCGCGCGGCATCGATATCGTGTTCGTTGCGGGCGACGCCGCCTTGGCGTTGCCGCGCACCACGCGCGTGGAGGGTTAGGCCATGTATGTTGCCGTAAAGGGCGGAGCCAAGGCGATCGAAGCCTCGCATGCGCTGCTCGATCAGGCCCGGCGCGGCGATCGGGCAACGCCCGAATTGTCGCTGGCACAGATTGCAAGCCAGCTTACGCTGGCGGTCGATCGCGTGATGGCCGAAGGCTCGCTTTACGACCGCGAGCTTGCGGCCCTTGCCGTCAAGCAAGCGCGCGGCGATCTTGTCGAAGCGATTTTCCTGCTGCGCGCCTACCGCACGACCTTGCCGCGTCTGGCCGAATCGCTGCCGGTCGACACGGACAAGATGCAGCCAATCCGGCGCATCTCGGCAGCCTACAAGGACCTGCCCGGCGGCCAGATGCTGGGCCCCACCTTCGACTACACGCACCGCCTGCTCGATTTTGCGCTTGCGGCGGAGGGAAGCCGCAAGACGGTCGAGTCCGCCGCCGCCGCGCCGCAGGCCGATTGCCCGCGCGCCCTCGACATTCTCGACCGCGAAGGGCTCATCGAGCAGGTCGACGAAAACGACGCGAGCCCGCCCGACCTCACGCGCGATCCGCTGCAGTTCCCGGCAGAACGCGCGCTGCGCCTGCAGAATCTGGCGCGCGGCGACGAAGGATTTCTCCTGGCCTTGGGCTATTCGACCCAGCGCGGCTACGCCAACACCCATCCGTTCGCGGGCGAAATCCGCATCGGCGACGTCGACGTGGAAATCGTGCCCGAAGAGCTCGGCTTTGCCGTGTGCATCGGCGAAATCCGCGTGACCGAGTGCGAGATGATCAACCAGTTCCAGGGCACGCGCGAAAAGCCCGCGCAGTTCACGCGCGGCTACGGGCTCGTGTTCGGCGAGGGCGAGCGCAAGGCGATGGCGATGGCGCTCGTCGACCGTTCGCTGCGCGCGGGCGAACTTGGCGAGGAACGCACCTCGCCCGCGCAGGACGAGGAGTTCGTTCTGTCGCACGCCGACAACGTCGAAGCTTCGGGCTTCGTGCAGCATCTGAAGCTGCCTCACTACGTGGATTTCCAGTCCGAACTCAACCTCATCCGGCGCATCCGCGCCGACCAAACGCGCGAGGCGGCCGAATGATCGAAGGCTACAATTTCGCCTATCTCGACGAACAGACCAAGCGCATGATCCGGCGCGCGCTGCTGAAGGCAGTCGCGATTCCGGGCTATCAGGTGCCGTTCGCGAGCCGCGAAATGCCGCTGCCCTACGGCTGGGGGACGGGCGGCATCCAGGTGACGGCGTCCATCGTCGGGCGCAGCGACGTGTTGAAGGTCATCGACCAGGGGGCCGACGACACCACCAATGCCGTGTCAATCCGCCGCCTGTTCGCCAACACGACCGACGTCGCCACGACCGAGCGCACGGCCGAGGCGACGATCATCCAGACGCGCCATCGCATTCCCGAAGCGCCGCTCCGCGAAGGCCAGATCATGGTCTTCCAGGTGCCGATCCCCGAGCCTTTGCGCTGGCTCGAGCCGCGCGAGGCCGAAACGCGGCGCATGCATGCGCATGCCGACTATTCGGCCATGCATGTGAAGCTCTACGAAGACGTGGCGCGCTACGGCCATATCGCAACGGGCTACGACTACCCGGTCGTCGTCGACGGCCGCTATCTGATGAAGCCGTCGCCGATCCCCAAATTCGACAATCCGAAGCTCGACCGCAGCCCGGCCTTGATGCTGTTCGGCGCGGGGCGCGAAAAGCGCATCTACGCCGTGCCGCCCTACACGGCCGTGCGCTCACTCGATTTCGAGGACCATCCGTTCCGCATCGAAAAATGGGACGAAAGCTGCGCGCTGTGCGGCGCGACGGACTCCTTCCTCGACGAGATCGTCGTCGACGACCGCAACAAGCGCATGTTCGTTTGCTCGGATAGCGACTATTGCCAGACGCGCCGCGCGCACGGCCACGGCCCCGCAGCCGACGCACAGGAAGCCGCCGAATGAGCGCCAGCAGCGACGAACCGATTCTGCGCGTCGAGGGTTTGCGCAAGAATTTCGGCAGCCGTGCGGTGTGCGACGGCATATCGTTCGATCTGTGGCCGGGCGAAGTCTTGGCCGTGGTGGGCGAATCGGGGGCCGGCAAAACCTCGCTTCTTAAATGCCTGTCTGGCCAGACCCCGATCGATGCGGGCCATGCCTATTACCGCAACGCGCAGGGGCGCGAGATCGACGTCGCGGCGAGCGACGAAACGCTGCTCAAGCGCCTGCAGCGAACCGAATGGGGCCTCATCCACCAGAACCCGCGCGACGGTTTGCGCTTCGGCGTGTCGGCCGGCGCGAATGTCGGCGAGCGGCTGATGGCGTTGGGCGCGCGCCACTACGGCAACATCCGCCACGAGGCGGGCGACTGGCTGCAGCGGCTCGAGATCTCGGGCGACCGCATCGACGACCTGCCTTCGAAATTTTCGGGCGGCATGCAGCAGCGCCTGCAGATCGCGCGCAATCTGGTGACCAAGCCGCGCCTCGTTTTCATGGACGAGCCGACCGGCGGGCTCGACGTGTCGGTGCAGGCGCGCCTGCTCGATCTACTGCGCGTGCTCGTGCGCGATCTGGGGCTTGCGGCCGTGCTCGTCACGCACGATCTGGCGGTCGCCCGCCTGCTCGGCGACCGGCTGCTCGTCATGAAAGACGGCAAAGCGGTCGAACTCGGCCTCGTCGACCAGGTTCTCGACGACCCGCAGACGCCGTACGCACAACTGCTCGTTTCCTCGGTGCTGCAGATATGAAGACCCTGCTCGAAGTGCGCGAACTGCGCAAAAGCTTCCGGCTGCACAATCGCGGCGGCCTCGAACTGCCCGTGCTCGGCGGCGTTTCGCTCGACGCGTTCGCGGGCGAATGCCTCGTTCTCGCAGGACCTTCGGGGGCCGGAAAATCGACGCTGCTGCGCTGCGTCTACGGCAACTACGTGCCCGATGCGGGCTCGATCCGGATCGCCGACGGGGCGGACAAGATCGAGATCGTCGGCTCCGGGCATCGCACGATCCTCGCCCTGCGCCGCCGCACGGTCGGCTATGTGAGCCAGTTCCTGCGCGCAATCCCGCGCGTGGGCGCGTGCGACGTCGTCGCCGAGCCGTTGCGCCGCATCGGCTGGGACGAGGACCGCGCGCGCGAGCGGGCGGGCACTTTGCTCGAAGGACTCGGCATCGCCCGGAAAATGTGGGACCTGCCGCCCGCCACCTTCTCGGGCGGCGAGCAACAGCGCGTCAACCTCGCGCGCGGCTTCGCAGTCGAGTATCCTGTGATGCTGCTCGACGAACCCACCTCGGCGCTCGATTCGGAAAACCGTCGACGCGTCGTGGCGCTGATCGAGTCGGCCAAGGCGCGCGGCGCCGCCGTGCTCGGCGTGTTCCACGACCACGACATGGCCGAAGCCGTCGGCACGCGCATCTTCAACGTCGAACCCGCACGGATGGCCGCATGAGCAGCGAAATCGTATTCCGCAACGCGCGCGTCGTGCTGCGCGACCGCGTGGTCGAGCGCGCGGCGGTGCGCGTCGAGGGCGGCCGCATCGCCGACATTTCCGAGGGCGGCAGCGCCGTCGGCACGGATCTCGACGGCGATTTCCTGATGCCGGGCTTCGTCGAGCTGCACACCGACAATCTCGAAAAGCACATGAGCCCGCGTCCCGGCGTGCGGTGGCCCGCCGAAGAAGCCGTGATCGCGCACGACGCGCAGATCGCCGCCGCAGGCATCGTCACGGTTTTCGACGCGGTCGGTTTGGGCGACGTTTTCGAGAACAGCGACCGCGTGGAAAACCTTGAGCGCATGCATGCGGCCCTGATGGCGACGGCGGCAGCCGGCGCCTTGCGCGCGGAGCATCTCATCCATGTGCGCTGCGAGGTCACGTACCCGAACGTCGAACCGCTCGCGAAGCGCATGATGGATTTTCCCGAGGTCAAGCTCGCCTCGATCATGGACCACACGCCGGGCCAGCGGCAGTTCGTGGACGAGGGCAAGCTTCGCCTCTACTACACCAAGAAATACGCGATGACCGACGAAGCCTTCCGCGCCTTCGTGGCCGAACGCCACCACATGCACGCGAACTACGCCGCCGCGAACCGTCGCCTGCTCGTCGAGCACGCGCACCGCAAGGGAATCGCGCTCGCAAGCCACGACGACGCGACGCTTGCCCATGTCGACGAAGCGATCCGCGACCGCATGCAGATCGCCGAGTTCCCGACGACGCCGGAAGCCGCCGCCGCCTCGCATTCGGCGGGTTTGGCCGTGCTCGTCGGCGGACCCAATCTGGTGCTCGGCGGCTCGCACTCGGGCAATGTGGCGGCCGTCGATCTCGCGCGCACCGGCCATGTCGATATCGTGTCTTCGGACTACGTGCCGGCGAGCATCCTGCCCGCCGCCTTGAAGCTTGCCGACGCCGGAATCGGCGTCGATCTGGCGGCGGCGGTCGCCAAAATCAGCTACAACCCCGCCCGGTCCGTCGGGCTCGACGATCGCGGCGAGATCGCGGTCGGCAAGCGCGCCGATCTCGTGCGCGCGCGCATTTCAGGCGAGCTTGCGCAGATCCGCGAAGTCTGGCGCGAAGGGCGCCGGGTCGTTTGAAACCGGGCGCGCTTGTCTATGTGATGGGCCCGTCGGGCGCCGGCAAAGACACGCTTTTGAACGCTGCCCGTGCCGCCCTCGACGGCCAGGATTTCGCGTTTGCGCATCGCTACATCACGCGCCCGCCCGTGCCGGGCGACGAAGTGTTCGTGCCGCTCACGTCGCGCGAATTCGCCGCGCGCAAAGAAGCCGGCCTGTTCGCGTTCGACTGGCATGCGCGCGACGTTGGCTACGCGATCGGCGCCGAGATATTCCAATGGCGCCAAGCGGGTATGACCGTCGTGGTTTCGGGCAGCCGGGCGGACTGGGCGGCGGGCAAGCCTGCGGCATTCGGCGCTGTGCCGGTGCTGATCGAGGCAAGCCCGGCGATCCTTGCCGCGCGTCTGGCGGCACGCGCGCGCGAAGATGCGGCCGAAATCGAAGCGCGGCTGAAGCGGGCAGCCGCGCTCGAGACGGCGATCCCGGATGCGGTGCGGATCGACAACAGCGGGGCTCTCGAGGCGGCGATCGCAGCCTTCGTTGCAGCCCTCAAGCGGATCCAAGCCGGAAGCGCCGCGTAAGCGCAAAATCCGCACCGGCTTCGGGTTCCTCGAACAACGCGATTTCGCGCACGGCGAGCGGGCGCTTCAGCATGTCGGCCGCGGCCGACGACAGCTCGGCTTCGAGCCTCGTCGCCGTCGCATCGTCGAGGCGTCCGGACAGCGTCATGTGGAAGCGGAACGTGTCGAACACGTAAGGATAGCCCCAGCGGACGAGATGTTCGTCTTCGCGCGCGCTCAAACCGCTTTTGCGCCGCCGCGCAATTTCGGCGTCGTCGGTCGGCGCGCGGAAGGCGTCGAAATCGCGCACGCAGGCATCGGCAAGGGCGTGCAAGGCAGGTGCGCGCGTGCCCGGCACGATCGCGAGAAACCGCCCGAGCTTCGCCACGCGCATGTCCGGCACGTCGAAAGGCGTCGTACGGCGCGCGAAATCGGCAAGCGCTGCAACGAGATCCGCTTCGTTTCTGCCGGATGCGAGCGCAAAAGGCGGCTTCAGCGTGGCGTGGAAACCGTAGCGGCGCGGCTCGGCGACGACGGACATGTCGCAGTCGAAAACCGCGCCCGTTTCGGGATCGCGGCCCAGCCAGCGACTGGCGAAATCCCACAAAGGATCGTCGGACGTCGGCACGAAATAGATCGCGTAGCGCATGCGCCGGACTATGGCGCGGCGCATCGATCTTGTCTGCCGGATTTCGAGGGCCTATAAAAATTCCCGGGCAGACCGGCCCGAACGAAGGGACAGCCGCCGATGTTCGATGGATTGAAAGGCGGCCCGCGGCCGCCGGGGTGGCGCGGCGATGTCGGTTTCGTCTTCATGCTGGGCGCGCTGATGGCGATCACGCCCAGCGCCGTCGACATGTATCTGCCTGCCTTGCCGACGATCGGGCGCGCCTTCGACGCGACGCAAGACCAGGTGCAGCTTTCGCTGTCGGGTTTTTTCCTCGCCTTAACGTTCGGCCAGTTGGCTTGGGGCCCGATCGGCGACCGCTACGGGCGGCGCGGCCCGACATTGGCGGGCATCGCCCTGTTCGCGGTCGGCAGCATCGGCTGCAGCTTCGCGCGCGATCCGATCGAACTCGCCTTGTGGCGCGTGGTGCAGGCGTTGGGAGCGGCCGCTGCCGTCGTTCTGGCGCGCGCCATGGTGCGCGACGTTTTCGACCGCGACCGCAGCGCCAGCGTCATGTCGCTGATGATGCTGGTGATGGGGGCCGCCCCCATGCTGGCGCCGATCCTCGGCAGCCAGGTGCTGAAGCTGTTCGATTGGCGCGCGATCTTCGTGGTGCTGGCGGTGCTCGGGCTCGTGGCGGGCTTGCCTTTGCTGCGCCAACCCGAAACCCTGCCGACCGACCGGCGCCGATCGGGCGGGTTTGCGTCCGTCTCGGGCGCCTATCTGCGTTTGCTGCGCGATCCGCGCTATCTGGGCTACGTGATAGGCGGTGCGGGCATTTTCGGGGCGATGTTCGCCTACATCTCCGGCACGCCGTTCGTGTACATCGAACTGTTCGGCGTGGCGCCCGATACCTACGGATTTCTGTTCGCGCTCAATGTCGTCGGCATGATGGGCTCGAACTATCTGAACAGCCGCCTTGTACTCGGCATGGGCAGCGATGCCGCCTTGCGCATCGGGCTGCTGGCGTCGGTCGTATGCGGAGCCGTGCTGCTGATTATCGCAGCCACGGGAGCCTTCGGTCTTGCGGGCATCGTTGCGGGCTTGCTGTGCATGCTCGCCTGCATAGGCCTCATCGGCTCGAACGAAATGGCGGGCGCTCTTGCCGACCATCCGCAGATTGCCGGTGCAGCCTCGGCCCTGGCAGGATTTACGCAGTTCGTGCTGGGGGCGATCTCGGGCTTGATGGTCGCGCTGCTGGCGGACGGCACCGCCGTGCCGATGTGCGCCACGATGTTCGCGATGGCGCTGCTCGGCTTCGGCGCGCACGCGCTGCTGGTGGGCAAGCGGCCGGCGGTCGCGTAATGCCGAAATTCGCCGCCAATCTGTCCTTCCTCTATGCCGAGCACGCGTTTCTCGACCGTTTCGCCGCCGCCGCCGCCGACGGATTTCGCGCGGTCGAATTTCTTTTCCCGTACGACGAAACACCCGCGCGCGTGGCCGCTGCCGCCAAAGCGGCCGGTGTTGCGATCGTGCTGTTCAATCTGCCGCCCGGCGATTGGGACCGCGGCGAGCGCGGGCTTGCCGCCCTCAAGGGCCGCGAAGCCGAATTCGACGCAGCCCTCGCAAATGCGCTCGACTATGCGCAAGCGCTCGGCTGCAAGCGCGTGCATGCCATGGCCGGGCGCGTCGAGGACGGAGCGGATTTCGCAACCTACCTTGCCAATCTGCGCCGGGCGGCATCTGTGGCCGAAGCGCGCGGCATCGGGCTTGCGATCGAGCCCATCAACACGCGCGACATCCCGGGCTATTTCCTCAATCGCCAGGACGAGGCGCATGCGATCTGCACGGCCGTGGGCTCGCCTGCTTTGGGCGTGCAGATGGACCTTTACCATTGCCAGATCGTCGAGGGCGACGTGGCGCGCAAGATCGAAAAATACCTGCCAGGCGTTTGCCACATGCAGATCGCGGGCGCGCCCGACCGGCACGAGCCCAGCGAGGGCGAGCTTGCGTATCCTTATCTTTTCGAGCTGATCGACAGGCTCGGCTATGCGGGCCATATCGGCTGCGAATACCGGCCGCGTGCCGGCACGTCGGCGGGCTTGGGCTGGCTCAAACCCTATTTGGCGTAGCCGCGCGCGAGCGCCCGCGCAAAGCGCAGGCCGATCGCGAGCAGTACTGCCGCACTTGCAAGGAACAGCGGTTCGGCCCCGAAACGGTCGAACGCAGCCCCGCCTGCGGCAACGCCCACGGCTTGGCCCGCGAAAAACACGGCCGCAAAGGTTGCCACCGCATGGCCGCGCGCGTGCGGCAGCATCTGGGTCGCTTCCGTCTGCAGCGAGGAATGCATCGCAAAGAAGCCCCCAGCCCATCAAGGCCAGAACGGGCCCCGCGTAGAATGCGCCCGGAATCGCGGCCATGCCCGCAAAGGCAACCGCCAGGGCGCAGGCCCCCAGCAAAGGCACGCGGCCCGCAGGCGCGGCACCGAAAACGCGCGCAAACGAGAAGGCGAACAAGAGGCCGCCCGCGCCGAAGGCGAGCAGCACGAGGCCGGCCGTCGCGAGATCGAGCGCAAAGCGCGTCTGCAGATCGGCCGCAACGAAGGCAAGGCTGCCGTAGAAGAAAAACCCTTCCAACGCGACCGTCGCCAGCACCATGCGCGCGCGCGGGCTTGCAACCCAGCCATAGCCGGGACTGCCGCTTGCCGCACGCGCTGCCCGTGCCGGGGCGTTGCGCAGGATCGAGGCCAGCACAACCGCACCCAAGCCGAATGCAGCGGCCAGAACAACGAACACGCCTTGCCAGCCGAGTGCGGCCCCGACCACGCCGCCGCCGACTTGGCCTGCCATCGTGCCCAGGATCTGCATCGAAGAGAGGCGGATCAGCGCGCGCTGGCGCTGTTCATAGGCAACGCTGTCGCCGATATAGGCGATGCCGAGCGGGATAATGCCGCCCGCACAAGCCCCCGCGATCGCGCGCAGCACGACCAGCATGTCGAGCGACGTGGCAAGCGCGCAAGCCCCCGTGGCCAAGGCTGCCGCCAAAGCGGCGGCGGCGATCGTCTGCGGCTTGCCCCAGCGGTCGCCGATGCGCCCGGACACGAACTGCACGCCGCCATAGGCGATCGAATAGGCCGTGATCACGATGCCGACGGCACCCGGCAGCGTGCCGAAGCGCTCGGCCAGATCCGGCAACAGCGGATCGACCGCCCGCAACGTTGCCGCACTTGCCATCGTGCACATCAGCACGCCGACCAAGGCGGGCCCGGTTTTCACGAAAGCTGCGCGCGGATGTCGGCCGAACGGTCCCAAAGATTGGGTTGGATGGCGGCGGCATAGCCGGACACGAAGTTCTTCGCGGCACCCGTCGCCGGATCGAAGATGTGGCGCGCGACCGCGCCGATATTCGCCCCATAGACATGGATCGCGATCGAAACGCGGTCGCAATATGCGTTGGCGACTTCGTGTATGTCGCCGCTCGCGGGCCCGAGCGTGCTGAGTTGGCCTTGCTCGAGCCGTTCTTCGCCCGCAGGTCGGAGCGTGCCGTCGGCGTTGCGCTCGAAAAAGCGGCAATGCTCGGCACCGCGAAGAATTCCGACAAGGCCCCATACCGTATGGTCGTGAATCGGCGTCTTCTGGCCCGGTCCCCAAACGAAGCTTGCAACGCTGAAACGCTCGAGCGGGTCGCAATGCAGCAGATACTGTCGGTAATGCACCGGGTCGGGCTCGGCAAACGCCGCCGGCAGCCAAGCGTCGGTCGCGACCAGCGTGCGCAACAGCGGCCCGAGCTTCGCGTGGGCTGCGGCCTCGTCCAGGCCGTCGGGCTCCATGGCCTGCGTTGCAGCCACCACGAAGTCGCGCAGTTCTTTCATGCCTTGGCCGCGCGCGGCCGGATATGCGTCTGGCCCATGAAAGCCCGCAAGGGCGAGGGCAGGCGCACGCTGCCGTCGGCTTCCTGGTTGTTCTCGAGGATCGCGATCATGGCGCGCCCGAGCGCGATGCCGGTCCCGTTCAGCGTGTGCGCGTAGAGCGGCTTGTCCTTCGGGCCCTTGCGGTAGCGGATATTGAGGCGGCGCGCCTGGTAGTCGGTGCAGTTCGACGTGCTCGTGACCTCGCCGAATTCGCCGCCCGCCCCGCGACCCGGCATCCAGGCTTCGAGATCGTATTTGCGGTAGGCGGCCCCGCCCAAATCGCCCGTGCAGATGTCGAGCACGCGATAGGGCAGTTCGAGCGCGTCGAAAATCGCGCGCTCGTTGGCGAGCAGTTCGGCGTGGATCGCGTCCGACTGCTCGGGCGTCGCGATCACCACCATTTCGACCTTCGTGAACTGGTGCACGCGGTAGAGGCCGCGCGTCGCGCGCCCCGCCGCACGTTCGGTGCGGAAGCAGTGCGACACGCCCGCAATGCGTATCGGCAACTCGGCTTCGTCGAGGATCGTGTCCTGGTAGAGGCCGCACAGCGTGATCTCGGCCGTCGCGATCAGCGACATGTCGTGGTCTTCGATGCGGTAGGTATTGGTTTCGGTCCCGCGCGGCACGAAGCCCGTGCCCTGCAGGATCGCGTCGCGCGCCATGTCGGGCGTGATGTGCGGTTCGTAGCCCCGCTTGGCGAGGAACTCGACCGCGAAATTCTGCAGCGCGAGTTCGAGGCGCGCGCCGTCCCCTTTGAGGAAATAGAAGCCGGGGCCTGCGACCTTGCTGCCGCCTTCGGTGTCGATGATGCCGAGCAGGTCGCCGAGCGCGACATGGTCGCGCGGCGCGAAGTCGAACGTTGGCATCGGCACGGCGTTGCGGTCGATCTCTTTGTTGTCCTTGTCGTCGCGCCCGACGGGCGAGGCGGGGTGCGTCATGTTCGGGATGCGCAGCAGCAGCGCGTCGGCTTCCGCCTGCGCTGCGTCGAGTTC
The DNA here is from genome assembly GCA_044378015.1 of Tagaea sp. Lineage (GTDB taxonomy): Bacteria > Pseudomonadota > Alphaproteobacteria > CACIAM-22H2 > CACIAM-22H2 > Tagaea. Next base: position 92,830 of record JBILXZ010000003.1, read on the forward strand.
GGACTTCAGCGCCTCGCGCCTTTCGCGCAGCAGACGGCCCTGTTCGCGCTTTTGGTCGACGGACAGCGCCTTGGCGGAAGCCAGCGCATTGGCTTCGCGTTGGGCGTCCTGCAGGGCTTGGTCGGTCTTCTTGCGCAGCGCTTCGATCTGGACAAAGCGGTCGAGATCGATCTCGACGCCGCGATTGCGGCAATTGGCGGCGATGTCGGCAAGATGGGCGAGGACGAAATTGCGGTCGAGCATCGGTCATCATGTCCTGTTTTGGCGGTCGGGTTGGATAGCATGCGCCGGGGCTTCGTGGCAAAAGCCGAGGGCTCTTGCGCTTGGCCGGAATTCGCGGGAAAACCGGGCGCAATCCCCGTTTTCCTCCAGCATTGCGGCTGCCCCATGACCGTTTTCGCCGATCTGAACTCGCCTGCCCGCTTGCTGATGGGCCCCGGCCCCATCAATGCCGATCCGCGCGTTCTGCGCGCCATGGCAACGCCGCTCGTCGGCCAGTTCGACCCGTCGATGACGGCGTTGATGACCGAGACCATGGCGCTCTACCGCCAGGTCTTCCGCACCCAGAACAAATGGTCGCTGCTGGTCGACGCTACGGCGCGCGGCGGCATCGAGGCCGCGATGGTTTCGCTGATCGAGCCCGGCGACAAGGTGCTGGTGCCCGTGTTCGGCCGCTTCGGCCATCTGAAGGCGGAAATCGCGCGCCGCTGCGGGGCCGAAGTGATCGAAATCCATGCCGAATGGGGAACGGTTTTCGCGCCCGAACAGATCGAAGCGGCGCTGAAGCAGCATCGTCCGAAGGTGCTTGCCGTCTGCCAGGGCGACACCTCGACCACGATGCTGCAGCCTTTGAACGAGCTCGGCAAACTCGCGCGCAGCTACGACGCGCTGCTCTACACCGACACGACCGCGTCGCTCGGCGGCAACGATCTGCGCGCCGACGAGTGGCAGCTCGATCTCGTCTCTTCGGGCCTGCAGAAATGTCTCGCCGGCCCGTCCGGTTCGGCCCCGATCACGATCGGTCCGCGCGCGGAAGCCGCGATCGTGCGTCGGCGCCATGTGGAGCAGGGCATCGCGACTGCCGCCGACGTGGCCGGCCCCGGGCGGCGCATCGCGTCGAACTATTTCGACCTTGCGATGATCATGGATTACTGGGGCGAAAAGCGCCTCAACCACCATACTGAAGCCACCTCGATGCTGTACGGCGCGCGCGAATGCGCCAAGATCCTGGTCGAAGAAGGGCTCGACGCTGCCTTCGCGCGCCACCGCCTTGCGGGCGAGGCGATGGCGCAAGGGCTTGCCGCGATGGGCCTCGCGCTGTTCGGCGACCAGCGCAACAAGATGGCCAATGTCGTGGGCGTCTACATTCCCGAGGGCGTGCCGGGCGAAGCCGTGCGCCGCTCGATGCTCGAGGATTTCGGCATCGAAATCGGCACCAGCTTCGGGCCGCTGCACGGCAAGATCTGGCGCATCGGCACGATGGGCTACAATGCGCGCAAGGATTGCGTGCTGACCACGCTTGCCGCGCTCGAGTCGGTGCTGCTGGCCAACGGGGCGAAGATCGCGGCCAATGCGGGCGTGCCGCAGGCGCTTGCCTGCTACCGCGACGCCGCGCAAACCGCGCGCAAAGCCGCCGACTGAAGCCGATGCGCGAGCACCCGACGGACCTCGCCCTGGTCGGCGGGCTGGACGCGGGCGGCATTGCGGCTGCATTGGCGTTGGCGGGGTTTGCGGGCAGTTTCCTGCATTGCGCTTCCATGTGCGGACCGTTCGTGATGGCGCAGACCCTGGCGCGAATGGAAGCCGCCCCGTTGCAGCGGCTGCGGGGCGCGCTGTTGCTGCCCTACCATCTCGGGCGGGCGACCAGCTACATCCTGCTCGGCGCCGTTCTGGGCGCGCTTGGCGGGGCGATCGCCGATCTTCCGGGCGCTCGTTTCGTGTTGGCGGCGGCCCTGGGGCTCGGCGGCGCGTTGTTTGCGTTGCAGGCCTTTGGCCGTTCGGCGTCCTCCATCGGCGGCTTCTGGCTCACAGGAGCCGTGCGCGGTTTGCTGGAGGCACCCACGGGCCTGCGCGGCTATGCGCTGGGTTTGGCATTGGGATTTCTGCCGTGCGGCTTTCTCTACGGCGCGCTTGCCGCCGCGGCAGGGGCGGGGTCCGCTGCCGGCGGGGCGTTGGCGATGGCAGGTTTCGTCGTCGGAACGGCGCCCGCTCTGTTGGCGGTCGGTTTTGCGGGCGCCATGGCCGCCAAACGCATGCGCGCGGCAATGGGCCGAGTTGCGCCGACTTTGCTGCTGTTCAATGCGGGCGTGCTGTTCTGGCTCGGCTGGCGCGCACTCGGCTGATCACGCCTCGTCGAGCACGACCACGTCCTTGTAGCAATGCCAGCTCGCATAGCCGATCAACGGCATCGTCACGGCAAGGCCCAGAAACGCCGGAACCATGCCGAACCCGGTGAACGCGCAAATCAACGCGGCCCACAGTGCCATTGGTTTCGGGTTGGCGCGTACGGCTTCGATCGAGGTGCCGATCGCGACCCAAATTGGCGTTCCGGGCCGGTCGAGCAGCATCGGGATGGACACGACCGAAATCGCGAACGTAATCGTCGCCAGCACGAAGCCCACGAGGCCGCCGACCAGCAGGAACGGCAATGAGGCGGTCGAGAACAGCGTGAGATCGATGAGATCCTGCAGATCGCCGCGCGGGCTGCCGAAAAAGATCGCGAAGATCAACGTCGCCATGCGCGTCCAGAACAGATTTAGCAGCATCAGCACAAGCCCCATATAGGCGACCTGCTCGAAATTGACGCGAAACGCGCCGAGGGCGGCCCCCAGATCGGGCGCTTGGCCTTGCGAAATGCGCCGACTCGTCTCGTAGAGTCCGACCGCGAGCAGCGGGGCCAGCAGCATGAAGCCGGCCGCGAGCGGCAGCAGCAGATAGATCGATTCAACCAAGAACAGCAGCAGCGCAATCGCACCGCCCGTCAGCACAAAAGCGCTGCCGTAGGCCACACTCACGCGCGGGGCAGCGGCGAGATCGCTCCAGCCCTGCGCGATCCAAGTCCAGGGCCGGTCCAGCGCGACCGCGCGGATGCGCGGGATGGGTCCCGAAATGATCGGAATTACGGGCTGCATTGCGATTTCCTCCGCCGTTTCAGGGAGTTTGAAGGAATTTTCCGCAAGCGCCTTGATGCATGTCAATGCGCGCGGGCGACGCGGTCGGCAATGTCGGCAGCATACGCGTCGCCGATTGCGCGGCGATATGTTGCAAACGGGGGAAGATCACAATGGCATCGGCCAGCGTCGCCTTGGGCGGCATCACTGCAAATGCGGTTTCGGCGCACGACACGACGTCCCCCGTCTACCACGACGACGTGATCCGGGCGGGCATGATCGCGACCGTCTTCTGGGGCGTGGTCGGATTCCTCATGGGCAACGTCATCGCCTCGCAGCTCGCCTTTCCGGCGATGAACCTTGGCCTCGAATGGACGAGCTTCGGGCGCCTGCGGCCCGTGCACACGTCGGCCGTCATCTTCGCGTTCGGCGGCAACGCGATGATCGCCGCCTCGTTCTACATCGTGCAGCGCACCTGCCGCACGCCGTTGTTTCTGGGTTCGCTTGGCGCATGGTGCGTGTTCTGGGGCTACCAGATTTTCATTCTGCTGGCGGCGTCGGGCTACGTGCTGGGCATCACCTCGGGTAAGGAATACGCCGAGCCCGAATGGTACGTGGATTTGTGGCTCACGCTCGTGTGGGTGCTCTATCTCGTCGTGTTCGCAGGTACTTTGATGCTGCGCCGCGAGCCGCACATCTACGTCGCCAACTGGTTCATCCTCGCCTTCATCGTCACCGTGGCGATGCTGCATATCGGCAACAATGTCCAGGTGCCGGTCTCGTTCCTGGGCTGGAAGAGCTACACCGTGCCGGGCGGCGTGCAGGACGCGATGATCCAATGGTGGTACGGCCACAACGCGGTCGGCTTTTTCCTCACGGCCGCCTTCCTCGGCATGATGTACTATTTCATTCCGAAAGCCGCGAACCGCCCGGTCTATTCGTATCGTCTGTCGATCGTGCATTTCTGGTCGCTGATCTTCCTCTACATCTGGGCGGGCCCGCACCACCTGCACTACACCTCGCTGCCCGACTGGGCGCAAACGCTCGGCATGACCTTCTCGATCATGCTGTGGATGCCGTCCTGGGGCGGCATGATCAACGGCCTCATGACGCTGTCGGGCGCTTGGGACAAGCTGCGCACCGATCCAAGCTTGCGCTTCTCGGTGACCGCACTTGCCTTCTACGGCATGTCGACCTTCGAAGGGCCGATGATGTCGATCAAGGCCGTCAACGCGCTGTCGCACTACACCGACTGGACCGTGGGCCACGTGCATTCGGGCGCCATGGGTTGGGTCGGCTTCATCACGTTCGGCATGCTCTATTGGCTCGTGCCCCAATTGTGGGGCCGTGCCGGCCTCTATTCGCAGCGCCTCGCCAACTGGCATTTCTGGATCGCGACACTCGGCATCGTCTTCTACATCACCTCGATGTGGGTGTCGGGCATCATGCAGGGCCTCATGTGGCGCGCGTACGACGAATACGGGTTCCTGCAGTACTCCTTCTCCGAATCCGTCGCCGCCATGCATCCGTTCTACGTGATCCGGCTCCTGGGCGGGCTGCTCTACCTCGCAGGCGCAATCATCATGGCCTACAACCTTTGGAAAACGGTCACGTCGGTTGCACCTGTCCGTGCCGCCGTCGCAACCGCCTAGAATCGGAGAGCCGAAAATGGCCTTCAGTCACCCGATACTCGAAAAGAACGTCGTCCTCCTCGCCGTCGCCACGCTGATTACGGTGGCGATCGGCGGCCTCGTGCAGATCGTGCCGCTGTTCACGATCGAACAGACGATCGAGCGGGTGGAAGGGGTGCGCCCCTATTCGCCGCTGGAGCTTGCCGGGCGCAACATCTATGTGCGCGAAGGCTGCTACGTGTGCCACAGCCAGCAGGTACGACCCTTCCGCGACGAGATCGAGCGCTACGGCCATTACAGCCTCGCGGCCGAGTCGATGTACGACCATCCGTTCCAGTGGGGCTCGAAGCGCAACGGACCCGATCTCGCGCGCGTCGGCGGCAAATACTCGGACGCATGGCACGTGGCGCATCTGATCAATCCGCGCGCCGTGGTGCCCGAATCGATCATGCCGACCTACGCCTTCATGGCGACGCGCCCGCTCGGCTATGCCGACATCGCCGAGCATTTGCGCACGCTCAAGATCATCGGCGTGCCGTATTCGGACGATATGATCGCCAACGCCAAGGCGGACCTCGAAGCGCAGAAGAACCCCGAAGCGGACACGGCCGCGCTGCTCAAGCGCTATCCCAAGGCGGTCGTGTCGGATTTCGCCGGGCCCGCAGGCCAGGTCACGGAAATGGACGCGCTCGTGGCCTATCTGCAGATGCTCGGCACGCTCGTTGATTTCCGAAACGTCAAACCCGACCAGCTGCGCCAGTAGGCAGGAGATCGACCGATGGACCAAGCCCAACTCATGGCGATTCTCGGCACGGTTTCGACCGTGTGGTTCTTCCTGTTCTTCGTGGCGATGCTTGCCTGGGTCTATTGGCCCAAACACAAGGCGCGCATGGACCACCAAGCCCAGATTCCGCTGCACGACGACCGTATCTGAAGGAACCCTGCAGATGCCGACCAAGATCGAAAAAGACGCCGTCACCGGGACCGACACCACCGGCCACGAATGGGACGGCATCAAGGAACTCAACACGCCGCTGCCCAAATGGTGGCTCTACACGTTCTACGCCACGATCGCCTGGGCGCTCGGCTATTTCGTGCTCTATCCGGCGTGGCCCAGTCTCTCGGGCCATACGGCCGGCGCGCTGGGATGGACCATGCGCGGCGAAATCGCCGAAAGCCTCGCGCAAGCCGCATCGGCCCAAGCGCCGTTCGTGAACCGCATCGATGCGGCGAGCCTCGAAGACATTTCCAAATCGGCCGATCTGCGCAATTTCGCGATGGCGGGCGGCCGCTCGGTGTTTGCCGTCAATTGCGCGCCGTGCCACGGGGCCGGGGCTGCGGGCAGCAAGGGCTTTCCCAATCTCGTCGACGACAACTGGATATGGGGCGGCACGCTCGACGACATCCACACGACGATCCAGAACGGCATCCGCAATTCGAACCCGGATTCGCGCATCGCCCAGATGCCGCGCTTCGGCGCCGACAACATCCTCGACGCAAAGCAGATCGACGACGTCGCCGAATACGTGCTGTCGCTTTCGCGCCGTTCCAGCAACACCGCCGCCGCCGAGCGTGGGGCGACGGTCTTCAGCGAAAACTGCGAGGCCTGCCATCTGCAAGGCGGGATCGGCAATCCCGAAATGGGAGCACCCAGTCTTGCGGCCAATATCTGGCTCTACGGTGGCGACAAGGCGACGATCGTCGAGACGATCACGAATTCGCGCGCAGGCGCGATGCCGGCGTGGTCCGATCGGCTCGATGCCGCGCGCATCAAGATGCTGACGGTCTATGTGCATTCGCTGGGCGGCGGCAAATGAGACCGACCGCGGTGCATTGGGCGTGACGAAGATGGACGGCGGTGTGGCTCAGAGCCCGGCGCATGCGCCGGAGATCGATTCTGCCGTTTCGATCAAGACGCAGAAAGCGACGATGCCGCTCTATGCGAGCCGCATCAAGGTCCACCCCAAAAACGTTTCGGGGCTCTACCGCAACATCAAATGGGGCATGCTGGTCGCGTGCCTTGCGGTCTACTACATCGCACCGTGGCTGCGCTGGGATCGCGGACCCTTCGCGCCCGACCAGGCGATCTTGATCGATCTGCCGGGCCGGCGCGCCTATTTCTTCTTCCTCGAAATCTGGCCGCAGGAAGTGTATTTCCTCACCGGCATCCTGGTGCTGGCGGCGTTCGGGCTGTTCTTGGCGACGGCGTTGTTCGGGCGCATCTGGTGCGGCTATGCCTGCCCGCAAACCGTGTGGACCGACTTGTTCATGCTGGTCGAACGCTGTATCGAAGGCGACCGCAATGCGCGCATCCGGCTCGATGAAGCCCCCGCCTCGTTCGGCAAATTCGCCAAGCGGGCGGCCAAACATGCAAGCTGGATCGTGCTGTCTCTGGCGACGGGCGGGGCTTGCATCCTCTTTTTCGGCGATGCCCCGACGCTTCTGGTCGAACTCTTCACGGGCCGCGCCTCCGCGTCCGAGTATTTCTTCGCAGGGCTGTTCGCGACGACGACCTACGTGCTGGCGGGCTTCGCGCGCGAGCAGGTCTGCACCTATATGTGTCCGTGGCCGCGCTTCCAAAGTGCGATGCTCGACGACCGGTCCTACGTCGTCACCTACGAAGGCTGGCGCGGCGAGCCGCGCGGCCGCCTCGCCAAAAAACCCGACGGGTCGGATCCGTTCGTCGGGCGCGGAGACTGCGTCGACTGCAACGCGTGCGTGGCCACATGCCCGACCGGCATCGACATTCGCGACGGCCAGCAGCTCGAATGCATCGGCTGCGGCCTGTGCATCGATGCGTGCAACGCGGTCATGGACAAGGTCGGTCGCCCGCGCAGCCTCATTCGTTTCGACACGCTCGACAACCAGCGCGCGCGCGCCGAAGGCGGCAAGCCCGTCCATCGCCTGATCCGCGCGCGCACGGTGCTCTACACGCTGCTGCTCGCGGTCGTCGGCAGCATCATGCTGGCGGGCGTGGTGATGCGCACCACAGTCGAACTCACCGTGCAGCGCGACCGCAATCCGCTCTTCGTGCGTCTCGTCGACGGCAGCGTGCGCAATGCCTACACGGTGCATGTGCTGAACAAGACCCATGCGTCGCGCGAATACGCCCTCACCCTCGAAGACTTGCCGGGAGCGCGGCTTTCGATGGTGGGCGGCGACGGGGCTGGCGACAGGCTCGTGCTGTCGGCCAAGCCCGACCAGGTCGCAAGCTATCGTGTGTTCGTGACCTTGCCGGCGGGTGAGGCCACGAAGCACGAATCGACGCATGTCGAATTCAAGCTGCGCGCGTCCGACGGGCGCGACAAAGCCGAACGCGAAACCGTTTTCATCGCACCGCCGAGATAGGGAGCCACGTTATGCTCACGCAATCCGCCATCGATCTTCGCAATCGCTATCTGTGGCTCGTCTTTCCGGCCATGTTCGCGGTCGTGCTGGCGGCCAATGTGGTGCTCGTCTATTTCGCCCTCGCAAGCTGGCCGGGTCTTGCTTACGAAAACCCGTCCGAGCGCGGCCGCAAATTCAACCAGGTTCTGCAGGCCGAAGAAAAAGCGCACGGGCTCGGCTGGAAATTCACGCTGCGCTATGTGGACCATTCCGTCGAAGTGCGGATCGTCGATGCAAGCGGTGCCGCCCTCGACGGTCTGGGATTGACCGGTACGTTGGTGCGCCCCTTGGGCGGGATTGCCGATACGCGGCTTTCGTTCGGCGCGGTTGCGCCTGGCGTCTATCGCGCCCCGGTCGATCTTGCGGCGCCCGGCCAATGGGAAGTGCGGGTTGCTGCCACACGCGGCGAAGCGCGCGCGCACGAAGCGCAGCGCTTCGTCGTGCGCTAGCCAAGGAGAACTGCCGTGGCGCCCCTCGACGGCTCGATTGGCATCGCTTCGCAGACCGCGACCTGCTTGCATTGCGCGAGTCCGGTTGCCGCGCCGCATGCGCGTTTCTGCTGCACGGGCTGCGAAGCGGCGTACGAAGCCGTAAAGGGCTTTGGCCTCGAGGCCTTCTATCGCCGCCGCACGCTCGGCGCCGAAGCGCGCAAATTGCGGCCCGAGCCCACGCCCGACTGCGATTATGCGCAGCGCGTGCATCTGTCGCCGGACGGGTTGGCGACGCTGCATCTGATGGTCGACGGCATGCAGTGCGCTGCTTGCGTATGGCTCATCGAAAGCGTGTATGCGCGCGACGCCGACGTGGCCGACGCGCGCGTCAATCTTTCGACCGGCCGCATGGTGCTCAAATGGCGCGGCGAGGCCGAACGGGCGGGCGAACTGGTCGGGCGCATCGCGCGCCTCGGCTTCCGGCTCGTCCCTTACGACCCGGGTTGCCTCGGCACGGTCGCCGAAATCGAAGAAACGCGGCTCTTGAAAGCGCTGGGCATTGCGGGCTTCGGTGCAGGCAACGTGATGATGCTGTCGGTCGCCGTTTGGGTCGGCATCGACATGGGGCCGGCGACCAAGGACCTGCTGCATTGGGTCTCGGCGCTGATCGGCTTGCCGTGCATTTTCTACGCGGGTCTGCCGTTCTACCGCTCTGCTTGGGGGGCCTTGCGGGCAAAGCGCCTCAACATGGACGTGCCGATCGCCGTCGGCGTCACCATGACGGCCGCGATGAGCGTGTCCGAGACGTTGCGCGGCGGGCCTTACGCGTATTTCGATGCGGCACTCACGCTGCTGTTTTTCCTGCTCGCGGGCCGCTATCTCGATGCGCGCGCGCGCGGCAAGGTGCGGGCGACGGCAACCCAGCTGCTGGCTTTGGCGGTGCGGCCCGTCACGGTCGTGGACGCATCCGGCACGTTGCGCAGCGTCGCGGCCGATGCGGTCGTCCCCGGCCAGAGCGTCTATGTCGCGTCGGGCGAGCGTATCGGCATCGACGGGCGCGTCGTGTCGGGCCAGTCGCTGGTCGATGCGGCCCTCGTCACGGGCGAGGCGGTGCCGCAATCCGTGGCGCCGGGCGCGCAGGTGTTCGCGGGCATGGTCAATCTCGGCTCGGCCTTGCGCATTGTCGCGACCGCAACCGGCGAAGGCACGCTGCTGGCCGAAATCGTGCGCCTCGTCGAAGCGGCCGAACGGTCGCGCGGGCGTTATGTGGCGTTGGCCGAGCGCGTCACACGCGCCTATGCCCCGGTCGTTCATGCCACTGCACTTGCGACCTTTCTGGCCTGGTATTTCGGCGTCGGCGTCGATTGGCAGATCGCCCTGCTCTACGCGGTGGCGACATTGATCGTCACTTGCCCGTGCGCTCTGGGCCTGGCCGTGCCGGCCGTGCAGACGGTCGCGACCGGCCGTCTGCTGAAGAGCGGCATCCTGCTCAAAAACGCGACCGGGCTCGAACGCTTGGCCGACATCGACACGGTCGTTTTCGACAAAACCGGCACTCTCACGCAAGGCCAGCTCGTGCTGCGCCCCGATCCGGCGCTCGATCCCGCATTGCTGCGCTTGGCGGCGAGCCTTGCGGCGGCCTCGCGCCATCCGCTCGCGCGCGCGCTGGCGGCCGCCTGCCCGGACCAGCCATTGGCTGCGGGCGTGGTCGAGCATCCGGGGCTCGGCTTGGCGTGCGGCAGCATGCGTCTGGGCAGCCGCGTCCATTGCGGCATCGACGATGCGGTCGCCGGGCCCGCCGACGGGCCGGAGATTTGGTTCGCGGACGGCGACGGCCGCGCCGTGCGGTTCGCCTTCGACGACGCGCTGCGCGAGAATGCGGCGACGACGATCGCGGCCTTGCAGGTGCAGGGGTTCGGCGTTGTGTTGCTGTCCGGCGACCGGGCGGAGGTTGTCGGCGAAGTGGCGCGCAAGCTCGGCATCGCCGATTGGCAGGGCGGCGTCGATCCGGCCGGCAAGGCCGCGCGTTTGTCGCAGTTTGCCGCTGCGGGCGCCAAGGTGCTGATGGTCGGCGACGGCCTCAACGACGCGCCGGCCTTGGCGGCGGCATCGGCGTCGCTTTCGCCCGCATCGGGAACGGACGTCGCCCAGGTCGCGGCCGACGCCGTATTCCAAGGGCGCGGGCTCGTCGCCGTGGTCGTGCTGCTGGCGGCGGCCCGTCGGGCACGGCGGCTTATGCGCCAGAACATCGCCTTTTCGATCCTCTACAATGCGGTTGCCGTGCCGCTTGCGATGCTCGGCATGGTCACGCCGCCGATCGCGGCGGCCTTGATGTCGAGCTCGTCGCTGGTCGTGGTCGCCAATGCGCTGCGGCTGTCGCGGGCCAAAGGAGAGGCTTGATGGAATCGCTGCTTGTCTTGATTCCGGTATCGCTGTTGGCGGCGGGCGTGGGGCTCGCGGCGTTCCTGTGGTCGCTGCGCAGCGGCCAGTACGACGACATGGAAGGGGCGGCCAACCGCATCCTCTACGACGACGACGTGCCTTTGCCGCCGCGCAAACGCCAGCGTTAGTGCATCTTCGCGGCGATGTAGCGCGCGATCTCGTCGATCGCGTCGCGCTCGGCGGACGGCAATTCGGCGAGGCCTGCTTCCACGATCAGCGCGTCGAGCGCGTCGCCGCTGCGTTGGGCACGCGCCAGATCGCGCACGACTGGATGGGCGTTGCCGAGAACCGCGAGCGTTGCTTGGAATTTTGGCGTCATGGGTTGGTCTGCCGCTCGCTTGCGAAATAACCACTCGGACGCTGTACAAGTGATGCCGCCCTTGCGTCGTTTCAAGGGGTCTTGCGTAAAATGATACCGTTGAATTTGGCGGCCCGATTGTGGCAAATTTTCCGCGATGAGCACGCTCGATCCGGAAATTGAAGCCGCCTTAGCGTTGGATTTGCAACGCTTTGGCCCTGCGCCGACGCATCTGCCCGGCAATCCCGCAGCTGCCCGGGCCGAGCAGGAGCGCCGACGCGCGCCCTGGAATGTCGGCGGGCCGCAAATGGCGATTCGGCGCGACATCGCGGTCGCTTTGCCCGAACGCACGCTGCCGGTCCGTCTCTATGTGCCCAAGCTGCCGGCCGAAGGGCTCGTGCTATTCCTGCATGGCGGCGGCTGGGTGATCGGCAGCCTCGACACGCACGACCGGCTGATGCGCGCTTTGGCGGCAGCCTCCGGCCTTGCATTTCTGGGCATCGGCTATCGCAAGGCGCCGGAGCATCCCTATCCCGCTGCCATCGAAGACACGCTCGATGTCTGCGATTGGCTGGCGTCCGACCCGGACATACTCGGCTTTCCCGTGCGCATGGATCGGCTTGGGATTGCCGGTGACTCGGCAGGCGCGACGATCGCCGTTGCAGCCGCGATGGCGCTGGGAGCGGCGGGCAAGCCTGTGCCGATCGCCGTCGCCTCGATCTACGGCGCGCTCGACAGCGATCTCGACACGGTTTCGTATCTGATGCGCGGCGACGGCCGGTACGGGCTTTCGCGCGCCTCCATGGCGACCTACTGGTCTCTCTACTGCGCCGATCCGGCGCGGCGGCGCGACGCGCTTGTGGCCCCGGCGCGGGCCCCTGCGAACTATCTTTCGTATCTCAAGCGACCGTTCCTGCTGGCGGCGGGGCTCGATCCGCTGCGCGACGACAGCCGCCGCATGCGCGATATGCTGTTGGCGGCCGGCATCGACACGGCCTATGTCGAATTCCCGCGCGCCAACCACGGCTTTGCGATTTTGTCGTCGGCTTCAGCGGCGGCGCGTGAGGCGATCGCGGCGACGGCGAGCCATCTGCGCACGGCGTTTGGCGCCGAATAGGGACGACGCTTAGCAGGCCGGCCTGCCCAAGGCGCTTCGGCCGAGCGGCAGGGCTGCCGCGGTCACGAACGCCACCGTGCCCAAATGCCAGACGAGCACCATCGTCGAAGTCTGCAGATGGTGGAACAGCTCGAGCCCGGCCGAAGCCAAGGCCGCCGCCGCCAACGCCCCCATGGCCAGCGTGCGCGAAGGCGCGAGCGGGGCAGCCTTGCGCAGCATCAAGGCCATCGCAATCCCGAGCGTCGAACCGGTGAGCGCGATGAACCGAAAACAGGCCCAGCTCGTGCCGAACGCGGCCGTGCCCATGTCCGACAATTCGGCCGCACAGCCGCTTCCGAGCGTGCCGAGCCACACGGCCAGCGGCGCCGCCGGCAACAGCTCGACGGCGCGGTTGCTCCCCGGCACGGACATGTGGAAGGCCGCAAAAGCCGCCGTGAGGCCGACCAGCACCGACGCGGTCCAGGGCACGGCGAATGCCGGATCGGCAAAACGAACGGCAAGATCCGCGCGCACCCCGTGCATCGCCACCAAAACGCCGACGACGCAGGCGGCAAAGGCCAGCCACTTGCCCGCCCGCACTTCGGGCGGCGGCAAGCGCTCGACCGGGGCGACCGCTTCGCTCAGGGCGGCGATGAGTTTGTCGCTGGGGGTCATTGGGGGTGTCATCGATCCTGTTCTTTGTCTTCGCGTTTCCAGATCTTCCGCAGATTCGCCAGCGCACGGTGGGTCGCGACCTTCAAGGCGCCGACCGATTGTCCCGAAACGGCGGCAGCCTCGTTCAGACTCAATTCGCGAAGTTTCAGCAACTCGACCGCTTGGCGCTGGCCCGCGGGCAATTGCGCCAGCCAGCGCCGGATCGATGCAGCCGCTTCGGACTTCTCGTTCTCGCGGTTCGCAAGCGGATCGGCAAAGGTTTCGCGGCTTGCGTCGTCGAGCGGCGTTTCGTGGCGATTCGCAGAATTGCGCCGCCGCCGCCAATCGACGGCCCGCCGCCGCGCAACCGCCACCAGCCACGGCTTGATCGGCCGGGCCGTATCGTAGGTGTGGCGAATCGCGTGCAGGCTGATCAGCGTTTCCTGCGCCACGTCTTCGATCTGGTCGAACGGAATGCCCGTCCGCCCGATCACGATGCGCAGAAACGGCAGCACCTCCGTCAAAAAGCGACGATAGGCCGCTGCGTCGCCGGCCTGCGCACGTCCCATCAATTCGGGCCACGAATCGCTGTCCATCGCCGCAGACAATGGCATATCTGCGGCGCGCGGGCAGCGCTGCCGCAGGCCTAGATCCCGAAATTCACCTGGGTGCCGCGCGGGCCTTGGCCCAACGGCGCGTTGGGGGTTGCGAAAATCCGGTCGGCGGCGCTCTGGGTTTCGGGCGGCGGCGGTTCGGTTGCCGCTTTCTTGGCTTTTTCCACGTCCGTGCAGTTGAAGCACGGCACGCCATTGACGATTTCCATGATGGATTCTCCATCGTTCGAGAAAACGGCGCGCGTTTTGCGCCCCGATACGCCTCCGTTTCGACAGTGCCGCCTTGTAGGTTACGCCGGAGCGGCCAAAAAACTGTCCTGGATTTTGCATTCCTCCAACGTCCCAGGTCCGCCCCCGCCGCTTCCCCCCGCCCGGACCCGCGATTCAGGAGAACCATCGATGAAAACCGCAATTTTTGTCGCCGCTGCTCTGGCGTTGGCCACCCCCGTTCTGGCGCAAGCTCCCGAACAGCCGAATGTTCGTCTGTCGCTCGATTGGGCGTTCCAGGGGCCGCAATCGGTGTTCACCTACGCGGCCGAGAAAGGGTTCTTCCGCCAGGAAGGCCTCAACGTGACGATCGATCGCGGCATGGGCTCGGGCGATACGGTCACGCGCATCGCCTCGGGTGCCTACGACATGGGCTTCGGCGACATCAACCCGATGATCAAATTCTCGGCCGAAAATCCGGGCCGCGAACTGACGGCCGTGTACATCGCCTACGAGCAGGCCGCCCTTGCCGTGATGACGCTGAAGCGGTCGGGCATTTCGAACCTGAAGCAGCTCGAAGGGCGCAAGCTCGGCGCCCCCACGGTCGATGCCGGGCGCCAGATGTTCCCGGCCCTCGTGCAGGCCCAGAAGCTCGACCCGGCCAAGATCGAATGGGTCACGATGAACGCGCCCTTGCGCGAGCCGATGCTGTATCGCGGCGAGGTCGACGCGATCACGGGATTCATCACCTCGGGCATCTTCTCGCTGAAGGCGCTGGGGGCCAAGGACGAGGATATCGTGACGTTCCGCTACCGCGAATTCGGCGTCGACGTCTATTCCTCGGCCATCTACACGACGCAGGATTTCGCCGCCAAGAATCCGCGCACCGTGGCCGCCATGGTGCGCGCCATCAATCGCGGCATGAAGGAGTCGATCCTCAATCCACGCGAAGCGGTCGCGTCGCTCAAATCGCGCGACCAGCTCGTCGATCTCGCCCTCGAATACGAGCGCCTGCTGCTGTCGTTGCGCGAACTCGTGATGACGCCGCACACGCTGGCCAACGGCATGTCGGACGTGCGCGAGGACAAGATGCGCGAAAACATCCGCATCGTGAACGAAGCCTTCGAGGTCAAGAACAGCACGCTCACGCCGGGCCGGATCTACACCGACCGCTTCCTGCCGCCGAAGGCCGAACGCATGCTGCCGCAGCTCGGCAGCTAGGCGCCTTTCGCGCATCGGCGGTCACACAGCCGACTTGAAGGCGTGCCATGCTTGGTCCCCTTCGAGTCGGCTTTTCCGACCTGACCTCTTGACCGCTTCCCACGGAGACTGCACAAGCAGACGATGCGCAGTCCGCCCGAAGATTTCTGGACGACCACGCTGGCGTTGACGGCGCCCGCCTCGCTTGTGCTCGTCGTTTTTGCGGTCGCCCACCAAGTGCCGTGGTTCTGGGCGCTTGCGGCCATCGCGGCGACGGCCCTGTTCACGGGCTGGCTCGTGCGACGCCATCTCGAGCGGCTGGCCCAACACGCCGCCCGGCTCGAGGCCCTCGCCAAGGGCGAGCCGCCCAATGCGTTGGCCACGGCCCAGGAAGAAGGCCCGACCGCCCCCTTGGCCGAGGCGGTGGCCAAGCTCGAGCGCGCCATGCCCGAGCGCGCCCAGCCGATGGCGAGCGAAGCCGCCCTCGAATCGATCGTCGACGCGCTGCCCTACGCGATCCTGCAGATCGACAGCGACGAGCGCATCGTGCGCGCCAACACGGCCGCCCGCGCGCTGTTCGGCGCCGACCTCGAAGACAAGCCGCTGGTGGCGTATCTGCGCGATCCCAGCACGCTCGATGCGGTGGCCGAAGCGCTCGCAGGCCGCCATCCGGAGGCGGCGGAAGCGCGCCTTGCGGGCCCCGTCGAACGCGCCTTGCGCGTGCGCGTCGTACCCCTGCCACGCCCGCTCGGCACCGCACCCGCCGCCCTCGTCGCCATCGCCGACGTGACGGCCGTGCAGCAGGCCGAACGCATGCGGCGCGATTTCGTGGCCAATGTGAGCCACGAGCTGCGCACGCCGCTTGCCACGCTGACGGGCTTCATCGAAACGCTGCAGGGCCCGGCGCGCGACGATGCCGAGGCCCGCAAACGATTCCTCGGCATCATGGACGCGCAGACCCAGCGCATGACGCGAATCGTCAAGGATCTTTTGTCGCTCTCCAAGATCGAAGAGCTCGAACACAGCCCGCCCGCGTCGCACGCCGACATTGCCAAGACGCTGCAGACCACGCTCGATTCGCTGGCGCTGGCCGCCAAAGCCAAGAACGCGGCGCTGGACGTGCATATCGCCGACATTCTGCCAAGCGTGCGCGGCGACAGCGACCAGCTCGCCCAGGTCTTCCAGAACCTCGTCGACAACGCGATCAAATACGGCCGCAGCGGCGGTACGGTGCGTGTGCGCGCCGCCGTGGCCGCCCGCCTGCCGGCGGGCTTCGCGCCCCGCGCCGAGGCCTATGTCGAAATCACGGTGGCCGACGACGGCGAAGGGATCCCGCGCGAACATCTGCCGCGCCTGACCGAGCGTTTCTATCGCGTGGATGCCGGCCGCTCGCGCGACATGGGCGGCACGGGCTTGGGCCTCGCGATCGTCAAACACATCGTCAACCGCCATCGCGGGGCCCTCGACATCGCGAGCGAGATCGGCAAGGGCACGGTTTTCTCGGTCTATCTGCCGGTTGCGCCCGCCGCCGCTCAAAATGCGCGCGCGACCGGCGACTGACAGGCCAAACACCGTAGAAACATCCGCGCAACAGTAATGCGACATGCGCGCTACATAGATGCGCTGTTTTTCTATTTAAGATGTTGATGTATATAGAAATGTCGTGCGGATTTCGCGAAAATCCTTGCATCGCCTCGAAAGGCCGCGCGCGCTAGAAGCGTCTTTACGATGTCAAACAGCACAGGAAAGGCTAAACATGTTTTCAACGTATAATTTCTAAAACATTACGTGCTTCCTGTCATGGTGTTTGTGTTTTGGCATAGCTATGGAGAAGGTCAGTTCAATTGCCCTTATTGTAGGACGAT
Organism: Tagaea sp.; assembly: GCA_044378015.1. Taxonomy (GTDB): domain Bacteria; phylum Pseudomonadota; class Alphaproteobacteria; order CACIAM-22H2; family CACIAM-22H2; genus Tagaea. Next base: position 109,765 of record JBILXZ010000003.1, read on the forward strand.
TGCACATACGTAATGGTTAAAGCTTAAGGCTATAGCGGCGGGGAGGGAAGATGCAGAACAGGAATAAGGGTCCAGCTCGTCTTTACAAATATCGCGATCTCAGCAATCGCACGATTGACATGATTGTCAGTGACCACCTTTATTTTGCCGATCCAAGCACCTTCAACGACCCGCTCGACACCCGGCCGTCGCTTCAGGTCGATTTACCAGTGATCGATCTCGCTGCCATTCTGCGGAGCCTCATCGAAGCCCGCACACAGTTGGAAATGAAGGCTGCCGCAGAAGCTATGGCGTATCGCGGGCCGAAGACGACTGAACACATTAAGCGGTACGGTCGTTTCCAGGCTGATCGGCTGCTGGAGGAGCTTGCATATCTCGCAACCGATCCCGAGTTCGCTGATGAGGTGGCACATCATGTGGCGCTGCTGCGTCAACGCATCGAAAGTGAATTGCTCCGACGATATGACATGGGCGTCGTCTCGTTGGCTGAACGGGCAACCTGCCCTTTGATGTGGAGTCACTACGGCGACCAACATAAGGGCGTGTGCATCGGTTATTCAGTTCCTCCGGACAAAAAAGATAAGCTTTATAAGGTGAACTACGGTGGAAGCCGATTGATCACAGCGAGTAAAGTCGCCGCCATGCTTCAAGGCGATGCCGACGCGCGACGCGAGGTTGATAAAGCCGTGCTTATGCGAAAGGCAGGGTGTTGGCGATACGAGCGCGAATGGCGCTTCATTGGATCGCGCGGGATTCAGACTTCGCCCCTTGAGTTTGTAGAAATCACTTTTGGCATGAGATGCGCAGCCTCTGTCAAATATGCTGTTGCAAAAGCGTTGGAAGAACGGAGGCGACCGGTAAAGCTATTCGAAATGCGCGATGTCGCCGGAACCTTTGGGCTCAAAAGATGCCGCTTGGACGACTGCGATGAACTCTTTGCGCATTTCCCGAGACGTGGGCGCGATATCTTTGAGCATTTTTCTCCGGTAGAGACAGTCGCGCCACCAGAATCCGAACAGGGGGAATGACACTAGTTCCGGGGACACTTAGTTCCTTAGTTCCGGGGACACTATACTTAATTGTGTTTTGATAAGGAGGCTTGCCACGCCCACGCACAACGTCGATGACGCGAAAGTGCGCCTTGCGCGTCTCAGGGGCATTGGTAAAGGAAGGGATCGACGATCTCGATCAAGGTCGGTATGTCGAGTTGAAGACAGACGACCTCGAAGCGCAGCTTGACCGACTCTTCGCAGAAAAACCGCTTTCTGAAATCAAGAAAAAGACTTAAGCAGCGGCACGCCAGCTGCGTCTGCGGTGTTTGAAGCGGGCGAAGACGACTACCCCACCCGCCCGCTCACAAGCTCGCGAACAAATCGCTCGGGTCGGCGACGCGCTTTACGACCGCTTCTTTGAGCTTGATCAGCGCGCGGTGTTCGATCTGGCGCACGCGTTCCTTGGAAATGCCGAGGCGGTCGCCCAGCGTTTCGAGCGTCACGTTGTCTTCGCCCAGGCGCCGTGCCTCGATGACGGCACGCTCGCGCGCATTGAGGTCGCCCAAGGCCGCGCGCAGCAGGTTTTTGCGCGCATCCTCGTCGTGCAGCGACATCGTGGTTTCTTCGGGCGTCGGGCGGTTGTCGGCAAGTGCGGAAACCCACGCGTTTTCGTTTTCGTCGCTGGCGGGCGCGTCGAGCGACCGGTCGCCGGCCGAGAGGCGGCCTTCCATCGTTTCGACGTCCGACAGATCGACGCGCAACGAGGCGGCGATCTGCTTGCGCTGCGCGTCCGTCATGCGGTCGGCCGACGGATCGTCGAGCTTGGCGCGCAGGCGGCGCAGATTGAAGAACAGCGATTTGTGCGCGGCCGTGGTGCCCGTGCGCACGATCGACCAGTTGCGCAGCACGAAATCCTGGATCGCCGCCCGGATCCACCATTGCGCGTATGTGGCGAAGCGCACGTCGCGCGACGGCTCGAAGCGCTGGGCGGCCTGCATCAGGCCGATATTGCCTTCCTGGATCAGGTCGCCGACGGGCAGCCCGTAATGGCGGAATTTGAGCGCCATCGATACGACCATGCGCCCATAGGCGCCGACCAATTCGGCCAGGGCCGTTTGGTTGCCGGTCTCGCGCCAGGCCTGCGCCAGTTCCATCTCGCGCGCGCGCTCGAGCATCGGCGTTTTCATGGCGCGGCGAATCACGATCAGATTGTCGCGCTGGGTCTGGGCGTCGTCGAAATGGGCCATTCGAACGAACTTTCCGGCTATGCCCGGGGTCGGGCCCCAGGTCTTGCCCCGCCAATGCGGGACTGTCCTGAGGTTTACGCAAGCCCCGGCATGTCGGATCACAGGAATTCCAAAAAACCCCGTTCAGGCCTCAATCGTTTCGAGAATTTCCCCTTCAGGCCCGATGCTTGCGGCCAAAAGCGGGCCGCCGAAGCCGCAGCCGCCGTCGAGCGTGAGGGTAAAGGGGCCTGCCGCCACCCCCGGATGGTCGGGCGCATAGCCGCGCACGATGCGGGCATAGTTCTCGAAGGGCGTATCGCGCTTGTCGAAGCCGCGTCCGCCCCACCACAGCGTATCGCCCTGCGCTTCGAGCGGGCGGTCGAAATCGAGGCCCGCACTCACGAACAGCCGTTTTCCCGGCTCGTCGGTGGCGGCCCGGCGCATGGCGAGCGTGAGTTCGCGGTGCCCCGGCTTGGCATCGAGCCCGCGGCGCACGAGCCCGGTCCAGCGCGCCAGAGCGGTTGCGCCTTCGCGTGCGGCGACAAGGCCCGCGCGGATGTCGGCCTCGTAGGCTTCGAGCGTGGCGGCAAGGCCCTGGTCGAGCATCCAAGCGAAGACTTCGCCGGGGTTCACGGCGAAATGCAGCTGCAGGCATTTCTGCAGCATCTCTTCCTGCATTCCCCGCAGGAAAACGACGTCGGCCGCGAAGAAACCGGGCAGGGCGATGATCTCGCGGCGCATGCGCAGCATCTCGTCGACGACCGCCGCAATGCCCGCGCCGCGCCCGAGCCAATTGCCGAGATAGACAAGCCGGTCGCCCGGCGCCCAGCGCTCGGCAAGCGCTTCGTGCAGGCGCCCCAATTTTTCGTCGTCCCCATGGACGCTCGCGATCGCCCACACGCGCTTGGCCTTGCGCAGCAACGCAAAGCGTTCGTTCCGGGGCATGCCGGGCGTGCGGGCGGGCGCGGTCGAGGCCATCGCGGCAACCTAGCGTGCGTGCTCGCGCCGCCCCAAACGAAAAAGCCCTCCAAACGTCGCCAACGAAAAACCCCGCCGGATCGACTCGGCGGGGTTTGTCCTGGTCCCTCGAAATGTCGTTCGGGTTCTAGGCGGCCTTCAGCATCGCTTCGAGGCGCTGCACGGCCACTTCTTCGGTGATCTTTTCGACGGCCGCGAATTCGCGCACCAGACGGTCGAGCGCCGCCTGGTACATTTGGCGCTCGCTGAACGACTGGTCGGGCTGGCCCGCATTGCGGTGCAGGTCGCGCACGACTTCGGCGATCGCCTTGGGATCGCCCGAATTGATCTTCGCTTCGTATTCCTGCGCGCGGCGGCTCCACATGGTGCGGCGGATGCGCGCGCGCGCCTTCAGCGTGGCGAGCGCGTTCTGCATTTCCTTCTTGGTGCAAAGACGGCGCAGGCCCGAGGTCTTGGCCTTCATCATCGGCACGCGCAAGGTCATGCGGTCCTTGTCGAACTGGATCACGAAAAGACGCAGCTTGGTGCCCGCGATTTCCTGCGATTCGAGCCCGGTGATTTTGCCCACGCCATGGGTCGGATACACCACGTGGTCGCCCACGGCGAAGCCCAGATCGTCGGTTTCGCGCACTGTCGTCTTGCGTAGCGTCATGGAAAAGCCGCTCCTTTCAGAACCGGCCGGAAAAACACCGGCCGGAATGTGCCACTCGTAAATCGACCGCCGGACCCCGACGAACCGTTGGCGCTGCCTCTGCGACAGTGCGTTTGGCCCTTCCTCCGAGGAGAATTGGCGAAGACACCGCCGTTCCGACGTGCTGTTTCAGCAAATCGGACCTTGTCCATTCGAGCCAGTCCTTTGTCTGGACAGCAAAAAAGACAATCAAGAGGCGGGCATTCTGGCCCGTTGGGACCCCCTGCCGGGGAGGCGGCATGCGACGAAATTGTCACAGTCCGATAATTATTAAGCTATCACAAAAACGACGAAAAAGCACGCATTACCCGCGCGTTTTTTGCACGGCTAACGTCCTTTCGAGGGACTTTAGGACTTGAATTTCAGCTGAATGCGACTTTTATGGGTTCCCGGAGCCGGGTTTAGGAGAAAAATACTTGTCGAACTTTCCCGCAACGCCCTTCCATGTATCGGCATCGGCGGGCGCGTCCTTTTTGCGACGCAGATTCGGCCATTTCTCGGCGTACTCGTTGTTGACGGCAATCCAGGGCTGGGCCGCGGGGTCGGTATCGGGGCGAATCGCCTCGGCCGGGCATTCGGGCTCGCACACGCCGCAATCGATGCATTCGTCGGCCTTGATGACGAGCATGTTCTCGCCTTCGTAGAAGCAATCGACGGGGCACACTTCCACGCAGTCGGTGTATTTGCACTTGATGCAGTTGTCGTTGACGATATAGGTCATCGCGTTCTCTCTGGCCGTTACGCACGAACCGTTTCCGATTGCTCGGGTAGCATAGCCGTTCGCGAGGGGCAACCCCGTGCCAACCGTCGGGCCGACCCTTTGGCCGCGCAAGCTCAAACCGGCTCGAAGAGATCGCGGTAGAGCGCTTGTCCTTGCGCCGCGTTGCCGCGTTTGGGCGCGAAGCCGAGGATTTCGACCGTGCGCAATCTGTCGCCTTGCGCGAAGGTGAGCACGTCGCCTTGTTTGACGGCGTCGCCCTTGTCGAGGATGCGGCCGCGGCAGCGCACGCGGCCCGCCGCGAGCACGCTTTGCGCCTGGGCACGCGAGCGGAAAAAGCGCGCGATCCAAAGGAATTTGTCGGCGCGCATGCGCGAAAACTCGTCGCCCGGCGCATCGTGCGTCATTTGCGCGCGATCTCCGACAGCACCGAAAAGGGCGAGGCCGCGTCGCCCGGCGCGGATTTCGGGCGCCTGCGCGCGGCTCCGCCGCGATAAGCGGCAAAAATCGGCGCGCCTGCGCCCGGAACGCGCCGGTAGCCGAGCGATGCGACGACCGCCGGCAATGCCGCCGCATCGCAATCGAGGAGCTTCGCCCACGCGGGCTCGAGCGCGAACGGGCCGTGGCGGCCGCTTTGCAGCAGCGCTTGGGCGAGTTTCTCGAGCCGGTCGGCGCGCACGAACAAGGGGCCTGCCGGCAAATAGAGGCATGCCGCCATCAAGCCCGGCGGCGCTTCGCCGCGTGGCACGCTGAGCATGCCCGGCGGCGGCGGCGACCCCGGAACGCCGCGATGGACAGACCACAGCAGCGCACGCAGCTTCGTCGATTCGTGGTCCTTGAGTGCCGGCACGTAGGCCGCGCGCACGCCCACATGCACGCCGCATGCGGCAAGGCTGCCGCGCGCCTTGCGGTCGAGACTGTCGAGAGCGATCGTCGTATCGGCTGCGGCGATGGCGCCCAGCGATGCCGCCAGCTCGAACGCAAGGCCGCGCGCTGCCGCAGGCAGCGGGGCCGTCTTGAGGCGCAAGAGCGGCGCCATATTCTGCTTGAGCCATGCCTGCAGCCATTCGGCGAGACGGCGCGATACCGCTTGCCTGTGCGCCGGCTCCAGCAAATCGGCGCGGGCGAGCTGGATTTCGGGCGCGAGCGCTTCCGGACCCGCCGCAAGCCGTGCCACAGGCTGGCCGGTCCACGCGATCCGCGCATCGGGCAGCAACGAAAAAGCCGCGTCGTCGTCGGCGACGAACTTCTGCACGCGCAAGCCCACATCGCGGCGCAACGCGCGGTTTGCGGCGGCCCGCAACGCGGCGACGCACATGTCGAGCGACGGATCGGGGCGGAACTCGAACCCGTCGAGCTTGCCCGCCGGCATGCCTTCGACGAGCACGTCGCCCGCCGCCGTCACGGCCGCCAGCAATTCGCTGCCGTCGGCGAGCTTGCGCACGATGACGGCGTTGCGCCGGTCGACGAAACGCTGCGTGAGCCGCTCGTGCAGCGCGTCCGAGAGCCGGTCTTCCACCGCGCGCGCGCGCGCCTGCACGCCTTCGGCGTCGGCGATCCAGTCCGGCCGGTGCGACACGTAGGTCCAGGTGCGGATCGCGGCGATCTGCTGCAGCAATTTGTCGATGTCGCCGCCCGCAGAATCGATGCGCTCGATCTGGCGGTCGACCCAATCCTGCGGCAGGCGGCCCGCAGGCCCCGCGAGATGGCCGAAGATCTTGGCGAGCAGGCGCGGATGCGTGTCGGCCATCTGTTTGCGGAAATCGGGGATGCGTGCCACCTCCCACAAAAGCCCGACGCGCCCGCGCGACAGCGCGCGAATGTCGGCATCGCGCGCGAGGGCCTGCAAAGCCAGATGGTCGTCGGCGTCGCGCACGCGCACAAGCTCGGCCAAGGGAGCGCGCCGGTCGAGCGTTTCCAGCAATCCGTCGAGCGTGCGGAAATCGAGATCGGAATTGCGCCAATAGCAGTGCGTGAGCGGTGGGAAGCGATGCTCCTCTATAGCCTCGACGAGATCGGCGTCGAGCGGCCCCACGTCGGCCGTGGTGCCGAACGTGCCGTTGGTCATGCTGCGCCCCGCGCGCCCGGCGATCTGGCCGAGCTCGGGCGCGGCGAGCCTGCGCAGATGCCGGCCGTCGAATTTGGCGGTCGCCGCGAACGCCACATGGTCGATATCCATGTTGAGGCCCATGCCGATCGCGTCGGTCGCGATCAGATAGTCGACGTCGCCCGACTGGTACATCGCGACCTGCGCGTTGCGCGTGCGCGGGCTCAAGGCGCCGAAAACGAGTGCCGCGCCGCCGCGCTGGCGGCGCACGAGCTCGGCGATTTCGTAGACTTCGGCGGCCGAGAACGCGACGATGGCGCTGCGCCTGGGCAGGCGCGTGATCTTGCGCGGCCCCGCATAGGTGAGCGTGGAGAGGCGCGGGCGCACGACGAATTCGGCCTCGGGCACCAGGCGCCGAATCAAGGGGCGTGCGGATTCCGCGCCCATGAACATCGTTTCGTTGCGCCCGCGCGCATGCAGAAGTCGGTCGACGAACACGTGGCCGCGTTCGCGGTCGGCGATCATCTGGATTTCGTCCACCGCAAGGAAACCCACCTCGCGCTCGATCGGCATCGCCTCGACCGTGCAGACGAACCAGCGCGCGTAGGGGGGAACGATGCGTTCTTCGCCCGTCACGAGAGCCACCTGCGACGCGCCCTTGGCGCTTGCGATGCGTTCGTAGTTTTCGCGCGCCAGCAGGCGCAGCGGAAAACCGATCATGCCGGTGCGGTGGCCCAGCATGCGCTCGACCGCCAGAAAGGTTTTGCCGGTGTTGGTCGGCCCGAGAACAGCCGTTACTTTGGTGTCGCCCATCGCAACCTTGACTCTTGCCCGCCCGGCGGGCGAATTCAAGCCATGCTCATCGCCCAAATATCGGATCTCCATATCCAGACCGACGGCAAACTCGCCTACGGCAAGGTCGATACGGTTTCGTATCTGACAAAAGCCGTGGCGGTGCTGAACGAACTCGACCCGCAGCCCGACATCGTGCTCGCTACCGGCGATCTCGTCGAACGCGGCTCGGCCGTCGAATACGGGCTGTTGCGCGAGATCCTCGCACCGCTCAAAGCCCCGCTGCTCGTCGTGCCCGGCAACCACGATGCGCGCGCCACGTTGAAGGCCGCGTTCCCGACTGCCGGCGGCGATCGTGTGGCCGAGGGCGGCTTCTTCCATTACGCGGTCGACGACTATCCGGTGCGGCTTGTGGCGGTCGACACATCCGAGCCCAAAAAGCCGTGGGGTACCTTCTGCGAAGAACGTGCGGCGTGGCTCAACGCAACACTCGCCGCGGGCGGGGCCAAGCCAACGCTGATCTTCCAGCACCACCCGCCTTTCGCCACCGGCATCGGGCACATGGACAAGATGGGCCTGCGCGACGAGGGGCGGCTCGCCGCAATCGTGAAGCGCTATCCGAATGTCGAGCGCGTGGTGTGCGGCCACGTGCATCGCGCGATCCAGGCGCGCTTTGCCGGAACAATCGCGTCCGTCTGCCCGTCGACGGCGCACCAGATCGCCCTCGATCTGCGCGAGGCTTCGGCTGGCGGCTTCACTTTCGAACCGCCGGGCCTGCAATTGCACCGCTGGACCGCCGAGGGCGGCATCGTCAGCCATACGCTCGCAACGGTCGGCAACCGGGCGACGATCCCGTTTCCGTGGGGCTGACGCGGCGTCTCTTGATTCGGCGCCAAAGCTCCCCTAGATAGCCCGGCAAAACAAGACCCTCCGGAGCGACGATGACCGAAAAACACGAATTCCAGGCGGAGGTGAGTCGCCTGCTCGAGATCGTCGCGCACTCGCTTTACAGCGAACGCCAGGTTTTTCTGCGCGAGCTTGTTTCGAACGCATCCGACGCCTGCGACAAGCTGCGCTTCCTCGCCCAGCAGGACGCGAACCTCGCCGGCGACGACACGGATTTTGCCGTGATCCTGACGACCGACGAAGCCGGAAAGACGCTGACCATCGCCGACAACGGGATCGGCATGGATCGCGACGATCTCGTGGCCAATCTCGGCACGATCGCGCGGTCGGGGACGGCCGCCTTCGTGAAGGCGCTCGATGCGGGCCAACGCAAAGACATGCCGCTGATCGGCCAGTTCGGCGTGGGCTTCTATTCGGCTTTCATGGTGGCCGACAAGGTCACGGTCGAGTCGCGCAAGGCCGGCAGCGACGCGGGCTGGCGCTGGGAATCGGACGGCAAGGGCAGCTACACGATCGACGCGATCGAGCTGCCCAAGCGCGGCACGTCGATCCGCCTGCACCTCAAAGACGACGCGACCGAGTTCCTCGACGCCGACAAGCTCGGCGAGATCGTGCGCCGCTATTCCGACCATATCGCGATCCCGATCAAGCTCGCCGACCAGACGCTGAACCGCGCCTCGGCTCTGTGGACGCGCGCCAAGAACGAGGTCACACCTGAGCAGCACACGGAATTCTATCGCCATATCTCGCACGGGTTCGACGAGCCCTGGGGAACGCTGCATTGGCGGGCCGAAGGCAAGATCGAATATACGGCCCTGCTCTACGTGCCGGGCATCCGCCCGTTCGACCTGTTCGCGCCCGAGCGCAAGCACGGCGTGAAGCTCTACGTGCGGCGCGTGTTCGTGAACGAAGCGCCCGAGGGGCTGGTGCCGCGCTATCTGCGCTTCCTGCGCGGCGTGGTCGATTCGGAGGATCTGCCGCTCAACGTGAGCCGCGAGATGCTGCAGAACAATCCGGTCGTGCGTCTTATTCGCCAGGGCATCGCCGCGCGCGTGCTGGGCGAACTCGAAAAGCGCGCCAAGGACGATGCCGATTCCTACGGCGCGTTCTGGGATTCCTTCGGCGAGGCGATGAAGGAAGGCATTTTCGAAGACGCCGAAAACGGCAGCCGCGTGCTGTCGCTGGCGCGTTTCCGCACCACGACCGCGCCCGACAAATGGGTGGGCTTGGCCGAGTACGTCGCGCGCATGAAGACGGGGCAGGAGACGATCTACTACATCGCAGGCGACGACGCGAAGACGGTCGCCAACAGCCCGCATCTCGAGGGGTTCGCCAAGCGCGGCATCGAGGTGCTGCTGCTGTCGGATCCCGTGGACGAATTCTGGATCGCGCAGACGACCGATTTCGAGGGCAAGAAATTCGCGTCCGTCACGCGCGGGTCCGCCGATCTCGACAAGATCGCCGAATCGGAAAAGTCCGACGAGGCCGCGAAAGACGACGCAGTGCCCGACGTCGCGCCGCTGGTCGCGCTGTTCCGGCTCGCGCTGGGCGACAGCGTCAAGGACGTGCGCGCAAGCCAGCGCCTCGCCGAAAGCGCCGTGTGCCTCGTGGCCGACGACAGCGACATGGACATCCATCTCGAGCGCATGCTGCGCCAGCACAAGCAGTTGCGCGCGGCCACCAAGCGCATCCTCGAGATCAATCCCGCGCATGCGCTGATCCAGGCACTCGCGCGCAGCCTGCGCGCGCAGGGCGACAACACTGCCGTGCAGGCGCGCGTGAGCGAGGTGGCCAAACTGCTGTTCGACCAGGCGCGGATCGTCGAGGGCGACAAGCTCGACGATCCCTCCGCCTTCGCCAAGCGCCTCGCCAACACCCTTGCCGCCGGGTTCGCCGCCGCTTGACCTAGATCATATCGGGCTATTCTGCCTTGGCGGATAATGCGCCTCGGGTTCCGGCCCGCCTTCGGGGCGGTGCGCGGAACTTCGCGCATCGATCCCGAAGGAGGAATGCCATGGATTCCAAGTCGCTGCCGCCCAATGCGCGCGGTGCTTTGGCGAACGCACCGGCCGCCCGCGATCCGTTTGCGGCCATGCGCCGCGAAATGGACCGCATGTTCGACGATTTCACGCGCGGCTTTCCCGCCCCGCCGACCGGGGCTGCGGCCTTTCTAAGCCCGGCCGCCGAAGTCTGCGAAACCGAAGCAGGCGTGGAATTCCATTTCGATCTGCCCGGCATCGATCCCAAGGACGTCGCCGTCGAGATCGAGGACGGCGTGCTCACGGTCGCGGCCGAGCGCACGGTCGAAAAGGGCGATCCGGCCGGCGGCAAGCGCACGCATCTGAGCGAGCGTGCGTACGGCAAATTCGTGCGGCGCTTCGAACTGCCGTTCGACGTCGACCCTGCGCGCATCGAAGGGCGTTTCGAAAACGGCGTGCTGCGCGTTCTCGTGCCGCGCCCGGTCGAGGCCGAGCGCCGGGCGGTCAAAGTCGCGGTCAAGAGCGGCTGACAAGACGCGGTCTTCAAGCCTATTGAATCTCGCGCCCGAGCGAGGCTTTATTGACGCCATGCCGCAAGCCTCGCTCGACCGCCACTCGCCGTTCCCGCCCGAAGCGCCCACGCGCGCCGACGCCAAAGCCATGGACGCAAACGACCCGCTGGGCCGCGCACGCGATCATTTTCTGCTGCCCGCAGGCCTTGTCTATCTCGACGGCAATTCGCTTGGCCCGCTGCCGCGCCTTGCCCCGAACCGCATCTTCGAAGCGATGCGCCAGGAATGGGGCGAGGATCTCATCGCTGGCTGGACCAAACATGGCTGGATGCAGTTGCCGCTGGCGCTCGGCGACAAGATCGGCCGCCTGATCGGCGCACCCGAAGGCACGGTCGCGGCGTGCGACACGACCTCGCTCAATCTCTACAAGCTCGTGGCGGCGGCAGTCGCCGAGCGCCCCAAGCGGCGCACGATTCTGTCCGATCGCGGCAATTTCCCGACCGATCTCTACATGGCCGACGGGCTGTTCAAGCAGCTCGGCCAAGGCCATCGCCTGAAGCTGGTCGACAATGCGGCCGAAATCGTCGAAGCGATCGACGACGACACCGTCGCCGTCATGCTCGGCCATGTCGACTACCGCACCGGCGAATTGCACGACATGGCGGCGATCACGCGCGCCGCCCACGCCAGGGGGGCGTTGGCGATCTGGGACCTCGCCCATTCGGCAGGCGCATTGCCGGTCGATCTTGCGGGCTGCGACGTCGATTACGCGGTCGGTTGCGGGTACAAATATCTGAATGGTGGGCCGGGGGCGCCTGCCTTTCTCTATGTCGCCAAGCGCCTGCAGGCGAGTTTCCGCCAGCCTCTGCAAGGCTGGCTGGGCCACGCCGATCCGTTCGGATTCGAAACGGATTTCCGCCCGGCCGAGGGCATGCAGCGCGCGATCGTATCGTCGCCCTCGATCCTGTCGCTGCGCACGCTCGAATGCGGCGTTGATGCGATGCTGCGCTGGAAGATGGAAGATATCCGCTCGAAATCGGAAGCGCTCACCGAGATTTTCCGCATTCTGATCGATTCGGTCGGCGAAAAGCTCGGCCTTGCGCGCGTCAGCCCGCGCGATTTCGACAAACGCGGCAGCCAGCTCTGCTACAGCCACTCGAAGGGCTACGAGATCGTCCAAGCGCTGATCGAGCGGCGCGTGGTCGGCGATTTCCGGATGCCGGACATCATGCGCTTCGGTTTCGCACCCCTCTATCTGCGCTATGTCGACGTGTGGGACGCCGCCGCCAATCTCGCCGACGTGATCGAGACGCGCGCTTTTGAGGATCCCAAATACGCGGTTCGCGCTGCGGTCACGTAACGGCTGGAATAGCGGCTCTGTATCCGGCGTTGTGCGGGTGAACCGACGGAGGGTTTCCATGCGCGCCAAAGCCTTGCTGATTGCAGCTTTGCTGTTCGCCGTTCCGGCATCGGCCCAGCCGCAAAGCCAGAGCCAAACCGTGCCGCCCGAGCAATTGGCGCCCGAAGCGATCGATCTGATGATTCAAGCGCTTGGCGGCCTGATCGCCAATCTGCCGCAATACGCCGCACCCGAAATCGATGCCGACGGCAACATCACGATCCGCCGCCTCAACCCGCCGCGCCTGGCAAGGCCCGCACCGTCAGCGCCGAACGGCGGGGTGCCGCTTTAGCCGAACAGATAAGACGTCAGCAGCAGCGTGACGGCGACGACGAGGGCGAAGATCGTCGCCATCATGCCGTATTTGCGGAAGCGGAAATTCTCGGGCTCTTGCGACGCGCCCCAGGCATGCAGGACGCGGCCCGCAACCAGGCCCGCGCTGGCAAGGTGGACGAGGCCCTCGGGCGCTTCGCGCAGTTCGGCAAAGGCCAGCAGCAGCAGCACAAAGGGCGCGTACTCGGCGAAATTCGCATGCACGCGCACATGCCGGTCGAGGGCATCGTCGCCCAAGGGACCGATCGCCTTGCGCGCAGCGCGGCGCGCGCGGATCGCGCGCAGGCTCAAAGCAAGATAGAGCAGGCCCAGCAGCGCCGCGTAGATCGGTACGATTTCAAGCATCATGGCCGCGATATAGCCGCCCCTCTTGGCGGCTGCAAGCGCAATGCAAAAGAAAAAGCCCCGAACTTCGCGTTCGGGGCTTTTGCCGTTTCGGCCGAGGCCGCGACGCCTACGCGGCTTTGAGAAGGCCGCGCAGCACGTACGGCAGAATGCCGCCGTGGCGGTAGTATTCGACCTCGTCGAGCGTGTCGATGCGGCACAGAAGATTGACGTCGAACTTCTCGCCCGAGGTGCGCGTGACGGTCATCTTGATCGTCATGCGCGGCTGGATGCCGCCCGCGATGCCCGAGATATCGACCGTCTCGGAGCCGTCGAGCTTGAGCGTCTGGCGCGTGGTGCCTTCCGGGAACTGCAAGGGAAGCACGCCCATGCCCACGAGGTTCGAGCGATGGATGCGCTCGAAGCTCTCGACGATCACGGCCTTGACGCCGAGCAGCATCGTGCCCTTGGCCGCCCAGTCGCGCGACGAGCCCGTTCCGTATTCCTTGCCCGCGAAGATCACCAGCGGCGTGTTGCGCGCCTTGTATTCGACGGCCGCCTCGTAGATCGACGTGACTTTGCCTTCCGGCATCAGCCGCGCCATGCCGCCCGACGTGCCCGGTGCCGCCTCGTTCTTGAGGCGGATGTTGGCGAAGGTGCCGCGCATCATGATCTCGTGGTTGCCGCGGCGGGCACCGAACGAGTTGAAATCGTCGGGCCGCACCTGGTGCTCGATCAGATAGTTGCCGGCCGGGCCGTCCTTTTTGATCGAACCGGCCGGGCTGATATGGTCGGTCGTGATCGAGTCGCCGAGGATCGCGAGCGGGCGGGCCCCCTTGATGTCCGAGAAGCCGCCCGCTTCCTTGGGCAGTTCTTCGAAATAGGGCGCGTGCTTCACGTAAGTCGAGCCCGGCTGCCATTTGTAGGTGAGGCCCGCCGACGTGCCCATGCTCTGCCAGTTCTTGTCGCCCTGGAACACGTTCGCGTAGCGGTCGCGGAACATCTTGGCCGAAAGATTCGCGCGCATCGTGTCGGCCACGTCTTTGTTCGAGGGCCACACGTCCTTGAGATAGACCGGGCCGTCCGTTCCCACGCCGAGCGGTTCGGTCGTGAGGTCCTTCAGCATCGAGCCCGCAAGCGCGTAGGCCACCACGAGCGGCGGCGAGGCGAGATAGTTGGCCTTCACCTGCGCATGCACGCGGCCTTCGAAATTGCGGTTGCCGGACAGGACGGCCGTGACCGTCAAGTCGCCCGCGTCGATCGCATCGGCGACCGCTTCGGGCAGCGGCCCCGAATTGCCGATGCAGGTCGTGCAGCCGTAGCCTGCGAGCGTGAAGCCGAGCTGGTCGAGCGGGGCTTGCAGGCCCGCCGCGACCATATAGTCGGTCACGACTTGGCTGCCGGGGGCGAACGACGTTTTGACCCAGGGCTGCACTTTGAGACCCTTGGCGACGGCGTTGCGCGCGAGCAGCCCTGCGGCAACGAGAACGGCGGGGTTCGAGGTGTTGGTGCACGAGGTGATGGCGGCGATGACCACGTCGCCGTTTTTGAGCGTGTAGCCGCCCGACGCCACTTTGACGCCGTCCTTGGCGTTTTTGGGGCTCGTGAGTTCGGGCAATGCCTTTTCGAAGCCGGCTTTGGCGGCCGACAGCAGCACGCGGTCCTGCGGGCGCTTCGGGCCCGCGAGCGACGGCTCGACCGTGCTCATGTCGAGTTCCATCGTGTCGGTGAAGACAGGGTCGGGCGAGTTCTCGTCGCGCCACATGCCCTGGGCCTTGGCGTAGGCTTCCACGAGCTTCACGCGCGCCGGATCGCGGCCGGTGAAGTTCAGATAGTTGATCGTCTCCTTGTCGACGGGGAAGAAGCCGCAGGTCGCACCGTATTCGGGCGCCATGTTGGCGATCGTCGCCCGGTCGGCCAGCGACAGCGTGTCGAGGCCAGGGCCGTAGAATTCGACGAATTTGTTGACGACCCCCTTCTTGCGCAGCATCTGCGTGACCACGAGCACGAGATCGGTTGCGGTCATGCCCTCGCGCAGGCGCCCGGCGAGCTTGAAGCCGACCACTTCGGGGATCAGCATCGACACGGGCTGGCCCAGCATCGCGGCTTCGGCCTCGATGCCGCCCACGCCCCAGCCGAGCACGGCCATGCCGTTGACCATCGTCGTGTGGCTGTCGGTGCCGACCAGCGTGTCGGGATAGGCGTAGGTGGTGCCGTCGCCGTCCTGCGTCCACACGGTCTGGGCGAGATATTCGAGATTGACCTGGTGGCAGATGCCAGTACCCGGCGGCACCACGCGGAAATTCGAGAAGGCGGCAGCCCCCCAGCGCAGGAAGGCGTAGCGCTCGCCGTTGCGTTCGTATTCGAGGGCGACGTTCTTGGCGAAGCTGTCGGCCTTGCCGAAATTGTCGATCATCACGGAGTGGTCGATCACGAGATCGACCGGCGACAGCGGATTGATCTTCTTGGCGTCGCCGCCCATGTCGACCATCGCGTCGCGCATCGCGGCCAAATCGACCACGGCCGGCACGCCGGTGAAATCCTGCATCAGCACGCGCGCCGGTCGGTAGGCGATTTCCCGCGAGGATTTGCGCGCTTCGAGCCAGCCCGCCATGGCTTTGACGTCGTCTGTCGTGACCGTGCGCCCGTCTTCCCAGCGCAGCAGGTTTTCGAGCAGAACTTTGAGCGAATTGGGCAGCCACTCGATGCCCTTGAGGCCCGCCGCCGCAGCCGCTTCGAGGCTGAAATAGCTGTAGTTTTTGCCGTCGACCGTCAAGGTGCGGCGCGTTTTGAGCGTATCTTGTCCGAAACTGGGCACGAGCAAATCTCCCCTTTTGCGAGCGGCATCGCGTCGGCGATCCGACGCGCGCGGTTGGCATAGCACGGCTGCGCGCGGGATTGAAGCGGTGCGCCTTGGTTGCATGCCGGGCGGTAAACGACCTGTTAAGGAATCGGGCGCTACAGTCCGAACCAGATTGCCAAAAGCAGCGCCAGGCTGCCGATCGGTGCGAACGAACATCGAGGAAATCCAAATAGCCATCGCGCCTCAAAATTCGCCGCTGCGGCCGAACGTCGCGCGCGGTCTCGATGCGCGGCGCCGGCTCCGGATATCGGCCGGATTTGCCGCTCTCGCCGTTGCGGCGGCGGCGTGGCTGTTCGCCGATTTCGCGGCGGGCGCCTACGAGCGCGCGCGCGATGCGGCCTTGCGCCAGGCTGCGGGCGAAGCGCAAATGCTGCACGAACGCGCCGCAAAAACCCTCGATATTGCTGCGGCCTTGCTGGCCGGGATCGGCGACGCGCTGGAGCGCTTGCCGCAGGAACCGGCGTCGAACGCGGCGGTAGCCGAGGCGCTGGCGC